>CAZPJI010000007.1:0-3521 GCA_964586925.1 uncultured Gammaproteobacteria bacterium
CGCCGCGCGCGCAATTGCCCCTGAACGCGCCGCAGCCGGAAAATGCGAGCGACTGGGTCCGCCAAGCCATGCAGAACAACCCGGCGCTGGCGGCGGCGCAGCAGGCGCAGAAGTCGGCGCAATCACAGGTATCCCAGCAGCAGGCCGGCTACCTGCCCTCGCTCAACCTCGTCCTGCAGCACATGCGCAATTCCACCACCGGCCACGGCTCCAACTCGTTCAACGGCGAATACCCGGATCAAAGTAACAACTCCAACAACCAGATTGCCTTGCAGTTGAGCTGGAACATCTTCAGTGGCGGCGCGACGCGTGCAACCGTGAAGCAGTACCAGTACCAAGCCGATGCAGCCATGGCGAAAGAAATCTCGCAGCGCCGCAGCGTGGAACAGCAGGTGCGCAATGCCTACCTCGCTGTGCTCTCGGGCATCGCCAGCGTCAAGGCCAACCACCAGAGCGTCGAGGCCTCGCGCGTCTCGCTCCAGGCCACGGAAGCCGGGCTCAAGGTCGGTACGCGCACCACGCTGGACGTGCTCACGGCGCGCAAGACCCTCCTGGATTCCCAAAAGGCTTACTACAGCGCACGCTACAACTACATGGTCGCGGTGCTGCAACTCGAGCAGGCCGCCGGTACGCTGGACCAGAAAGACATCCAGCAATTGAATAGCTGGCTGGCGCCAGCCGGCAGCGAGGCACCGGCACCGGGAACAACCGAGGCCATGCCGGCTGCCACGACCAGCGGTAACTGATTAAAGCAATTGAATGAGAGCTGGGCCGGTACTACCGGTCCAGCTTCTTTTTTTGCAACTCGGCATACAACACTTCGAGCGTTGCCTTTAAAGCAGCATCGTCGGACGCCTCAGCTACACCAGCGCGACCCATGTCGGCTCTCTTCCCGGCATCGTCGAACAACAGAGCAAGCTCTTCCCCGAGTTCAGCGCCATTGCGTACTAGGGTCAACGCGCCCGCAGCCTTCAAACGATCGACGTCGCTCCGGACGTTGTCCATACTGGGGCCGACCAGCACCGGCCGTCCCAATAGGGCCGGTTCCAGCACGTTATGCCCGCCTATTGGCGACAAAGTGCCTCCCACGAAGGCCACATCGGCTGCCGCGTATAACTCCAGCAATACGCCCACACGATCGACGACTAACGTCGCACCCGGCGGTACTGGCTCATCTCCGTCAAGCACCTCGGCAGGCAATGCCACCTGCCCCGCCAAGCTCAGCGCTCCCCTGAAACCGTCGGCAGTCTCCGGGTGGCGTGGTACGACAATTGCAGTAGCGTCGGGGTGACGCCGGCGAACGATCGACACGGCTTCCGCTATGGCACCCTCCTCACCGCCACGCACCGAACCTGCAACCCATACCGGGCGCCCGGGCAAACAGGTGCTACGGAGATGCTCGCCTCGTTCACGCACGGCGTCCGGTATCAACAGTGCCTGCTTCAGGCTGCCTGTCACTTTGCCCTGTCCGGCAGGAAGCCCCAGACGCACGAAACGTTCAAGGTCCGCCTCGCTCTGCGCCAATACGCCGTCCAAGCCTCCCACCAATTCCCGTGCCGTGGCGGGAAAATGCTGCAGCCGCCGCTCCGTCGAAGCACTCATGCGCGCGCTCACCAGCCACACCGGCAATCCACGCGCACGAGCGGCAGCCAGCAGATTAGGCCAGAGCTCGGTCTCCGCGATAACGGCAAAGCGTGGACGGACACGCGACAGGTAGCGCCGCCAGGCACCGGGCAAATCCAGCGGCGACAGATCCACATCAATACCGGGTAGAAGTTTTGACGCCCGCGCCCGTCCCGTCGCGGTAAAGGCACTCATTCGCAAAGGATAATCGCGTTGTAGAAGTGCGGCCAGGGGCGCCAGCGACTGAATCTCGCCGGCCGAGGCGCCGTGCAGCCAGATCGGAGAGCGCCTGTCCTCCGCCGCATATCCGCGGCGCGCACGCCAATCATCGGCAGTCCCCGCCTGGCGCCGTGCGCGGCGCATGAGATGAAACATGAGAAACGGACTGCTCAGACGCAGCACCGTCGTGTAGATGAAGCGCGGCAATGTCACCGCGTATCTTGGATCCGCTGGATCAGCGAGGAGGTGGAACGCCCTTCCAATAACGGAAGCACACGTACCTCGCCTCCGGTCCGCCGCACCGCTTCGCTGCCGGCAATGTCATCCGGTTCGTAATCGCCGCCCTTCACTAGAACATCAGGCAGCACGGCCTCGATCAGCCGCGCCGGCGTGTCCTCGGAAAACGGCACCACCCAATCCACATCGCTCAACGCGGAAAGTACCGACATGCGATCCTCGAGCGTAACGACGGGACGAGACGAACCCTTGAGCCGACGCACGGATTCGTCGTCGTTGACGGCCACGATCAACCGATCGCCAAGGGCACGGGCCTCGGTAAGGTAGCGCACGTGACCGGCATGCAGCAGGTCAAAACAACCGTTGGTCATTACGATGCGCTCGCCACGCTCCCGGGCATGCTCCACGAGACTCATCAGCACCGGTTCCTCGACCGGGCCGCGGCCATGCGCATGCAGGGCCAGCTTGAGCTCGATCGGGCGCACGCTGGCCGCACCCACCCGAGCCACCACGATGCCGGCCGCCACGTTCGCCAACGCGGCCGCTTCCGCAGGCGCCAACCCGGCGGCGAGCGCGGCGCCGAAAGTGGCAATCACCGTGTCCCCGGCCCCCGTGACATCGGCCACTTCCTGAGCCTGGGTCGGCAGGTGGACGGGCGCCTGCCCCTCGGTAATCAGGCTCATGCCTTCTTCGCTCCGGGTTATCAGGAGCGCATGCAGTCCCAAGTCCGCGCGCAGGTTTTCGGCACGTTCGACCAACTCTACGTCATTCTTGCAACGACCGACTACCGACTCGAATTCGGCGCGATTCGGGGTCAATGCCCAGGCTCCCCGGTAGCGCGTGAAATCCCGCCCCTTGGGATCGACCAGCAACGGAATGTTCACCCTGGAGGCCGCCGCAATCAATCGCTGAATATCGGCCAGCGCGCCCTTGGCGTAATCCGAGGCGATAACCAGTGAGACACCTTTCAGCAAGGATTCGAAACGCTCGCCCAGGGCGGCCGCAGCGTCTGTATCGAAACCGTTTTCGAAGTCCAGGCGCAATAGCTGCTGGTGCCGCGACAGCACCCTCAACTTGGTAACCGTGGGCATCCCCTCTCTCTGTATCAATGCATTACCGATACCCGCGGCACTCAGCATGTCGCCCAGGCGCTCTGCCTCCGCATCGGCACCCACCAAACCCAGCAGGTCGACATCGGCGCCCAACGTGGCCAGGTTCATGGCAACGTTTGCCGCACCGCCCGGACGCTCCTCGTGCGTCCCGACATGGACCACAGGTACCGGTGCTTCGGGCGACACACGCTCGGTGGCGCCGGTCCAGTAGCGGTCCAGCATCACATCGCCTGCGACGAGGATGCGGTGTCCATTAAATTCGGGAACGCTGCTTTGCATGATCGGCGCAGCCTGTGTCGCAATTGCCGCCTAGTTTACTGTGTGCGCTGC
>CAZPJI010000007.1:3621-38788 GCA_964586925.1 uncultured Gammaproteobacteria bacterium
ACGCGATCCACGGATGAATAGATCAGAGGTTCCTTAGTAGAATGCCGCCGGAACCACCCATCGCTTCAAATGCCGCCGCTCGCCCTGTTCGCTCCCCGCTACTGGCCTACCTGGCTGATGGTGATGCCATTCACCGTGCTGCCTTTTTTGCCCTGGCACGTGCAGTATGCCTGCGGCCGCCTGCTCGGCCGCCTGGCACATCGGCTGGCGCGTCGTCGCCGCACGATCACGGAGGCCAACCTGGCCCGCTGTTTCCCGGAACTGAGCGAAGCGGAGCGTGAACGGCTTACGCGCAAACATTTCGAGGCGCTGGGCATCGGCCTCACCGAAACCGCGCTGTGCTGGTGGGCACCCGATTGGCGGCTGCGTTCACGCGTGCAGCTCGAAGGCCTGGAACACCTCCGCAAAGCCAAGGAAGAAGGCCGCGGCGTCATCATCCTCTCGGCGCACTTCACCATGGCCGAACTCGGTTGCCGCCTGCTCGCCATGCAGCATCCCATCATCGTCTCTTACCGTCCACACGAGAACCCGGTCATCAACCACCTGATGCTCAAGCGGCGGACTGCGCATATCGGCCCCATGATCCCGAATGGGAACCTGCGCGCCCTGTTACGCGGCCTGCGCAGGAATGAAATCGCCTGGTACGCGCCTGATCAGGCCTACTTCGGCCCGCACGGCGTCGAGGCGCCATTTTTCGGCATACCCGCCCCGACCAGTACCGGTACCTCGCGCATTGCCGCCGCCTCCGAATCTCCCGTGCTGCCCTATTTCATCAAGCGACTCGCCAACGGTCATTACCACCTGAAGATCCTGCCGCCCCTGGACAATTTCCCGTCCGGCGACCACGCAGCCGATGCCGCCCGCATCAATAATGTCCTGGAGGCAGGCATCCGCGAAGCATCCGAACAGTACCTCTGGAGCCACGACCGATTCAAGCAATTCCAGAGGAACTACGAAACCACCGATTAACCCGGCCTCCGGGTGGACCGTATGTGTCATCCGCGAAAACGCCGCTCGCATGGGGAATAATCGAAATACCGTCGATTCCGGTCCGGGAACTGCCGCGATGCCGCACCATTTAAAATACCGCTGATCTTTCAGTTTCCCGGCTATGCCCCGATCCACACTGTTCGCCCCTCGCTACTGGCCAACCTGGCTGATGTTGCTTCCCTTCGGCCTGCTCCCCTATCTGCCCTGGAAGCTGCAATTCGCCTGTGGGCGGCTCGTGGGGCGCCTGGCATATCGATTGGCACATCGCAGGCGCTCCATTACCCGGACCAACCTCGAACTCTGCTTCCCGGATCTGTCTCCGGAAGAGCGCGAAAAACTCGCCCGCGAGCATTTCGAGGAGCTCGGCATCGGCCTGATGGAAACCGCGCTCAGCTGGTTTGCACCGGACTGGCGATTGCGCCCGCGGATGCGGATCGAAGGCCTGGAGCACCTGCGGCGTGCGAGCGAGAAAGGCCACGGGGTAATCCTGCTGACCGCGCATTTCACCACCCTTGAAGTGGGCGGAGCCATGCTCGCGATGAACCATCGGGTGATGGCCGTGTACCACCCCCACAAGAACGCGGTCATCGACTATCTGATGATCTCCCGGCGAGGCGGCCGCACGGAGGGGGTCATCGAACGCGGCGACCTGCGCAAGATGCTCACAAGCCTGCGGCGCAACGCCACCATCTGGTATGCGCCCGACCAGGCTTATGTTCGCAAGGGCTGGGTCGCTGCACCTTTCTTCGGCGCCCCGGCGCCAACGAACACGGCCACTTCGCGCATTGCCCAGAGCACTGGTGCGGCTGTCGTTCCCTTCTTCGTCAAACGAACCAGGGACGGCTATTACCGCATACGGATCCTGCCACCGCTGGAGCACTTTCCCTCCGGCGACCACGAGACCGATGCCGCGAGAATAAACGCGGTGCTCGAAGAAGGCATTCGCGAGGCACCCGCCCAGTATCTCTGGAGCCACGACCGATTCAAGCTGTTCCGGCGCCCGGTGCGGGCCAAGCCCGATTCGCAGGGATCTTAGAGATGATTTCTGATACATGAAATTAATTTAATACGCTATCTGCCTAAAAAATATCAATTTTCTCTTGATTTTTGGTTCTTTTTACGCCATGATTCAAACAGTGGGGTAGGAGCGGATGGGTGAAAAAACTCATAAGCGGTTGTTTCCGCGCTGACTACATCCTGTGGATGCTGATGCTGGCCCTCGCCGCGGCAGGCCTTGTGCCGGGTGGACAACAGGCCCGGGCAGCCGACGTCAGCGAGTTCCGGTTGGTCCAGAATGGCCAGGGCGCCAGAGCCATCCTGGAGGTACCGGCCAATCTCGATTACCGCGTATTCACGCTCAATCATCCGGCACGCATAGTGCTCGATCTGCTCAACGCCCAGCTTGCCGACAACCTCAACCCTTCAGCCAAAGGCAACTCGCTGATCAGCGGGATTCGTTACGCGCCCCGCTTCGAAGGCAACGGCGAGCGGCTGGTTTTTGACCTGCGCCGTGAAGCCACGCCGCGAACCTTCCTGCGGCAGAACAAAAAGGGAGCGCAACTCGTACTGGAGCTGGTCGGCAATCACTCTGTCTCCGAAACGCCGACTACCGACAAGCCTTTGATTACGGCGAACACCGCGCAGCCTTCCCGCTTGCGCGATGTGGTCATAGCCATCGACCCGGGCCACGGAGGGCACGACTCCGGCGCAATCGGACCCAATGGACTCGAAGAAAAGAACGTCACCCTGAAAATCGCGCGCAACCTCTACAAGTATCTATCAAAGGTCAAAGGCATCAAACCCGTCCTGACGCGTACCGGCGACTATTACGTCGGATTAGCGCAAAGGCGTCGTATCGCCCACGAGCACCATGCCGATCTGTTCATTTCGATCCACGCCGATTCTTCTCCGTACCATACGCCGAAAGGTTCCACGGTCTACGCCTTATCGGAACATGGCGCATCGAGCGTAGCCGCCCGCATTCTGGCCGCAAGCGAAAACTCGGCGGATCGTGTGGCCGGCGTCAACCTGGCAGACGAGCAGCCCGTCGTGCGTGACACCATTCTCAAACTCGCACAGCGCGGCAGCATCAGCCGCAGCATGTTCCTGGCGCGCGACGTCATGGGACGCATCAACGACGTCGTGCCACTGCATAGCGACGAGGTGGAGCGCGCAGCATTCGTCGTACTCAAGTCTCCCGACATCCCCTCGATCCTCGTCGAAACGGCCTTCATTTCCAACCGCCGCGAGGAAAGACAGTTGGGCTCGAACAAGTTCAGATCACACATAGCCGCAGCCATCGCCCGCGGCGTTGTGAGGTACGTCAACCGCTATGCCCCTCCCGGCACGCTTATCGCCGCACGACGTGACGCCATCTTCACGATGAAACAAAGCGGATTCTGAGATTCCCGGATCGCTTGGGATTTGGCGTCCGGTTGCGGTAGTATTCGACCCCTAAACACAAAACACCAATGGGAGTCATCATGACGCGTGCTTTTTCCGCTGTGTTGCTACTGGCTGCTTTCACGGCAACGTCGGCATGGGGAAGAAATTTGCCGGTGAAGGACTTCGTCCGGCACAGGCAATTCCAGCAGGTCCAGCTATCGCCATCGGGCAAGTACCTGGCCGTCGTGTCATCTTCGGCCAAACATCCCAACCGATATACGCTGGCGATTTTTAACACCACGTCGATCCTAAAGGGCAAACCCAAGCTGCTGAACAACTTCACGCTGCGGAATTACAAGATGTTCGGCCCGGTCTTTTGGGTCAACAATGAACGCATAGCCGCCGAAACGGAGACGTACGTCGGGGGCTTTGACCACCCTTACCTTACAGGCGCCCTTTACGCCGTGGATGCGGATGGCGGCAACCCTGTGAGACTCATGCCTTGGGATAATCAATCAGCATTTGCCGGGTATCTGTCGCTTCTCCCCCAAAAAAAGAACTACATTCTGGTCCAGGCGGACACATTGGGAAATCCCATCGCCTACAAGGTCGACACCCGGGGCAGCAACGGACTCCATCACAGCGCGCGTTATTACTTCAAGCGGGGCGAGAGCCCGACCAACGGTCCCATGCTGGCCGACCATAACGGCGACGTCCGCTTTGCCTTCGGATACAACACATTGACCGGCGACGACGAGTCTTTCTACCGGCCCGAGGGTGAAATGAAGTGGCAAAAATACAAGTTGCCGACCTACGTTGATACGGCTGGATTGAGCCTGCCCAACCTAATCGACTTCACAGCCGACAATAAAAAGATTTACGTTACCGAAAACATTAACAACAAAAACGAAACACGGGCTCTTTTGAGCGATGATCCCGCCAAAAAATCCGAGAAGCTCATCTATGCCAATAAAACGGTCGATGTCGGCGGCACTTCATTCTCGGACTATGGCGCCTTGATTCATTCCTATGATGGAAAGAAGCTGGTCGGCCTTCGGATAATGCCCGGCAAGGTCGAAACTCTCGCCATCGACCCCAACTCTCCCAAAATGCGCGACATAGCCTCGCTGGCACAAACCTTCCCGAAACAACAGGTGGAAATTGCCAGCGCTACTCGCGACGGTTCGGAATCCATAGTGAGAGTCTGGAGCGACACGAACCCCGGAGAATATTATCTCTTTTCACACAAGCCTAAGTTGTCGTTGACCCTTCTATTCAAGGCGGCACCATGGATCAAGGCCGCCAAGATGTCACCGATGCGGCCGATTACGTTCAAGGCCCGGGATGGAATCACGTTGCATGGCTACCTGACGATTCCTTACAAGTCCAGTGGCAAGAACCTGCCCATGGTGGTCGACGTCCATGGCGGACCGTACGGCATACGCGATCACTGGGGCTACGATCCGGAAGTGCAGCTTTTCGCCAGCCGCGGTTACGCAGTCCTGCAAGTCAATTATCGCGGCTCGGGCGGTTACGGGTACAAGTTCTATTCCCTGGGCATACGCCACTGGGGAGACACGATGCAGGACGACGTAGCTGACGGCACCAAGTGGGCCATCAAACAAGGGATAGCGAACCCGAACAAGATCTGCATCTACGGCGGTAGCTATGGCGGTTATTCGGCGCTCATGAGCGCTGAACTGTTCCCCGGATTATACAAATGCGCGATCGGCTACTCGGGCGTATACGACCTGTTCGTGATAAAAAGCCGAAAAGACGTCTTCGCCAGTAATGCAGCAGGCAGACTGTATTTGCACGACATTCTAGGTAGCAGCAATGCGCAGCTGAAGAAGTTTTCCCCGGTATATCAGGTTGCGTCCCTGAAGGCTCCGGTACTTCTGATGCACGGAGGACAGGACCCCAAAGCCCCGGTTAAAGGGTACGACGAAATGGTCGAAGCCATTAAAAAGCACGGCACCCCGCTGGAAACCGTGTACTTCCCACGCGAGGGCCACGGCTTCTACAAGGTAGACCACCGGGTTGAGGCGTATACCAAACTGCTTGCGTTCCTAAACAAGTACATCGGCCCTGATTCAAAAAGCGTGGCCGCCAACAGCCACTAGGCGCCATCGGCTGCCTGGTAGGCTTCCAGCAATGCCCGCCAGCCCTGCTCGGCGGCGGGCATTAGCTGCAATTTTTTCAACGAGCGGAGCAGGCGCGAGAGATTGGCCCGCTGCCTGCTGCGGTTCGCGCAGCCGCTGCGCCCGCGGTCCAGGTCAATGATGACTATGCGATCCGGCGGGATGAGAATGTTGTTGGCATTGAGGTCCGCGTGCCAGCCGCCGGCTTGGTGGAAACGACGTATGGCACGGCCTATGTCTGCCCAGCGTGCATTTTCCAGCCCGGGCGCCAATTCCGTCAGCGTGGCCGCATCCCGCACCCGCTCGACGAGAATGTCGCCCGTGTAAAACGGGCCCGAACGTTGGACCTGCGCCGCAACCGGACGAGGGACCGGTGCACCGGCATCTGCGAGATCCATCAATACCCGGAATTCATGCACGGGCCTGCTTAGCGCCTTTCCGAGCCAGACATAACGATCGCTGACCAGGCGTCCGGGCACTCCGCCCCGGCGGAAATGCCGCAGCACCCATTGTCCCTCCGACCCGGCACTGAATGCGGTTCCGCGGCCACGGCCCAGCGGTTTGCCTTCGCCGAGTGATCGCCAATGGGCCGGATCGAACCAGGACGGTTCGGGGGATAATGTCGCATCGGCTAGGATGAAGCCTTGTTCAATTGTCGTCGTACTGATCCGCATGTCCGTCCTCGAATTCACGACACCACCACGGGAAGTGGCCATACTGCGCCTCTCTGCAGTGGGCGACGCGTGCCACACCCTGCCCGTCGTTCAGACGCTGCGGCGTGCCTGGCCGCAGACACACTTTAGCTGGATTATCGGCAAACTCGAAGCTGAACTGATCGGTGATGTCCCCGGGATAGATTTCATCGTCTTCGACAAGTCCGACGGCTGGCGCGCTTATCGGGATCTGCGCAGACGGCTGCGGAGACACCGCTTTGACCTGCTCCTGCACATGCAAATGTCTCTGCGTTCCAGCATGGCAAGCCGCTGCCTGCGTGCACCAATCCGCCTCGGATTCGACCGCGAACGGGCGCACGATTACCAGTGGCTGTTTACGAATCATCGTATCCCGCACGTCCCGAACGAGCATGTGATGGACAGCTTTTTCGGCTTTGCCCGCGCACTGGGCATCGAGAACAAGTGTCTGGAATGGAACATCCCGGTACCCGAAGCGGCCGCCGAGCGAGCCCATGCGCTGATCCACGATGACCGTCCGATCCTGCTGATCAGCCCGTGCGCCAATGCCCGGTTCCGGAACTGGCGCAACTGGCCCTATGAACGCTATGCACCAGTGGCCGATTTTGCTGCGAACGAACTCGACTGGCAAGTAATAGTGACCGGTGGCCCCAGTGAAGCTGAAGCTGAAGCCGCCGCGACCATTGTGAAGACAAGCACGGTTCCCGTTACCAACCTGCAAGGGCAGACCAACCTGAAGGAACTGCTGGCATTGATCCAACGAGCCAAGGTATTGATGTCCCCCGATTCGGGACCCGTGCACATGGCCACGGCCGTCGGTACGCCGGTCATCGGCCTCTATGCCACCACCAACCCGGATCGCGCCGGGCCCTACCTCAGCCAGCAATGGCGCATTAACCGTTACCCGGAGGCGGTACGCCAGTTTCTCGACAAGAGCGTCGAGGAAGTGCCCTGGGGCACACGTGTGCGCGATCCGGGAGCCATGTCGCTCATCACCAGCGAGGAAGTCGTCGACACGCTCGAGCGATTCGCCGCCGGGGACTCCTCTGCAAGCTGACAATCCGCCTCCAACGGCACTCCAAACGTGGCGTTCGTACCACAGGCCTAGCTACAATAGGCCGTACAGGCACGAGTAAGACGATGCAGATACCCGAAATACTGCTCATAGAATCTCAGCACAAGCCGGGCAACCTTGGCCGCGTACTGACGGCCATCGGCGAGTGCGGCACGCTGATCGACCACATCACGCTGGTGCGGCGCGATCAGGACAGGAGCATCTGGGAAGTCACCGTCGAACTCGACGAGGAAGGCAGCAAAAAACTCAATAAAAGCTTGCAGGAACTGCCTTACGCGAGGCTACTGGGACGCTCCGACCGCGTATTCGACCGCCATCGCGGCGGCAAGATCGAGACCGTGGCCAAGGTGCCGCTGGATTCGACGCAGCAGTTGCGCGATCTGTATACCCCGGGCGTGGCGCGCGTCTGCCTCGCCATCCAGGAAGACCCGGAAAAAGTCTGGGAATACACCAACATCGGGAACACCGTCGGCATCATCACCAACGGCACCGCGATTCTCGGCCTGGGCCCCATCGGCGCCGTCCCCGGCCTGCCGGTCATGGAAGGCAAGGCCATGATCTACTCCCGGTTCGTCGGCATATCGGGTGTGCCCATCCTGCTCAACGAGACTGATCCCAAGAGAGTGATCGCCACCGTGCAGGCCATCGCACCGTCGTTTGGGGCTATTCATCTCGAAGACATTGCCGCGCCGGAATGCTTCGAAATCGAAGACACCCTGGCCGAAACACTGGACAAACCGGTCATGCAGGACGACCAGCACGGTACGGCGGTGGTCACCTTGGGCGCGCTCCTGACCGCCGCTTACCGCGTCGGACGCACACTCAACGACTCGGTCATCGGTCACGTCGGCTTGGGAGCCGCCGGACTCGGCATTGCCCGGTTGTTGATCAATAACGGTGCCAAGCGGGTGATCGGCACCGACTTGCGCGACACCGCAGTCAAACGTCTGGAGGATCTGGGCGGGCACGGCTGCAACAGCCTGGGCGAGCTGATGCAGGAAGCCGATATCGTGATTGCTACGACCGGGGTCAAGAATCTGATCAAGCCCGAGCAAGTCCGCGCGGGACAAATCATATTCGCCCTGTCCAATCCGGAATCCGAAATCGAACCCAGCGCTGCACTCGCACGCGGCGCAGCGTTCGCGACCGACGGACGCAGCGTAAACAACGCACTCGGATTCCCCGCCCTGTTCCGCGGCGCCCTCGATGCGCGGGCCAAACGTTTTACCGACGCCATGTACCTCGCTGCTGCGCACACCCTGGCAGAATTGGCACCGCCCAACGAACTGCTGCCGCAGGTGCTCGACAAATCCGTCCACGCCACAGTCGCCGCAGCCGTGCGCGACGCCGCTTTAAAAGACGGGTAAGACTGCTCTTTCCTGGACACCACGCTCTCTCTGTGCATAATTGGCGCAAGAATTTAAAATATTTACCAAAAATCAACCTATCGCCGACACCATAGGGAGTGTTTATGAACACGGGGAAATTGTTTTTCATCCTGCCGGCTTTGCTCGCCGCATTGTTAACGGGGTGTGCATCCACACAGAAAACTCCGCTTTCGGCTCACATCACATTGATTCCAGTTTCAGATAAAGCGGATATCGAGTCCGGCATGAAAATGGATTATTTTTATGGCGCCAATGAACAAGCGCTGGATCACGTGACCTGTCATGCAGACCAGTCTTGCGTCTACAGCGGAAACACTTTCAAGGAAAATAAAGAGGATTCCGCGAAGAGCCAATTCGATTCGATGGTGATACGCACGACCCCGAGAGATACCGTGCTTTGGGCCCGAACCTATCAGATAGGGGGAAATTACTACAACACCCTGGGGATGGTTCCTACCAGCGATGGGGGCGCGCTCTTGTATGGGAATTCTCTAATGACCAACAATTCCAAGTTTCCCATTAAGCCCTCATTCGAAAAGATCGATGCCGACGGCATGCCACAATGGGGTGGCACCTTGAATCAGAATCTGACCGAATTGTGGAGTGCCTTCACCGCCGGAATTCGCCTCTCTGATGGTGGTTACGCACTATCGGGATCTAACCGCGTTGGGGGAAAATGGTACGGCATCGTGTTACGAATCAATTCCACCGGCAAAGAAGTGTGGTTCTCCGCCGTAAGAAGCCGTAACGAATTAACACTCATCAACGACATTATCGAACTGAAAAATGGTGACATATTAGGCGTCGGATTCAATAAGGTGTTGCATGACATGGTTCTCTTCGATTTCGGCCCCAAAGGGAAGGTAAAAAAAGCGCCGGTTCTCCATATTCGGGGGGATGAAATCCCAGTTGGCTTGGTCAACTTAGCCACCGGTCCCGCAATAATTGCATCCGAAACAATGCCTAGTGGTGAATCCGCAGCAATCGTTGTCCGTCTGGACCAAAAACTTCATGCTATAAGGGCAAGCCGCTATCGCTACACGGATGGGTTCAACCCCTATGGTGTAATCGCTCTTGGAAATGGAAAGCTATGCCTGTACGGCCCGACCAAGGCCGAAGCGGAGAGGGACAAACAATCCTTGGCTTTCACGATCAACTTGAAAATGCTCCCAGCCTCCGCCCTGCTACTCAAGGGAGGACATGTTTTTAATTCGGGAACAAAAGTAACCAGCGAAAAGATTCTTTTCGGAGGCGCCCGGCCACTTGGCACAAAACGGCATGCATCAAGCATTGTGGTGACCTGGACGCCATCAATCAAGAATGATCGAGTCGCATTAAAAGGCATTCAGCGAGAACGAATCAGGCTTAAAGAATACGCGAATGAAAGCGCAAAACAATGGTTGACGACGAAGTCCGACGTGTCGACGCTACACCTCAAAGACATGACGTCACGGCTGGTATCGGACAGTCCACGCGCCAAGCCCGTGGCGCCAAAGGCTGGAAAAGCTAGCCAGTAACATCAACCCTGGCGAAGCGGCGCTTGCCGACCTGCACGACGTAGGTGCCTACCGCGAGCACCTGGTCGCGGTCGGTGACGCGCTCGCCATCGATCTTCACGGCGCCCTGCTTGAGCATGCGGTTGGCTTCGCTGGCGCTCGGCACCAGACCGGCGGCCTTGAGCAGTGCCGGCATGTTCAACCCGGCGTCCAGTTCGACCTCGGGCATCTCGTCCGGAATCTTGCCCTGCGCGAACCGCGCAACGAACGCCTCGTGAGCCTTCTTCGCCGCAGACTGACCGTGGAAGCGCGCCGTCAACTCTTCCGCGAGCTCGAACTTGATGTCGCGCGGGTTCGCGCCAGAAGCCACATCCTTGCGCAAGTTCTCCAACTCCGTCAGGGGACGGAATGAAAGCAACTCGAAGTAGCGCCACATCATCTCGTCGGAGACGGACATGACCTTGCCGAACATCTCTTCCGGCGGCTCGGTAAGTCCAATGGCGTTGCCGTAGGACTTGGACATCTTCTGCACGCCGTCCAGGCCCTCGAGGAGCGGCATCGTCATGACGACTTGCGGTTTTTGCCCGTACACATTCTGCAACTGGCGCCCCACCAGCAAATTGAAACGCTGGTCGGTGCCACCAAGCTCGACGTCCGCGTGCAAATGCACGGAGTCGTAACCCTGAACGAGCGGGTACATGAATTCGTGTACCGAAATCGGGTCGCCCGCCTTGTAGCGCTTCTCGAAGTCGTCGCGCTCGAGCATGCGCGCCACCGTCATTTGCCCCGCAAGCCGGATCATGTCGGCGGCATCGAGCTTGCCCAGCCATTCGCTGTTGAAAGCAACACGCGTCTTGTCCAGGTCTAGGATTTTGCCCACCTGTTCGGCATAAGTCTGCGCGTTTTCCTGCAACTCATCGCGCGTCAGCGTGGGCCGCGTCGCACTGCGGCCCGACGGGTCGCCGATCATGCCGGTGAAGTCGCCTATCAGGAATACGACTTCGTGGCCGCGCTCCTGGAACTGGCGCATCTTGTTCAGCAGGACTGTATGGCCCAGATGCAGATCGGGCGCCGTCGGATCGAAGCCCGCCTTGATGACAAGTCTGCGGCCGCTCTCCAGGCGCTCGTTCAGTTCATCGCGCTTGAGGATGTCGTCGGTGCCGCGGGCAAGTTCGGCGAAATCGGGATGTTCCGGCTTGTCAGTCATGGTTCACGGTGCGTGGCGATGGCAGGATTATACCGGCCGCTTCGCCACTGACCGTCAAAACGGCCGCTGCCGGCGTTGCAGGTACAGCAGCACGAAGCCCGCGAGCGGGATCAGGATGTCGGTCCAGAAGATGACGCCGGCGTTGCCGGGCGCGAAATTGTGCGCGACGATCATTTGGTACACATGGCCGCCCGCCGCGCCCCACAAAAACCCTGCTGGTCCGAGGATCGCCGCCATACGGAATCCCGGGCTGCCGCGGAAAGCGAAAAAACCCACCAATGCAAACCCGAGACTTGCGAATCCGACTTCGTACTGGAAGGGGCTGTTCGCCCAGCCGATGAAATGCGCAGCCATGTCGGCGAAAAACACATGCATCACGAAGTTATAGAAAAAGCTGCAGCCGATGCTGAAGAACAGGAACCAGCGCAGCAGCGCCTCGACGATGACGGGCACCGTGCGCGGGCCCCGGGCCATCGCCAACGCGGTGGCCGAGAAAATGAGCCCGATGACGAAAAAGCTGAGCGTGAAATTGCCCAGCACGAAACCGATAAATGCCGCCATACTTGTTTCCTCTGGTGCGCCTGCGGTGCGGACAAACGGAATTATAGACAGTCTGGATCAACGCGCATCCTGGCCAATGATCAGGGGATTTCTTAATGCCCTGATCGTCGCCCCGGCGAAGGCCGGGGCCCAGTCACATAGTGCCGCGGGCAAGTTCCGCTAAGTCGGGATATTCGATCATAAAATATTGATTGAAATAGCAAAAGGGCAAAAAATTCTAACTTTTCACTATCGCACTATATATCGTGTGCGGAATTGCAACGCATGATGGTTAATATACCAGCGAAAATGCCGGTGCAAAGCCCAAAATTGACGCTAGAAAAAAATTTGATACGCTTCAAAGGCATTTTCATTCTGGAAATTAGAAAAATGAAGATGATGAAGTCACTCAATCCAGCGTATCTGTTCGCGTTCACCCTGCTCGCAGGCACCGCAACGACGGCAAATGCCGCTGCATTAAGCAAAACATTGGTAAACCCCGATTTCCCCCAACCAGCAAGTCAATTCCAACAGCCTGCATTCACACCCACTTCTGTCGGAAGTTCAAACATTATCAGCATATCGGAAGGGAATTGGCGATATGGGCTTACTTACATGTATGGCCAAGCAGGGTGGAAGATTACAGCATATAAGGCAACACGAATACATCCAAGCAACGAGCAACCAGTTGCTTGGTCAACTTTGCAAAAGAACAATTATGTGACCACTGACACTAGCTGCCCGACTCCAAGGCCAAAAATCTCTTCAAATTCCTCATCAAGCGCGCAACCGGATGGATGCACAAACGGCTACCCGGATCCGTCGAAAGACCCCCCGCCCACCGCAGATCCCGGTAAAGGCGGCAAAGGCACGATAACCTATCCGCCACAGGGAGGATGGGTTGTAACGATCACCTGGGTGTCAGAGCCAGTCGTCGTAAATGGCGTAATTGTTGGTTATGAATGGGTCCCGATTAAAGTGGTTGAAGTACCAGAGTAAATTTTTGCATAAACGAAATAAAAAACACCTAGGGGCGCTCTAAATGAGCGCCCCTACTTCTACTTTCCCGGGCATTCAAACCTTGCGGCCTATTTGGCATTTTAGTGGACGGTTTTCCTTGCCATAGTGCCTTGACGGACTTGCTTCCTGCCCTTCGTCTAGCTCAGGACGGGCGACAGCAGGCGCCTGAGGCGTGAAACAACCAGCCCACACACGTCCTTTCGCGTGTCCCATTAAGGCGCGCCGAAAAAACGCAGCCCGCAGCGGCTAAGAGGGTGGCGCCGCATGCGGCGTAGTCCGAGTTGCCACCAGACCCGCCGCTAACGAGCATCGCAGGTAAGCCTCAAGGCCATTGGCCTTCGGGTGGCAACTTACGGCACGATGCTTTTGGCAAGTCCTGGCGAAACAAAAGCCAGGCCGCCGGAAAAGCCAATAACGAAGCATCCCGGCGAAAGCCGGAATGCATATTTTGACTGGATTTCGGATCAAGCCCGGAATGACGGAATAGGCTGGAATTTTCGAAATCAGCTCTTTTTCGGCAGGTAGAGGTCGGTTATGGTGCCGGCCGCGATCTCCGCCGCCATGCCCACGCTCTCGGAGAGCGTCGGGTGCGGATGGATGGAGAGCGCGATGTCCTCGGCGTCACAGCCCATCTCGATCGCAAGCACCAGTTCGGCAATCAGCTCGCCCGCATTGGGACCTACGATACCGGCACCGACGATACGGCCGTTGTCCTTGTCGAAGAGGAGCTTGGTCGTGCCCGACGCCACGCCTAGCGTGAGTGCGCGGCCGTTGGCCTGCCAGGGGAACACCGCCTTCTCGACGCCGATGCCCTTTCCTTTCGCCTCAGTTTCGGTGACGCCAGCCCAGGCGACCTCCGGGTGCGTATAGGCCACCGAGGGAATGGCGCGCACGTCGAAATGACTGCGCTCGCCGCAGGCCGCCTCGGCCGCGACCTTGCCCTCGTGGCTCGCCTTGTGCGCGAGCATGGGCTGCCCGACAATATCGCCGATGGCGAAAATGTGGCTGACGTTGGTGCGCATCTGACTGTCGACCGTTACCAGGCCGCGCTCGTTGACCGACACGCCCGCGGCCTCGGCGCCGATCGCCTTGCCGTTGGCACGGCGGCCGATGGCCACCAGCACGCGGTCGTAGATCCCGCCCCATTCGCCGTCGGGCCCTTCGCACTTCGCATGAATGCCGTTTTTCTGAGGCTTGAGCTCCTTGACGCCGGTCTTCAGATGGACCGCCTCGAACTGATCCGCGGCCTGCTTCTGGTAGACGCGCACCAAGTCACGGTCCGTGCCCGGCATGAGCCCGTCGGTCAGCTCGACCACGGTGACCTGCGACCCGAGTGCGGCATAGACCTGGGCCATCTCCAGGCCGATGATGCCACCGCCCACGACCAGCAATTTCTTCGGAATGTCGGCCAGCTCGAGAGCACCGGTTGAATCCATGATGCGCGGATCGTCCGGCTGCTCCGGCAGGCGCGCCGGTTCCGAGCCCGCAGCAATAATTGCGTGGCGGAAGGCGACCGTCTGCTTCTTCTTGCCCTCGCCGACTTCCAGCGTGTGTGCACCGGTGAAGCGGCCGTAACCATGCACCACGGTCACCTTGCGCTGCTTCGCCATCTGCGCGAGCCCGCCGGTGAGTTTGTTCACGGCGTTCTGCTCGAATTCGCGCACACCGTCGAGGTTGATCTTGGGTTTTCCGAACGCGACGCCGTTACTCTGCATCGCGTGCGCCTGCTCGATGACCTCGGCGGCATGCAGCAAGGCCTTGGAAGGAATGCAGCCCACGTTCAGGCACACCCCGCCCAGGCGCTCACGCGCTTCCACCAGAACCACTTCGCGGCCCAGGTCGGCGGCCCGGAACGCGGCCGTGTAGCCACCCGGCCCGGCACCCAGAACGAGCACATCGCAGTGCAGATCGGCCTGCTCCTTCGCAGCCTCGAACGCGGCTTCGGTCTCGTCGTCGGAAGCGCCGCCCCCGGACTCGGCGACCGAGCTTTCTTCGGCCGTTTGCTGCGGCTCGGGTGCGGATTGTTCTTCCTTCGTCTCCGAGTCAGAGCGCGCCGCTTCCACCGGCTTTTCTTCGCCTTCCGATTGCTCCGGCTGCTTGGCGTCGCTTGCGGAATCCCCGGCTTCCTCGGCCAGGGCGATCACGTCTCCCTCGGAGACCTTGTCGCCCGCCTTGATCTTTACCTCGGTGATCTTGCCCGCAAACGGCGCGGGCACGTCCATCGCCGCCTTGTCCGATTCCAGCGTGATCAGCGAATCGTCCTTCGCAACGGTGTCGCCCGCCTTCACCAGCACGTCAATCACCTCGACGCCTTCGAAGTCGCCGATATTCGGTACCTTGATCTCAGTTGCCATCAATTGCTCCCGAAGGGTTGGGCTCAGCCCACCAGGCCGCGCAGGGTTTCCAGCGTCTCCGCCAGGTGGCGCGTGAAACGTGCCGCCATGGCGCCGTCGATCACGCGGTGGTCGTAAGACAACGACAGCGGCAGCATGAACCGCGGCTCGAAGTCGTGGCCGTTCCATCTCGGCTTCATCTCGGCTTTCGAGACGCCCAGGATCGCCACCTCGGGGGCGTTCACGATCGGCGTGAAGGCCGTGCCGCCGATGCTGCCGAGACTGGAGATCGAGAAGCAGCCGCCCTCGATGTCTTCACGGCGAAGTTTGCCACCGCGTGCCTTTTCGCCGAGCGCCTGCAGCTCCCCGGCAATCTCCAGGAGCGACTTCTGGTCCGCGTCGCGGATCACCGGCACGACCAGCCCCTGGTCGGTATCGACCGCGAAGCCGATGTGGTAGTAGTGCTTGAGTATGAGTGTCTCGCCGGACGGGTCCAGCGACGCGTTGAAGTCCGGCATGGCCTTGAGCGCCAGCACCACGGCACGCACCAAGAAGGCCAGCGGCGTGAGCTTGATGTTCTGTTCGGCGGCCGTCTTCTTCATCGCCTGGCGCACATCCTCCATCACGGTGATGTCGGCTTCGTCGTGCTGCGTGACATGCGGTGCGTTGACCCAGGCCGCCTGCAGCCTCGGGCCCGAGATGCGCTTGATGCGCGAGAGCGGCTTATGCTCGATCTCGCCGAAGCGCGAGAAGTCGACCTCGGGCACGCTCGGCAGGCCCGCGCCGCCGCCGCGCATGGCCGATTTCACGAAGGCCTTGACGTCCTCGTGGGTGATTCGGTTCTTGCGCCCCGAGCCGCTCACGCGGGAAAGGTCCACGCCGAGCTCACGCGCGAACTTGCGCACGCTGGGTCCGGCATGGGCCTTGACGATAGAGACCTGATCGACGGTTGGCGGGGCCGACGTATCCGGACCCGGCGTCCGCCTGGATGGCCGGGCATCGGAAGCGGTAGGTTCGGGCTTTCGGGCAGGTGCCGGCTCTCGGGGCTTACCCTCATCCGCCTTGCCGCCGCCCTTCTCCCCGGCCTCGGCCGAAGCCTTGTCCGGCGCCTCCTTCTCTTCGCCTTTCGATGCCTGCGGCTCTTCGCTCTCGCTTCCGGAACCACCGGCTTCCTCGGCCAGGGCGATCACGTCGCCCTCGGAAACCTTGTCGCCCGCCTTGATCTTCACCGCGGTGATCTTGCCCGCGAACGGCGCGGGCACATCCATCGCCGCCTTGTCCGATTCCAGCGTGATCAGCGAATCGTCCTTCGCGACCTTGTCGCCCGCCTTCACCAGCACGTCGATCACCTCGACCGCCTCGAAGTCGCCGATGTTCGGTACCTTGATTTCTTGCGCCATGCCGCTACTCCTTTGGTGCGCTTACAGCTGCTCGCGCGGCAGCGAGTCCGGATCGATGCCGTACTTCTTGATCGCCTCGGCGACGACCTTGTTCTCCAGCTCACCCTCGTCGGCCAGCGCCTTGAGCGCGTGAACGACGACGTGATACCGGTCGACCTCGAAGAAACGCCGCAGGTCGGCGCGCGTGTCGCTGCGCCCGAAGCCGTCCGTACCCAGCGTAACGTACCGGCGCGGCACGAACTCGCGGATCTGGTCGGCGAAGAGCTTCACGTAGTCGCTGGCCGCGATGACCGGTCCCGCGGTCTTCTCCAAGCACTGCTCGACGTAGCTCTTGCCCGGTTTGCCCGCAGCATGCAACACGTTTGCGCGACGGGTGTTGAGCCCGTCGCGGCGCAGCTCGGTGAAACTGGTCACGCTCCAGGTGTCGGAGCTCACCTTCCATTCCTTGTCCAGCATCTCGGCCGCTGCTTCCACCTCGCGCAGTATCGTGCCGCTGCCAAGAAGCTGCACGCGCTTCTTGTGCTTGCCCGTGCTCGCGAGCTTGTACATGCCACGGATGATGCCGTCCTCGACACCCTCGGGCATCGGCGGGTGCGCGTAGTTCTCGTTCATCGCCGTGATGTAGAAGAACACGTGCTCTTGCTCGACGTGCATGCGGCGGATGCCCTCGCGCACGATCACCGCGATCTCGTAGGCATAGGTCGGGTCGTAGGCGACGCAGTTGGGGAACACGCTGGCATAGACGTGGCTCTGCCCGTCGTCGTGCTGCAGCCCCTCGCCCTCGAGCGTGGTCCGGCCCGCGGTGCCGCCGATCAGAAAGCCGCGCGTCTGCATGTCGCCCGCCGCCCAGGCGAGGTCGCCGAAGCGCTGGAACCCGAACATAGAATAGAAGAAGAAGAACGGGATCATCTCGATGCCGTGGTTGGCGTAGGCGGTACCCGCGGCGGCCCACGAGGCGAGCGAGCCCATCTCGGTGATTCCCTCCTCTAGGATCTGCCCGTCCTTGCTCTCCTTGTAGCGCATCAGCTGGTCGGAGTCTTCAGGCTCATAGAGCTGGCCTACGGCGGAGTAGATGCCGAGCTGGCGGAACAGGCCTTCCATCCCGAAGGTGCGCGCCTCGTCGGGCACGATCGGCACGATGTGCTTGCCGAATTCCTCGTCGCGCGTGAAGGCGGTGAGCAACCGTACCAGGGCCATCGTGGTGGAAATCTCGCGCTCGTCGCTGCCCTTGGTCAAAACGTCGAACCGATCCCACTCCGGCAGCTTCACCGGCGGCGCCTTGTCGATGCGTGCCGGCAGATGGCCGCCCAGTGCCTTGCGCCGCTCATGCAGGTATTTCATTTCCGGGCTGTCCGCGGCCGGCTTGCAGAACGGCAGATCTTCGATCGCGTCGTCGCTGACCGGAATGTTGAAACGGTCGCGGAATTCGCGCAGGTCGTCGTTGGAGAGCTTCTTCGTCTGGTGCGCCGTGTTGCGCCCCTGCCCGACCTGACCCATGCCGTAGCCCTTGATCGTCTTAACCAGGATCACGGTCGGCTTGCCGTTGCTGGTCTCCACGGCGCGCTGGTAGGCGGCGAAAATCTTCACCGCGTCGTTGCCGCCGCGGTTCAGGTGCCAGACTTCCTCGTCGCTCATGTTCGCGACCATCGCCTTGAGTTCCGGGTACTTACCGAAGAACTTCTCGCGCACGTAGGCACCGTCGCGCGACTTGAACTTCTGGTACTCGCCGTCCACGCACTCTTCCATGCGCTTGCGCAGCAGGCCCTTGGTGTCCTGGGCGAGCAGGGGATCCCAGCGCGAGCCCCACACCACCTTGATGACGTTCCAGCCGGCGCCGCGGAACACGCCTTCGAGCTCCTGGATGATCTTGCCGTTGCCGCGCACCGGGCCGTCCAGGCGCTGCAAATTGCAGTTGATCACGTAGATCAGGTTATCGAGCCCCTCGCGCGCGGCGAGTTCTATACCGGCCCGCGACTCGGGTTCGTCCATCTCGCCGTCGCCGAGCATGGCCCAGATCTTGCGGTCGGAGGACTCGACCAAGCCGCGATGCTCCAGGTAGCGCATGAAACGCGCCTGATACACGGCCTGGATCGGGCCCAGCCCCATCGACACTGTGGGGAACTGCCAGTAATCGGGCATCAGCCACGCGTGCGGGTAGGACGAAAGCCCCGGGCCCGTCGCCTCGCGCCGGAAGCGCTTGAGCTGCTCTTCGTCCAGGCGTCCCTCGAGATAAGAGCGCGCATAGATGCCGGGCGAGGCGTGGCCCTGGATGAACACCATGTCACCGCGATTCTCGTCGGTCACGCCCTTCCAGAAATGATTGAATCCGACCTCGTACAGCGTGGTCGCCGACGCATAGGTCGCGATGTGCCCGCCGATGCCGGAGTGGCTGCGATTGGCCAGCACCACCATGGCCATGGCGTTCCAGCGCAAATAGGCTTCCAGCCGCCGCTCCAACTCCTGCTCGCCGGGATACTGGGGCTGCTGGCCGGGCGGGATCGTGTTGAGATAAGCCGTCGTCGCCTTGTAGGGCAAGTTGGCCCCGGACCGGCGCGCCTGATCGATCAGCTGCTCCAGCAGGTAATGCGCGCGTTCGACGCCATCGGTGGCCAGCACGGAGGCCAACGCCTCAAGCCACTCGCGGGTTTCCTGCGGGTCCACATCCTGGTTCCGCTCTGCCTCTGCCATGGGGAGACTCCTTGTTGATTTTCGGCGGCCACTACCCCACGGTCCACCGAGTCACGGGACCGCGCTGCGACCGCGCGAGGCTTCAAGTAACATGCACATTATAAATCCGCCATCCCGACAAGCCCGGACGAATCCCTTGCCACTGACACTGACCCGCCCAGACGACTTCCACCTCCACCTGCGCGACGGCGCTGTACTGACCGACCTGGTGCCCCCTGTGGCGGCCCGGTTCGCGCGCGCCATCGTAATGCCCAACCTGACGCCACCCATCACCACTGTTGAGGCTGCCGCAGGCTACCGGGAGCGCATTCTCGCCGCTTCGCCCGGAGGTTTCGAACCTTTGATGACGCTCTATCTCACCGAGGATACGGACTCGGCGGAAATCGACCGCGCCCGTGAGTCGGGCTTCGTCCACGCAGTCAAGTTCTACCCGGCCGGCGCCACCACCCACTCCAGCGCCGGGGTGCGTGATATCGCCCACACCTACAGCGTTCTGGAGCGCATGAGCGACAGGGGCATGGTACTGGCGATCCACGGCGAAATCGCCGACCCGGCGCTCGACCCCTACGACCGCGAGCCACGCTTCGTCGAAGACGTGCTCGTGCCGCTGATCGAACGCTTCCCGGACCTCAGGATCGTGCTCGAGCATGTCAGCACGCGTACGGCCGTCGACTTCGTGCGCAGCGCCGGGCCCAATGTCGCTGCCACCATTACCGCGCACCACTTGCTTTACTCGCGCGGCATCCTCTTCGAGGGCGGCCTGTCGCCGCATCATTTCTGCCGCCCGATGCTGCAAACCGAAGCCGATCGAGAGGCGCTCATTGCGGCCGCTACCGGCGGTGACCCTAAGTTCTTCCTCGGCAGCGACAGCGCGCCCCATCCGCGCGAGAAAAAGGAATGCGCTCACGCCGCCGCCGGCATCTACACAGGCTATGCGGCCATCGAACTCTATGCCGAGGCCTTCGCGGCCGCCGACGCACTCGACAAGCTGGACGATTTTGCGAGCCGCTTCGGCGCCGCCTTTTACGGCTTGCCCCGTAACAGCGGCACGCTCACTCTGGAGGAAACCCCGTGGGAGGCCCCGGCCGAATACCCTCTGGGCGATACTGCCGTTGTCCCCTTGCGGGCGGGGGAATCCCTGCGCTACAGGCTAGTCGCATGACGCCGATTTCCTCGCGCTTCCGTGGCTTCCTGCCCGTCGTCGTGGACGTGGAGACTGGCGGACTGGAGGCCGGAACCGACGCCATCCTCGAGATCGCGGCCGTGGTCGTCGAGCCCGACATCGGCGGCGGCATCCGCCCCGGCGAATCCGTGGCCGTGCAAGTCGAGCCTTTCGAGGGCGCACGCATCGTGGACAAATCGATCGAGATCACCGGCATCGACGTCAACCAAGCCCTGCGCCCGGCACTGCCGGAAAAAGAAGCGCTGATGCGCATCTTTCGACCGATCCGTCGTGCTCTCAACGAACACGATTGCACCCGGGCGGTATTGGTTGGCCACAATGCCTTTTTCGACCTGGGGTTTCTCAACGCTGCCGTGCGCCGCACCGGCATCAAGCGCAACCCGTTCCATCCCTTCACCAGCTTCGACACCGCGACGCTCGGCGGCGTCCTGCTCGGCCAGACCGTGCTGGCGCGTGCGCTGGAGATCGCCGATATCGAGCAAGACCCGGGGGCCGCCCACTCCGCTGCCTACGACGCCCGCGTCACAGCAGAGCTGTTTTGCCAGCTGGTCAATGCCTGCGAAGGGGTTTATCAACGCGCTCTGGGCGACGCGCAAAACTATTGAACGAACCGCTAAACTAGAAAAATGACTCAGCAAGAGACTCTGCACCGCAAAGACGGGGTCGATATTCAATCGACGAATAATGCCTTTGCCGTTCTGTTGTTCACTGCAGCCTTGATGGCGCTGCCGCTCTCGGTACGTGCACAAGCAACTTCCGCGGCCACTACCCACGCCGCGACCACAGCGAGCGCGGCGGCAACTGCGCCTGCCAGCGAAACCACACCGCCACCGGCCAGTGAAGAAGTGCCGCTGCCCCAGTCACACGCCCCGGCTTTTAAAGAGGTGGACACCAATCACGACGGCAAGATCGAATGGAAGGAAGCGCAAGCGGTCGGCGTGCCGAAAAAGACATTCGATAAATTCGATTTTGACCATAGCGACGCGCTCAGCCAAACCGAATGGCTGTTTGTGCGTTTGCACATGACCGACTTCACGCCGCCCAAAGGCACGGTAGCAGCTCCGGCTGCCGCCACCAAGAAATAATCTCTCTCGCCAAGGCGCCAAGACGCAAAGGTACGGATTTTTAAGCCTTAACTATTACACAATCACGCCGCGCCTCGTGTATCGTTGTCTTACCAATACGAGACCCGACAAATGCCGACTCGCCTGCCGCCCGCCACGCTTGGAATCATCCTCGCCACCATTGGCGTGTTCATCCTGCAACAGGCTGCCGGGCCTACTTTCCTGGTCTGGTTCGCGCTCTGGCCCTGGGGGCCGGCACAGCCCATGCAGTCCGGCCATGGCATCGTCATGGTCGGCTTTCACATCTGGCAGCTGATCACCTACGGTTTCCTGCACGGCGGCATCGCACATATCTTTTTCAACATGTTCGCGCTGTTCATCTTCGGCGGCGCCATCGAAATGGCCTTCGGCCGCAATCGCTATCTCTTTTTCTATTTCACCTGCATCGTCACCGCCGCGCTTACACACCTGCTCGTCGTGCACTTTTTCACCGGCGGCTTCTACCCGACGATCGGCGCCTCCGGCGGCGTATTCGGCATCCTGCTCGCCTTCGGCATGCTCTTCCCGCACCAGCGCGTCTACCTCTGGTTCGCCCTGCCCATGCCGGCTTGGGCCTTCGTCGCCGGCTACGGCGTGCTCGAGCTGGTGTTCGGGATTACCGGCACCGCCTCCGGCATCGCCCATTTCGCCCACCTCGGCGGCATGCTCGGGGGCATCCTCCTGATCCTGTACTGGCGCGGCAAGCTACCGCTGAAGCCCAAAAAACGCCTGCTTTACTGACCTTCCTCTGCCAGCGCCTGTTAACAGGCCCCCAGAAAACCACAGGAACTCTCAGGCGCGACTGATTGTCGCGTGTAGTGGAATTTGTTCGCAAAAGGAGGAAAACATGACATTCCGCACATTGATTATCGTCGCCGCGCTGGCCGCTCCCGTCACGGTCTTTGCAATGGGCTCGAATTCATCCTGGCAAACCCACAAATCGAAGTATCAAAGCAAGATGCCCGCTTCCAAGGCCCCCGCCTTCAATAAAGCTGACACCAACCATGACGGCAAAATCGAATGGAGCGAAGCCAAGGCCGCCGGCGTTCCCAAGAAACTGTTCAAACAGGATGACTTCAACCACACCGGCAAACTCACCAAGAGCGAATGGCACTTCGTTCGCCTGGAGATGCCGGCCAAGCCTCCCCGTTCATAACCTGAGACTTCGCGTGCTGGCCGGCCCGTTACCGGGTCGGCCAGCAGCAGCGGCTATCCCGTTTAGCTCCGGAGGCCAAGGGGCGCTAAAATAGACCGCTTTCGCAGCTTCCCGCGACAATGGAAAAACTCGATCCCAAGGATCTTTACGCCGTCAACGATCTGCTGAGCGAAGAAGAGCAGATGGTGCGAGAAACCACCGCCCGCTTCGTCGACGAGCGCGCCCTGCCGCTGATGGCAGAAGCCTTCGAGAAGGCCCATTTCCCCACCGAGCTGGTGCCCGAGATGGCCGAACTGGGCTTGTTCGGCAGCTACTTCGAGGGCTATGGCTGCGCGGGCCTGTCCGGCACCGCCTACGGTGTGATCTGCCAGGAGCTGGAGCGCGGTGACTCGGGCCTGCGCAGTTTCGTCTCGGTGCAGACCAGCCTGGTGATGTACCCCATCTACACCTTCGGTTCCGACGAGCAGAAGGAACGCTGGCTTCCCGACCTTGCCTCGGGCAAGGCTATCGGCTGCTTCGGCCTGACCGAGCCGCACGGCGGCTCCGACCCGGGCAACATGAAGACCCACGCCAAGAAGGACGGCGAGGACTGGATCCTCAACGGTTCCAAAATGTGGATCACCAACGGCACGCTGGCCGACGTGGCCGTCGTCTGGGCCCAGACCGAAGAGGGCATCCGCGGGTTCCTGGTGGAAAAGGGCATGAAAGGCTTCGAGGCCCCGGAAGTGCATCACAAGATGTCGCTGCGTGCCTCGGTGACCTCGGCGCTGTACTTCGACAACGTGCGCATCCCCAAGGAGAACGTGCTGCCGGGCGTCGCCAGTCTGCGCGGACCGCTGTCCTGCCTCACCCAAGCCCGCTACGGCATCACCTGGGGTGTGATCGGCGCGGCCATCGCCTGCTACGACGAAGCGCGCGAGTACGTGAAGGACCGCACCCTGTTCGGCCGCACGCTGGATCACATGCAGCTCACCCAGGCCCGTCTCTCGCAGATGGCCCGCGGCATCACGAGCGCACAACTTCTTTCCTGGCGTCTCGGACAACTCAAAGACCAGGGCAAACTGCATCCGACGCAAGTTTCGCTCGCCAAGTGGAACAACACCCGCATGGCCATCGATGTCGCGCGCGACGCGCGCGACATGCTCGGCGGAGCTGGGATTACGATCGAGTACTGCCCCATCCGGCACGCACTCAACCTGGAATCGGTGATTACCTACGAGGGTGCCGAAGACGTGCACAAACTCGCAGTCGGGCGCGAAATCACCGGCGTCAGCGCATTTTAAAAGCAGTGATAGATGAATAATCAGGCAGCGAAAGCGGGCTTGGCCCGCAGTGCGACGCGTACGATCAACCGCGTCGAGATCGTCGATAACAATTTCATTGGATTTCTCAGGAACTGGGACGAGGAAGCACCGCGCGCCGACCTCGACGCGCGCGTGCCCGGCACGGGCCTGGGCGGTCACCAGTTTCTGGAATTGTTCGAGTCGCAAATCCTCTCGCGCCAACTCGACATCGAGGCGCGCGCCATGCGCGGCCGCGGCGAAGGTTTCTACACCATCGGCTCCTCCGGCCATGAAGGCAACGCCCTGCTGGGGCGCATTACGCGCCATACCGACCCGGCCTTCCTGCACTACCGCAGCGGTGCCTTTTTCATCGAGCGCGCCCGCCACGTGCCGGAGATCGATCCGGTATTCGACATGGCCCTATCCTTTGCCGCGTGCGTCGAGGATCCGGCCTCGGGCGGCCGGCACAAGGTCTTCGGCAGCAAACCGCTATGGATTCCGCCGCAGACGTCCACCATTGCCAGCCACCTGCCCAAGGCCATGGGCGCTGCTTGCGCCATCGATCAGGCGCGCCGCGCCGGTTGCCTCCCCGTGCCCGATGACAGCATCGTGCTGTGCTCTTTCGGCGACGCCTCGGCCAACCACGCCACGGCACAGGCCGCAATCAATGCCGCCGCCTGGACCGCGTTCCAGAAACTGCCGTGCCCGATCGTGTTCGTTTGTGAGGACAACGGCCTGGGGATCAGCGTGGATACGCCGCCGGGCTGGATCGAGGCGAACTTTTCCAATCGTCCCGGCCTGCATTACGTGCAGGCAGACGGGCTGGACGTGGCCCACGGTTACCATCCCGTCGAACAGGCCGTGGCCTGGTGCCGGGAGCAGCGGGCGCCGGTGTTCCTGCACCTGCGCACGGTGCGCCTCCTCGGCCATGCGGGCACCGACATCGACATCGAGTACCTCGGCGCGGACCGCGTCGCGGCCGCCGAGGCCAACGACCCGCTGATTTTCTCGGCGGAAACGGCTCTCGAACTGGGGCTGGCAACACCCGCGGAACTCGAAGATCGCTACCTCGCCTGCCGCGAGCGCGTGCAGCAGGCATCACGCAAAGCGGCAAAGCGCACGCGTATCGAGACGGCGGAAGAGGTCATGCGTCCGCTGGCCCCCTACGACGCGAAAGCCGTCAAGGCCGAAGCGGAACGCGCGGACTTCGAGCCGGCCCGCAGCGAAGCCTATGGCGGCGCAAAACGGCTGCCGGAAAACGGCGCCGCACGGCACCTGTCCATTCAGATCAACCGCGCCTTGCACGAACTCATGGCCAAATACCCCGAGGCCACGATCTTCGGCGAAGACGTCGCCCAGAAGGGCGGCGTTTACACGGTTACCAGCGGCCTGCACAAGACCTTCGGCGGGCGCCGCGTCTACAACACGCTGCTCGACGAGACCACGATCCTGGGCCTTGCGCAGGGACAGGCGCTCCTCGGCTTGCTGCCGATCCCCGAGATTCAGTACCTGGCCTACCTGCACAACGCCCTGGACCAGATCCGCGGCGAGGCCTCGTCGCTGCAGTTCTTCTCCAACAACCAATATGCCAACGGCACCGTCGTGCGCATCGCCTCGCTGGCCTACCAGAAGGGTTTCGGCGGGCACTTCCACAACGACAACTCGTTCACCGCCCTGCGTGACATCCCGGGGCTGGTCATCGCCTGCCCGTCGCGCGGCGATGACGCCGTCGCCATGCTGCGCACCGCGGCGGCACTGGCCCGCATCGACGGACGGGTGGTGGCGTGGATGGAACCGATTGCGCTCTATATGACCAAGGACCTGTACGAGCCGCAGGATGGCAAGTGGCTGTTCGATTACCCGGCTCCGGGCACCGCCGTCGCCTTGGGCGAACCCCGCGTCTACAACCCGCGCGCAAAGGATCTGCTGGTCGTCACCTTCGGCAACGGCGTACCCATGTCCCTGCGGGCAGTGCGCGAACTCGAAAAAGAAACCGGCAAGAAAACCCGCATCCTCGACCTGCGCTGGCTCAAGCCGCTCAACCGCGACGCCCTGCTCAAGCACGCCAAGGCCTGCCGCAATGTGCTGGTCATCGACGAGGGCCGGCAAAGCGGCGGCATCAGCGAGGAAATCTTTACCGCGCTCGACGAAGGCGGCCTGGGTGGCACGCCGAAGGCCCGAGTGGTCGGTGCCGACAGTTTCATCCCGCTGGGCGATGCCGCCAACCTGGTATTGATCCAGGAGGCGGACATTCTCGAAGCCGCGCGCACCCTGCTCGCGCGCTGAACTTACCGGGCCGGCCCCTGCCGGCCGGCCTCTCCTTATTCATATTGGAGATGCCCATGGCAGACACAATCCAACCCACCCCGAACCCGCTCACGCTGGACCTGGGCCCCGAGCAACTGGTGATCAACCGCCGCTACGAGGTCGCCAGCATGCTCAATGACATCATGACCGGCCTCTGGTTCGTGGTCGGCAGTATTTTCTTCTTTTACGAATCGATGCAGATTCCGGCCACTTGGCTGTTCCTGATCGGGAGCGTTCAATTGCTCATCCGCCCGATCATCCGCATCGCCCGCGACGTGCACCTCAGGCGCAAGCCCTACAGCGCCGATCCGGCAACGGACGGCAGCTCCAGCTCCACCGCCTGACCAGAGCAGGAATCTCTTGCAAAGGCGCAAGGACTGCAAAGGAAGACGATAAGAGAGACAGGCGGCCCAAGCTTGGGGGTTGGGGTCCCTAAGCGCTTGCATGGCAAAACGTTATCCGGCGCAGCTGGCCATGCCATTGTGTTAACCCGGGATAACGACGGTCAGACCGTGTCTTTTCCTTGGCGGTCTGCGCCTTTGCGAGAGGATTGGCCTAGCTGACGCGCTGGATGGTGAAATCCGCCAGCGCGATCATGGCGTCACGATAAGGCGATGCCGGCAGAGTGCTCACCGCCTCGCGCGCCGCATTCGCATACGCCAGGGCCCGCTCATGGACGTAACCCAGCGCCCCGGTTTCGTCGATTGCGGCCAACACGGTGGAAAGGTTGTCGGTGCCGCCGCGCTCGATGGCCTGGCGCAGGAGTTGCACCTGCTCGGGACCGGCGTGGTCGCGGGCGTAAATCAGCGGCAACGTCGCCTTGCCCTCGGCCAAGTCGTCCCCCAGGTTCTTGCCTGTCTGTACGGGGTCGGAGCTGTAATCGAGCACGTCGTCAACCAGCTGGTAGGCGATGCCCAGATTGAGTCCGTAGGCACCGAGTACATCTTCCTCTGTGCGAGTATGGCCTGCGACCACGGCACCGAGTCGTGCGGCGGCCTCGAACAGGCGCGCGGTCTTGCGCTCGATGACCGCGAAATAACGCTCTTCGGTGGTATCCGGGTCGTTGCAGAGCATGAGCTGCAGCACCTCGCCCTCGGCCACGGCGTTGGTGGCGTCGGCCAGCACCGCCATCACACGCATGCGCTCGACCTCCACCATCATCTGGAAGGCCCGTGAATACAGGAAATCCCCCACCAGCACGCTGGGGGCGTTGCCCCACAGGGCATTGGCGGTCTTGCTGCCGCGCCGGCGCTCCGAACCGTCCACCACGTCGTCGTGAAGTAGGGTCGCCGTATGGATGAACTCCACCACCGCGGCCAGGTTTATGTGCTCCTGGGCTTGATCGGAGTAACCGCAAGCCCGTGCGGCCAGCAACACGGTTAACGGGCGCAAGCGCTTGCCGCCGCCGGAGACGATATGGTTCGCCAGCTCGTTGATCAGTTCCACGTCGGAACTCAGCCGCCTGCGAATGAACGCATCGACCGCGCCGAGATCCTCGGCGACCAGGGCTGTTATCTCGGAAAGCTCCATGCGGCGGGGCCTGCAAATCAGGGGATTTTAGCAGCACCGCCGCTCGCGCCCCCTGCCGCCCCTCGCCGGGCGGCCCTCTCAGGGTTGACCCGCGGTTCAGTGAAGCTTTACAATTCGCCGTTCACTACGGTTTTCTGACGGTTCAACAAAGATGTACGCGGTCATTGTCTCTGGCGGCAAGCAGTACCCGGTCAGCCCGGGCGATGTGGTGCGCCTCGAAAAGCTTCCCGAGGCCGAAGGTTCGGCTATCGAATTCGACAAGGTCGCCCTGGTCGCCAACGACGCAGGCGAAGTCACGGTCGGCACGCCCTGGGTGGAAGGCGCCCGTGTCAAGGGCGAAGTAACGGCGCAGGGACGTGACAAGAAGGTCATGATCATCAAGTTCCACCGCCGTCAGAACTATCGCCGGCGCAAGGGCCATCGTCAGGCCTATACCGAGGTTCGCATTTCCGAGATCCTCGGCAAGTAATTCTGGAGACTCCTCATGGCACATAAAAAAGCAGGCGGCAGCTCACGTAACGGACGCGATTCCGAATCGAAACGCCTCGGCGTCAAGCGCTATGGCGGCCAGGAAATTGCAGCGGGCGAAATCATCGTGCGCCAGCGCGGTACGCATTTCCATCCCGGCGAGAACGTCGGCATGGGCCGCGACCACACCCTGTTCGCACGCGCCGCAGGCAAGGTCAATTTCCGCGTCCGCGGACCCAAGGGCCGCAAATACGTTTCCATTCTCACGGACTGAACGTCAGCCGGCGGCAGCGACGTCATCCGAGATCGAAAAGCCCCGGCATGGCCGGGGTTTTTTGTCTCCGACTCCCAGGGATTCTGAAGCATGAAGTTCGTCGACGAAGCAACGATCGCGGTTGAAGCCGGACGGGGCGGAAACGGCTGCGTCAGTTTCCGGCGCGAGAAATACATCCCCCATGGCGGCCCTGACGGCGGCGACGGCGGTAACGGCGGCAGCGTCTGGCTGGTGGCCAAGTCGGGCCTGTCGACGCTGGTCGATTTCCGCACGCAACGGCGCTTCCGCGCTACGTCCGGACAAGCGGGCTCCGGGCGTCAGATGACGGGGGCCGCCGGGGAAGACATCGAGATTCCGGTGCCGGTCGGCACGCTGGTGTACGAAGCCGATACGGGCGAACTGATCGGCGACCTGACCGGGCCCGACGACCGGCTGCTCGTGGCCCACGGCGGCCGGGGCGGGCGCGGCAACATCAACTTCAAGTCCAGCGTGAACCGCGCGCCGCGGCGTGCCACGCCGGGCACCGAAGGAGAAACGAGGCGCCTGCGCCTGGAACTGAAGCTACTCGCGGATGTCGGACTGGTCGGCCTGCCCAATGCCGGCAAGTCGAGCCTGCTTGCCGCCGTGTCCGCGGCACGGCCCAAGGTGGCCGACTACCCCTTCACGACCCTGCATCCCGAATTGGGCGTGGTGCGCCTGGGCCCGGAGCGCAGTTTCGTCATCGCCGACGTCCCCGGCCTGATCGAAGGCGCCGCCCAGGGGCATGGACTGGGCATCCAGTTCCTGCGCCACGTCGATCGCACTCGCCTGCTGCTTCACCTGGTCGATTTGTCGCCCCCCGAGGGATTCGACCCGGAGGTCATCCGCAAAATAAAGAAGGAACTGTCCGAACACAATGCGCGGCTGGGCGAACGAGAGCGCTGGCTGGTGTTTTCCAAGGCCGACTTGCTGCCTGGGGAAGAAGCTCTGGAGCGGGCCCAAAAAGCAACGACCGCGCTAGGATGGCGCGGTCGTTGGTTCATTATTTCATCGGCAACGCGGGAGGGCCTGCCGGAACTGCTCAATGCCGTCAATGCCTGGCTGGCAGAACATGCTTCCGATGCCGAACCCGATCCCGTTTCAGGATAAGACGTTGCCGAGCATAACGAGCGAGGGCAAATTCTGCGCCGTCGAGCGCAGTGGCCGCTCAGCTCGCGATTTTCTTGATGCTTGCGTTCAACCGATGCTTGTAGCGCGCAGCGGTATTCTTGGGCAAAATGCCCTTGCTGACCATGGTGTCGATGGTCGGCACCGCACTGCGGAAGGCTTCGTTGGCCTCTTGGGCATTGCCGCTGGCAACTGCGGCACGGGCTTTCTTGATAGCGGTACGCATGCGCGAACGCAGGGTCTGGTTGTGGACCCGGCGCTGCTCGGCCTGGCGGGCGCGCTTGCGGGCCTGAGAACTATTCGCCACGTCAGCTTCTCCAAAAGAGCTTTGTTAACGGAACGGTGCAGTATGCCCGCAAACGCTGAAAATATCAAGACTCTCCCCGCTCCGGCAGCCTCCGATCCAGCCTGCGGGCGGCGACCGTGAAGCGCCGCGGGCTCATTGCCAACCTGTCCACGGTAGGCAGCTTCACGCTCCTGTCGCGCATCCTCGGCGTCGCCCGGGACATCGCCTTTGCCGCGTACTTTGGTGCGGGCAGTGGCATGGACGCCTTCCTCGTTGCCTTCAAGATCCCCAATTTCGGCCGCCGCCTCTTTGCCGAAGGCGCCTTTTCCCAGGCCTTTGTACCGGTGCTTTCGGAATACAAGGCCACGCGTAGCGAGGCCGAGACGCGTGAGCTGATTGCCCGTACCGGCGGCACCCTGGCCATCGTCCTGTTTGCGTTGACCCTGATCGGCGTATTCCTGGCCCCGGTCTTCATTTGGATGTTTGCGCCCGGCTTTCACGCCGTCCCCGGGAAGTTCGCGCTGTCAGCGCACTTGTTGCGGCTGACCTTCCCTTATCTTCTGTTGATTTCGCTCACGGCCTTCGCCGGCGCCATCCTGAACACCTATGGACGCTTCGGTCCGCCGGCCTTCGCGCCGGTGCTACTCAACGTTTCCTTCATCGTTGCCGCCCTGGTCGTCGCCCCCCACCTGGCTCATCCCATTTATGCCCTGGCCGGCGCGGTCCTGATCGCCGGCATATTGCAGCTTTCCGTGCAACTGCCCGCCCTGGCCCGCCTGCACTTGTTGATGCGTCCTGCGTTCGGATTCGCGCATGCGGGCGTACGCCGCATTATGCGCCTGATGGCGCCCATCATGTTCGGCGCCTCGACGACACAGATCAATCTGCTGGTGGACACCATCATTGCCTCGTTCCTGGCCAGCGGCAGCGTAAGCTGGCTTTATTACTCGGACCGGCTGATGGAATTTCCGCTCGGCGTCTTCGCCGTTGCCCTGGGTACCGTGATTCTGCCGCGGCTCTCGCACCACCACGCTCGCGGCGAGTCCGCCGATTACTCCGCCATGCTCGACCGCGCGTTGCGGCTCACATTCCTGTTCATGCCTGCCGCCGCCATGGGGCTGCTGGTGCTCGCCGTACCAATCGTGGCCACGATATTCGGGCACGGCGCCTTCAACGGCCATGACGTGGCGATGTCGCGCGCCAGCCTCATGGCCTACGCCGTGGGCCTCACCGGCTTTGCCCTGATCAAGGTGCTGGCTCCCGCCTACTTCGCCCGCCAGGACGTCCGCACACCGGTACGTATCGGCATCGCCGCCGTCGGGGTCAACTTCGGACTGAATATCGTGCTGGTGATCCCCTGGGCCGTGCTTGGCGGTTACGCCCCGCATGCGGGGCTGGCTCTGTCCACGGCGCTTGCGGCACTGGTAAACGCAACACTGCTCTGGCGCGGGCTGCGCAAGCGCAACATCTACCGACCACGCACCGGCTGGTGGATGTTCCTCGGGCGGGTTGCGATTGCCACCCTCGCCCTGGGTGCCGCGCTATGGTTCGGTGCTCGGACCTTGGGTCCCTGGATCGGCGTCCCCCTCGAGGCCCGGGTGTGGCGGCTGGCGGTTCTGGTCATCGGTGGATTGGCCGTCTACGCTCTGGCGCTGCTTGCGCTGGGCCTGCGCCCGAGGCATCTCACTTTGCCGCCGGGGGGCGAGAATGACGCCAGCCCCGTATAATCTGCGGTTTTGACGAAGATGCAACTGCTCCGCGGGGACTTGTTATCCGTTTCGAACGCGCCGGCGGTAGTCGCCATCGGCAAGTTCGACGGCTTGCACCTGGGGCACCGCACCGTCATCGACCGGGCAGCGGGCCTGGCGCGGGACCAGGGGCTGCCGTTGACGCTGATGAGTTTCGAGCCGCTGCCGCACGAATTTTTTGCCCCGGCGACCGCAACCACCCGGTTGTCGCGCTTCGTGACCAAATGGCACATGCTCGAGGCGCTGGGCACGATCGAAACTTTCGCCTGCCTGCGCTTCAACCGGCGCACGGCAGCACAGGAAGCGGACGATTTTGTGCGCCGCACGCTTGCCGGGGGACTGGGCGCCCGGACCGTGGTGGTCGGCGAAGACTTCCGCTTCGGTAAAGCGCGGAAAGGCGACGTGACGCTGCTGGAGCAGATCGGACGCGAAGCCGGATTTGACGTCGAACCCGTCGGTGCCGTGTGCGACGACCGCGGCGAACGGATTTCAAGCTCGCGGGTGCGTCAGGCACTGGAAGACAACCGGTTGGATGCCGCGGCAAAACTTCTCGGCCGCCCCTTCGAAACGTGGGGCCGGGTCGTGACCGGCGAACGGCTTGGGCGACGGCTGGGGTTCCCCACCGCGAACCTGGCGCTCGGCAAGCGGCCGCCGCCGCTGGGCGGGATTTATGTCGTGCGCGCCTCGGGGCTGCCCGAAGGGACACGTTACGGGGTCGCGAATGTGGGTACCCGGCCCAGTATCGGCGGCACGCGCCGATTGCTGGAAGTGTATTTCCCCGAGTATTCGGGCAATCTGTATGGCCGGCTGTTGAAAGTGGAATTTCTGGCCTGGCTGCGTGACGAGGCGCACTTTGCCGACATGGAAGCGCTGACACAAGCAATGGGCGACGATGTGAACACGGCCGCGCAATGGCTGCGCGGACAAGGAATGAGTTGGGAGAGTGACCGTTGAGTGAGTACCGCGACACCCTGAATCTGCCGCAGACCGACATGCCGATGCGTGCCGGCCTCGCCCAGCGCGAGCCCGAACGCCTGGCTGCATGGAAGGATATGAATCTGTACGCCCGCATGCGCAAGGCGGCGGAAGGGCGCCCCAAATTCGTGCTGGCCGACGGCCCGCCCTACGCCAATGGCGACATCCATATCGGCCACGCTGTCAACAAGATCCTCAAGGACATCGTGGTGCGCTCGCGCACGCTCGCCGGTTTCGACTCGCCTTACGTGCCCGGCTGGGACTGCCATGGGCTGCCCATCGAGTTGGCCGTCGAGAAAAAACTCAAGCGCAAGGCACGGGATCTGCCGCGTGGAGAATTTCGCCAGGCGTGCCGCGACTATGCGCTCGAACAAATTGACCGCCAGCGCGAGGACTTTATTCGCCTCGGCGTGCTCGGCGACTGGCAAAACCCTTACCTGTCGCTGAATCGCGAATACGAGGCCCGTGAACTCAGAGCCCTGGCGGAGATGATCCGCGCGGGCTTCCTCACCCGCCGCGACATGCCGGTGCACTGGTGTCGCGATTGCCGTTCCGCGCTGGCGGAAGCGGAAGTCGAATATGCCGAAACCACCTCGCCCGCCATCGACGTGGCCTTTGCCGCGAAGGACCCGGCGGCCGTAGCAGAAGCCTTCGGCGTGAAAACCAACCTGCCGGTTGCCGTGCCGATCTGGACTACAACGCCCTGGACGCTCCCGGCCAACCAGGCCGTGGCCCTCAACTCCGACATCGACTATGCGCTGATCGCGGCCACGATCAACGGCAAGCGCGAGGCGCTGGTGCTGGCCGCCGAGCTCGCACCTTCGGCACTCGAACGCTACGGTGCCGACGACATCAAGCCCCTGGGGCAGACATCGGGCCGAGCGCTGGAAGGCCGGATGCTGGCGCACCCGTGGCTGGACAAGCAGGTTCCGGTCATTCTCGGCGACCACGTCACCCTCGAAGTGGGTACCGGCGCCGTGCACACCGCGCCCGCCCACGGCCAGGACGACTACTACGCCGGGCTGCGTTACGGCCTGCCCGTGTACAGTCCGGTTGACGGCGAAGGCCGTTTCGTCGAGGACACGCCGCTGGTCGGCGGACTCGACATCCCCGCCGCCAACAAAGTCCTGGTGAAAGCGCTCGAGGAGCATGGCGTCCTGCTCGCGCACGCACCCTACCGCCACAGTTTCCCGCACTGCTGGCGCCACAAGACACCGCTGATCTTCCGGGCCACGCCACAGTGGTTCATCGATCTGGCGGCCAACGATTTGCGCAAACACGCACTGGAAGCGATCGAGCGTGTCGAATGGACGCCGGAATGGGCCGAAGAGCGTATCCAGAAGATGGTCGCCGGACGTCCCGACTGGTGCATTTCGCGCCAGCGCATCTGGGGCGTGCCCCTGGCGCTGTTTCTGAACCGCAAGACGGGCGAACCCCACCCCGACTCCGCGCGACTGATGGAAGCGGTGGCCGATCGCATCGCCGAACACGGCCTCGAAGCCTGGGACGAGCTCGACCCCGCCGAGTTGCTCGGCGAAGAGGCCGGGGATTACGAAAAGGCCAACGACATTCTCGACGTGTGGCTCGACTCGGGGCTCACGCACTACTGCGTTCTCGCGGCGCGCAAGGAACTGGAGGTGCCTGCCGCTTTGTACCTGGAAGGCTCGGACCAGCATCGCGGCTGGTTCCAGTCGTCGCTGTTGACCGGCGTCGCCCTCAACGGCGAAGCCCCGTACAAAGGTGTATTGACACACGGCTTCACCGTGGACGCCGAAGGGCGCAAGATGTCGAAATCGGTCGGCAACGTCGTCTCTCCGCAGAAAGTCGTGAACAGCGTCGGTGCCGACATTCTGCGCCTGTGGGTGGCCGCCACCGATTACCGGCGTGAAATCGCCGTCTCCGACGAGATCCTGAAGCGCACTGCCGACGCCTTCCGGCGCATGCGCAACACGCTGCGTTTCCTGGTCTCCAACCTTTACGATTTCGACCCGCAACGTGATGCCGTCGACACCGGTGAGCTGCTGGCCCTGGATCGCTGGCTGATCGCCCGCGCAAGCGATCTCGGCGCCTCGATCGAGACCGCCTATGACCGCTACGACTTTCATCTGATCTACCAGCGCGTCCATAATTTCTGCGTCACCGAGCTCGGCGCGCTGTTCCTGGATATCACCAAGGACCGGCTGTACACCATGCAGGCCGACAGCATCGGACGGCGCTCCGCGCAGACGGCGCTGTGGCACGTGGCCGAAGCCCTGGTGCGCTGGCTCGCGCCCGTCCTCTGCTTTACCGCCGAGGAAGTGTGGAGCCATCTGCCCGGGGAACGCGAAGACTCGGTCATGCTCACGCAGTGGCA
>CAZPJI010000007.1:38888-44436 GCA_964586925.1 uncultured Gammaproteobacteria bacterium
CCTTCACTGTGCGCACGCTGTGCCGGTAATATCGGCGCACGGCCGGAGACGAGGCAATGGGCATGAGTGGCTTCGAGAAGATCGGCAAGAGGCTGTCGGCGGGAGTCGAGCGATTGCGGAAATTCGACGCGGAACACTTTTTGGTCCCCAGTCACCCGCCGGTGCGCTGGCTGCTCCTCAGCCTGCTCGTCCTGATCGCCGACCAGTTCTCCAAGCTGCTCGTCCTGTATTACCTGAAGCCCTACCAGCAGGTTGACCTGTCACCCGTGCTGAACATCACCCTGCTCTTCAACAAGGGCGCGGCCTTCAGCCTGCTGGCCAGCGCCAACGGCTGGCAGCAATGGTTATTCGTGGTTCTGGCGCTGGTGTTCTCGGGTGCCATCCTGGTCTGGCTGCGCAGCCTGCCCGCAAAGGGACAGGCCTGGCTCGCGGCAGGATTGGCTCTGATCCTCGGCGGCGCGCTCGGCAATGCCGTGGATCGCGTCTGGCACGCGCACGTCATCGACTTTATCCAGCTGCCCTGGTTCTATTACTGGCCCGGCCACCCCTTCCCTACATTCAATATTGCCGATTCGGCGATTACGGTCGGTGCGATCATCGCCGCGGTTGACGCCCTGTTCCGTCGTCATCCAAGGGCCGAAGAACAGGCCAGGGAAAAGCAATCGCCGGGGGATCACAACAGCCAAGCTTGACCAGGGTCAGGTCACGACATCGCAAGCGGACGAACTCGGGGCCATAATTGAGTCTAATGAGTCAACGGCACTTGGCCCCGGAGGACACAATGCATCATCTGTACAGAAAATCTTCGCTCGCCCTGGGCGTGGCGGCACTGGCGGCGGTCATTGCCGGGTGCGCCGGCACGCCCGGCCCCAACAGTTACACGCCCGATGAGGCGATGAGCGTGGGACAAGTCACCGGCGCGACGATCCTGGAAGTCCGCCAGGTCGTGATCCGCCCCAACGCGCAGACCGGTTCCGCCGGTTCGCTGTCCGGCGCCGTCGTGGGCGGCATAGCCGGCTCCGCCGTCGGCGAGGGCCGGGGCCAGGCACTGATGACCATTGGCGGCATCATCCTCGGCTCTATCCTCGGGCGCAACGCGGAAAACGCAGCGTCGACCCAGAAAGCCCAGCAGGTAATCCTCAAGACCGACGACGGGCGGACCATCTCCGTCGTGCAACCGCTGGGCGTCAACCTCCGGCCCGGCGAGCTCGTCTGGCTGACCCGCTACAACACCCGGGATGGCGGCCGCTACCGTATCGAGCCCAGGACATCGGCGCCACCGGCCTCTACGACTGCGCCACCGCCTCCGCGCTCGGCCTGAATCGGATTCACACGCTGAGCCGCCCTTCCAGATAGAGGGCGCAGCACCCGGCGATCCTCACTCGGTTGTCGGCCAACCGGCATTCGAGTTCGCCACCACGGGCCGACACCTGGCGGGCGGAGAGTTCCGTACGACCGAGTTTTTCCGCCCAGAACGGCACCAGGGTGCAATGGGCCGAACCCGTAACCGGATCCTCGGGGATGCCCAGCTTGGGCACGAAATAGCGGGACACGAAATCGCAGTCCTCGCCCGCCGCCGTCACTATGACGCCCTGACCCGGCAACTGTCGCAGCGCGGCATAATCGGGCTTTAGCGTTTTCACGGCCCCGGCATCTTCGAGCCAGGCAACGAGTTTGTCGCTGTCAGGGTCCGGGTTACGGGTACTCCCGCACCAACGCGGGGAAACGCCGAGTGCGCGGCCGATATTCCCGGCAAGCTCGTCATCCACCCTGTCGGCGGGCCGCACCGGGAAATCGAGTTCGTGCACATCGCCCGAACGGCGCACGACCAACTCTCCGCTCAATGAATCGAAAAAGAGCGTATCGGCATCAGGCGCAAGGAAACGGGTGGTCACGTAAGCCGAAGCCAAGGTCGCATGCCCGCACAGCTCGACCTCGCGCACCGGCGTAAACCAGCGAATCCGATAACGCCCCTCCTGGCCGACAAAAAAGGCCGTTTCGGAAAGATTGTTCTCGGCGGCTATCTTCTGGAGCAGCGAATCATCCGGCCATTCCTGCAACGGCACGACGGCAGCGGGATTACCACCAAAAACCTCGCTGCTGAAGGCATCGACGTGATAAAGCGGCAAGGTCTGGCTCATGGCATGGCTCTCCGGATTCGGCAGACCAGTCTAGCGGGACGGTCCGCAGGGGCCAACCCTCGCTCAGGCGACCTCCCCTGACCGGAACAGGTCGCAGCGTTACAATAGACGGGTCGTGCGCGCCGGGCTGCCGGCACGCCATCCCATACACGAACTAAGAAGGAGAGTGAGCATGAAACACGAATTACCCCCTTTGCCCTATGCGATGGATGCACTGGCACCGCATATCTCGAAGGAAACGCTCGAATTCCACTACGGCAAGCATCATCAGGGCTATTTCAACAAGCTCAACGACGGCATCAAGGGCACCGAGTTCGAGGACATGGCGCTCGAGGACATCGTGCGCAAGGCAAGCGGCGGCATTTTCAACAACGCCGCGCAGGCCTGGAACCACACTTTCTACTGGAACTCGATGTCGCCCAATGGCGGCGGCGCACCCAGTGGCAAGCTCGCGGAAGCGATCGACAGCAGCTTCGGCTCCTTCGACAAGTTCAAGGAAGAGTTCAGCCAGAAGGCCGCCACCCTGTTCGGCTCCGGTTGGAGCTGGCTGGCCAGGAAGGATGACGGTTCCCTGGTGATCATGAATGGCCAGAATGCCGAAACGCCCCTGCGTACCGGCGAGACGCCGATCCTGACCTGCGATGTGTGGGAGCACGCCTATTACATCGATTACCGCAATGCGCGCCCGAAGTACATCGAGGCGTTCTGGGAACTGGTCAACTGGGATTTCGCGGCCAAGCAGTTCGGTGGCTGAAGACCGGATCGCCGCTTTCCCGGAAAGCCCGTGCGTGGGCATCTGCCGCATTGACGAAAACGGTTATTGCGAAGGATGCCTGCGCACGATGAACGAAATTTCGCGGTGGCCGCTTATGAGTACCCATGAAAGAGCGGCCGTATTTGAATTGCTGGATGTCCGCGCCAAGACGCTAGATCCGGCCTGACGGTGCAGTACACTAGACGGCCATAGCGGCCGGGAGTTGAACAATGAGCGTAGAAGAGCGCATCAAGGAGAGCCTCTCCAAGCCGGTGGTCCTGTTCATGAAGGGCAGCCCCGATTTTCCGCAATGCGGATTCAGCGCACAGGCCGTGCAGGTGCTGCGCGCCGTGGGCACCGATTTCGCCCACGTGAATATTCTCGAGGACCAGGAACTGCGCGAGGCGCTCAAGCAGCATTCCAACTGGCCGACCTACCCCCAGCTTTACATCGGCGGCGAATTGATCGGCGGCTCCGACATCCTGCTAGAGATGTACCACTCGGGAGAGCTGGCCGAAAAACTCGGCACCACCGCACAGTAACCGCTCGCCAACTGGCAAAAAGCCTGTGCAGGATCCCCTGTACAGGCTTTTTTATTGACACGTATATTGTCCGGGCGGGTCAGGGTTGCGCCGGGACTGTCATCATCATTCCGGCGAAAAAATCGCGGCGGGGACCGCCGCTCCTACAAGAGATTCGGCGTCTCCAAATAATCTTCTTTGCGCCTTTGCGTCTTGGCGAGAGTTTTCTTCCCGAGCTTCCGAACCTAATGCGCTTCGTCCCAATTGGCGCCGACACCAATATCGACGGCGAGCGGCACTGCCAATTCGGCAGCCCCCTCCATACGCTCGGCAATCTCGTTGCGTGCCGTATCGGCGAAATCCTTGTCGACTTCGAAAACCAGTTCGTCGTGCACCTGCATGATCAGGCTGGCCGGCACGTCATCGCACTTGCACCATCCATGGATCGTGATCATCGCCCGCTTGATGATGTCGGCAGCCGTGCCCTGCATGGGCGCGTTGATCGCTACGCGCTCGGCCGCCTGGCGCCGCTGCCCGTTGCGGCTATTGATCTCCGGCAGATAAAGCCGGCGGCCGAACAGCGTTTCCACGTAGCCGTTCTGGTGCGCCTGCTCACGCGTGCTGTCCATGTAATGGCGCACACCGGGATAACGATCGAAGTAACGGTTGATGTAATCTTCCGCTTCACCGCGAGAAACGCCAAGCTGGCGCGACAGACCAAACGCCGACATGCCGTAAATGAGACCGAAGTTGGTTGCTTTGGCGGCCCGGCGCTCTTCCGCCGTCACTTCGTCCATCTTCTTGCCCAGCACCTCGGCCGCCGTCGCGCGGTGGATGTCCAGCCCCTCCGCAAAAGCGTTCCTCAGTCCCTCGTCGCCCGACAAGTGCGCCATGATGCGCAACTCCACCTGTGAATAATCCGCGGCGAGCAGCACACATCCCGGCGGCGCTATGAATGCCTGGCGTATGCGCCGGCCTTCTTCGCTGCGCACAGGAATATTTTGCAGGTTGGGATCCGACGATGACAGCCGGCCGGTCGAGGTGCCGGTCTGGTTGTAGGAGGTGTGCACCCGGCCGGTGTCCGGATTGACGCTGGCGGGCAATTTCTCCGTGTAGGTAGATCGCAGCTTCGACACTTCGCGATAATCCAGAATCAGGCGTGGCAGTTCATGTTCGTCCGCCAATTCGAGTAGTACCTTTTCCGCCGTCGACGGCTGCCCCTTGGGTGTCTTGTGACGTACCGGCAGCTGGAGTTGGTTGTAGAGAATGTCGCCGAGTTGCGCCGGCGATCCCAGATTGAATTCCGTGCCGGCGACGTCCCACGCCGCCTGCTGCAATTCGGCCATGCGCTTTTCCAGCTCCGCACTCTGCTTGGCCAACCGTTCGCTGTCGATCAGCACGCCGTGGCGTTCCATGGCCAGCAGGACGGATACGACAGGAATCTCGATCGATTCGTAGACCTCGCAGGCCCGGGGCAGTGCCTGTAACCGTGGCCACAGGTTCTCGTGCAAGCGCCAGGTGATATCGGCATCCTCCGCCGCGTACTGCCCGGCGACGTCTACGGGCACGTCCTCGAAACCAATGCGCTTGCGCCCGGTGCCGGTCACCTCGTCGTAACTGATCGTTTTCTCGTTCAGCGCCCGCGCGGCGAGCGAATCCATGTCGTGACGCCCGGCGGTGGGATCCAACACATAAGATTCCAGCAGAGTGTCGTGGCGGATGCCGGCCAGCTCGATCCCGTGGTTGGCGAGCACGTGGGCATCGTACTTGAGGTGATGGCCGAGCTTGCCGCGTCCGGCATCCTCGAGCAAGGGCCGCAACTGTTCGAGCACGGCATCGCGGTCGAACGGCTGGCTGCCGGTATGCGCCAGGGGCACATAGGTGGCCTCGCCGCCCGCGGTCGCAAAGGAAATGCCCACGATGCGGGCGGCCAGGTAATCGAGGCTGGTGGTTTCCGTATCGAAGGCGAACAGTTCGGACTGGCCCAGGCGCTTAATCCACTTATCGAGCTGCGCCTGGGTCGTGACGATTTCATAATTGCGCTCCGGCGCGGGTTTCTCCTCTTCGCCGAGTTCCGCCAGCCAGCTCTTGAACTCGAGATCGGCATAAAGCTTGCGCAGCGTATCGGTATC
>CAZPJI010000007.1:44536-89889 GCA_964586925.1 uncultured Gammaproteobacteria bacterium
CCCATCAGGGCCAGCAGATCGATGATGCGCTCCGGCGGCACGCCGAATTTCTCTTCCACGCCGGCGCTGTCCATCCGCCTGTCCTTCATCGTGTCCAGCAGGCTGATATGGCCGTTGACCAGCTGGGCCATGTCCTTGTCCCCGGTCACGATCACCACCTCGTAGCCCATGCCGCACGCCTGCTGGGCCAGAGTGCCGATCACATCGTCCGCTTCGACACCCTGTTCGCACAGCAAAGGCAGGCCCAGCGCCTTGATCACGTCCAGCAACGGCTCGATCTGCGGACGCATATCGTCGGGCATGGGCGCGCGGTTGGCCTTGTAACGCTCGAAAAGATCGTCGCGAAAAGTCGGTCCCGGCGCATCGAAAACCACGGCGATATGGCTGCCGGCCTCTTCGCGGATCAGCTTGCGCAACATGTTGAGCACGCCGTAGACCGCACCCGTCGGCCGGCCGTCGCTTGTGGTGAACGGCGGCAACGCATGGAAGGCCCGATACAGATAAGACGAGCCGTCAACCAAGATCAGCTTCTTGCTCATCGTGTGCGCGCCGCCGGTGTGGCCGTGGTGGAGGCAGAGGTGGCCGGAGCCGCCTGTTTTTGCGGCAGGTACAGGGGCCCCGACTGTCCACAGGCACTACACAGGGCGATGCCGGCGCTGAGTGTGAGTCCGGCGGCGGTTTGAATCAGGCGACGCTTCATGCAATGGCTCTTGGCACAAGTATTCCCCACAGATTATAGTGAGGTGACGCCCGCAACGTGGAAAGCCATGCGATCCATCGATAGTTGGCTGGCTGATTACGGCACCTGTCACCAGAATCACGTGAACAAGATCCTGCATTGGATCTGCGTACCCCTGATCATGCTCGCCATGGTCTGCCTGTTTGCCGCAATCCCGCGTCCGGATGCCTTCTCGATATCGCCCTGGATGCACTGGGGCACGGTCCTGCTGGGATTGGCCATTGCCTATTACTTTGTCTTGGCCCCGCGGCTGGCCCTGGGCATGGTCATTGTCGGAGCGATACTGTTGTTGGTGACCTGGGGGCTGCAGCGTCTGCCCTGGTCGATTGCCCTCACAGGCGGAGCCATTTTTGTCCTCGCCTGGATCGGCCAATTCATCGGCCATCACTATGAGGGGAAAAAGCCTGCGTTTTTCAAGGACCTGCAGTTCCTTTTGATCGGACCACTGTGGCTGCTCGCCTGGGTCTACCGCCGCTACAACTGGCCCGTAATCTAACGCCGGCAACCCCGGACGTGTAAACTTCCGAATCTGTATGCGCGCGAATTGCGCACCCTAATGCCCGTGCATTCGTGACGCGAGGCCAACCATTTCCACGGAGAGTCCCCATGAAACGATATCTGCCCCTGGTTTTATCGCTGCTCTGCCTGCTGGCGGGGCCCGCGCATGGCGCACCGACTTCCGGCAACAAGGCCCTGACGATGACACAAATAATGGCCAACCCGGACTGGATTTCGTTGACGCCGGAAAATCCCTACTGGGGGGCTGACAGCAAGACTGTCTACTACTGGCAACGGCCGCACCAGGCACCAACGGCAACGTTGCACGCGATCAATATTGCCAGCGGCAAGACACGCAAAGTTCCTGATGCCGACTGGAGCGCCACCGGTTCGCACGAGGCCGTCTACAACCAGGCCCGCACCAAGGAACTGTATGTCAACCATGGAGATCTGTTCCTGAAAAACGTCGCCAGCGGCGAGATCACGCAGCTGACCCGGGGGCTGGGCCAGGTCGGGGAACCGCAATTCGTGCCTGGGCATGAGATGGTGAGCTACGAAATCCAGGGGCGCTTCTACCTGCTGAATCTGACTACGGGCATGAGTTCGCTGGCGGCCAGCGTCAAGGCCAAAGAAGCCCCGGATACCGAAAAAGGGCCGTATCACTACTACAGCGCCGAACAGGCGCGATTGTTCGCAGCGGTGCGCAAGATGAAATCCGATCGCGACGCGAAGCGCGACCAGCAGCAGAACCTGGCCAAGGTCGATGCGAGCCGCGGCCCGGAACCGTTTTATCTCGGTTCCGATGTAAAGATCGTGAGCAAATCCCTGTCGCCCAATGCGCGCTGGCTGGTCGTAGTCACCGAGCCCAAGCACTATGACAAGGGCCCCCACGGGCAGATGCCGGATTACGTGACCGAGAATGGACGCATCGTCCTCAAACCCGTCCACCGCCGCGTGGGCTGGAACGATCCTGCGCCCATGCATGTCGTGCTGCTCGATCTGGTGCATCACACGCAACACCCCATTGACGAAAAACAGCTGCCGGGCATCGAACATGATCCGCTGGCGAGGCTACGCAAGCAAGCCGTGAAGTGGGACGTAAAGCACGGCATCAGCAAGGCACGCGCCGAAACCTCGGTGAAGGCCCCCAAGGTGCGCCCCGTGCAGATCTGGGGCATGGCCTGGAGCGACAATGGTCAACGGTTAGCCCTGATGTTCCGCAGCATCGACAACAAGGATCGCTGGATCGCGACCGTCGACCTCGCGCATGGCACCAAACTGGTGACCCGCAACCGCCTGACCGATCCCGCCTGGATCAATTGGGATTACAACGACTTCGGCTGGATGCCCGACAACCATACCTTGTGGTATCTGTCGGAAAAGACGGGCTACTCACAACTCTATACGGATGACGTGCGCAACGGGCATGTCCGTCAATGGACCCGCGGTCATTTCGAAGTCTCCCACCCCGTTCCCAGTTATCAGGGGCGCTACATCTACTATCGCGCGAACCGCAAATCGCCCGGCATCTACAGCCTGTACCGGCTCGACATGTCATCCGGGAAAAGTGTTGCCTTGACCGATCTTGGCGGCATGGACGGTTCACAGCCTTCGACGCTCGAAGGCGGGTTCAGCAATTTCGAACTCTCTCCCGACGGCAAGACGATTCTCTTCTTCCATTCGAGCATGTTGCGGCCGCCGGAATTGTATACGGTCTCGACGAAGCCCGGCAGCACGCCACGACGTCTTACGTACACGATCAAGAAAGCGTTTGCGAGCATCGACTGGATCAAGCCGATGATCGTGCACGTACCCTCCACGCATTTCCACGGCACCCTCCAGGCGCGACTCTACCTCCCGCACGACTATGATCCGAACAAGTCCTATGCGGGCGTCGCCTTCATCCACGGTGCCGGATATCTCCAGGATGCGCACCAGGGCTGGTCGTTCTACTTCCACGAAATGATGTTCAACAACTTCCTGGCCCAGCACGGCTATGTGGTGATCGACATGGATTACCGTGGCTCCAAGGGCTACGGCCGTGACTGGCGCACTAAGATCTACCGGCACATGGGCCACCCCGAAGTCCAGGACATTACCGACGGCATGCATTGGTTGGAGAAACACTACCACGTCGACCCGAACAGGCTCGGCGTCTACGGCGGCTCCTATGGCGGGTTCATGACCTACATGATGATGTTCCGCCGCCCCGGCCTGTTCCAGGCGGGCGCCGCCTTGCGTCCGGTGGCCGACTGGGCCAATTACAACGACCTCTATACCTCGGACATCCTCAATCGCCCGGCGATCGATCCCGAGGCCTACGACATCAGCTCACCCATTCATTACGCCCAGAATCTCAAAGGACATCTGCTCATTTCGCAGGGCATTGAAGACGACAACGTCTTCTTCCAGGACACCGTGCACATGGTGCAAAAGCTGGAGGAGTTGAAGAACCCCAACTTCCAGCTCACTGTCTATCCGCTGGAGCACCACGGTTTCGAGGCCCCTACGGCGTGGCTCGACGAGTATCGCCGGATCTGGAAACTGTTCTGCACCTACGTCAGCCCGCGCCAGAACTGCCAGACCGACAAATGATCGAACGCCTGGGCCGCCCTGATCGGCGGCCCAGGCCTTTATTTTCACGAAGAGGCCCACAGCACCGGGGCCAGGATATTAACGAACCCTCTACGACGGGCAGCTATCGGCGAAATAGCAGGTGATCTTCGCCTGTTCCACGCGTAAAGCCTGCTTGAAAGCCCGCATGAAAAACCCGGCATGATTGCCGAACAGCATTTTCATGCGGTCGGCCAGCGCGTCGGTAGTCGGTGAGGTCAGGGGGTTGTAGGCTTCGATATCCAGCGGGAACCTGATGCTCTGCACCGTCTGAATCGTCGCGCTATCCAATTGGCGGATTTTCCCGGAATCGCCGGCTTCCTTGATATAGGCCGCAACCCCGTATATCACGACAAGCGAACGGACATCGTTGCTCAGGCGCACGCCGCGCGGAATGATGAAAACCGTGGCCCGAGACTGGTTATGCACAGTAATTCTTTGCAGATAACCAGGAGCCCTGACAGCGGGCATGGCCTCCACCGGCATCGCCCCGGGCCAGCCTACTTGCGCAACGGCCTTTCGGATCATGCGCTGTTGATAGGCAGACAAGTCCAGTTTCGCCAGTTCCGGCAAGTACGGCTTGATATGGGATCTGAATTGCCGGTACTCCTTCAGCTCAGGTCCCCAAGAAATGACGGGATAGATGACCACTGGAGCCGGGGAACTCAAAAAACCCGTAGCGAGGAAGTTTCCTGCTAATTCCCCGGCAACACCGGCCGCAGACCTAAGCAAGATATTCGGTGGATTATTGACACCAAGTCTGTGCTGCGGCGCCAGATAAACCACAGTCCTGGACACCTGCTTCAGCTCGTTCCGTGCCGGGAAAGGCATCCAATGCCGGCTGGCGCAGCCGCTCAGCAAGGTAGCGCAAGCCAGCAGAAGAGAGGATGCAGCACGCACCGGCTCTGCTTTATTACGGTTGCTCTCGGGCAATGAAAATTTCATGTTTAGTGAATATCACACCTGTCCGTCGGAATGATAACTATACACACCGTGCTTGTTTATCTCGCGTTTGCACTCACCTGCGTACCACAAGCGATTAAGGTGGGCCAGCGTTTCCCCGAAGGCAAACGGGACGCTGCCCGGCTTCAACTCTTTCGGGAACAGCGTCGGCATGGCTTCCATCGCGTTGCACGCACCTTTTGCCAGCAAATCCCTGAGTTCCTGCAGGCGCTCTTCGTGATGGCCGACCAACTCATCGATCCGGGCATGCACGCCACGATAGGGCAAACCATGTGCCGGAAGCACCAGGGTGTCTTCGGGCAGAGCGCGCAATCGCTCGAGCGCGTCAAAATAATCACCCAATGGGTCGGCATCGGGATCATCGGGCCATACGGAAATATTCGGGGTTATTTCGGGCAGCAACACATCGCCTGCCGCCAGCACGGGCTCTTCCGCCCTGAATAAGAGAGCATGTGCGGGCGAGTGGCCGCTGGCAAAACTGACCTCCCACGGGCGGGCAAATGCCAGGGGGCCGGCCTCAAGCAGGCTCGGCTTCTGGGGTAGTTGGGGAACGCTGCGTCGATAACCGTTACCGCGGCCGAACATGCTGTCATCGCACTGCATTCCGTTACGCTTAAAAAACGACTTGAGCGATTCGTCGACTGTTTCACCGCTCAAATCATGCAACAACTTTGTCTTCGCCCATTCTGCCTGCGGCAGATGAATTTCCGCACCGGCGCGCTCCAAGTGAGCGGCCTGCCCAATGTGGTCGGGATGGAAATGCGTCACCACCACATTGACCGGGCAGGTATAGCGCGTATTCCAGAGTTCCGAGGTCTGCTCCTCGGCAAAGCCGCTATCGACGAGAAATGGCTTACCGTCACCGCCATCGAGTAAATAGACATTGATGTGGCGTGGCGGAAACGGCAATGGCAATCGCAACCACTCGACGCCCACGGTCAACTGGCGGCGTTCGCCGAACTCCGGCGCCGGCTCCAAGTAGTCGAGACGGGTGCTCATGAGTTTGACTCGGGCGGCAGCGTCTTGCCCGGGTTGAGAATTCCTTCGGGGTCGAACACTCGCTTGACTCCATGCATCAACTTGAGCACCTCGGGCTCCAGTTCCATTGCGACGTAATCACGCTTGGCCGTGCCAACCCCGTGCTCACCGGAAAGGGTTCCACCCAATTCCAGCACGATCTCGAATACTTTCGGCAGCAAATCTTGGGCCGCGTTTCGTTCGCGCTCGTCATCGGGGTCATACAGCAAATTCACATGGAGATTGCCATTACCCGCGTGCCCGAAAGTTACGATCGGAATATCGGCATCCCGGGCAAAATCCTGCAAGCGGGCAACCAGATCCGGAATGCGCGACACTGGAACAACGACATCTTCATTGATCTTGCCGGCACGCAGCGTACGCAGGGATGGCGACAATGCCTTGCGGGCCTGCCAGAGCGCCGCGGCCTCTTCCGGGTTTTTGGTTGCCTCCAGTGAAACAAAACCTTCTCCACGCGCCGCCGTGTCGACCGATCCAATGGCGGCATCGAGTCCCGCACCGGCACCCTCGACTTCCATCAGCAGCATCGCCTGGCACTCGGCTGCCACCTCCACCCCGCGCTGTCTGATCAATTCCACGGCACGGTCGTCCATGAATTCCAGCACCCAGGGCAACTGCGGCTGTGCCATGACCCTGGCGACCGCAGCAGCAGCCGCATCCACGCTCGAGTAGCAGGCCCGCAGAGTCGCCACTGACTCAGGCAACGGCCAGAGTTTCAGCGTCGCGCGAGTAATCAGACCCAACGTGCCTTCGGAGCCGAGCAGCAGACGCGTGAAGTCGTAACCCACCACGCCTTTCGTCGTATGCGTGCCCACATGGATGATTTCACCCGTGCCGGTGACGGCAGTCAGGCCGAGAATGTTTTCCCGGGGCGTGCCGTACTTCACGGCATGCGGGCCGCCGGCATTGCAGGCCAGGTTGCCGCCCAGGGTCGAATAGGCAGCCGAGGAAGGATCCGGCGGCCAGAAAAAGCCCTGCGCCCGAGCCGCCTCCTGGATGTCCGCGTTGGTCGCCCCGGCTTCCGCCTCGACATAACGGTTGGCCGCATCCACTATCCCGATCCGGTTCATATGCTCGAAGGATACGATCAATGCTGCCCGCTCGGGTACGGTAGCCCCGACAGTATTGCTGCCACGCCCACGGGCGATTACGGGCCAATGGTCTTCGGCACAGGCCTTCACAATGGCCGACACTTCCTGTTCGGTTCGCGGAAACGCAACACCACCGGCCAAGCCCCGTTGCCGGCTGTTGTCATAGGCATAAACGACACAGTCCGCCGGATCGGTACTCAACCCCTGTTCGCCGAGCGCTTCCCGGAGACGTCGTTCGAGCTCGGCCGGCAAGCTCATTGCGGGTAGAGAATTCCGTCCACCAGATCACACAGGCAATGCAGAAGTACGATGTGCACTTCCTGAATATGTGCCGTACGTTCCGCGGGCACCCGCAACTCCATGTCCTTCTCGTCATCGAGCGCGCGTGCGAGGGCGCCGCCATCGCGTCCGGTCAACGCCAGAACCCACGCATCCACCGCGTGGGCCGCCTCGACCGCCAGGCGCACATTCGGCGAACCACCGCTGGTGGAAATGGCGACCAGCGCATCACCGGGCCGGGCGAGCGCCTGGACCTGCTTGGAGAAGATCTGATCGAAGCTGTAGTCGTTGCCGATCGCGGTCAGCGCCGAAGTATCCGTCGTGAGCGCTATGGCAGCAAGCGGAGGCCGCTCGCGCTCGAAGCGATTGGTGAATTCGGCCGCGAAATGCTGGGCGTCGGAAGCAGACCCGCCATTGCCACATACCAGGATGCGACCCCCTGATTTCAAGGTGTCCGCGAGCCGCTGCGCGGCCTCGGCCACAGTCGCGGACAAGGCTTCTAGGGAGCGTGTCTGCGTATCGATCGTCCCCGCAAAGTGTGTACGCACCCGTTCTTCAGCGTTCATAGTGCTCCCTCGAAAGCGTTGGGGATCCATTCAATGTCGCCCTGCCCCGACATCGCCACCACATCGGCGCGAAGATTACGGGCACCGGCACGGGGGTGGCTCGCGATGTAGACCCCGATGGCGCGTTGCAGGCGCGCGCGCTTGGCTGGCGTAACGCTCGCTGCGGCTCCGCCGAAATCATTCCGCGCACGATAACGCACTTCTACGAATACCAATGTCGATCCATCTTCCATCACCAAATCAATCTCACCGAAGCGGGAACGCACGTTGCGCTCCAGCAATTTCAGGCCCTTCTTCTTGAGCCAGGCGGCCGCTTCGCTTTCCGCCCGCGCTCCGCGCTCGGCGCGTTTCACTGGCCCGCAGCCTTGACCGGTGTAGCGGTCCCGTTTACATAGCGCGCCGGATCGGCCCGGCGCTGGATCACGTTGCCCTGTCCCATACTCAGCGAACCGCTGACGCCGCGCACTGGCTGAACCAAGGGGTTAGGACTGTGCATTAACAACGGCAAAAGTCGCCAGGAATCATAGCCCAGCGCATACAAGGGCGCGAACTGCTGCCAATTTTGCGGATACAAGTGGCTCAACTGGTCCCGCGTGGAGGCCGTCGCATCATCGGTAGCCAGTAACCAGGGCATAACCGGAAAATAAACGCCGTTGATGTCCGGCGTATTGGCACCCGGACGGTAGACATTGGAAATCGAATAGATGGGCAGTCCCAGACCATGGTAGTAATCGATCTGTGGCGGCATCAGCAAGGCAGTGGCATAGGGCGCGGCAAAAAACACGAACTGGATGTCCTGGCGCCTGCGGGGCGTAAACCCGAGGGGTTGTCCCAGAATCCCCGCCAGGCGCTGTTCGCGCTCAGTGCTCGCATTTAGTCCGAACACCGAGGACAAGGCGGAGTCGAAATCTTGCGAGCCGGGACGGATCGTGGCGCTGGCAAGCACCCGCCCGCCCAGGTTGGTCAGGCTCTGGGTAAACGCGGCGGCAATGTTGCTGCCCCAGTTATTGTTCGGCACGATCACCACCGCCCGGCTCAACCCTTGGGCCACAGCCTGTTCGGCACTGGTCCGCGCTTCCTGTTCGGGGCTGAGTCCGAACTGAAAGAAATCGCCGGATGTCGTGACGTTATTCCCGGGCAGGTAATTAAGCGCCAATTCCGGGAGGTTGGACTGCTCCGAGGCAACGCCCTGTACGCCAGCCACCGTGAGGGGGCCCAGCACGAACTGTGCGCCTGCGGCACGCGCCTTGGCCAGCGCATTTCTCGCCCCGGTCGCGCTGCCGGTGGTGTCGTACACATTAATGGTGGCCTGCGTGTCATTGCCCTGGTAATAGGCGGCGAGGATCCCGGCCTGCACGGCCTGGGCCTGCGCGGCATTGGGTCCGCTCAACGGAAGCAGGAGCGCTATCTGCAGCGGATAGCTCAAACGCGCCTTCTCTTCGGCCACGATCTCGGCAATCAGGCCTTGGGTCGCAGGATGATCGGGATACAACGTTTGCCAATCGCTCAACTGGCTGGAAAACTGCTTGGGCTGTTCCCAGGCCGTACGCCAGATTTGTGCCAAGGCTATCCAACCCTGTCCGACAGTGTCGAAACCGTCCGCGGAAGGCAACTGAGGACTGGCCTTCAGGTACTCCCACAGCATTTCGCTGTTAGTCAGGGATTGCTCGGGTTTCGAGGCCAGCAGTGCGCCTCGCTTGATAAGAGCATGCAGCCCGGCAGCCGGCTCACCGGCATCGAAATGGGCGCGTCCCGCGAGCGCCAGCCACCGCGCTTGCAAGGTTTCGCCCTGTAGCGCCGGCGCCAATGCCAACGCTTTCAGGGCCTGTTGCGGACGATGCGTCTCCAACGCCAGACGCGCCACCGTCAAAGCACCCCCCGCCTGCCTGCCCTCGGGCAACGCCGGGAGGTTCAGGGCAGCTGCCGCGGTCCACGCAGCAGCCAGATCCCCGGCTTGTTCGTAATCCTGTGCCGCACTCAACCGGGCGATGGCCTGGGTCGTGCCCTGGCTGGTACCTGCCAGCTGGGCCCAGGCCTTGGCCGCCTGCTGATAATCGCCGTTTGCCTCAAGGCCCTTCGCCTTGGATTCGACCGTATTTATGGTAACCGGGCCGGTCACGGCGCAGCCCGCTATGATGCCGACCAGCAGCATGACGGCGGCACATCCGAAAGTGGAACGTACTTGCACTATTTGCCTAACCATCGCAGCATATTTACTCATCATCTTAACCTGCCGTCCCGATCAAAGGATGGCGCACGGGCCAGCCGCACATGAATGACACAGCCGACCGGACCAACAATGGCGCCGAACCCCACACTCTATATATAGTGGCCACGCCGATCGGGAATCTGGGCGATCTCAGCGAACGCGCCCGGCATACCCTCGAAAGCGTCGACGTCATTGCCGCGGAAGATACCCGCCACAGTGCCCGGCTTCTCAAGGCCTTCTCCATAAGCCGTCCCCTGGTCGCCCTCCACGACCACAATGAGGCCGACCGGGCCCCGGACATCATTGAACGCCTGAAACAAGGCGAAAGTGTCGCTCTCATCTCGGACGCCGGCACACCACTGGTATCGGACCCCGGATACCGCCTCGTCCGTGCAGCACAAGAGGCCGGCACTCCCGTGCGGGCAGTGCCCGGCCCTTCGGCCGCCATCGCCGCACTCTCCGTTGCCGGTCTGCCGACGGATCGATTCGCTTTCGAGGGCTTTCTCCCCGCCCGCAAAAGCGCCCGGCTTTCACGACTGCAAGAACTGGCGGATGATCCGCGCACCCTGGTTTTTTTTGAGGCCCCGCACCGGCTGAAGGATTTGCTGGCAGATTGCCTGGCGGTGTTCGGAGCGAAGCGCGAAGCCGCCTTGGCGCGCGAATTGACCAAGCTGCACGAATCCACGCAACGCGCATCTCTCGACGAACTCTACAAGCGTGTTGAATCGGGCGAGGAACCAGCGCGTGGCGAATGCGTTGTACTGATTGCGGGAGCAAATCAACAGGCCGTCGCCGCGGAACAGGAAAGCGACGACCTGTTGAAAGCCTTGCTCGCTGAAGGCATCAGTCCGAGTACGGCGGCGGCGGTAGCGAGGCGCCTCTTCCCCCAGGCCAAGCGTCGTGATTTATACCAGCACGCAATGACTCTCAGCAAACCCCACCGGCAATGACCCATACTCACCCGCTGCAGACGAGGGCAACCCGGCCTTTCCTGTTACCGATATAGAACTCACGCACCCGGGGCGAAATCGAACACCGCCTCGAGATGCACATCATTTCGATCGGTGTTACTCGCCGACGAGGCGGAATTCACCTTTTCATTTCCCGGTTTACGCCTTTGCTGTCATCAGCGCTGGCCGCAACCGGCGCGGTTTTCGGAGTATGCGCGAGTCGCGGCACGGCCGGGGTCCAGACGGCGACGTAACCGCCGTCGGGAGTCCGGTCGATGGCATAGCCGGCGTCGTAAAGCATCAGTGCCGCGGCATCGCGTACGGGGTGGAGGTGACGTTTGAAACCAGCGGGACCGCCCGCATCGCTCCGCCATTCGAGTTTCGCCGGGTCGTGCAGGCTCGCCTTCAGCAACTTCTGCACGCCGGCTCGTGTGCCGGCCTTCGTTCCGACCAGGAGCACTGCCTGGCGCCGGATGATCCAGTCCGACCCCGCCTTTACAAGGGGCGTGAGCAGTCGCACCGGGTGTTGGTCGCCAGCACCGGCCAGTGCCAGGGTCAGGTACTCACGATAGGCGCCCGTGGCTTTCTGCCGCGCCATCCGCAAGGCAGGTAGGGACGCGGGGCCCAGGGCGGCGAGATGCGAAACATACTGCAGCCTGATCCAGTCCTGTCGCGGCAGAAAGCCCGTGTAGAACGGGACTCGCTCCGGATTTTGAGCGGCTATGGCGCGCTTCAAGCCAGACAGCATCAGCGCCAGCCTTTCGTGCAGCTTCACGCCGTTGCCGCTGCCGAGTGCATCCAGCCCACGCGCTTGAGCCAACGGGTTCGTGCTGCGAAGCAGAGCCGCGGCGCGGGTTGTCTCCGGCGTTGGGGCTGCAACTACGCGCTTGGCGCCGCGCTGTTCCGATGGTGCCTTTTCGGCGTGAGTCGATTTGCGCGGGGTCTCACGCGATCGACTGTAGGACAGCGGCTCGACTCCGGATGGGGCACTGCGTGTGTCTTCGCGTGTGCGCGTTGCGTGGGGCTCTTCTTCTGACGCAACCTCGGGGCCGCACCGGTTCCCGGATTGTTTGCCCGGGCACGCCCAGTCCTGCAGGTTTGCTGAACCGAGTCGCCATTTCGGCTCGTCGTAACGGAATATCAGGCAGTGTTCGTCCGAGGCTTCCCCGTTGCGTTTGCCGGCCGGGAGCGCGTTCTGATTCTTGGCAACAAGGTGTTCGGCTGCGCCCAGGCCGCAACTGTCGAAGATGCCGGCCTTGATTCCCCGCCAGCGCGGACAATCTTGCCTCCCGGTTTTTTTCGACCTGTGGCACTCGAGCCGATCCGGGATGTCGTCGCCGTCCCTGTCCATCGCCAACGCCTTCTTGAAGAGCTTGTTCTCCAGGCGACGGTTATGGAGCCTTTCGGCCTCACCGATTTCGTGCACGATTGCGCGGAACCACTCGTCGAAATGCCGTTTGTGCGCAAGCTCATGCAGGACTGTTACGCCGTAGGCATCGATGCCGGAGGTGGTCCGTCCGGTGATCGGATTGGTCCATTTGATCTGCACCAGGCCCGCACAGAGATGGATCTCCTGATCTTCCGATGGGTTGGCGATCACATCGCCCCAGGAGGCAAAGTATCCGCCAACGATACCGCCGCTCGCTGTGCAGCCGGCCTTGTCGCCCGAATAGACGATCCGCACCAGACGCTTTTTGGCGGCGGCCGCCGCTGCGGTCTCACTCCAATAGTAGAACCAGTTGGGCTCGGTGCTGCCTTTGGGGTTGTCGTTACCGTCGCGCGAGTAAAGGTAGGTGACTTTTAAAGATTTCGGCTTCACGCACGATTCGAAGCCCGGCAGGTGCAGCGACACCTTCTTGTGACCGTAGCCGGAATTGTCCCCGGGTATGCCCTTGAACTGAACGTTGAACGTGCAGTCCGTGGAGTTGCAGAGTGTCCCGCGGCCCACCACGACCTGCAGTCCGGAGACCGCGGGGAATGCCCAGTCGATGTCTTCGGCCATGGAAGCGTATTGCGCAGGATTGATGCCCGCCTGACCGAACTCCGAGTCGTTCACCCCTCCGTCATCGAAGACGATCCATTTTTCGAAGGCGGCATGTGCAATCCGGATTCGGTGGTCTTCTCCGGTACACGGATTCGCGAGGATCGTCCAGTGGACAGCCGATTTCGGCATCACCATCTGCGAGCCCGGACCCGCCGGGTGTGCGATGCCGGAATCGACCACCTTTGCAAGCGCCTGCCCGAGGGATTTCATCGATGGCGGAAGGTCCTTCGCGATCCTGGCCCCGGCCTCTGCCATCCGGGACTGCTTCGTTTCGACCTTCGTGCCGTGGATATAGCCGTTGGCGGGCAGCCGACCGCCCAAATCTGCTTCCTCAAGAGCGTCCAAGGCATCCGTGGTGCCTTCACCGCTCCAAGTCTCGGTACGACCCACGATGTCGGAAGTCGTGCTCCGATAGTGAATGGACGGGTCGCCGAGGTCAATCGACCAGTACCCGGGACCCTTTCCGGTTTCCTCGGGGAAGTTGATGGAGAACGTGGCCTTGGTGGTTGCGCCGCTCGAGCCCTCACCGGGGCCCCACTCGAAAGGCCGCCCATTGGCACTTAGCTCGTGGTACTCGTGCTCGGTTACGTTCCAGTGTGCGGTCCCCGCCCAGGTGGCGCCGAATGCGTCGCTCTGCACGAGCTTGCCGAAATGGAAGGTCACGCGGAGCGTGGATGAGAGCCGGGTAGAGCCCAGATGGCCCGACCCATCGGGCCCGCTCAACTTCAATTCGTGCGGCCCCGCCACATGCACGTCCACGGCGCCGCCCCAGCTCTTGGCGCCGAGCAGAGCATGCGCGGCCTCGGTGGACGATGAGGCAGTTGCCATGGTCGCGTTGCCGCTGGCCACCGCAAACGCACTCGCACAGAAGCAGAGCGCAGTCAGTGCTAGTGCACGAACAACCTGAACGATGGGGACGCCACTCACAGGCCTGCACCCGTCAAATTCCGCAGATGCCTTGCATGAGCCTAGTGCCGGGCGGCGAAGTTACGGCATCCCCGTTCATGATGTTTCATGCCCCAGGCCGGAGAGATGATCGGCATGACGCGACACAGCATCCTCGGCACTCCCGCCGGTCATTAATTCAACGACCGTGGAACACTTGACGACACTAGCCGTTTTGGCGCACACACTCCCCTCCAAAAGACAGAGCAATGGCGTATGCCTGACAACCATAGGGGCTTCCCTTCACCAATAGCTCAACCCTGGCACACAACTTCAACGCGGCCCTTCTTGTTATCTATATATGATTCATCTCCGCCGCCTCCAATCTCAAAAACCCCTTCGAGATGAATTTCGTTGACCTTATAGGTTCCCGCCGGGCACGTGCCGTTTTCATCGCTGAAATCTGATTCCAGATGCACGCTGAAATCGCCGTTGCCAACGACGACAGGTAAGGCCTCCCCGTCCGGATTGGAGACTTGGAGCCCTGGCGAAAGATGACCCTTTTCCTCATTCATGTCCATAAAATAGGCCCGGATCCGGTAGTGCATACTTGGAGACCCATTGTCGATACGTCCATTAAGAGTTGCCGTGCAATGGATATCGACGGTCTTTGGATACAACCGATCCGGAGGGTTCGGGCGCTTGACCGTGCATGTAATGGGCGACCATCCCTTGATCGTGATCCCCGGGTCGCCGGCAGCAATCATCTCATCGTGTCCCCAGGGCGATGCCGCATGCAGCGGAGCGCCCGCCAGGAAGATCACTAAGCACAAGCCTGGAGCCGCGTATTTGGCAATTCGGCGGCCATTGATGCAATTCGGTTTAATCACGGCACTTACCCCTTTCTGGCGAGCAAGTGGACGTCACGCACCCTCGCCGTGGCATCGGGCTGGTCCGGTGCTATCAGCGCAATCGAATCGATGCGCGCCGGCCGCGGGTCGAGCGTCATAAGATTGAAGGTTTCCTGGTACCAGGTATTCGCAGGCACCCTTTGGATTCCCTTGCCAGGATGGGTTCCGGGCGGCAGCGCCTCGAAGCGACGCCGAAACGCGTCCCCACCGCAATGGCTGTGACCTTCCGCATCCGTATAACAGATCAGAATGGTCAGTCCCGGATTCGCACCATCGCCTCCCGCTCGCGCGCCTGAAACCACCAGCGAAGCCTGGAGAATGACCGAGGAGGCGCCAGCGACGCTCTCCCCGATCACCTGCCGTATCCCGACCTCGTTGTTTCCCGCCGCGCCCATGAGTTCGACACCTTGTCGCGTCTGCCGGACAAAGTCGGCTTTTGTGACGGGCCGACCATCGGAGACGGCCTGCCAATCCATCAAGCCCCGGGAGAAATCGGGGTTGCCGATCACATCCCCGGGCAACGGCAGGCTTGCCTGCGGCTTGCCGCCGCCTCCCGGCGCGTCATCGCCACCTTTGCCCGCAGGCAGATCCAGCTGCATGGGACCATCGGTCTGCATGACGGGCGTCATGCCGGAGCCGCCATAGCTTCCATTGCCCTGCCAGGGATCCAGGCCGACACCGTAGTAAGGAGACACTTGCCCACAGAGCCACGGGGCGACCACCACGACGTAAACCATGCCGCCGTAAGTGCCCGGCGCAATCCCGAATCGCCAGCGATAGATTCCTCGCTGCAAGGGGCTGCCGTTCTGGTTGAACGGCAGGCGCCTCAGATCCTGGTTCCCGCGCAACGGCCATCTGTTGGCGAGGTAAACGTGCGTATCCCTCGCGTCGCGAGGCAAGCGCATATTGAGCGCATACACGCCGCCCGGGCGGACCATGGCATCGTAAACGCCATAACAGGCGTCATTCGGGAACACACTGCGCTGCAGCGGCGACGGATACCGGAATCCTCCGGTCTTGTAGAAGTAACCACCGAAACGGAACCCGCCGCCGACCCGAATCCGATCGGGCTGGGGGGGCTGACGGGTATCCCCGGGCGACATGCGATTCTGCATCGCACCGCTACTCCCCTCCCGGGCAAGGCCGGTTGGGCTCATGCCCGCCGTCGCAACCGCGGCTGCCAACAGCACGCCGGCACGGCTTATACCTTTCATGATCTTACCCTCCGAAACGCTGCGCGATCGTGTTAACGGCCTTCTCGATGCACTTGCGCAGAGCCTTGTCCACGCTCTGGCGTTTCTCCTGGTGGATGTTCAGGTTGGCACCGTGCAGATCGTCGCCCGTCACTCGCGAGAGAAAGCCCCCTATGTTGGAAACATGCGCTCCCGCGGCTTCCACGTGCACGCGCTCGTTGACCGCATCCAGCACCGCGCCGGTATTGGCATCCACGATGCGCACGTCGATGCCGATCATCGCAGTGTCCTTGTGCCCTCCAACGCCGAGTCCTTCGACGCCACCGCTGGCGCCGGTCTCGGACTCGTTCGGGTTGGCCTCGCTCACCGTACCCTCGAAGATGTAATGCGCCCCGGTGAGCCGGGTACTGCCCGCGTTGCCGGTGCTCATCCCTTGCGAGTTGAGCTGCTTCTCCTGCATCACGTCCTGCTGCAGGCGCTGGCGTTCCATGACCGCAAAGCGGTGGGTTTTGATCAGCGCCGTGGTAAACATGTCCGTTGCTGCGGCTCCATCGACCTCCGGCACACTGCTGCGGAACTTGTAGATCGTCACCGTCGGGCGCTGGTACGCCTGCCGCGCCTGTTCTCCCTGCGGTTGCTGGGCCAGTGCCGGCAAAGCAAATGCCAGCAGCGAAAGCCCCGCCAGCATCAAGCCGGTACTTCTGCGTAGATCAGAAACAAACCTTTCCCTATTCATCATTCTCACTCCCTCTGTAATGCCTTCTCAGGCGTTAATATTCAGCCGCCGGGATTGACACCCGGACAGACTTCAGCGCTTAACCTTGCAATCGCCGATACGACGTCCGGTGAAATCCACGTGCGTACTCATCGACTGCCCTTCGCTTTGCATAGTCATGTCGATTTTCCCGTGGTATGCCGTCGCGCTTTCAAACGTCAATTCGCCGCTTCCATTCATTTTGGCGTTTCCGGTGCACTTCATCTTCCAGGCCACATGGCTTCCGGTTTTCTTCAGGTCCGTGTAGTTGCATTTTTCGTTCTTGCCCTGGCTAGTGCTCTTCCAGATTTTCTGCGCCTCTTCCTCTGTCACGCACTTCTTATAGGTGCTGGTCCTGGGTGGCATCGCAAACGGCATCCCCGTTACGGTCGTCTTGGCTTCGAATTGCCACAGCCCCGGCTGTACGCTGGCGTGACCGCCGGCAAACGCCGTCAATCCGACGCACAGACCCATTGGAATAATTGTCCATTTCAAAATTTTCATGATCGCTCCCTCTTGCTTGGCTCACTGAAGTTCAACGCACTGCTTCAATGCTTGTGAGGCTGGTAATAAATCTCAATGCCTGTCTGGTATCCAGCGTGTTCCGGAACGGCTATCAGTCCGCCGCATCCGCCGAACTTTCCATCAGTACCGGTCACGGCATTAGGACCGTTCTCCTGTTGCGCGAGCACCGGGCTCGTTGTGGTATATGCGATACCCGGCCCTGCCGTCTCAAACATATACTTGGGCTTCAGGTTCGGGTAATGTTTTTTGTACCAGGCGCTCACCTTGTCCAACGACGCCTTGGTCGCCAACTCGACCATGGGGACGTCATCCCCATCGCTCGCCGAACCTCCGCCCTTGCCCATGTTCACGAGCACACTGCCTGGATAAGCTTTTACCCCGACCGTTTCTTCCGACGGGAACGGACAGGTCGCCTTGAGTGCCTGCCCACGCGTATAGTGCTTGTGTGTCCATTTGCTCCATTGCGCGAGAATCTTGTTCGCATCCTGAGACCAAGGCGCCACCGGCGCGAGCGGCGTCCCCGCCATCGCAACCGTGCCAGCCCCCACTATCAATCCCGCCAGAAAGAATTTGCCCAACTTGCTCATTGCGTTACTCCTTTTCCTGTCGTCTTAATACGGACCCGTTGTGTCGGGGCTTCTTTCGAAACTGCCACATTGGCACTCCCAGTAGTGGAAACACCGGAATTGTCGAGATGGAACTCCGCCTTGACGTCCTCGCCGCCATCGCGTCGATCCCAATGGCCGCCCAGGCCATTCGAATCCACCTCTCCGGTAAATAACAGTTCCCCAAGTTCTGCTGCAGTAGTTTTTTCGCAGTGCGTCCCGTCGCCGTCGCTATGCGGAAGTCCACTCATCGCAATCGCCGGCACGGGCCCAACGGACAGGAGATAATGCCGGCGCAGCTGCCCGGAAGGCACAAAGTTGTAGGTCAGGAGATCGCCCCAAACCTTGAAGACACCTTTCGACGTGCCACAAGGCGTCGTGACGCTCCACTTGGTTTTACCTTCCAGGAACCACATGACAAATCCCATATACGGATTGAAGTGCGGTCCAGCCATCCCGCCCACGTGCTGTCCGAGCAGTGAGCCCGTGCCGAAGAGGCCGCCGACACCACTCCCGCCCGCGGCCGGCAAGCCCACCCCTCCGGAATCGCCGACCGTGGTGAGGTGGCCAATCCGGCGCAATTGCGCGTCAGTCATGGCGGGCAACAGTTGCGACTTGGCCGGGCGTCCGCGGATGTTGTGAAACGTCGTGTCAAAATGCCACACGTCACGCGAGCCCTGGTAATGGAGTGTCTGGTGGACGGTACCGGCCCAAGGGCCGCAGGCCATGTTGGAAGCGATCAACATGGAGGGCGCTGCGGTCTCCTTCTGCTCGCTGCCATTCCCCGGCAAGTGGCTGTTCGAAGCGATGAGAACTATTCGACTGAGGAGCCCTTCTGAGGGATCATGGCAATAAATCATGCCGGGGCCGACATCCGTATAAGCCTTTCCAGTCTTTACGTTCCGCTCCCATTCTCCACCGTCCTTTACCAAGGCCTCGAGATGCCGTGTCTTGCTTTCGGCCGCGGGCAACGCATCGATAGCCCAGACATCGGCCGAGGCTGGGGTCCCCTTTACAACGCCTACACCAGCGCGGATTTTTTTTGTGAGCCGGTACCCGTAGCCGTTGTAAACGGCGAGTGTGCGGATGTGGCTGCTGCTTGGAAAGCGGAAATCGTAATAAGCGGCGGTCAGGTGCTTCAGATCGATGGTGATCGGAAGGGCGGTAGACCGCCCAGGCGCAACCTTCACACTTTTTTTCATCTGCATTGCAGCACGGTCGACTATGCCGTCCCACGTGTGATACTGGGCTTCCGGTTTGGTATTCCAATTACGGATTGCAAATTCCGGGAAGCGGTGGTTGAGATCCGTCTTTCCGGCCATGTTCAGCCCTTTCTGGACGGCTTGGATACTGTTGGGCGCATGCTCAGTGGCCTCCCAAACCGCCGGGATCCAGTTCGGGCTGAAGCCATCGGCCAGATAAAGGAAAAACAGATATGCCGCGTAGGAGTGCTCGTCTGTCTCTCCGGGCAGATCCTTCGCTTCAAGTGGTATGCCCGGATTGTTCAGGAATTCCGCTGCCTTGTCGTTTGGATCCGTGTGCTCCCAATTGTCGCCATGATAGACATAATCGATCGACCAGGTAGCAGTCGACTCCATCAGCCACGAGTAATCGGTAGGGAGCCACCCCTTGGTGTCATATGTCCATTGAAGCGCATGCATGAACTCGTGAGACATGTCGTCTCGAAGCGATGTTATGTCAAGATCGCGGTTCAGCTCTATGAAGACTGGAGACAGGCGCATAACCGTGTAAGGACTGAACACGTACGGGACGGTCAAGCCCAGCGTCCCCTTCGGAAGACTGCCGACAAGCGCAACATCGAGACGGCCGTCACCACCGTTATAGGGGCGCCCCAGATCGGACATCGGCGCCCGCCCCATGAGCGCACAGAGCCTGGGCCGTATTCGCCCTTCTATGTCGATCAATAACTGTGTCGCTTTTCCCTTATCCTTTGAGCGCCGATACCAGACCTTCGTGTGCTTCCCGCCGATATACTTCCAATCGGGCGCACTCGCGCATTCCTTCTGTGTAGCTTGGACACAGGCAGGCATTCCGGCGCCAGTGTCCGTGACCGTTTCAGAGGCCGGCGCGACGTATGCGTGCCACATACTGGCACCCGTTACAGCGGAGCGCCATCCGGGAGACGATGCCGTAGAGTTTTCATAGCGGCGAAAGACAGCACTTACTATCCGATGAGAACCGTAGCGACTGGCCGACGGTCTACGCTGCGCAGCGGTTTTAACGCGGCTTGCGGGACTGGCCCAACTACCCTGGTAATAGGGAGGAATCAAGAACGGCATGAGAGCGTGACGTTCCGTCGCCGAGAGCTCGTGAAAGCGGAGCGCCACTTGGTCGAGAGCATGATTATCGACAGCACGTTGACTGTAGCCACGATACCGCGACGGGAGCCTAGCATCCCCGAACTCTGCATAGACGTTGTAAAGCAAAGCCGTATTTCGGTCGAGTTTCCCGTGCTTCACGGCAGCATCGATAAGCCCGCTACTCGTCGCCGGCATAACCACGACCCGGATTTCCCGGGACACGGTATTCCCGCCCGCATCGGCTGCAGCGACCAATACTGTGTTGACGCCCCTGTTCAGGGTTAGATGCGACGCAAAGCGGTCGTGCTTAATCGTCATCCCCCGCGGCTTGCCGCCGTTCAGGGTGTAACTCAAGCTCGCAACGCCGGAAGCGTCTGATGCCATACCAGTCAAAGTGTATTGCACCGACTGCGATGCTCCCAATGATGTGATGTCCAGCACGGGGGCCATATCGTCCACCGGCTTCGGCGGTGGATTTCGTGCATCTGCACTCGTATCCCCGGCGGCGGCGGTCATGGTGACCCCTGCGGCGGCCAGAGCCTTTTTCATGGCCGCAATGCCGCTCTGCATCTTGGCGAGACTCTGACTAGCCGAAGGCAGAGTGCCCGGCTGCGGCGAAGACGCCATCGCCTGCTTCATCTTCTTCATTTGCTCTTGCAGCATCTTTCTGACGGGCGTCGGAAGCGTCTGCTCAGGCGCAGCCTGGCTCGGGGCTGGCACGGTGTAGCCGACGGAGATATCCGCGGTCCCGACGTGGCCGGCTGCGTCACGCGCAGCGATAGTGATTTGGGTATTCCCCGGGGGGAGCGAGAAGACGACCCTGAATGGATTGGATACATCGAGCGCAGCTTCCGCTCCACCATTCACCGAGTAGGACAAACTCGTAATGGCCGCAGCATCTTCTATCTTGCCGGTCAGAGTGTAATCCGGCTGCCGTGTCTTGTGCGGCGAAGTGATGACTATGCGCGGACGACTCGTACCGAAATTTGTCAAAGACGGTTTAGCGGTCGATGTCACGGCTGTCGATGCCGCAAGGACACCTGCTCCGGCAACCGCCAGAAGTGTCACCATGTATCGCCGCATAGTCATCACTCCCCGCAGATGTTATGCATCGGCCAAGTCGCCGGTTTCTTGTTAATGACGATCTTTGTCTTGTACGCATGCGCGACGAGTTTCTTGACTACCGCCATCCATTGCTTCCAATGATCGCGCTGCGACAAGGTCTGCTCAGCCTGGTTGACCTGCCCCATGCCTTGCATGCTGTTTGACATCTGCTCGCCAAGCTTCTGCGCCTCCTGCATGTGACCCTCGGCAATCAGTTTCTGCATTCTGGCGGCGATTGCTGCCGCTCCCTGACCCATTTGTTGGGCGCCTGCGTTAACAGCTTCCTGGGGCGCATTGATCCCAGCCCATGTCGTCGCGACCAGCCATTTGTAGTATGACTCGCTGCCTTTCGATGTCTTGTGCTGCGGGTAGTACGCCGCCTCCAGCCACCGGTACTTGTTGTAAACGTTGAGAAACTCGGCCTTTGTATGATGATTATTAAACGTCTCGCTCTGGAGCCCTGAAAATACCGACGTCTTGTCAACATTGACCTGATAAATGCTAGTCGCTTTCGGCGGCACCTCCTTATTGCCACTTACCGTTACGCGGGCCGTATCGGGTGGAAAATCGGTCACGCCCTTGGGCGCGTTCGCAAGTTCAGTCGGAGCATGCTTGTGAGTAGCTTTTTCGGCTAGGCAGACCGCGCGCTGATCGAGAACGACAGCTGAATAGAGACCTGCCCGAAATTTGTCCTTTGCAAGCTGTATACGGTGCGAGGCATAGAAGGCACTGACCTTGGAAACCGGGTCATTAGTCAAATAAGTGAGGGAATACGGTCCGGACCCGCCAGATACGGCTTGCGGATACGCGGGGGCAACAGGCTCTGCCGTGTCGGCCACCGCAGCCTCGGCGCCAAGCGCGACGGCGGCGAAAGACATGGCCAACATTATTGTCGCAAGTGCTTTCATTACGGTTCTCCTGTTTCAATCGCTTCCGGCAGATTCATTGGCTAGCGGATAATTAACGGTGGCGGGATTCCTCGCTTCGCGCATAGCCCTGGGAACATAGGTGACCTTGATCCAGGTTTGGGCGCCTGGCATATATGCCTGCTTTTCGTCTGACGAAAGCGCCTTTTCAACCGGCTCTATATCCACAAGCTCTGAATACTTCTTCTTGTCAGAAAGCGTCAGATCGGGGCCATTGAACGACCACACATGCGTTTTCTCCGATAGCGTCTTGGCGATCGGCGACCAACCAGCGGACAAATGCTTCCGGTAAAAGGCAAGCACCGCCGATTCCGGTGCCTTCGTGACCAGGACCACATAAGGCAAACTCAACGCCGGACACTGCAGCAGACCGCTGGCCGAGCGGGCACACACGCGCGAAGCGCTATCAATTGCAATTGCTCCGGGATAGGCCGGCACGTCTACCTGACTGGCATCCGGGATTTTCGTATACCAGCTGATCAGCTTCGAGTGACTGGCTGGAGCGTAGGGGGCCGCATTGGCTGAAGCGATTCCGCACGCAAGAATAGACGCCGGTATCCCGACGATAATTGATCTGTACTTCATTTTCCGGCCCCACCATTCGGCACGTAACGAATCTGGTATAACGTGCGCATCCCCTTGAGCACGAAACCCATCCGGTAAAGCGCGGGGTTCTGGTTGACCGCCTTGACGATATGGATTTCCGGCTCGTAGAGGAAGTGATCCAACGACCAGCCCGGGCGCAAGAAGCGATGCTGTGCACCCTGTATCTTCAAGGCGAACTTACTGAACAGCGAGTGCGGAGCGATAGGCGCCGCCACCGCGGAAATTGACGCCGTCGCGAGGCCTGCATACACCAACATCGCGGCAATGCTGCTGATTTTCATTTCCCACCTCCCTTGATGTCGTAGTAGATGGTGATCAGCGTTTTCGGCGTGCTCTTGAACGCGTAAATCATCTTTTTTATTTTTGCGTTCGCAGGCGATAGCTTTTCTATGGTGATATTCACGTCGGCGTAACCGGGATATACCCTGTTCAGATCGACACCGGGCGGCACAAAAATAACGTCTCCACTCATGACTTTTTTATTCCCCCAGCCGGAGAGGTGACCTGAATACCAAGACACGACGGCCCCGGCACCCGCGCCCGTGACCAGCTCGACGAAGGCGGAGGCGTTGTTGAACTTCGCCGCCTTGGTGCACAAACTGCCCGGATAAGCCGGCACGCCGACCAGGCTTTCATCGGGACATTCCCCTTTCCAGCCATAATTGATTGCCTTGCCGGACTTGGTCACCGGAACTCTCGGCGCAATTGGGGCCGCTAGCGCAAGGCCTGTCGAGAAAACCAGAACAGCGGCTACTGCGATCGGAAAATACTTACGGGCATTCATCGTTTCACTCCATAGTCATAAGTGGACATTCGGGTTCGCATATATCGTGATGTGGACAGGCGGCTTCATGAGTTACCTGCCTCAGCGTTTATGTTTGCCCCCGAAGGACAAGGCGATGGCGTCTGCCTGGCAGTCGTAAGCACCGCCTCTGACCAGCAGCTCGACAGGAATTCCGCGGGTCGCACCCAGCGTCAACATCCTGAACATCTGCGCATATCGTTGATTGCCTTCGCTTTCGGGCGGCAAACGAAAACCGGCAACAGGACTCCCCGCCGCGCACGGGAGATTGTCGTATTCGGATGCCGGCAACTGTAGCGTGAAATCAATATCGCCTCGATTTACATTGATGCGCTTTATCTTTGCCTTGCAAAATCCATTAGACGTGCAGTAATAAGCAGGAACACCTGCGTATGCTGCACCGAAAAGGCATGCCGAAAAAAGTGCAAACACAATGGCCGCTCTGTTGATTTTCATGTTCAAATCTCCCTTGTAAAAGTTATTAGCACTTGCAGACTGCGTGACCCTGTCGTGATATTGGTCAGATGCAGCCACGACTTCAGACATCCCTTCTGAATTTTGCAAAACGGATACTGGCGGCCAGTAGGGCAAGAAGAATCAACGCGAAACCGCCGAAAACCCCACCACCACTGCTGGCGCTTCCGCCACTTCCACCGCTCGTGCTTGAGGCCGTTACCGTTATCGTTTCCGTCGCTGTGTTCGAGGAGAGCGAACCGTCGCTTGCCTCGAAATCAAACGCATCCTTTCCCGAGTACCCCGCATTCGGCGTATAGGTGAACGCTCCAGTCGCTGGGTCAGTGAGGCTCACGGAACCATGGGCCGGCTGCATTGTGACGCTGAACGTCAGCGCATCGCCATCGGCATCATTAGCGATCAACGATGCATTGACGGCCTTATCCTGCTCTGTGCTGACACTCCCGTCGGCGACAGAGGGCGGATTATCGGCCGTGAAGGACGTCGGCAAACTCCATGCGCTCCAATATCCGTTGCTGTCCTGGTAGCGATAGCTCCAGTAATACCGCTGGCCGCCGCTCAGGCCCGCATTGCCCGGAACGCCGTATTCACTTGAAGTTCCTGAGATAGTCCCCGAGCCGAAGGCAAAGAACGCATCCTGGTCCACAGCGTAGGGAACGTTCGAAATCACCCCTGTAGCCGGATCGTATTCGTAGGACTTTGCATTGAATGCAGAAGTATTGCCTACGGCCGTGCCGGGCCCGACAGGCGTATCGGTGGCCTCCTCGTTGGCATAAATCCCGGAATAGAGGTCATCGTCATACGTATCGACGCCATCGGCTATGAAATTCCACCGGATACGGCCATCCTGGTAAAGAATGACCTGGAACTCCAATGGGTAATTCTGACTATCGCCATTTTCATAGCTCGATCCGTTGAAGTCGTAAACGACATGGTCACCATGATCCAGGATTTTCAACGACCCGTCGTCTGTCTCCAGATCATCATTCATAGCGAAGACCACATCGGAACCTGGGAAGTCGCCCGTCTGGTGTGAACCAGGCTCATAGAACAGCCGCGGCTGCTCACCGTTTTCCAAGAGCTCCAGCAAACCGTCGCTGTTGACCGACACGGCCGTGATTGAGCGACCGTGAAATGGAAACGTGAACGGCAGCTGATATACCCGGTAACTATCGTCGGTGCGCAACGCAAAGACCTGGCCATCGGGCGAAAATTGCTGATTGACGCCAAGACGCCACTGCCCGCCCGTGAGCGACAGCGCACCACTGGAATCGCTGAAAGCGCTGCCCAGAAGGATCGGGGCGGGGCTCGCAACCGTCCCATCTGCAGGAGCAGTGTTGACGGGACGGCTCACGGAACTGAGCGTGCCGTCACCAAAGAGGCGTTGAGCCCGCAGGTCGCATTGGTGTTGACCTGTGCAACTCCCGTTCCCCGGAGGTTGCGAAATCCACGCAGCGAACAAGCCGCCCTGTCCGTCGGGTAGCGGCCGTGCGACACGCGTGGTCGCCGTACCCAAATCGCTGACAAGGTTGCCGCCTTTGGCAAACACCAGCGTGCCGGATGGCGTGATCTTCTGTGCATACACGTCGACCGCGTTGCCGATATTTACGCTTTCGCTCTCCCGGGCATCCGGCCATACGACCAAGGCATTTCCGTCGGCATCCAATCTCAACCGGGGCTGCTGCGCGTCCCCGGTCGCGGCGCTCAAACGCATGCCTGTCGAACCCCATTGCCGGTCGCCGACGGCACCGAGGCGCTGCGCATAGACGTCGTCGCTGTCGAAGTTGCTTACGTTACGCGTATCACTCCACGCAAATACCGCGCCGCCCGATCCGTCACCGGCGATATCGACGTCGTACTGGTTGGCCGATACGGGCGCCACGAGTTCCGGAACGCCGCTGTTCCATACTGGCGTACCGGATGCGTCGAGTCTCTGACCAAAGACACCCGAAGCGTTGTGACTGCCGTTGACGCCTTTTGATACCCATGAAGCAATCACTCCGGCAGCACCATCCGAAGTTGTCGACAGCCCCCTGACTCCCTGTTCGTTGTGAGACACGACTACCGGCGAGGTGGTCCATGCCGAATTGCCCGAACCATCAAAACGCTGCGCAACAATGTCGAAATAGGGATAGCCGAGCGAAACTCCCCATGTGACGATGAAGCCGCCACTGCCGTCGGAAACCACTTCGGGAAGAACGCCGACCGGCGTCGCGCTATTCTCGGCAGCCAAGAGCTTTCCGCCCGCGGCCCATTGCGCAATGCCGTTAGCATCGAGGCGCTGCCCATAGATTCCGGGAGCGCCGCTACGTTGGTCGTACCAGACGAGGATCGTATTGCCGTTGCTAACGGCAATCGCTCCTGCCAAAAACCTGGCCGCGTTACCCGTGGTCAGAGCGATTCCGCCGGTGCCCCACAGGGCTGTTCCGTCGGCACTCAGGCGCTGCGCATAGATTTCGCTGGTGCTCGTGCTGGCGTTGGGGGCCTGTATCCAGCCGACAACCGTTCCGCCACTGCCATCGGACACCGGTTTGGGAAACGCGCTGACGGTCCCGGAAGCAGAGAGCACGATACCATTGGCGGTCCACCGCGCGACGCCCTGTGCATCATAATGCTGGGCGCGCACATCGAATGTAGATGTCGAGTAGCCAGACGTCTGCCACGCCACATAGAAACCGCCGCTGCCGTCAGCGAGGAGTTCCGCGACGCCCGCGGCATCGGCACTGGTCGAGTGCTCGTAAACGAGCGCACTCTCAGTCGGATCACCGCTCCAAGCCCGCGCGGGTGATGCTGGGAGCACTACCACTATGATCGTGGCAACACCTATTGTGGTTAGCATCATCCGCATACGAAACACAAAACTCATGAATCCACTCCCTGTTTACTTTTTCATTCAACCGTTGCTGTCGATATGCACGCGCCAGTTGCCCAGCGCGTAAATGAGGTGCCGGGCATGGTATTCGGATACCAGGCCCAGCACCGCAAGCACCGCAAAAACGGCCCCGAACACGACCAGCGCCTTGTTGCGCGCAATGCCGTGCACCCTTTCGCTGGCTACGACGAGCAACCAGCAACCCCAAGCCAATGCAATAACCCCGCCGGCATATGGAATAAGTCTTATGAGCGCCGCGAAGGGCGCAATGGCGGTCACGTAGGCGGCACACCGATAGGCGGTCTCAAATGAAGCTTTCGAGCCCATCGCCTGCCAAATCAAGTAGAAAATGCCGCCGCCGATGAAACTGCCGATGCCGACGAAAATCGGCGTCAGCACGATGGCAACCAGAGCGGCCCCGGCGGTCATGTAAAAGCCCCATCCCGCCAGTCCGATCACCATGCGAACAAGGCCGGCCGCCAGACCGGCTGCCACGGCAAAGACCAGCGGCTCCAGGTAGCCTCCGGTTCGCTCCATGCCGGCAAAGAACTTCAGTGGGTTTACGAGCACTGCTGCCCAGTTGCTCATTGTCTTGCTGATGAGTAGTGGGATCCATTCGCCAGCCTCCAAATCGACCTCATAACCGCTCGGACCTGGAGCTTTCGCGTCCTGCATTCCTGGATTATTGTCTTCTGTCATTTCTGTTCTCCTTATTCGCCTGACCTCAATCACGAAGATGCGAGGCGACATGGCTTCCGCTGTTAACTAGTGGTAAAGTTTGTCGGGAAGAAACATGATTAGCTTGATTTTTGGATGTTTTTTTCATGATTTTTATATTTAAAAACCCATCCAAAAACCGTCATGGAAGATCAATTATTTAGTAAAAACAATGTCTTGTTCACATTCGGCCCGTTCGTGCTGGATGTGGCTGAAAGGACCTTGCACAAAAACGGCCAGCCGGTCAGGCTGACCCGCAAAGTCTTCGACCTGTTGCTGATCCTTGTCTCCGGGGCAGGCACACTCCAGACCCGCGAAACGCTGATCGATACCTTGTGGCCGAACAGCATCGTGGGTGAACAGAGCCTGGCAACCAAGATGTACGCGTTGCGCAAGGCCTTGGGGGACAATGGGAAAGAACCGCAGTACATTGAAACCGTGCGTGGTATCGGTTACCGCTTCATCGCGCCGGTGACCCAGGAAACTGCTGCGGTCGGGAAGCCCCAGAAAAAACCGGTTCACCGCTGGCGATGGAGAATTGCCGCGGCGATCGGAGGGGCCGCGGCGGCCACGGCAATCTCACTGCTGATCTTATGGCCCCGCCTCTCTGAAACCCGGCACCAACCCCGTGCAACGCCACCGCGACCCGCCGTAGCAATACTTGGATTCCGGAATCTCTCCGGCAACGCCAAGACGGCCTGGATTGGGACCGCACTGGCCGAAATGGTGAGTACCGACCTCGCGGTCGGCGGACAAGTTCGAACCACACCGGCTAAGGACGTGGCACGCAGCAGCCGTGAGTTGAACCTGACTCTGGGTGATGCGAAACCAAGCGATGCGGCGCTTCGCGCGCTACGCACCAATCTCGACGCCGGTTACGTCGCCACCGGCGCATATCTGACGCTCGGGCAAGGTCAGTCGGCGCGACTGCGTGTGGACATGAGACTCATAGATACAAGCAGCGGCAAAACCGTGGTGGCACTTAGCGAAACGGGAAAACCCGATGAATTATTCAGCCTCGTGCGCTCGCTCGGGGTTGGCCTGCGTGACCATCTCGGCATTGCGGGATTGAATGCTACGCAAGAGAGTGAGTTGCGCGCGGCAATGCCCGGCTCCCCGGATGCTGCCCGTGCCTATGCCGAAGGCCTGCGGGCGCTGAGACAAGGCGATCCCATTAATGCGCTTGCGGCCTTTAACCGGACAGTGGCGACAGAACCGAATTTCCCGCTTGCGTATGTGAGCCTGGCGCAGACCTGGATGGCCTTGGGCGATGAAGTGAATGCACGTGAAGCAGCGGAGAAAGCCCTTAACAATTCGGCGGGACTATCGCGCAGACAACGGCTTCTGATAGATGGCCTGTACCGGGAGGCGAGCCATAAATGGAAGCAAGCGGTGCAAGACTACCGGGCGCTGTTCATGTTCTACCCAGACGACCTGCAGTATGGACTTCTGCTCGCGCGCGCCCAGATCAAGGATGACAAACCTGCCGATGCGTTGGTGACCATCCAGGCGTTGCGCAAACTGCCTCCGCCCGCGGGCAATGATCCACGTGTGGACCTCGTGGAAGCCGATGCTGCCGACACGCTCGGTGACAGCAAACGCGCCAGGAAGGCCGCCACCCAGGCTGTCACCGAGGCACAGGCCCGGGGCGCGCTGCTATTGCAGGCGCAGGCGCTTTCGCATATCGGCCGTTCGGAGATTCTTCTGGGCGACTACACAAAAGCGCTGGATCATTTACACAAGGCGCGTGCACTATATGAAAAAGTCGGGGGAGACCCGGCGGGCCGGGGCAAGGCTCTGGAGATGCTCGGAAACGCCTATGGCGCCCAGGGCGACTACGATACGGCGATCAAACTGTTCCGCGAGGCCAACAAGACCTTCGCCCGTATCGGTAATCGCTTTTTGCAGGGCGCTTCCTTGAACAACATCGGCAACATCTACTACCGGCGCAATCAACTCTCCGAGGCACGGCGCTACTTCGAGATGGCGCTGCCGCTCTTCCAAGACGCCCATCGCAGTCTCACCGCGAGTTATGTTCTCAATAACATCGCTGTTATCCGCAGCTATCAGGGCGACGTACTGGGTGCCATCAAAAATTACCAGACCGTCTTGTCCATTCGGCTGGAAGCCGGAGCAAAGACACGTGCCGCCGACACCTTGTACAACCTTGGCCTCGACTACACCATCTCGGGAGATCTGCACAAAGCACGCAATGCACTCGACCAGGCCCGGGCTATATTCAATAAAAGCGGAAACGAGGCCAACCTTTCCTTCGTCTTGAGCGCCCTTGCCAACGTGGATACACAGGAAGACAAGTTGCCTGCTGCGCGTGGGCTCTACCAGCAGGCACTCGCTATACGTAAAAAGAAAAGCATGCGCAATGGGATTGCCCGAAGTGAACGGGATCTGGCCGAACTGACCCTGTTGTCCGGCGAACCGACAGAAGCCGGCAAGCTGGCACTCTCGGCGGCCAAAGCCTACCGGAACGAGAAAGCGGGTACCGACGAGGCCCACGCACGTGCCGTGCTCGGCCTGGCTCTTCTGAACGAAGGTCACCGCCAAGCAGCTCGCGCAGAGTTGGCGAAAGTTGAAGCCCTCTATCCTCACATACAGAACGTACTGGAGAAGCTTACGCTGGACATGCTGCGTGCACGAATAGAAGCCGGTCTCGGTAATGCGGGGAAAGCGTCCCAGGCATTATCCGGCGTGCGCAAGAAGAGCGAAGGTCTCGGCCTGACCATGATCGCATTGCAGGCGCGGTTGGCGCTGGCCCAGGTCCGGGCCGGAGCGGACACTGCAACGGCCGAGGAGCAGAGCGCAATCAAGCAACTTATAACCGATGCACGCTCTGCGGGTTACCTGCTCATTGCTCGCGAGGCCGAGAAACTGCTCAAGCATCACAAGAAGACTGCCGCCGTCGTCAAACGCAGATGAACAAGCAATGAGCCCCGCCGTTGACGGGGAAATGACCGATCCTTCCCGCGAATCCATAGGCAAAATCTCTTCCAACTTCAATGGACACTGGCTGCAGGGCTACGTGCGTGGAAAACTGCGTAACGACCCTGTCTACGCCAAGTCAGCAGCGATCATTGCCGCTTTTCCGGCCCCCGTGCTCGACATCGGCTGCGGGCCGGGACTTTTGGCACATTACCTGAACGCCTGTTGCATTCAGGTTCCTTATCGCGGACTCGATGCAGACAAGAGAAAAATCGATTCCGCACGGGCAGCGGCAACCGGACTTGCAAATGTATGCTTCGAGCAGGCGGATTGCTTGCCTTTGCCCAACTGGCAAGGACACGTAACGATGCTCGACGTGCTTCATTATCTGGATGCAGAAAAGCAGACCTTGTTACTACGCGCCGCCATTTCCAGGATCGCGCCCGGCGCATCGCTGACCATACGCACGGTCATACGCGACCGTTCATGGCGATTCCTTGTAACGCGAGTAGAGGAAGCGGTTATCAGGGGCTCTCGTTGGATACCCGGAGGGGTCAAGCACTATCCACGAATTGGCGAACTGATGCGTCCGCTGGAAGATGCTGGTCTTGTCGCCGAAACGCTGCCCATGTTCGGACACACACCATTCAACAGTCATATGATCCGGGCTACCCGGCTTCAGGCGAGCTGATCCCGGCACCTCGTGGAATGCATCGCGATAAGATGAGCGTCTTCCCATCCGGTTCCTTTGCCGTGAAAAAGACTCATCTGATTGCTCTCGTGTCTGGCTTGGCAACCTGCATCGCCGTTCCGTTGGCACATGCCGCCTCTGCAGGGAAAGGCTTCCAGCTTCAGGACGTTCGCAAGATTTCGCATATATCAGACCCGCAAATTTCCCCGAACGGCAAGTACATCGCCATAATCGCTTCCACACCCGACTGGGCCAAAGACACCCGGCCAAACCGCCTCGTGCTGGTGTATGCCGCCACGGGGGCGCAACGGACCCTGACCTGGCACCGCAACGATGTCTCCTCGCCCCGCTGGTCACCATCGGGCGGCCGCTTGGCCTTCCTGGCCAAGGACACGGAAACCAAGAAGATGCAGGTGTTCGTGATGCCGATGAATGGTGGCGACGCCCGGCCCGTAACGGATGCGAAACAGGGCGTGGTCGAATTCAGCTGGGGCCCCGATGGAAAATATATCGCCTATGTAACCGAAGATGCGCCACTGAACGAAAAAGCCATCAAGAACCACAACCAGTCATTCCGGATCACCAATGGCAATTTCCAGTTGCGCGAGGCCCTGGCACCCTGGCATCTCTGGATCGTATCCAGTGCCGGCGGCAAGGCACGGCGCCTGACCAAGGGCGACTTCAGCCTCGACACCGACCAGGGCGGGGCATCGCCCCTGGTCTGGAGCAAGGACGGAAAAAGGATTTATTTCACCCGGTATCCGAGTCCCTACTGGGGACCGTCTTACCACTCGATCATCGCCTCGGTAGACGTCAAGACCGGCAAGCTGGGGATCGTGGTGCGGGCACAAACCTCGACCGATTTCTCATTCACGCCCGCTGGCAAAGCCTACGCATTCATACGCCCGCGCGACGGTGACCAGAACAACGGCTATGCCGTCTATGTCAATGAAGCCGGCAAGACGTTCGATGCCACGCACGCCCTGGCACGCAATTTCAACAACTATGCCTGGCTGCCTAACGGCAAACTACTGCTGGAAGGGCAACTGGGGACGCAGTCCGTATTCTGGGTGCAGCCAATGCACGGTTCCGCAACACAATTATCGCTCGGTTCGGTCCAGGCAAGCTCCGATATGAACGTCTCCCGGAACGGGGAAATCGCATTCGTAGGAAGCACCGCGAACCGCCCCGATGAGTTGTACGTGATGAATTCGGCACACGCACGGCCGCGGCGTTTGACCGACGTCAATGGTTTTATCACGGATGTCGCGGTGGGCCGCAGCCGGACGGTCGACTGGACCGGCCCCGGCGGATTCCAGGAGGATGGCGTGCTGACCTATCCGATCGGTTACCGCAAGGGCCGCAAGTATCCATTGGTGCTGGTCATCCATGGTGGCCCGGAAGGTGCCTCGACACTGCGGTTCGACCCGCTACGGCAACTGTTCGCCAGTGCCGGCTTCCTCGTTTTCCAGCCCAATTACCGCGGCAGCATCAACCTCGGCGACGCCTACCAGCACGCCATCTACCGTGATACGGGCAAGGGGCCGGGCGAAGACGTGATGGCAGGGCTGAAGGCCGTGGAGAAACTCGGCATCGTCGACGAAAACCGCATCGGCGTCAGCGGCTGGTCCTACGGCGGCTACATGACCACCTGGCTCACCGGACACTACAACGTCTGGAAAGCGGCTGTGTCGGGCGCAGCGCTCACCGACTGGGTCATGGACTACACCATCGCCTACTACCAGCGCGGCGACCTGTACTTCTTCGGCGGATCGCCCTGGACCAAGGATTACTGGAAGATCTGGCGGGAACAGTCGCCAATCCGGTACGCGCGCAACGTCAAGGCCCCGACCCTGATCATGGGCGACGTGGGCGACCCCAATGTGCCGCTGGTCAACAGCTACGAGTGGTACCACGCGCTGCGCGACAACGGCGTAACGGTGGAGTTCTATGCCTATCCCGAAGACACCCATTTTCCGGAAGATATCGTGCAGACCACGGACGTTTACCGGCGCTGGTTGGGCTGGATGAACAAGTATCTGCACTGAACCGTCAATCCATGCACGTACTCGGCATCGAAACCTCCTGCGATGAAACCGGAGTCGCCATCTGGGACAGCGACTCCGGTCTCGTGTGGGAGCGCCTGTTCAGCCAGATCGATCTGCACGCCGAATACGGCGGCGTCGTACCGGAGCTGGCCGCGCGGGATCACCTCCAGCGCCTGGCCCGCATGGTGGAAGCGGCCCTGAAAGAAGGCCCCGCGCCGGATGTGGTGGCTTATACCGCCGGTCCGGGACTCGTAGGAGCCTTGCTCGTGGGCGCGGCGCTCGGTCAATCGCTGGCGACGGGACGCGACATCCCCGCCATCGGCATCAACCATCTCGAAGCACACTTGCTGGCGCCACTGATGGAACCCGACGCGCCCGGCTTTCCCTTTGTAGCCCTGCTGGTATCGGGTGGCCATACGCTGCTTATAGAGGCACGCGGGCTGGGCGAATACAAGCTGCTCGGCACCACGCTCGACGATGCGGTCGGAGAAGCCTTCGACAAGACCGCCAGCCTGCTGGACCTGCCCTACCCCGGGGGGCCGGCACTCGCGAAGCTGGCCGCCACTTCGGAAGGCGGGCGTTTCACGCTGCCTCGGCCCCTGCTCAACCGCCCGGGCTGCGATTTTTCTTTCAGCGGCCTCAAGACCGCTGCCTTGTATGCCGTCAAGGAGTTGGCGCCGGACGACAAGGCGGGCCGTGCGGCCCTGGCGCACGACTTCGAGGACGCTGTCGTCGACACGCTCGTAGCCAAATGCAAGCGGGCCCTGGGCATGACTGGCCTGGACACCCTGATCGTCGCCGGCGGAGTCGCAGCCAACCAGCGCCTGCGTGAGCGGCTGTACGAACTGCCCGATGCACAGGTGCGATTCCCGGACGCCGCGCTTTGCACGGATAATGGCGCCATGATCGCCTACGCCGGATGGCTGCGCTGGAACGCCGGTGAACGCCGGGCGTACGATGTGCGGGCCCGTTGGCCGCTCGACAGTCTCCGCCCGCCCTCAAAGGAGCCCCATGATGGATAAAGTCCTGATCGAAGCCCTGAAAGTCGAAGCGAGTATCGGCATCTTCGAATGGGAACAGCGCATCCGCCAGCAAGTCGTGTTCGATCTCGAGTTGGGCACGGATGCCCGGCGGGCGGCCGAGAGCGATCGCATTGAGGACGCGGTGGACTACAAGGCCGTGTCCAAGCGTGTTGCCCAGCTGGCCGGCGAAGGGCGCTGGGGGCTCGTGGAAAAATTGGCCGAGGCGACGGCCGCCTGCCTGCGTGAGGAATTCGGCATCCCCTGGGTGCGGGTCACCGTGCGCAAACCGGGTGCCGTCACCGGTGCGGCCACGGTCGGCATCACCATCGAACGCGGCCATGAATGAGATCGAGGCCTACATAGGTATCGGCAGCAACATCGAGCCGGAGGTCCATGTGGACCGGGCCCTGGCCGCGCTGGAAAAGAGCCTGGGGCCCATAGCCGTCTCGCCGCTGTATCGGTCGCCGCCGGTCGGCTTCGAAGGGGACGCATTCATAAACGGCGTCGTTCGCGTAACCAGCCACGCGGGTCTCGATGCTCTGATAGAAGATCTCAAGGCCCTGGAGAAGAAGTCGGGCAGGAATCGCCACGTAAGCGGCATGGGATCACGCGAACTCGACCTGGATTTGCTCTTGTACGGCGACAGCATCTTGCGCCGTGACGGGCTGGTCCTGCCACGGCCGGATATTCTGCAATATCCTTTCGTGCTGCGCCCCCTGGCCGAACTGGCGCCCGCGCGCCTTCACCCGGAGACCGGGCAGACCTTCGCCTGGCACTGGAAACATTTTGCAGGGATTCCCGCCGATCTCGAGCCGGTCACGCTGCCCGGGGCGTGAAGGAATGCGGCGGAAAGGAATGATTGGTCGGGGTGACAGGATTTGAACCTACGACCCCTACGTCCCGAACGTAGTGCTCTACCAGGCTGAGCTACACCCCGACCGAACTGCATATTCTAAGCGAGGCGCCGCACGCGCGCAATCGGTAGCAATAATGAAACGGGGCGCCCCGACGGCGCCCCGTGTCCTCTCTCTACGTGCAGAGTTGTTCTACCCTTCTCAAACCACCCCGGCTCAAGCGTGCCCGTGGCCGCCCTTGTCCGGTTTGGCGCTCGCTGCGGCCTTGATCCTGGCCGCTTCCTTCTTGTCTCCGGTCAAACACGCATGCATGAATTTGTTATGTGCCTTTCTTTTCAGTCCCTTTGACTGGTGGGCACAGGCCGCAAACTTGCTCTGCTGCGGCGTCATATGGTGCTGGGTGGACGCCGCCGAAGCATGCGTGGAAAAAGCCAGAGCACCAGCGAAAAACAGACCCGTTACGGGCATCAAGACCTTCTTCATTTGAACCTCCTTGTCAATGCTGTCAGGTCGGGTGACAAATAGCTCCGCTTTCTTGCGGAGCCGTTTCCAATTCTAGACAAGGCAAGGATTGATTTCAGTAGGAATAATCCTACACGGGTGAAAACCCAGAATTTGCAGTCTCCCGCAGGCCGGGGTTACTGTACGGACCACCTCGCTTGAAGACTTCGCTATGTCCCTGTTTCAGAAGACGGCTCTAGCGGGCCTGGCCCTGATAGCCACCACACCCGCCCTCGCAGGCTATGCAAAAGGGCCCATCGATCTGACGGTCAAGGTCACCGCACCCCAGCAACACGTTTTCTACATAACTGAGAAAATCCCGGTCACTCCGGGGAAGCTGACGCTCTACTATCCTAAATACATTCCGGGTGAGCACGGCCCCACCGGCCCGATCGACAATATGGCGGGGCTGGTCTTCAATGCCGGCGGCAAGACGCTGGCCTGGTCGCGTGACCCTGTCGACATGTACACCTTCCGCCTGGACATCCCCAAGGGCGCCGATTCCCTGACCATTCACTTCGACTTCCTGTCGCCAGTCGGCGGCGGCGCCTTCACCGCGGGCGTCTCGATGACACCGCGTATCGTGGACCTGGAGTGGAACCAGGTCGCGCTCTACCCGGCTGGATTACCGACCAAGGACATAGACTTTCGTCCGCGCATTACGCTGCCTTCGGGCTGGCAGTATGGCACGGCACTGGTCACTCAATCGACTAACGGAGACACGTATGCCTTCGCGCCGGTGACGTTCAATAACCTGGTCGATTCGCCGTTGATAGCGGGCGAATACTTCCGCAAGGTAGACCTCGCGCCTGGAGACAGCGTTCACCGTTATCTCGATATGGTCGCCGATTATCCCGGGGCCCTCGCCATCGGCCCGGCTTATACGCAGGATTACCGGAACCTGATCGCCCAGGCGGACCGGCTGTTCGCCTCACATCATTACAAGAACTATCACTTCCTGCTGACGCTTTCCGATCACACCGGCCACTTCGGGCTCGAGCACCATCAATCGAGCGATGACCGCATCAATGCCGACCTGTTTCTCGACAAGCAGACCATGCTCGGTGAAGCGAGCCTGCTGCCCCACGAATACACCCATTCGTGGAATGGCAAGTTCCGCCGGCCCGCAAAGCTCTGGCAACCCGACTTCCAGAAGCCCGAGCACACCCGCATGCTCTGGGTGTACGAAGGCCTGACCAATTACTGGGGCGAAGTCCTGGCAGCGCGCAGCGGTCTGTGGAGCGCCAGCCAATACCGCGCCATGATGGCTTTTTACGCCGCCGAGATGGATCATCATCCGGGCCGGGAGTGGCGCCCGCTGATCGACACGGCCGTCGCTGCGCAGTTACTTTATGGTTCGCCCGCTTTCTATAAGAACTGGCGCCGAGGCACGGACTTCTACGACGAAGGCGCACTTATCTGGCTGGGCGTAGACACCAAGATCCGCGAACTCACTCACAACAAGCGTTCGCTGGACGATTTCGCAAAGAAATTCTTCGGCATGGACAACGGCAGCTACGTCACCAAGACGTATACCTTCGACGACATCGTCAAGGCGCTGGACACGGTCGCCCCCTATGACTGGTCCAGCTATCTGAGCAAACGGCTGGATCGGACTAACAACCATGCACCCCTGGGCGGTATCGAGCGCGGCGGCTGGAAGCTGGTTTACAGCTCGACGCCTAACCCCTATGAAAAAGCGCGTGAAACCCTCCACGACTACAGCGACGCCATGTTTTCCATTGGCCTCACCGTAGGGCTCAAGGGCGGCATCAATGACGTTCTCTGGAACGGCCCAGCCTTCAAGGCCGGCATGGCGCCGGGCATGAAGATCGTGTCCGTCAACGGGTCCGATTTCAACCCCGACTTACTCAAGCGAGCCATTGCCAACAGCAGCGAGCCCGGCCATGGCCACCTGACCGTGGTCGCCAGCGGTTCGGGCGTTACCCGCACCTACGTCATCGACTATTCAGGCGGCCTGCGTTATCCACACCTGAAGCGCATTCAGGGGACACAGGACTACCTCGATGACATTGCCGCTCCGGTCGGGTCTTCCAACTGACCCGGGAATATGTCGCCCGTGTTCGCTACCGCTCAGCGGGCACGGGACGGCAGCTCTATCCCTTGTAAATGCGGCTCAATAATCACGCCACAGCATGGCGGATATCGTCCCTTCGTCCTGGAATATCTGTATCAAGTCCGCTATCGAACCCACCTGGACATTGTTGACGACCAACATGTAGGCCAGGTTTCTCCCGCTCCTGGTCTGAATGTATCCGCCAAGGCCCTGCCCCTTGACGTCCAGGCCGCCGGACGAGCCTGCCAACACATAAGTGCCCGTTTTGGCCTGAACCTGCCCCACTGCGCCGGCCAGGGTCGGATCGGACTCGAAGTCAGTCACGAATCCCAGCGATCCACTCTTCGCCAGCACCGGCAGGGCATCCCTGAAGGTGCTGAAAGCAGGCTTGCCGCGCATATCGGTCAGAAACCGGGTTACCGCTCCTGTGGTGGCCTGGGTCTCCCCGCCGCCACTACCGTCCACGAAAGAATACTCGCTGCTCGGGATGCCGTAGTTGTCCGCCAGATTGGTCTGTTCAGCTTGGAGCGAGGCCGACATACTATCCACGCCTTGCGTCAATCCATACAGCACCAGGCTGGTGTCGGCGCCGATGTTGTAGCTCACCTTGAGAATATAGGTCGCATCCTGGCCATAGGTCAGACCGGTCAGCTTCGCCACTTGATCCCCGCCCGCGTAGGAATCCTTGGCCGGCAATATCTGCGTCGGGTTGGCTTCCACCGCGGGCGCGTCCACCGTGACACCATCCGCTTCGAGCGCCTCGATGAAGACGGTACGCGCGTAATTGGCGGGATTCGCGATCCGGAAGGTCTGCACCAGCGGGAAAACGCCGGTCAAGGGCGGCATGTCATCGACAGGCAGGTCGCCGCTGATGCCGGCACTGCATCCGGGAGCGCCGATGCATTGCGGGACTTCCGGATTCAACGCCAGCGTATAGTCGGTTCCTGCGTTACTGGTCGTTAACGTGTTATTTACCGTGAAAGCCGCGGAATGCGGGCGCCAAACCACCGATGCGGGCTGCCCTGCCGTGCTCGGGTTGATGGTCAAGTCAACGACATCATCGTTAATAAAAATAGGCTTTACATAAAACTGGTTACGGAACAGGAAAGGCTGAAACAGGCGATCGTCGATGGCGATCTCTCCAGTGACCTCCTTGATTCCGGCGGCAGCGACCTGGGCCGCCAACGCCTTGTACCCGGCCAGCGGATCCGGCTTGGTGAGGATCGCGTTGCCGAGGGAATTGGCCTCGTTATGATCATATTGGGTGTAGGCCACCGACCCGTCGGGATTCGTGCGCCCGCCCATGGTCAGGTCGCCGGAAGCCTGGATGATCAGATCCCCATGCAGGATGCCCGAGCTGTCCACGCTGCCCTGCTTGTAGACGGGGGTATCGTAATGGTGGCCGGGACCGACCGCGTTCAGCAGCTCACCCACCGTAAAAGTCTTGCGCACGGAACCGATATACAGCAGCTTGTCGCCATTCGAGTTGATCAGCACTTGGCCGGTGTCGGCATCCACGACCCGCAGCCCCCAGGTCGCCCCCTGGTAAGCCGGCTTGTCGAATACCGCCTTGATATCGTTGGGCACGGCCGTGTTGATTGAAGTGCCGCCATTGCAGCCGCCGAGGGCAGCGAGAGAAAACATCGAAGCAGCGCAAAGCAAGATCATGACTCTTTTTTTATTCATTGTTGATCGATCCGCAGACTTGTTGAATTGCTCATATTACCCGATGGCCTAACCCGACCAGGAACGCCGCCGCAGGAAGCCCCACAGATAATAGAGCGGGATGCCGAACAAGGTGAGACCAAAGCTGATGCCGGCGTCCACGGGCGTCTTGATCAGGGCAAATATCATCACACCCACCGAGGCAAGCACGAACAAGGCGGGCACAAAAGGGTAACCCAGCGCACGATAGGGGCGCTCATGATCCGGACGCATGCGGCGCAACCGGAAAAGGGCGACGGTTGAAAGAGCGAGAAACGGCCACACGCCCAGCACATAGGCTTCCGCGAGCTCCTGAAAGGAACGCCAGAAAATGAATACCAGGGTGAGCGCCGCAGTCATCGCGATCGCTATGTGCGGCGTGCGGAAACGCTTGTGCAGTCGCCCTACCGATGCAAAGAACAGTCCGTCCTCGGCCATGGCGAAAAAGACACGTGGGTCGGACATCGTGCTGCCATTGAGTGAGCCGATGACCGACACCATCACCATGGCGGCAATAAGACTCTTGGCGGAATCGCCGGCCACGGTTCCCAATGCGGTTACTGCAACCGAGGGGCTATGAGCGATCGTTGCCGGGCTCAACACATTCAAAAATGCCGCATTGATCAACAAATAGGCCCCGATCACCAAAACCGTTCCCAAAATCAGGGCAAGTGGCAGATTACGGCCCGGGCGTTTGATTTCGCCCGAGAGTGCGGTCAGGTTTTCCCAACCGTCATAAGCCCAGAGCACCGCGATCAGGGCCACACCGAAACCAGCCGCGTGAATGCCGGTTACGGCCACCGCATGCCCCCCGTTGGAAGCAGTGCCTCCGCCCAAGGCAAACAGCACGACAGAAAGTACGACGATGGCCCCCATCTTGGCCACCATGGAAACGTTCTGTAGCACCGCACCGCTTTTCACGGAAACATACTGCAAAGCCGCAACAACGATCACCAGTCCGGCCGCGATGAACGGCGGCCAGTGGGACGACATGGGCACCACGCTCGCCAGGTAGGCGGCAAAGACCACCGACTGGGCCGCCCACGAAGCCGGTGAAGTGATCAGCCACATCCAGCCGAAGACGAACGCGGCTCCGGGACCGAAAGCTTCACGGAGATAAATATAAAGGCCGCCCGCTTCCGGGTACATGGCCGACAATTCGCTGACGCTGAGCGCCCCCGCCAACGAAATCAGTCCGCCGACCGTCCACACCGCGAGTATCCAGCCCACCGAGGGCAGGTGCTGGGATGTGATCGCAGGCACCCGGAAGATACCGCTGCCAATGATGATGCCGACGACGATGGCGATCCCGGTGAAAGCACCAAGCCGACGCGGCGGTTTTTCCTGCAAGAGTAAATGGCTCTCTGTGCTGGCTGTCATTGTTCTTCCGGCTCTTGGGTAGGCAACAGTCTTGCTCATGCTAACAGCGTCCACATCCCTGCGCCTCCCTGCATTGATCCGCAGCAGATAAGCTATGATCGCTAATCACAACAACATACTGCCAAGAGGCTTGGCATGCCCGACCCGGATTTCCACATACGCCCCATGAGTCTCCCCGAGCTGGAGTTTGCCATTGACCTTGCTGCGCACGAGGGTTGGAACCCCGGACTGGACGATGCAGGTGCATTCTTCGCCGCCGATCCGGAGGGATTTCTCGTCGGGATGCTCGGCGATACCCCGGTTGGCTGTATTTCCGCCGTACGCTATGGGCAGGAATTTGGATTCATCGGCTTCTACATCGTCTTACCCGAATACCGCGAAAGCCGTTACGGTATGTTGTTGGCCCGCGCCGGACTGCGGCGACTGCAGGGTATAACTACCGGCATTGACGGTGTTTTCGAGCGCCAGGACAACTACAGCAAACTGGGCTTCAGCCTGGCCTACAGGAACATCCGCTATGAATGGCAGGGGCGGCAACAACCTCCCGATCCGCCTGCGGCACTGGTTCGGGTAACAGCTACGGATGACATCGAGCACTACGACCGGCTCTGCTTCCCGGCCCCGCGTCACGCTTTTCTCGATGCCTGGCTGCGCATGCCTGACTCCGCGGCATACGCCTGGCGCGACAACGGTACGATACGCGGCTACGGGGTCATCAGACGTTGCCGCGAGGGCTGGAAAATCGGCCCTCTGTTCGCCGACACACGTCCGGTCGCGGAAACGCTGCTGCTGGGATTGAGTCACGAAACCGCGGCAGACGGGCCAATCTATCTCGACGTGCCAGAAATCAATTTCGAGGCCATGCAGCTTGCCGCCGACTACGGCATGAAGGAAGTATTCGGCACCGCCCGCATGTACAAGGGACACACACCCGATATCGACGTAAACCGTATTTACGGGGTGACGAGCTTCGAGCTCGGCTAGATCGACCAGCTCCGCTGCACGATGCCATCCAGCCCTGCCCGGTGCACGGTAATCGCCTCGGATTTGTCTTATGAGGCCTGCTCCGCGCATAATTCGAGGTCGCCCCGAGCCTAATTTGGAGACCTTCATGTTCCAGCGCCTCTGCGTTTCCGTTCTTTTCCTCGCCTGCGCCGCCCTGCCGGCGGCCGCCTCGAACAACAACAGCCCCGCGGGTGCAGCTGCCTCGGCATTGAAATGGCGCCTGGTCGGGCCCTTCCGCGGTGGTTGGGCCACCATGGCCGTGGGCGTACCCGATCAACCGAATACCTTCTACTTTGGTGCCGCCGACGGCGGCGTCTGGAAGACCATCAATGCCGGCCGTACCTGGCAACCACTGATGCAGCATGAAGCCTCCGCCACTGTGGGCGCCCTTGCCGTCTCCCGGTCCAATCCGAACATCATCTATGTGGGTACGGGGCAGGTCGCTGCCCGTTACGACATCGCCGGCGGCGACGGTGTCTATAAGAGCACCGACGGCGGCAAAACCTGGAAGAACGTCGGGTTGCAAAACACGCGCCATATCGGTCGCATCGTGATCGACCCGCGCAACCCAAACCATGTGCTCGTAGCGGCCCTCGGCCACATCTTTAACGACAACCCGCAACGCGGCGTCTACCTCACCACCGACGGCGGCAAAACCTGGCACAAGACGCTGTTCGTCAACGCCAAGACCGGCGCAGTGGATCTGGCCAGCGACCCGAATCATCCGAACGTCGTCTATGCGTCCGCCTGGCAGATGCGCATGCATCCCTGGCTGGACTACTTCCAGCCGCAGGCGGGACCAGGGTCGGGCATCTACAAGAGCACCGACGGTGGCCGTCATTGGCACAAGCTCTCGGGCCACGGTCTGCCCGGCGGGAACCTGGGACGCATCGGCCTGGCCGTGAAGGGCTCGCAGGTTTATGCCTCGATCGTGTCCGCCTCGGGCAAGATCGGCACGGACAACATAATGACCGGCGGGAGCTCGGGCTTGTATGCTTCGACCGACGGCGGCAAGCACTGGCATTTGGTCAACGCCGATCCGGAACTCTCCTCGTCCTACTTCGGCCGTGTGACCGTGGATCCGGACAATGCGGATACCGTCTACGTGGTGGGCCGCTCCATCCACGAATCCACCGACGGCGGCAAGCACTTCACCATCATCAAGGGCTCGCCAGGCGGCGACGACTATCACTTCCTGTGGATCAACCCCAAACATCCGGATCACATGATCACCGCGGCCGACCAGGGCTGCGTGGTCACAGTCAACGGCGGTAAGAGCTGGTCGAGTTGGTACAACCAGCCCACCGCGCAGTTCTACCACGTCGCCACGGACAACCGCTTCCCCTACTGGATCTATGGCGGCCAGCAGGATTCGGGCACGGTCGCGATCGCAAGCCGCGGACCCAATGGCGTTATCGGAGAACGCCAGTGGCATCCGGTAGGCGGCGATGAGCGCGACTACGACGTACCCAAACCGGGCAATCCGAATCTGGTCTTCGGCAGCGGACTGGGCGGCTACGTCTCGCGCTGGAACGCCGCGACCCACCAGGTCACCGATGTTTCGCCCTGGCCCGTCTCGAGTTACGGCGCCGACCCGCGGAAGGTGAAATACCGTTACACCTGGATTGACCCAGTCGCCTTCGGCAGCGGCAAGAACCCGGCTCTGTACTTCGCATCGCAGGTGTTATTCCGTTCCACCGACGACGGCAACCACTGGCAAAAGGCCAGCGGCGACCTTTCGGGCAGCGACCCGCATGCCAGCAACTGCGCCGAGGCGCAAAATTCAATGACCGGTGCCAAAGCCTGCGGCTTCGGCGTCATCTTCACGATTGCCCCCTCGCCCACGGATCCGGACACGATCTGGGTGGGCACCGACGACGGTCAGGTTCAGCTCACCACCGATGGCGGCAAGCATTGGGAAAACGTGACGCCGAAGGCCATGCCGCTATGGGCGCGAATTGATGCGATCTCAACTTCCACGCTGCGTCCGGACACGACTTTCGTCGCCGTCGATACGCACCGTCTTGGCGCCTTCCGCCCCTTGCTGTACCGCACCACCGATGGCGGCCGGCACTGGAGCACGATCACCCATGGACTGCCCCACGACCAGTACACCACCAGCATCGCAGCCGATCCGAAGCAGTCCGGCCTGGTCTATGCAGCAACCAACCACGGCGTATTCGTTTCATTCAATAATGGCGAGTTGTGGCATCCCCTCGGCCGCGATCTTCCCACGACCTCGGTACGCGACCTGACCGTGCACGGCAATGACCTGGTTGCGGCCACCATGGGCCGCGGCTTCTGGACACTTAGCGACATTACGCCGCTGCGCCAGTCTGCGTCGGTATCCGCCTCAACGCACGCGCATCTGTTCAAGCCGGCGGTGGCGACCCGGCTGCGCAACGACAACAACCGCGACACGCCGCCGCCGCCCTCGGAGCCGAAGGCCAACAACCCGCCCACGGGTGCGATTATCGATTACTGGCTGAGCAAGCCTGCCTCCGGGCCGGTAACGCTCACGGTACGTGACGCCAGGGGCCATGTCGTGCGCTACTTCTCCAGCGAAGCGAAACCCGCGAACCTGAAGGCCAATCGCTACTTCGAGGCCGAGTGGGCGGGCGATACAGAGCCGAGGCTCGCCACCAGCGCCGGCATGCACCGCTTTGTCTGGAACCTGCGTGAAGCACGCCCGGCAGCGATTACCTATCAGTATTCAATCTCGGCGGTTTTCCCGGGCGACACCCCGCTCGTGCCCCAGGGCGAACTGGCCCTGCCCGGGCACTACAGCGTCTCGCTCTCCGTGGATGGCAAGACGTACTCGGCACCGCTGAGGGTCCGGATGGATCCGCGGGCAACCGCCACTTTGAAGGACATGGAAGCCAACATGGCCATGCATCGCCGGCTGGCCTCGGACTTAGGCCGGGCAGTGGCGGCCTATCACGAGAGTGGACGCTATATCAGCAAGCTCCAGGAGCAAGGCGCTCAAGCCTCCAAAACAAAGCGACTGGAGGCTTGGCGCGGATCGCTGGACTCGGTGACCGGCGTGCTCGATACACTGGCCACCAAGCTGGAAATGACGGATGCCGCGCCCACCCAGGGGCAGCGTGAGGTCTATGCCGAGTACGGCAAGAAACTCGAGACTCTACTCGCCAAATGGCAAAAGGAAAGCACACGGCACTGAGCCTCGGCCAAAGCGCTGAACAAAAAGGGCCGCCTCATATCGAGGCGGCCCTTTTTTCAAACGGTCGGAGATCGATCAGCCGGCAGAAGCACTCGGCGGTTCAATCGAATCGGGGGTCTTTTCCTGAGTGGAGAAGAACGCGACTGCCTGAATGATTTCGCCAATCAATATCACAAGCGCACCGATGCCAAAGACGACGATGGCAATCGCACCAATGAAAATCAGAAGGCCACCCGTTTTGTAGGTGCCGACGCCGGTTCCTTCGGTG
>CAZPJI010000008.1:0-61020 GCA_964586925.1 uncultured Gammaproteobacteria bacterium
TGGCGGAGAGGGAGGGATTCGAACCCCCGGACGGTTTCCCGTCAACGGTTTTCAAGACCGCCGCTTTCGACCACTCAGCCACCTCTCCGCAGTTCGGTGTCCGGCCGAAGCCGGGTATCATAACGTTTGACGGCCCGCGAGGCCAATGTGCAGCTTGCCCTACCAGGAGCCCCAACCATGTCCAGAGACACGCGCCGAGATCCCGTGAATATCCCCGATCTGGCCGGCCATATCCGCCAAACGCTGGCCGCCCTGGGCGAAGATCCCGAACGCGAAGGCCTGACGGCCACGCCGGAGCGGGCGGCCAAGGCGCTGGCCTTCCTGACGCAGGGCTATGAGACCCGGCTCGAAGATATCGTGAGTAACGCCCTGTTTACGACCGCCAATGACGAAATGGTGATCCTCAAGGACATAGAGCTTTTCTCCCTGTGCGAACACCACATGCTCCCCTTCTTCGGCCGCGTGCACATTGGCTACCTACCCGACGGCAAGGTGATTGGCGTGTCCAAGCTCGCGCGTATCGTCGATCTATTCGCGCGCAGGCTACAGATCCAGGAACAACTCACTCAGGAAATCGCCCAGGCCGTGCTGGAAGTCACCGGTGCGCGCGGTGTCGGCGTTCTGGTGGAGGCGCGTCACCTGTGCATGATGATGCGGGGCGTAGAAAAGCAGAATTCGATCATGAAGACCTCGATGATGCTGGGCCTGTTCCGCAAGAACGCCGCGACCCGCGCAGAGTTCCTGAGCACCATCCAGGGCTGAAGCCGAACTTCACTTCAGCCGGCGGCAGAATATCAGGGCATCCTCGCGCTTGCCGTCCGGTCCGTTCGGGTAGTAGCCGCGCCGCCTGCCGAATTCGCTGAATCCTGCACGCAGGTACAGCGATTGCGCTATCCGATTGGACGGGCGGACTTCCAGGAACATGCACTCGGCCTGCCGGTTTGCCGCTGCGGCGAGCAAGAATTCGAGCAGCGTGGCGCCGATGCCGAGGCCCTGGCAATCCGGATCCACGGCCAGATTGAGCAAGTGAGACTCTCCCGCGGCGACCGAGAGTACGCCGTAGCCTACGAGCCGGTCTTCCCACACCGCGCCCCAGCAGTCGTAACCCACGCCGAGGCAGTCTTCGAAGATGCCCCGACTCCACCCCCGGCCCCGATAAGCAAGGGTCTCGATTTCCTCCAGACGGTCAAGGTCGCCGGCAACGAGCGGGCGTATGCCCGGGGTCTGGAGGGGGCGGACGGCGCTCATGCGGCCTTCGGCGGGACTTGCGAACAGGCCAGACGCAAATCGTCCCAGGTTTTGCGCTTGGCAGAGGGCGTGCGCAGGAGATAGGCGGGATGGTAGGTCACCACGACCGGACGCCCGCCGGGACCTTCGTGGACCTGCCCGCGCAGGCGCCCCACCGGCGTTTCCACACCGAGCAGGTTATGCGCGGCTACCCGGCCCACAGCAAGGATGAGCGCGGGGTCTATCAAAGCGATCTGGGCCTGCAGATATTGGCTGCAGGCCTCGGCCTCTTCCGGCTGTGGATCCCGATTGCCGGGCGGGCGGCACTTGACGATGTTGGTAATGAATACTTCGTCCCGCGAGGTGCCGACGGCTTCCAGGATGGCGTCCAGCAACTGTCCGGCCCGGCCCACGAAAGGTTCGCCACGACGGTCCTCCTCCGCGCCGGGCGCTTCGCCGACGATCATCCAGCGCGCCGCGCGCGAGCCCACGCCGAAAACGGTGTTTTTGCGCTGTTCGGCCAGGGCACAGCGGGTGCATCCCGAAACAGACTGCTGAAGCGCCTCCCAACTCGGGAGCCCGTCAGTTCGCGCAGGCTCGGCGGTAACGGGCTCCGCCGTCGTTGTTACGTCCTGCATGGCCTGCGGTTCTGCGCGGCGGGCCCAGGCGACAAGCCCCAGATCCTGGAGGATCCGGGTCCGCTCTGGCGCAGACACTTCTTCAGCACTCATCTCATTCACACAGACATCGCGGACTCATCTTGCTCACGCAAGCGTGCTCACTTCCGGCGCCGGAGGTAACGACGGTAAAGGCGCACGAACCACCACAGGGGCGCCGAAACTGCATAGAGAAGAAATCCCGTGAACAGCACCGCAGGCGGCGACAATATCACGACCCCGATCACCAGCGGTATCAGGAAGATCGTGGGAAATGCCAGCCTCCGATTGAGGCGAAGCTCCTTGAAGCTGTAGTAGGCCAGGTTCGAGACCATTAACAGGCCCGCCATAAGTGTAATCGCCAGCGCCGGTATCAGGTAGATGCGTGTGGAATACCCCTGGCTGACGCTGAACCATACCAGGCCCGCGATCAACGCCGCCGCCGAAGGACACGGCAGACCCTGGAAATAGCGCTTGCCCACCGTTCCTATGCGGGCGTTGAATCGGGCAAGCCGCAAAGCTGTCGTCGCGGCATAGAAAAAGACGACCAGCCAACCGACCTTGGCCCAAACCGGCCCCAGGATCACCAATGCGCGGCCGCAGAAGTTGTAGATGAGCAGCGCCGGCGCGAGGCCGAAGGACACGACGTCGGAAAGACTGTCGTACTGGGCACCGAAAGCCGTCGCGGTTCCAGTCCACCGCGCGACGCGCCCGTCCAGGCCGTCGAACACCATGGCCAGGAATATCGCGATGGCAGCGGCCGAGAAACGGCCGCTCATCCCCGCGATGATCGAATAGAAGCCCGCAAACAAAGCTGCCGTGGTAAACAAGTTCGGCAGGAGAAATGCGCCACGGCGGCGCGGCCTCCCATTAGCTTCCGGTTTGCTGCTCCTGGAATTGGGCGGCTGGCTATCGGGTTGCACGGATTTCAGATTGGGCTCCATGGCCTGTATGGTGAAAAAACTGTCACTAGGATGCCATCTTGTCCCCGCCGGGGCCAACTCCTTCGCTTTCGGCCACTGACCGCAAGCGCCTGCGAACCGCCTCGATGGGGTGCTCGCGCAATCTTTTGCGCGCCGCTTCCAACTGCGGGAATCCTTCGCGGCCTTCCCGGGCGAGGTCCGCGGCGAACTGCCCGCCGCGGATTCCCGACAGTGCCTCGCGCATGGCCTGCCTGGACTGCTCGTTGACCACGCAGGGGCCGACCTGGAGCCCACCCAGCGCCGCTGTGGAAGAAATACTGTCCCATAGCGACGCCAAGCCCTGCTCGTAGATCAGGTCCGCCATCAGCTTGACCTCCTCGAGGCAGCAGAAATAGGCAATCTCGGGTTGATAACCCGCGTTGGTGAGAGTGCTGAAAGCCTCCGTTATCAATTCCGTGAGACCACCGACCAGGACCGTCTGTTCCGCGAACAGGTCGGTTTCCACTTCTTCGGCGAAAGTCGTTTCGATGACGGCCACGCGCCCCTCTCCGAGGGCCCGGGCATAAGCCAGGGCGCGGCTGCGCGCCTGCCCGCTCGCGTCCTGGTCAACGGCAACGAAGCCTGCCGTGCCATGACCCGCCTCGTAGCGTGCGCGCACCTGTTCGCCGATACCCGAAGGAGCGACCAGGATCACGTCCAGATCCGCGCGGGGCTCGATCAATTGGTAATGGATGTTGTAGCCATGCGCGAAGACCAGGGCGCCCCCCGGCTTCAGGCGCGAATCGATCACCTCGGCATAAACGCCGGGTTGCGCTTCGTCGGGGACCAGCATCGCTACCAGGTCCGCACCCGCGACGGCATCCGCCGGCGTCTCGACGCGCAATCCGTCTTCTTCGGCCCGGCTCCGCCGCGGCGAGTTTTCGCGCAACCCCACAATGACGGAAACGCCGGAATCACGCAGGTTCAAGGCCTGCGCGCGCCCTTGGGATCCGTATCCCAGCACGGCCACGACGGCATTTCCAAGGCTTGCCGAGCGCAATTCTTCCGCCGGCACGAGGGCCATAGGCTCTACTCCTGCTTCCAAGACCGATAGAATAGCGGCCTTTGACACTGCAATGCAGCGGAAATCGCCTGATGCGTCTATCGGAACTGCTTATTCAAACCTTGCGCGAAGCGCCGGCCGAAGCCGAAGCCGCCAGCCACAAGCTGATGCTGCGGGCCGGATTGGTGCGCCAGCATGCCGCCGGCATCTACAGTTGGCTCCCCCTGGGGCTGCGCGTGCTGCGCAAGGTCGAGGCCATCGTGCGCGAGGAAATGGTGCGCATCGGCGCGGCCGAGCTGCTGATGCCTTCCGTGCAACCCGCGGAGCTGTGGCAGGAATCCGGCCGCTGGGAAAAATACGGCGCCGAGTTGCTGCGCATCACCGACCGCAAGGGACGTGAATTCTGCTTCGGCCCCACCCACGAGGAAGTGGTGACCGACCTGGTCCGGCACATCGTCAGCTCCCATCGCCAGTTGCCGCTCACGCTGTTTCAGATCCAGACCAAATTCCGCGATGAAAAGCGTCCGCGCTTCGGCATCATGCGCGCGCGTGAATTCCTGATGAAGGACGCCTATTCGTTTCACCTGGACCAGGATTCCCTGGAAGCGACCTATACGCGTATGCGGGAAGCCTATAGCCGCATTCTGGAACGCATCGGCCTCGATTACCGCATGGTCGAAGCCGATTCGGGCAGCATCGGCGGTAACACCTCGCATGAATTTCATGTTCTGGCCGAAGCCGGCGAAGACGTGATCGCCTATGCGCCTGAAGGTACCTACGCCGCCAATGTCGAACTGGCACATGCCAAGGCTCCGGCCAAAGAGCGCCCTGAACCGGCGCAGGAAATGACACGGGTGCCTACACCCAGTGCACAGACGATCCCGGAAGTGTCCAACCTGCTCGAGATCAGTTCCAGGCAATGCGTGAAGACGCTGATCGCCCGCGGGAGCGAAACTCCGGCGGTAGCGCTTGTCGTGCGTGGCGACCATGAACTGAACCCGATCAAGGCGGCGCGTCTGCCCGAGGTGGCCGAACCGTTCGCCCTGCTCAATGCCGAGGAAATACAGAAGCTGGGCAACCTGCAATTCGGCAGCATCGGCCCGGTGTCGATCGAACTGCCGGTTATTGCCGACCGCGATGCCGCCGTGCTGGCCGACTTCTGCTGCGGCGCCAACACACCTGGCGAACACTTTACCGGTGTGAACTGGGGACGTGACCTGCCCGAACCCGCCGTAGCCGACCTGCGCAGCGTGGTCGAGGGCGATGCCAGCCCCGACGGCAAGGGCAAGCTCAAATTCGTGCGCGGCATCGAAGTCGGGCATATCTTCCAGTTGGGCACCGTGTATTCGGAAAAGCTCGGCGCCGTAGCCCAGGACGAACATGGCGCCGAACGCGAACTGATCATGGGCTGCTACGGAATTGGCGTGTCACGTATCGTTGCCGCCGCCATCGAACAGTGTCATGACGAACAGGGCATTCTCTGGCCCGAGGCGATCACGCCGTTCCAGATCGTGGTTATCCCGGTCGGTGCGGCACGGTCGCCGGAACTCAGGGGGCACGCCGAGCGCGTGCACGACGAATTGGGTTCCGCCGGCTACGAAGTGCTGCTCGACGACCGCAACCTCCGCCCGGGCGTCATGTTCAAGGATGCGGAGCTGATGGGCATCCCCCACCGACTGGTCATCAGCGAACGGGGCGTGGAAAAAGGCACGGTCGAATATCGCGGCCGCCAGGACACGGAAAGCCAGGACGTGGAACGCGACCGGCTCATGAACTTCCTGCGTGAAAAGTTTGGCAATAAGAAGTAGCACCTGGTCCGGGCTGATAGCCTGCGCGGCCCTCGGATTGCTGCCGGCAATGCCTGCGGCTGCGGGGCCTGCACCCTCGGCGTCCACGACTCTGCGAACCCAGGTCCATGCCGCCCTGACCGCGAAAGACAAACCGCTTGCCAATAAATATGATCGCAGCGTCTGGATGAAGACCATGTCCACCAGGCTTGCGGCCTATGTCAACAATCCCAAGCGGCGTAAAAAACTGCTCGTGCTCGTGCGCACAGAGGCAACTCGTGCCGGCGTTCCCCCGTCGCTGGTATTGGCGATGATCAACGTGGAAAGCGACTTCAAAACCTGGGCGGTATCCTCCGTTGGCGCACAAGGGCTGATGCAAATTATGCCCTTCTGGCTGAAAGTCGCCGGAAAACCTGGTGACAATCTCTTCAATCCGCGGACCAATGTACGGATTGGCTGCACGGTACTTGCGTATTACCTCAAACGCAGCCACGGCGACATAGCCGAAGCGCTCCAGCGCTACTACGGGAAACGTTTTGGAACACGCTATACGACACTCGTGCTCAAGCTGCTAAACACACGCTGGTACTGGAAATAACCGGCCCGGCTCTCCCGCCTTGTCCCAAGTTTACTCCGGTTAATTAGCGGATCTCGAAACGATCGGTCCCTTCGAAAGGTTCATCGACTTCTTCTATATATACATCTTCTACAGATGCAGCCGGCGGCCCCTCAGCCAGCCACTCGATCAGACTGTTTACAGCATCCGCAGATCCGTATGCCAACACTTCGACTTGGCCATTCAGGCAATTGGCCGCATGCCCCAGCAAACCGAGTTGATGCGCTCGGCTGCGAGTCGCCATGCGATAGCCGACGCCTTGCACCCGGCCTGTTACGCGGGCACGGATGCAACGTATTGTTTCATTCACGATTCTGCACCCCGAAAACTCTTCCCGGGAAAAACAGGGGGCTCCCGAAGGAGCCCCACAAGAGTCGTACTTTGAGAGCGGCTAAGCTTAGTGCTTGCCACCCGATCCACTGCTCATCGAACTGTTCATCTTGGACTGCTGGGCGTTCAGCCAGGCATGATCCTTGGAAAGGGCCTGGCCGTTCTTCCAGGGACCACGCGTCTTGGCGTAATTCGTCGCGCTGTCCACTGCGTCCTTCATCGGGTTCATCCGAACGTTCAGCTCCTGCTGCGGATAAATGCGATCAGGGTTGTTGATCTTGTCGGCATTGTTCATATAGATCAACGGCCACTCATAGGGGTTGCCGTAGATCGATGACTTTCCGGAAATACCCCAGAGCGTGTCGCCGCGCACAACCGTGTAAGAGGTCTGTGCGGATTGCAGCTGCGAAACGAGCGCGCTGAGCGTGTCGTAAGCATCCTTGCCCTGGTTGTTGGCAATTGAAGTTTCACCCTGCTGCAGCTGCGACTGTTCCGACGAGTTCAGGTTGGTGTACTGACGCGCCTGGGCATCGAGCGTACGGGCCTTGTCCAGGTAGTAGGCATTGGCGGCTGCTTCTGTCTGCTGACAGACCTGATTGGCCAAGTCCTGTGCCTTCTGATCGTTCGGAACCTGGGCAGCCTGCTTAGCCTGGTCCAGCATCTGCTGGGCCTGGTCCACGGAGACACCGAGCTGCTGCGCCTGGGAAATGCACTGCTCGGCGTTCGCCAGGGCCTGCTCCGTAGCAGCACTAGGCTTCGGCGGCGGGGGTTTCTTGTGAGCGCAACCAGCGAGGACACCCGCGAGTACGAGCGCGCCGCCGACTTTCAGCACGGTGGTCTTATTCATAGCTTCTGATCTCCATTTCGAGACGTTAAAACCCATGGCGATACACGCCATCCTCCGTAGTGAGGATGGCATTAAAATTCAAGACTGTCAAGACTTTATCGAATGTTCATCGTCATACGCTTGAAGCAATCAGGTGTTGGGTAAGAATCCTCTTACCTCGCTCTCGATTGCTTCAGCTGCGAACCGGATGTGGCAGGCGTGGGCGCAGTAGCCGGGTGAGTCGCTTTTATGGCCTTGGCCTTAATGGCCGCCTGCCGGGCCGCGCGGGTCGCGAGCTTGGCACTGTGCCTCGCGCGGTCATAATTGTTGGACTTGAGCGCAAAACTGGCATCGTCCAGCCAGTGCTGAGCCTCGGCATACAAAGCCGGGGCATACCGCTGGGCGCCCGCATGGGTCGCCGCCTGAAGCGCCTGGCGGGCATTGCTCATGGCCTGTACCGGCATGGTCACACAGCCCGCAAGGGCAAGTAGACTTCCGACTATAAGGCTGAACAACGCTTTTTTCATGCGAGCACGCTAGCAGCAGCCCGATCTGCGGTCAAGCAGGTCGATGGCGCTACAATTACTAATCTGTTTTTCTGCTGAAAAAAGATGAAGAAGATCGTGCTCTATCACAACCCCCGCTGCTCCAAGTCGCGCAATGCGAAAGCGCTTCTGGAAGAACAGGGCGTCGACTTGACCGTCATTGAATACCTCAAGACACCACCCAGCGTCGAAGCGTTGAAAAAATTGGCCAGGCAACTTGGTCTGCCCACGCGCGAAATGATGAGAACCAACGAAAAAGTTTACAGCGAACTGCAGTTGGACGACATTACAAACGATGACGATTTGCTTGCCGCCGTCGCAGAGCATCCGATCCTGCTGCAGCGCCCGATTGCGGTTGCCGGTAACCAGGCAGCCATAGGACGGCCTCCGGAGAATGTGCTGAAACTGTTATGAAAAAAAGTCCGGTACTCGTCCTGTATTACAGCCGTTACGGTGCGACCCGACGCATGGCCGAACGCATATGCCGCGGCGTGGAAGAAGTCCCGGGAATACAGGCACGCCTGCGTACCGTACCGGCAGTATCTGCGGTCACCGAAGCCGTCGAACCGGAGATTCCCGAAGAGGGCCCGCCCTACGTAACGCGTGACGATCTCGCCGAATGCTCGGCATTGATTCTCGGGAGCCCGACTCGCTTCGGCAACATGGCGGCAGCGCTCAAGTATTTCCTGGATGGAACCGGCACCGAATGGCTTGCAGGGACGCTGGCCGGAAAACCCGCAGCTGTGTTTACGTCGACCTCGACTCTGCACGGCGGACAGGAAGCGACCTTGCTCACCATGGCCATTCCCCTTCTCCATCACGGGATGTATCTGGTCGGCCTGCCTTACACCGAGGAAAAATTGCAAAGCACGAAAAGCGGTGGCGCGCCCTATGGTGCCTCGCACGTTGCCGGGATGCGCAGCGATCGCAACCTCGATGACGACGAAGCCTACTTGTGCCGAGTGCTGGGCCGCCGCGTCGCCGAACTGGCGAAGCGCCTCGCCGACAGCGAACCTGGATAACACTCTCGCAGAGCCGCAGAGGGCAAAAGTGGAGAATTAAAGTGACGCTCCCTCTTACTCACTCAGTCAGTAAAGGAGAGCATAGAGGGGCGAAGCATCGCGGCCGAGACGACCGCTCCTACCAGCTCGTCATTGCGGACTTGATCCGGAATCCGGTAAAAACAAATTGCGGGCGAAGCCTGCGCCTGAAGAATCAGACGGAACGGACCCAAGCGTAGGCGTTATCGAACAGGCGCTGCCAGGGGCTTTCTTCCGGCCAGTCCTTGGGGTGCCAACTGAAGTTCAGTGTGCGGCACACACGCTCCGGGTGCGGCATCAATGCAAGAACTCGCCCATCGGCATTGGCAAACGCCGTGACGCCGCCGGGCGAACCGTTGGGATTTGCCGGATAGCGTTCCGCGCCACTACCCGGCGCTTCCACATAACGCAACGGTATCTGTCTGGATTCAAGCAGCACATCGAGATCGTTCGCGTCGGCAAACTCGGCACGCCCTTCCCCGTGCGCGACGGCGATCGGCAGGACCGACCCGGCCATGCCGTCGAAGAACGGCGAAATCGAATCCATGACCTCGACCAATGAGAGGCGGCCTTCGAATTGCTCGCTGCGATTGCGTCGGAATTGCGGCCAATGCGCCGTGCCCGGAATGAGTTCCGAGAGCGTGGCGAACATCTGGCAGCCATTGCAGATGCCGATGGCAAAACGGTCCGTGTGCGCAAAGAAGCGGGAGAAAGGTTCGCGCAGGCGCTCGTCGAGCAGGATCGATTGTGCCCAACCCCGTCCCGCGCCGAGCACGTCGCCATAGGAAAAGCCGCCGGGCGCGGCGAGACCGGCGTAGTCCTCGAGGCTGCGCGTGCCGGCTATGAGTTCGCTCATATGAAGATCGACCGCGTCAAAACCCGCACGATCGAAGGCGGCGGCCAACTCGCACTGGCTGTTGACGCCCTGTTCGCGCAGGATCGCCACCCGTGGCCGGTCCGTATGCACAGCCGGCGCCTCGCGCTTTGCCGGATCGAACGTCAGGCGTGCCGCGGTGAGGCCCGGAACCTCCGCATCGCACTGCAGGGCATATTCCTCGTCCGCGCAGGCCGGCTCATCGCGCAAACGCCGGATGCGCCAACTCACTTCGGACCAGGCGCGCATCAAATCGGGCCATGCAGCCTTATAAAGAATGTGTCCGCCATGGGAAAACCGGACTTCGCCATCGTCGCGCAGGGTGCCTATGCGGTGCAGGCCATCGACCAGACCATGGCGCTCGCATTCAGCCTGCAGATGCTTGGAATCTGCAGTGCGAACCTGGACCACGGCGCCCAGTTCCTCGGCGAACAAGACAGCCAGCGGTTCGTCGCCCAGATCATCCAGGGTGATGTCCAGTCCGGTATGCGCAGCCAGCGCCATTTCGATGGCAGTGACCGCCAGGCCGCCGTCGGAGCGGTCGTGGTAAGCCAGCAATCGTCCCTCCGCCGCTAATGCGCGTATCGCGGCGAAGAATCCCTTGAGTCGGGCCGGCTCGTCCACGTCCGGAACCGAATCCGATGTACGTCCGTAGACCTGTGCCAGCGCACTGCCGCCAAGACGGTTACGCCCGTTGCCCAGGTCGAGCAACCACAATTCGGTGTCCGCTTCGCGTTGCAGCTCGGGCGTCAGTGTCGCGGCCGCATCCTGCACGGGCGCGAAAGCGGTCACCGCCAACGAAAGCGGCGAGCGAACTTCGGTGCTCTCCTCTTCGTTCTGCCAGGCGACACGCATGGATAATGAGTCTTTGCCGACCGGAATGGCCAGGCCCAACGCCGGGCACAACTCGGCGCCCACCGCGCGCACGGCGTTGTACAGATCGGCGTTATCGGCTGGCGTACCCGCCGCCGCCATCCAGTTCGCCGACAGCCGCACATCGTTCAAGCGGGCAATGTCGGCCGCCGCGATATTCGTCACCGCTTCGCCCACGGCCATCCGCGCCGAGGCCGGTGCATCGATTACGGCAACCGGCAAGCGTTCGCCGAGTGCCATGGCCTCGCCCGCCTGTCCGTGATAATCGGCGGTGGTAACGGCCACATCGGACACCGCAACCTGCCATGGGCCGACCAACGGGTCGCGTACGCTGAAACCGCCGACCGTGCGATCGCCGATGGTAATGAGAAAACCCTTGTCGCCGACGCCGGGCAGAGACAGGACACGCTCTATCGCCTCGCCCACCGGAACATCCGGCGACGCGTTCACGGCCGCAACCGCCGGCTTGCGGGTCGTACCCGATAGTTCGAGCGGCGGCAAATCGCCGAGCAACACGCGCATCGGCAAGTCGACCACCGTTTCCCCGGTGCGCCCGTCCTCGACCAACAGATGGCCGTCGTCACTGGCCTCGCCAATCACCGCCCACGGGCAACGCTCGCGGTCGCACAGCTCGCCGAATGCCTGCTCGTCTTCCGGGGCCAAAGCCAGGACATAACGTTCCTGGGCCTCATTACACCAGAGCGCCATCGCGCTCATGCCGGGTTCGGCAGAAGGCACCCGAGCCAAATCGATATGCCCGCCCAGGCCGGCATCGTCCAGCAATTCGGGCACCGCGTTCGAAAGACCGCCGGCGCCGACGTCGTGAATGGCGATGATGGGACTCTTGTCGCCCTGCACGTTGCAGGCGGTGATGACTTCCTGGGCCCGGCGCTGCATCTCGGGGTTGCCGCGCTGCACGGAAGCGAAGTCCAGCTCCGCGTCCTGCCCTCCGGCACGCGAGGAAGCGGCGCCGCCGCCCAGGCCGATTTCCATGGCGGGGCCGCCGAGCACCACGATTCGTGCGCCAGGCTGAAAGCGGTTTTTCTCGACCAGTTCGCGCCGTACCGTGCCATAGCCGCCCGCGAGCATGATCGGCTTGTGATACCCGCGGAAACGCCCTTCGCCCTCTTCGGGATCGGGCACGCACAGGCTGCGGAAAAAGCCGGCCAGGGCCGGGCGGCCGAATTCGTTGTTGAACGACGCGGCACCGATGGGCCCCTCGATCATGATCTGCAAGGCGCTGGCCAGGCCCGGTGCCGCGGCGGGTCCGCCCGCTTCCCAAGGGCGCGGCGCGTCCGGAAAGCACAGATTCGATACCGCGTAACCGCTCAGGCCGGCCTTGGAGACCCCGCCCCGCCCGGTGGCCGCCTCGTCGCGGATTTCGCCGCCCGACCCCGTGGCCGCTCCGGGGAACGGGGCCACCGCGGTGGGATGGTTATGCGTCTCGACCTTGATCGCGATATCCAGGTTCACCGGGGCATACCCGTAACGGCCGGTCGCAGTACCCCGCTGCAGCATCCTGCCCTGCGGCCCCGCCAGCACGGCGGCATTGTCCTTGTAGGCACTCAGGATGCCGTCGGGAGTGGCCTTGTAGCTGGCGCGGATGCAATCGAAGGGAGAAGCCTCCAACGCAGTGCCGTCCAGCGTCCACCGCGCGCGGAAAATCTTGTGCCGGCAATGCTCGGAATTCACCTGCGCGAACATCATCAATTCGGTCTCGCTGGGATCACGGCCGAGTTCCGAATACGCTTTGATCAGATAAGCACGCTCGGGGGCACCCAAAGCGAGGCCCAGGCGGCTATCGGCTTCGAGCAAGGCCTGCTCGCCCTGTTCGGCGAGCGGGATGGTGCGCGATGCTACAGGCGCCGGATGGGCAAATAGCGCCTCCGCCTCGTCCAGCGAAGCCACCAGCGTATGCGTCATGCGATCCGTCAACGCGGATTCCACGGCGCGCCATTCATCCGTGCCAAACTGCGGCAACGGTCCTTCCAGGCGGAAGGCGATGCCACACTCTATGCGTCCCACGGCCTCGTACCCACAGCGCCAGAGGATCTCGGTCGCCTTGCTGGACCATGGCGAGATGGTGCCGAAACGCGGGAGGGCAAATACATTGGCTGCGATATCCGGGCCTGCCGGCTCGCCTTCCAGGAGCACCGCGCGGAGCCTCGCCTGCGCGGCATCGTCGGCAGGCAATTCGCGTTCGGTCAGAAAGACGAACACGGCCCCGGCAATCTTCAGCTCGGGCGCGATGTCCGCCAACGCAGTCGCCAGGCGTTCGCGCCGGAAAGGGGCATAGGCTTCGCGACCGAAAATCACCGCCATGTGGCTCTCCCGCTGTTCATAAAGTCTGCCATTCCAGTCCCGTATCCTGCGCCGCAATGGCTACCCAGTCCGGCTCGCAACCCAGCGCCTGCACTGCGCCCTCGCGGGCAAGCTGCGGCGTGTTGTTCTGCTCCGAAAGATGCGCCAATGCCAAACGCTGCAGGCGCGATGTATCGATGCGGGAGAGTAATCCGGCCGCCTGTTCATTGCTCAGATGCCCGTACTCCCCGGCGACGCGCCGCTTGAGCCGCGCCGGATAGGGCCCGGAGGCCAGCATGTGTTCGTCATGATTGCTTTCGAGAACGAGCCCGTTCACACCTCCGAGAATTTGCTCAAGGTAAGGGGTGGAATGGCCGAGGTCGGTCACGACGGCGATCCGCTTGTCCCCATCGCTGAACACGAACTGGGTCGGTTCGGCCGCATCATGGGGAACGATGACCGGCGTGACCTCGATATCCCCGATGGCAAAGGCGGCATGGCTGTCGAAGACCTGCGTGGCATCAGGCAAACGTTTCCGCCGGCCCGCATCGCGCGTGCCGGCGCTGGCCCAGGGCAGGAAACCACAGCGTCCGGCCAGACGCGCCGCCCCGGCAATATGGTCCGAGTGCTCGTGCGTAATGAGCAAGGCATCGATGTCCTCGAAGACCAACCCGAGCCGCTGGAGTCGGTATTCACAGTCCTTCAAAGTCAGACCGCAATCGACCATGATCGTCGTGTTTCCAGCCTGGATGATCGTGGCGTTGCCGCGACTGCCGCTGGCAGCGAGCGCGAACCTCATCCTTGACCGCCCTTGTTCGGCGGCGTGTACATAGGCAAAACCGTCGCACCCTCGCCTTTCACGGTGGTGACCTTGCCGGTGCCTTCGCGGCTGACTTCGTCGATTCTCACGACAGCATGCAAGGGAATATAGGTGCGTTTGACGGACTCGAATTCGGCGGCCAGTTTTTCCGCACCCGGATCGACGACGACCTTGGAGCGCTCGCCGAAGCTCAACTCCTCGATTTCGATAAATCCGAACAGCGCGCTCTGGCTGAGCTTGTGCGCATAGATCTCGTAGAGCTGGTCGCGGCTCTGGAAAATCACCTTGTAGATATGCCGGGCCGCCATGCTCAGGTTTCCCCTGCGGGCTGGAGACGTTCCAGGCCACCGAGGTAGGGGCGCAGTGCTTCGGGCAGGACGACGCTGCCGTCGGCTTGCTGCCCGTTTTCGAGTACCGCGACCAGGGTGCGTCCCACGGCCAGCCCGGAACCATTCAGGGTATGCGCCAGGCGGGGCTTGCCGGTGTCCGGATCGCGGAATCGGGCCCGCAGCCGGCGCGCCTGGAAATCGCCGAAGTTGCTGCACGAGGAAATTTCCCGGTAGGCGTTCTGCCCCGGCAACCAGACTTCCAGGTCGTAGGTCTTGGTGGCGGAGAACCCGGTATCGCCCGAGCACAAGGTAACGACCCGATACGCCAAACCCAGCGCCTGGAGCACGGCCTCGGCGTGCCCGCGCAGTTCTTCCAGGGCTTCCCAGGAGTGGTCCGGATGCACCAGTTGCACCATCTCGACCTTGTCGAACTGATGCTGGCGGATCATGCCCCGCGTATCCTTGCCGTGACTGCCCGCCTCGGAGCGGAAACAGGGCGTGTGCGCCATCATCTTCATCGGGAGACTGTCGGGATCGAGGATCTCGTCGCGCACCAGATTGGTGAGCGGCACTTCGCCGGTTGAGGTCAGGAACCAGTTGCGGTCCCCGTCCAGGTGGAACAGGTCGTCGGCGAACTTGGGCAACTGCCCGGTGCCAAGCAAACTCGCCTCGTTAACGATATACGGCACGTAGAACTCGCGATAGCCATGCCGTTCGCGGTGCAGGTCGAGCATGAACTGCGCCAGCGCCCGGTGCAATCGCGCGAGGTTGCCGCCGAGCACCACGAAACGGCTGCCGGTCAGCTTGGCCGCTGCGCCGTAGTCCATTTCGCCGAGCAGTTCGCCCAGCTCCACATGATCGCGCGGCTTGAAATCGAATTCGGGCGGCGTGCCGACGCGGGTGACTTCCACGTTGTCGGATTCGTCGGCCCCGTGCGGCACCGACTCATGCAAAAGATTGGGGACCGCGAGTAGCAAACCGTTGAGATCCGCTTCCAGCGTCGCGAACTCTTCCTTGAGCACGCCCTCACGCGCGCCCAGTTTCGCCCCCTCGGCGAGCAATTCCCCGGCATCGCCCTTTTGCGCCTTCACGCGCCCGATTTCCTTCGCGACCCGGTTGCGTTCGGCGCGCAGGTTTTCGAGCTCGGTCTGCACGCGTTTGCGCTCATTTTCGAGCGCCTGGAAACGCTCGCGCTCGAATTCGAACCCCCGGCGCGCCAGGTTGGCGCACACGCTGTCGAGTTCGCTGCGCAGCAGACGCGGATCGATCACGGCGTCTCCCCCATCCACATGTCGGCCAGCCAGCTCACCACATGCCCCGGCTTGATGCCCTCGAGTTCGGACAGCACCTGATCGATACGTTCGGGGCTGTCGTAGAACTCGACGGTCACCGGCAGATCGTAGGAGACGTCGAGAATGCGGGCCGTGCGGATCTTGCGCGAGCCGCCGAAGCCGGCCACGCCTTGGTAGACCGTGACGCCATGTATCTTCCAGCGGTCGTGGAGATCGTTGAGCAACTCCTCGACTTTCTGATCCCGCTGGGACAGAAAGACCCGCACCATACGCACACTGCGAAAATTCATAGACGTGCCCCCAACACATAGCCGATCCAGACGAGCAACAGCGACAAGGCCAGGTTCGCGGCCACATTGAGGCCGGCGCGAACCAGTTCGCCGCTTTGCAGCAATTCGAGCGTTTCCAGCGAAAAAGTGGAAAACGTAGTCAAGGCACCCAGCACGCCGGTCAGCACCAGCGCGCGCGCCGCGGGGCTGATGCCCAGCAGCCGCTGGGAGAACCACGCGAACAGGAACCCGATGAGAAAAGCCCCCAGGGCGTTGACGAACAGCGTCCCCCAGGGAAAACCGGTGCCGATCGCAGCGGCCGCCCAGCGCGAAATGCCGAAACGCAGCAGCGCGCCCAATCCACCGCCCACGGCCACAGCCACCCAAATCATGATCAGTCCGTTGTCACGGCGCTTGGCATGCGGCACCGCTGTGTCGAATTGGCGCATATTTTAACCGCTGGCGCCCGGATCAGGGCCCCAATTCTTACCAATGGGAAAAGACAAGGACTCTCGCAACGGCGCAACGGCGCAACGGAAAGAGAAATCTCGCAAAGGAGCAGAGCCCACAAAGGGTTAAAGGATTACTCTCCCCTTTGCTCGCGAAGCGAGGAAGGGGGAGCTGGAGGGGGATTAATAAATGGCCGGGCGAAGCCCCTCATTAATGGGTCATACCAGACGTGAAGCAATCCGGAACCCAGTCAAAAGGCAATCGCGGCGGGGACCGCCGCTCCTGCGAAGTATGGTCATTTTCTCTTCAGCCGGGGATAAAGGGGCATATTTTTCCCTTTGCCGTCTTTGCGCCTTGGCGAGAGATAGCCTATTTATCCTTGCCACTGACCTTGGTTTTGCGTCTTGCTTTGGCGTCGAGTTCCGCGAAGTGGCGCAGGCGCTCGGCAATCTTCTGCTCCAGTCCGCGATCGACAGGGTGGTAATAGTGGCGCTCGGGCATGCCCTCGGGAAAATAGCGTTCGTCCGCCGCATAGCCTTCCGTTTCGTCATGGGCATAGCGGTACTCCGCGCCGTGTCCCATTTTTTTCATCAAGGACGTGGGGGCATTGCGCAGATGCAAGGGCACCTCCGCAGAGCCGTACTGGCGGGCATCGCGCCGTGCTGCGCCGAAAGCCTTGTACACCGCGTTGCTCTTGGCGGCAACGGCCATGTAGACCACGGCCTGGGCGATCATCAGTTCACCCTCGGGGCTGCCCAGGCGCTCGTAGGCATTCCAGGCTTCCAGGGCGATCGTGAGGGCGCGCGGGTCGGCGAGGCCGATGTCCTCGCTCGCCATGCGCACCACGCGCCGTGCTATGTAGAGAGGATCGACGCCGCCCTCGATCATGCGGGCCAGCCAGTACAGGGCCGCATCCGGCGACGAACCGCGCACGGCCTTATGCAGCGCCGATATCTGGTCGTAGAAGAGATCGCCGCCCTTGTCAAAATGCGCCAGACGCTCGCCCAGCAATTCATGGAAGCCGCCATCGTCGAGCGGTTGGGAACGGTGCGCCGCCGCGACCGATTCGAGCAGGTTCAATGCGCGCCGGGCATCGCCACCCGCGGCCGCGACGATATCCGTGCGCCAGGCGGCGGGCAAAGCGTCTTCCGCCAGCCCGAGTCCCCGTTCACTATCCGTCTGAGCCCGCAGCAGAATGGTCTCCAGCGCGGCTTCGTCGAGCGCGGCAAGGCGCACTACCTGGCAACGCGAGAGCAGCGCGCCCCGGACTTCGAACGAGGGATTTTCCGTGGTGGCCCCGATCAGGATGACGGTGCCCTGTTCGACATGCGGCAGCAACGCATCCTGCTGCGCCTTGTTGAAACGGTGGATCTCGTCGAGGAACAGGACGACGGTCTGGCCTTCGGCCCGCAATTGCTCGGCCGTCTCGATAATTGCCTTGACGTCCTTGACGCCGGCGGTCACCGCAGACAGGGGAAAGAAGCGCGCTTGATGCGCCGAGGCCAACAGGCGGGCGAGCGTCGTCTTGCCGCTGCCCGGCGGTCCCCAGAGAATCAGCGATGGCAAGAGTCCGCCCGCCAGCGGTCGTGCCAGGCTGCCACCCGGACCGACAAGCGCTGCCTGCCCGACGACCTCGTCGAGTGTGCGCGGCCGCATGCGTTCGGCCAGCGGTTGGCTATCCGCCATGAAGCGCCACCATTATTCGTTTGGGAAGATCAACCACAGAGAACACAGAGCTCACCGGGCAAACACACCCGTCTCCGGAGCACCGGGGGAATCGCGGCATTTCCCGAGGCTCCTTTCAATCTCTTCCCCTCCGTATCCTCTGTGGTGAAGATTCGTCTTTCCAGTTCCACCACAGCAGGCGCTTGGGCTCGCGACCTCCCTCGGCGTAATAGACCGCGCAGCGAAGGACGTAAAGCATGCAACGATCGATGTGTCCGCCTTGTTGCGCCATCATGCGCTCGTAAAGCGCTTCCGGCTTCCGGCCTTTCAGTTGCTCCACGCGGTCGAAGCCAAGCTCGTTGAGGTCGCGCTCGATGGATTTGCCTACACCGGGAATCTCCCGGAGACTTCCGGATAGTTTTGGATGCACGGCTCACCTCCTCGTGCCGACGCCCGCTTCAGCCGCCCGAGCCGCTCCCTTGGTGCACGACATCCGCGCCCTTGGGAGGCGAAAACTTGAACAGGCCATCGGCCAGCTTCACGTTGCGCTCGACCTCCGTGAAGATGATGCGGGTGGTCTGGTTCAGCTTCGATTCCAGCACCAACTGACTCAACTGACCGTGCTGGTCCAGTCCGACCTGCATCGCGCTGTAGTCGCTTTGGGCATTGCGCGGCACCAGCCGGATCCAGCTCAGGCCGTCGTGCTTGCCCGCGTCGCTGACGATGAACTGGTCCTCAACCTTGCCCGTGCCTGCCAGCAAAGCCGCAGGCCCGGCGGCAAGGGCATGACTTTCGTCGCGTACGGTCACCTGCTGGAGGCCCGGATCGTAGAGCCATAGCTTGTTGCCGTCGGCCACGATCAACTGACGGTAGGGCTTGGTGTAATCCCAGCGGAAACGACCCGGTTTGGCAATCGCCAGCGTGCCCGAGGACTGCTTGACCGTAGCGGCGTTGGCGTTCTTCACGGATTCGGAAAAATGCGCTTTCAGGGTATGGGTCCGGCTGAACAGATGATCCAGCCGTTGGGCGGGTTCGGGAACGCCGGCCCGGGCATGGGCGCCCAGGACGAGAAGACACGCCGTCGCGGTGGCAAAGGTCAGAGTGCGAAACATTGCTTCTCCTATTCGGGTGGTGGCGCGGCCAGGACTTCGCGGCTGCCGTTCGGCTGCAGCGGACCGACGATGCCGACCCGCTCCATCTGCTCGACCAGGCGCGCGGCCCGGTTGTAACCGATGCGCAGGCGCCGTTGCACGGCGGAAATCGACGCCCGCCGGGTCTCGGTCACGATGCGCACGGCCTCGTCATAGAGTGGATCGTCTTCGTCGCTGCCAGTTCCCGCGGCAGCCCCTCCGGCACTGCGGCTATCCTCGACCGGTTCGAGCACATCATCGAGATAGGCGGGTTCGCCCGACTCCTTGAGCCAGGCGGTCACGCGGTGCACCTCCGCATCGCTGACGAAGGCGCCGTGCACGCGCTGCACCAGCGAGGTGCCAGGCGGAAGAAACAGCATGTCACCGTTGCCGAGCAGGCTCTCCGCACCCATCTGGTCGATGATCGTGCGGGAGTCGACGCGGGCCGAAACCTGGAAGGCGATGCGCGCCGGGATGTTGGCCTTGATCAGGCCCGTGATCACGTCCACCGACGGGCGCTGGGTCGCGACCAGCAGGTGGATACCCGAAGCGCGGGCCTTTTGCGCCAGGCGGGCGATCAGTTCCTCGACCTTCTTGCCGGTGACCAGCATCAGGTCGGCCAGTTCGTCGATCACGACCACGATGCTGTAAAGCGGTTCGAGCTTGGGTATCTCACCGTTTTCGTCGGGCTCGCCCAGCGGATCCGGAATGCTCTCGCCTTTCTTCTCCAGGTCACGCAGCTTGCGGTTGTAGCTCGCCAAATTGCGGACCCCGGCGGCCGCCAGCCGCCGGTAGCGGCGGTCCATCTCCGCCACGCACCATTTGAGGGCCACGCCGGCGTCGCTCATGTCGGTCACCACCGGGGTTAGCAGGTGCGGGATGCCATCGTAGATCGACAATTCCAGCATCTTGGGATCGATGAGAATCAGGCGCACATCGTCGGGTGAAGCCTTGTAAAGAAGGCTCAGAATCATGGCGTTGATCGCCACGGACTTGCCCGAACCGGTGGTGCCTGCAATCAACAGGTGCGGCATGCGGCCCAGGTCGGTAATCACCGCCTGACCGGATATGTCGCGGCCAAGTGCTAGCGTCAACTTCGATGCGGAACGCTCATAGGCATCGGAACGCAGGATTTCCCCGAACGTCACCAGTTCGCGGGACTCGTTCGGCACCTCAAGCCCGACCACGGTCTTGCCGGGAATGATTTCGACCACACGCACGCTCACCGCAGACAATGCGCGCGCCAGGTCCTTGGACAGCTGACTGATCTGGCTGACCTTGACGCCCGCGGCCGGCTGCAACTCGAAGCGTGTGATCACCGGCCCGGCGTGTACCGCAACCACCTCGACATCCACGCCGAAGTCACGCAGCTTGATTTCCACCAGCCGCGACATGGCGGTAAGGGCTTCCTTGCTGTAACCCTCGGCGTGTTCGGGCGGCGGATCCAGCAATTCCAGCGAGGGCAGGCCGCCGGCCACCGGCTTGGGCGTGAACAGCGGCTTCTGGCGCTCGCGCTCGGCGCGCGGGCTGGGCGGCACGATCTTGACCGTAGGCTCGATCTTGGGTTGAGGCCGCTTCTCGCGGCGCACTCGCTCCCGCTGGACTTTTTCGGCACGTTCAGCTCGCGCGGTCTTGGCTTCCTTGCGTTCGCTCCAGCGGGCGTAACGGGCTTGCAGCCACTCCCAGGTCCGCAAGGTCACGGCGCCCACCCGGTCCATCAGGCCCAGCCAGGACAATCCCGTCGCCACCGTGATAGTAGCCACCAGAATGGCGAGAAGAACCAGCGCCGTGCCGGCATCGCCCAACACCCCGACCATCGGGGTGCCGATCGCCTTGCCGATCACGCCGCCAGCGCCACCGGGCAGCCAATCCGGCCCCGGGACGGCGACCAGCGCCAGCAAGCTGGACAACGCAACCAGACCCATGGCCAGGGCAGCGAACCGGGCCGCCCGGACCCAGCGGCTGCGCTTGACCACCCCCCGGAACAGCAACCAACCGCAATAGCCCACCAGTAACGGGAAGGCGTATGCGCTGGCCCCCAGAAGAAAGAGTAGTAAATCACTCACCCAGGCACCCGCCGGGCCGATCAGGTTGTGCACGTGGGTGGCGCTCGTGCTCACGGTGAAGCTGGGATCGGATGCATTGAAACTGGCCAGCGCCACGGCCAGCACGACGGCCAGCGCGCCGGTCAGCCAGAAACCCGCTTCGCGCGCAGCCGGCGTGAGGCGTTCGAGAATCAGACCTTCGGTACGGGGTTCGGGTTCGCGGGACTTCGCCATCCGTTAAGGACAATATGCTGGGAGACTGTACTGAGTTTAACTCGGATAGCGCATTGGGGCCCACGGTCAGGCTCACCCGTCTTCACGGGCGTTTGGTTATGCCGCCCGTCCGGCCTCTTGCGCCACCCTTTAAAATATCTTCGATATCCCATTTCGGTTAGCTGCAAGGAACCTGACTCATGGCCGATTCCAAACACCACAAACTCATCATTCTCGGCTCCGGCCCCGCCGGCTATACGGCGGCCGTGTATGCTGCCCGTGCCAACCTGAACCCGGTATTGATCACCGGCCTCGCGCAGGGTGGCCAGCTCATGACCACGACCGACGTCGACAACTGGCCGGGCGACATCGAAGGCCTGCAGGGACCGGACCTGATGATGCGCATGCAGCAGCATGCCGAGCGCTTCGGGACCGAGATGGTGTTCGACCATATCGCCAAGGCACACCTCGGCGAAAAGCCCTTCCGCCTGGAGGGTGACAGCGGCAGCTATACCTGCGACGCACTGATCATCGCGACCGGCGCCGATGCCCAGTACCTGGGCCTCGACTCCGAGGAAGCCTATAAGGGCAAAGGCGTTTCCGCGTGCGCGACCTGCGACGGTTTCTTTTTCCGCGACCAGGACATTGCCGTGGTGGGCGGCGGCAACACCGCGGTGGAAGAAGCCCTGTATCTGGCGAATATCGCCAAGCAGGTAACGCTGATCCACCGGCGCGACGAGCTGCGCGCGGAGAAAATCATGCAGGATCGTTTGTTCGAGCGGGAACGCGAAGGCAAAATCAGAATCCTCTGGAACCGCACCGTCGAGGAAGTGCTGGGCGACGGCAACGGCGTCACCGGCCTCCATCTGAAGGGCTCGAACGGCGAAACCGCCGACGAAAAGGTCGAGGTCACCGGAGCTTTCATCGCCATCGGCCACACGCCCAACACAGACATCTTCGCGGACCAGTTGGACATGCAGAACGGCTACATCGTGGTGCGTAGCGGTCGCCATGGCGACGCCACCGCCACGAGCGTGCCTGGCGTGTTCGCCGCCGGCGACGTCATGGACCATGTGTACCGCCAGGCGGTTACTTCCGCGGGCAGCGGCTGCATGGCCGCTCTCGATGCCGAACGGTATCTGACCCAGACAAGCCAGGAGGGCGGCCAGCGCTGATTGGTGAGGTATTGAAACCATGGCAAACGCATACAGCACCAACGACACATCCGGCATTACAGCCCTTGGCTCGCACCGGTCTATCGCGGCGCCGGCGGCCTCTCACTGCGCCGTGCCGACTCTTCACTCAGTTCGTGGCTACAGCTACGAACTTCGCTCCAGAGTGGCGCACGGCTTGCTGCGAACTCCACCATCGCTCGCGATCCCTCGTGGCTTGTCTGGGTTGAAATCGCTCAGCCACGGGAGCTGAGCCGGACGCCCTTTGCTGCCGGTCAAACAACACGCCTCGATCACCGGGATCCCGCGGGCTGACTGGGACGCGTTGATCGGCAGCGAGCAGCCCTTCCTGCGCCATGCTTACCTGGCAGCGCTGGAAAAAAGCGGATCGATCGGCCCTGAAACGGGGTGGATACCACGCATCCTGACGATCAGCCACGACGACGGCACGCTGGCCGGCGCGGTGCCACTATTCGAGAAGCACCATTCCAATGGCGAATTCGTCTTCGATTGGGACTGGGCGGAGGCCTATGCCGCCTCGGGGCGCAACTATTACCCCAAACTGGTTGCCGCCATCCCCTTCACGCCCGTGTCGGGGCCGCGTATCCTCACTGAACCCCGGTCCGGCACCTCAGCGGCAGAAGCATTAATCGCCTATGCCCGCGAACAGGTCGTGGCCGACCAGCTTTCCTCATTGCACTGGCTTTTTGTCGCCGAAGAACAGATCCCGTTACTGGAGCGGGACGATTGTTTGATACGCACGGGCTGTCATTTCGAGTGGCGCAACCCAGGCGTCGGCGATTTTCAGGAATGGTTGGGCACACTCAGTTCATCGCGCCGTAAATCGATTCGCCGCGAACGGCGCAGGGTCACCGAAGCCGGAATTCACTGCACCTGGTATGAAGGCGACCAGCTCGACGCGCGGCAATTGCGTACCGTCTACGAACTCTATGCCGCAAATTATTATGCACACGGCATGCGTCCGTACCTGACTCCGGGCTTTTTCGAAATCATTGCGCGTGAACTCGGCGACACCTTCTCGGTCTGTCTGGCCAGCCGTGGCGCGGAAGTGGTCGCCGGGGCGATTTTCCTGAGCGGCGACAATAGCCTCTACGGACGTTACTGGGGCGCCTTCGAATGGATCGACTGCCTCCACTTCGAAGTGTGTTACTACCAGGGCATTGAGCACGCCATACACCAGGGCTACGCCCGATTTCATCCCGGCGTCCAGGGCGAGCACAAGCTGCTGCGGGGCTTCGAACCTCACCTGCATTACTCCGCCCATTGGCTTCGCGATGCCGACTTCCGGCAGGCTGTGGCAAAATTCCTGGAACGCGAACGGCATGCGGTTGATGCTTACGCCGAAGCCGCGACGACTTATCTGCCGTTCCGTAAAAGCGATCCGTGAACATCCGGCAGCCTGCGGTGCTGAAGCCAGGGGATTCTTGCGAATTCCCGCCTGACACGGCAGCCCTCGACGAGCCCAACGGTTTGATTGCCATCGGCGGAGACCTTGCCCCCGAACGCCTGATCGCCGCCTACCGGCGCGGCATCTTTCCGTGGTATGAAACCGGCCAACCGATCTTGTGGTGGACGCCGGAGCCGCGCCTGATCCTGCGCCCGGCACGTTTGCACGTCGGGCGAACTTTGCGCAAGCGCATCCGACAAGGTGATTACGCCCTGCGATTCGACAACGATTTTTCCAGTGTCATTCATGCCTGTGCAGAACCGCGTGGAAATTCGCAAGGCACCTGGATTACGCCCGAGATGATTGATGCCTACCTGCGGCTGTATCGATTGGGTATCGCCCACTCGGTCGAGGTCTGGCGGGAAAGCCGTCTCGTCGGCGGGCTCTATGGCCTGGCACTGGGTGCCGTCTTCTTCGGCGAATCCATGTTCAGCCGGGATAGCGACGCGTCCAAGCTCGCTTTACACGCCCTGTGCGAAAGCGGCAAGGCAAGTGCAACAGCCTTGATCGACTGCCAGGTGCCATCGCGGCATCTCATCAACCTGGGCGCCGAACTGATCTCAAGAGCTGAGTTTTCCGGAGCCCTGCAATCAGCCCTTGATGCTACGGTGCCCTGGCCTTTTCAGAACCGGTAGCCGATACCGGCATAGGCCCCCTTGAATACCATATTGCCGTTGACGGTGAAGCGGCTGTCGTTGAACTTCAACCGCAGGCGCCGCCAGCCCGCACTCAGCTGCAGACCGGAACCGAAGCGATAGGCAAGCCCGGTACGCAAATCAAAAAAGTAACTTTTGGCGTACTGAATATAGGCCCCCCGGAACAAGAAATCCAACCCGCGGGTCGCATGCAGAATCACACCGAAGTGCGCCATGGGTAACCACGCCACGTTTCCGCTCGACGTATGCGTCTCGAAAAACTTCTGAATCGGCGTGGTCTGTTCGGCCTTGCCCGAGACCGGGATGTTAAGGTTCAGCCAGCGGGCCTCTACACCGACCCGGACATTCACCAGGCGATTATCGATCGGACTCCAGAATGCGAGTGCATGTCCGGTTTTGAGCATGACCTGGCTATAGACTTTTCCATTCGCAGCATAGGTAACACCGCCCCAGGTGATATTCGCACGCAACACTGTCTCGCCGTTACTGTTGATATGGGTGTATCCAAACTCCAGGTCCGGCAGAAAAATGTTGTCATGACGCCAAGTCAACTGGAAACCCGGGTTCAGATTCCGTGCCAGAGCAAGGTCGTTGCGAAAATCAATGGAGCCCGAGGTTCCATTGATCTGAATCCTTGTATCGTAAGCACTGCCCGATATGGCGGCATCCCATACCACCGCCTTGAATTCGAGACTGGATGCGCCATGCGCCACTCCGGACATGAAAAACAGACAACAGAGGCCCAGCAACGAGCCCTGCCTCACCAGGGCTTTACTTTCAGCATTAGATGGATTTCCTGATTACATTATTCTTGCCCCGATCATAATCGAGATTACCCGCGTTTGCCTTATTGCTCCAATTTCGGCAAAATAGGCCGATTGTTTTACAGGGTTTCCAAACGCTACATGGCGAAGGAAGACAGCATACAGATGGAAGGCAAGGTCATCGAGACCCTGCCCAACACGATGTTCCGGGTCGAACTGGAAAACGGGCACGTTGTCACCGCCCATATATCCGGCCGCATGCGCAAGAACTACATTCGCATCCTGACCGGCGACAATGTCACGGTGGAATTGACGCCTTACGACCTGACCAAGGGACGCATCGTTTTTCGCGGGCGTTGATACGTCCCTCACACGGCGTCAGTCGATCATCCGCCGGTACCTAATAAAATCCCCGTCAAGAGCAATCCCGCAACTACAATCCCCACGATCACGAAGCGCCAGTCGCGGCCGCGTGCGCTCTGCGCTACGCCGGCAATCAAACGGAGGAACGGCGCCACCAGCAGCACCAACAAGCCAGCCTCGATGAAACCGCCTGGCTGCATGCTTGTGATCTCATGTATGGCGTGCTCAACCAACCTCCCAAGCGTGTCGGACTTAAGTGACTGAACACCCCCGCCCCGCACCACGAACAGAATCAACCCCAGCACGAAGAGTGCCGAAGCCAACATAATGGTGGCCATGATGACGGCCCGCGTCAATCGTCCGCCTTCGGTTGCATTCGCTGTCATGCCACCCCCACGCCACGAAGAATCATCTCCACGGCCACCGCAGCCAGAACCAGAGTGAACAGGCGGCGCAAGCCTTCCACGCGTACCCGCGGAAGCAGGCGAGCCCCGAGGGCAGAGCCGGCAAATATACCCAGCACAACAGGCGCTACAATCAGCGGCGGTGTATCACCATGACTCAAGTAATATCCAGCGCCGGTCGCGGCAGTGATACCGATCATGAAGTTCGAGGTCGCAGTCGAGACTCTAAACGGCAACTTCATGAAACGATCCATAGCCAGGACCTTGAATACGCCCGAGCCGATACCCAGCAGCGCCGAAAGCAAGCCGGCTCCGATCATCATGAAGAATCCCCGACCGACTCCGGTCACGCCGTAGGTGCATTCACTGCCATCCGCTTCATGGTACGCATCGCCGAGCCCGAACCAGTGTGCAATACGACTGCTGGTCGACACGGGTGTGGAATGCACGCGGGAGGCTTGGTGCGAGAGCAGCACGGTCGGTAAGAGTATGATGCCGAAAACGAGAATAAGAACGTGACTGGAGACCTGATGCGCAATGGCAACCCCGATAAGCGCCCCCCCGGAAGCGGCCACCTGCAGAAGGAGGCCTACCCGGATATTGGTCAACCCGGATGCCATGACTCGCCGGGCCGCACCGATCGAAGTCGCGACGACGCCGAAAATGCTGGCACCGACGGCCAGTTGCGCCGGGAGACCGAAGCCCAGGGTAAGCACGGGAACGATGACGACGCCGCCTCCCATGCCCGTCAGCGCACCCAAACCGCCCGCGGCCACACCGACCAGTAGAAGAATGCCCAGATCGAGGTAATGCATCAGCCGGTTTCATGCGCGCCTGAAGACGCAATGATAACCCACCTTTACTAAAGGGATATGACTCAACGCGACTGCCTTCATCCTGATGAGCAAATCCCCTGTGGCCCGGTGGCCCGGCGATGCCATGCGTATGATGATCCTTTGTAAAACTCTCACAGAGACGCAGAGGCCGCCAAGCCACCACCCGAAAATTTAGCGCAACTTTGCGTCTTGGCGTCTCTGCGAAAGTTTGATCGAAAAACGAATCGCGGCGTGGACCGCCGCTCCTACAAAGGGTATTTGATCCCGTTGCGTCGTTGCGAGATTTTCGAAAAGAAGCCGGCCCGCTCGTCGTTACGCCGACTGCGCCTTGGACGTCTCGGCCACGAACTCGAAACCGTCAGCACCCAACGATACGTGGATCGTATCCCCTGCTCCGAAACGGCCGTCGAGTATGGCTTCGGCGAGCGGGTTCTCCAGTTGCTGCTGGATCGCGCGCTTCAGCGGGCGCGCGCCATAGACCGGATCGAATCCGGCCTCGCCCAGCTTGTCGAGCACCGCATCGTCCAGTTCGAGCATCATTTCGCGCGCCGCCAGGCGACGGCGCAGATAGTCCACCTGGATACCGGTGATTGCCCGTAACTGCTCGCGATCCAGCGGATGGAACACCACCACCTCGTCAACGCGGTTGATGAACTCGGGGCGGAACTGGCCGCGCACGATTTCCATGACCGCATCGCGCATCGCCGTATAGTTTTCCTCGCCCGCCATGCGCTGGATGACGTCGGAGCCCAGGTTCGAGGTCATCACCACCACGGCGTTGCGAAAGTCCACCGTGCGTCCCTGGCCGTCGGTCAGGCGTCCGTCGTCGAGCACCTGCAGCAATACATTGAAGACATCGGGGTGCGCCTTCTCCACTTCGTCGAGCAGAATTACTGCATACGGACGGCGGCGCACGGCCTCGGTCAGGTAGCCGCCTTCTTCGTAACCGACATAGCCGGGCGGTGCGCCGATGAGGCGGGCCACGGAATGCTTCTCCATGAACTCGCTCATGTCGATGCGCACCATCGCCTCTTCCGTGTCGAACAGGAAGTCCGCGAGCGCTTTGCACAGCTCGGTCTTGCCCACGCCCGTGGGTCCCAGGAATAGGAACGACCCGTTGGGCCGCTTCGGATCGGCGAGGCCCGCACGCGAACGGCGCACCGCGTTGGCCACGGCGCTGATCGCCTCGTCCTGGCCGATCACACGCTTGTGCAACGCTTCCTCCATGCGCAACAGCTTGGCCTTTTCGCCTTCCAGCATCTTGGAGACGGGGATGCCCGTCCAGCGCGAGACCACCTCTGCGATTTCCTCGTCCGTGACCTTGTTGCGCAGCAGGCGCGGCGCCTCGCTCTCGGCAGCATCCTCACGGGCCTGAGCCTCGCTCAACTGCTTTTCCAGTTGCGGGATGCGTCCGTACTGGATCTCGGACATGCGGCTGAGATCGCCCGCGCGCCGCGCCGTGTCCAGCTCGATGCGCGCGCGCTCGAGCTCTTCCTTGATCTGCGCCGTACCCTGCAACGCGGCCTTTTCCGCCTTGAGGATTTCCTCGAGGTCGGCATACTCACGCGACAACGCATCGATTTCTTCCTCGAGGGTATCCAGCCGCCGCTTCGAGGCGGCGTCCTTCTCCTTCTTCAAGGCCTCGCGCTCGATTTTGAGCTGAATCAGCCGCCGCTCGAGCCGGTCCAGCTCTTCGGGCTTGGAATCGATCTCCATGCGGATGCGGCTTGCCGCCTCGTCCACCAAGTCGATGGCCTTGTCGGGCAACTGGCGGTCGGTGATGTAGCGCTGCGACAGCGATGCCGCCGCGACGATGGCGGGATCGGTGATCTCGATGCCGTGGTGCACCTCGTAGCGCTCCTTGAGCCCGCGCAGGATCGCAATGGTGTCCTCGAGCGTCGGTTCGTCGACCAGGACCCTCTGGAAACGGCGTTCCAGCGCGGCGTCCTTCTCGATGTACTTGCGGTACTCGTCGAGCGTGGTGGCGCCGATGCAATGCAGCTCGCCGCGCGCCAAGGCGGGCTTGAGCATGTTGCCGGCGTCCATCGCGCCCTCGGCCTTGCCCGCGCCGACCATGGTGTGCAGCTCGTCGATAAAGAGGATGATGCGCCCTTCTTCCTTGCCGACTTCCGCGAGCACGGCCTTCAACCGTTCCTCGAACTCGCCGCGGAATTTGGCACCTGCAAGCAGTGCCGCCATGTCGAGCGCAAGCAGGCGTTTGTCCTTGAGTCCCTCCGGCACCTCGCCGTTGAGAATGCGCTGCGCCAGGCCTTCGACGATCGCCGTCTTGCCCACGCCGGGCTCGCCGATCAGGACCGGATTGTTCTTGGTGCGCCGTTGCAAAATCTGTATGACGCGGCGAATCTCTTCGTCCCGCCCGATTACCGGATCGAGCTTGCCGGATTCGGCGCGTGCGGTCAGATCCAACGTGTACTTGTCCAGCGCCTGGCGCTTGTCCTCGGCGTTCGGATCGTTCACCCGCGCACCGCCGCGCAGCTCGTCGATGGCGTGTTCGACGGCGGCCTTCGTGGCGCCGGCTTCCTTGAGTGCGTCACCGACCGCGCCCTTGTCCTCCAGACAGGCGAGTACGAACAGTTCGCCCGCGACGAACTCGTCCTTGCGCTGCTGCGCGAGCTTGTCGGTGATGTTGAGCACGCGCGTGAGGTCATTGCCGATGTGCACTTCGCCCGGCGTGCCCTTCTGCTGGGGCAGGCGGTCGATAATCGCGTCAAGACGGTTTTCCAGCACACTGACGTTGACCCCCGCCTTGGACAGGAGCGGACGCACGCTGCCGCCATCCTGCTGCAGCATGGCGAGCATCAGATGGGCCGGTTCGATAAAAGGATGATCTCGGCCGACGGCGAGGGACTGGGCCTCCGCAAGGGCCATCTGGAATTTACTGGTCAGTTTGTCGAGTCGCATGGAAACGGTTCACGTCTTGAGCTTTAAAAACAATGGGGGCGCGAATCCCTTGTTTCAAGCGCGTAACCGATCCGCGATCAACCGGGCAACAAGCGCACGACGAGATAGATCACGGCAATACCGGATGCCACCAGCGTAACGGTCAGGGTGGCACGGCGCCCCGGATGATGGCCACGCAGGCGCGGGATCAGATCCGCCAGCGCAATGTAGATCAGGCTGGCCCCGGCCACGGTCAACACGTACGCCAAGGCTCCAGGAACGCCGCGCAGACACACCAGCGCAATGAATCCACCGGCGAGCAGGGCCAGGCTGGAGGTAATGGTCAGCAGAAGAGCCCGCAGACGTCCCATGCCCGTCATGACCAACACCGACAAATCCCCCACCTGCTGGGGTATGTGATGGGCCAGAATCGCGGCAAAAAGCAGCAGGGCCGTCTTATGATCGGCCAATACGGCGGCTCCCAGCAGCACTCCGGCGATCAGATTGTGGAGGCTGGTACCGGTCAGGACCATCACCGCGGTAGCCCGTTCCTCGGCACGGGGAACTGCCGCCTGACTCCCGGGTTCGATGTCATGGGCGTGATGCCAATGAATCAGCTTTTCCAGCGCAAAGAAACTCAACACACCCAGGGCCAGGGTCAACCCCAGGTTGACGCCGCGCTGCTGATCAGCACCAGAGAATGCAGTCGGCAATAGATCGAGGCAAGCCGCGCCGAGCAAAACTCCGGTGCTGAAACTCACCAGCGCCGGAACCAGCCGGGCCAGCAAACGCGAGCCCAGGCTGGCCAGCAGGATGGCTCCCGATGTGCTGGCCAGGGCACCTGCACCCGTCAGCGTCAATACCCAGACCCAATTCGCCATCAATGCTTCCTCACGGACGTTGTATTAATGCTGACAGAGCCGTCAAGCCCCGCGGCCAGTGGGGTTGCCTTGCTGCAGCAGGGCAAACTCAGGTTTCCAGCCATGCCAAAGTCGCCATACGTCCCGTCAGGCCATCGCGCCGGTAGGAAAAGAAGCGCTCCTCATCGGTATAGGTGCATAAACCGCTTTGCTCCACCCGGCCCACACCGGCAGCTTCCAGGCGCGCCTGCGCAAGCCGTGCCAGATCACATTGCCAGTGCGAGTCATTGCCTGTGCTCGTGAAGGCCTGCTCATGGCCGGGAAACAAGACGAAAGCCTCGCGCACCTTGGCGTCGACCTCGTAATGGCGCGGACCAATCCCGGGACCGATCCAGGCCACCACGTCCCGGGGCCGTACCTTCATGGATCGCAAAGCCGCATCGAGCACCCCGGCCGCAAGTCCCCGCCAACCGGCATGGGCGATGGCCAAGGTCCGGCCATCAGTCGCCGCCAGCACCACGGGCAGACAATCGGCCGTCATGACCGCAAGCACCCGATTGTGCTCGCGCGTAACCGCACCGTCACCCGTCGGGGGGGCGCCCGTGACCAACGCATCTGCATCGACGATGTGGGTGCCATGGACCTGCTCAAGCCAAAGCGGTTCACCGGGAAGCGAGAAAGCCTGCCGGATACGCCTGCGATTCTCAGCCACGGCCTGCGGGTCGTCGCCCACGTGCAGGGCCGGGTTCAGGCTGGCATAAGGCCCACCGCTCGCGCCGCCCGTGCGCACGGTAGTCAGCACTTTCAAACCCGGGCTCAATGCTGCCGCGGGAATGATGGCATCGGGTTGAATCTTCATGCAGCCGACTCGCGCAACACCGTCAACAGCGACTCCATATCGGCAGGCAACGGCGCTTCGAATGCGCACGGCTCACCGGTTCCGGGATGCCGGAATTCCAACCGGGCGGCATGCAAAGCCTGGCGGGGGAAATTGCGCACTGCCTCGGCTGCTTCTGCGCTCAAGCCCGCCACAAGAGCCTGGCGCCCGGCATAGACCGGATCACCGACGATCGGGGTTCCCGCATGACTCAGGTGCACGCGAATCTGATGGGTGCGGCCGCTCTCCAGGGTGACCGCCAGATACGTATAGCCGCCCAGGTGCTCAAGCACCCGGGTGTGAGTCACCGCAGGCTTGCCCCGCGGGTTGACGGCCATGCGTGTCCGCGCCGTGGGATGACGACCAATAGGCGCCTCTATACGCGAACCTGCCACGACGTCTCCGCGGACCAATGCGCGGTACTCGCGATGAATCTCGCGTTGCGCCAGAGCAGCCACCAGGGCCGCATGGCTCGCCGTGGTCTTCGCCACGACCAGCAGGCCGGAGGTGTCCTTGTCCAGCCGGTGCACAAGCCCCGCACGCGGCAGGCGCGCCAACTCCGGTACGTGATGCAGCAGCGCATTGACCAGGGTCCCGCTCCGATTGCCGGCCCCCGGGTGCACCACCAGGCCGGAGGGTTTGTTGAGCACGATCAGATCGGCATCTTCATGAACGATATCCAGCGCTATCGGTTCCGGGGAGTCTTCGATCACCGGCTCGAGCACTGCCTCCAGCACCACCTGCTGCCCGGCCTCAAGCCGGCTGCTGGCCCGCTCCGCGCGGCCATCCACCGTGACACGGCCGTCCGCTATCCAGGACTGCAGGCGGGTACGCGAATATTCCGGGAATACATCCGCCAGCAGCCGATCCAGGCGTTTTCCGGCCTGTTCCGGACCGACTTCATGCTCGTGATGGCGAACTTCATGCTGCTCGCCCGGTCTCAGGCCGTTAGAATAGTCTTTTTCAGGTGCAGACAAACGCATGCGTCCACTCATACCTTTATTGCTCGCCGCGCTGCTTGGCACCGCCTTGCTCGGCGGCTGCGCCAGCGGTCCCAAGAAAATCCCGCCTGAGCACACGCTTTATAAACATGCCAAAAACGCCCTGACCGTTGAAAATTGGAGAGCTGCCGCGAATCAATTCCGGAGCCTGATTTCCACTTACCCGTTCGGAAAGTATGCCACGCAAGCCCGGCTCAACCTGATTTATGCTTATTACCGAGGAGGGAACACCGACGAAGCCGCCAAGCAGGCAGACGACTTCGTAAAGGAAAACCCGGCCAGTCCCTATGCGGCTTATGCCCTGTTCATGAAGGGCGTAGCTTATGCCAATGCCTTGCAAAGGGGGCCGCTCGATGCACTTTTCGGAGTCAGCCTTGCCCAGCGTGATCCACTCGACCAGGAGCAGGCTTTTACGGCATTCAAGCAACTGGCCAAACGCTACCCCGACTCCCGCTACACGAAACAGGCACGTCAGTGGATGGTTTTCGTCCGCAACCGTCTGGCACATTTCAATCTCGGTGTCGCGCGTTTTTACGCGGTTCGTAAACAATGGGTGGCGGCCGCTTCTCGCGCCAACAAGATCGTGACCGAATTTCCAGGCACCTCGGCAGCCAAGCCGGCGCTGAAAATCCTGATGCGAAGCTACAAGAAACTTGGCGAAGACGCTTTAGCTACCCAGGCAAAAGCCTGGTATGACTACAATTACGGATCAGGCGCGAAAGCCCATGGCGGCGAACAAACGACCAGCAACAACGACAGCAATCACCATTAAAGGATGCAGTAAGAAACCGCTCTGCCGCTGAGCGTTCCATTTGTTCGTGATCGCACACAGCGTGTGCGATCAGTCGGCGGCCTGCGAGTCCTCTTCCAGATCATTGGCCTCCGCAACAGGGGAAGGCTTGAACCCGGAAGTAATCGGATAGCAACGGTCCAGCCCAAAGGCCCGAATCGAGATTTTCACGCCCGGCGGACCCTGATGGCGTTTGTACTCATTGTGTTTGACGCGATCGACCACCTCCATGACGGTACGGCGATCGAAACCTTCGCGCACCAGGTCGGCCACCGTCTGCTCAGCTTCGATGAGCCCGGAGAGAATGGCATCCAGTACCGGATAAGGCGGCAGCGCGTCGGTGTCCTTCTGGTTGGCGGACAGTTCCGCCGACGGCTCGCGCGTCAGAACTTGTTCGGGAATGGGCGCGTTATCCGAGAGGCGGTTGCGATATCGCGCCAGCTTGTAAACCAGGGTCTTGGAAACGTCTTTCAGGGGCGCAAAGCCGCCCACGGTGTCGCCATACAAGGTGGCATAGCCCACGGCGCTTTCGCTCTTGTTGCCGGTAGCCATGACCATGCGTTGCGTCTTGTTGGAAATCGCCATGAGGATAGCGCCACGACAACGCGCCTGGACGTTTTCCTCGGTGATGTCGGGTTCGCGTCCGGCGAAAACATCCTTGAGCACGTTTAGAAATGCCTGATAGGGCTCTTCAATCGAAATGACGTGCGATTTCACCCCAAGCCGCTTGACCTGCTCCTTGGCCAGTTCGACGCTCAGATCGCTGGTATAACGGGAGGGCATGAGGACGGCAGCCACCTTGTCTGCGCCCAAGGCGTCGACCGCCAGGGTGAGCGTCAAGGCAGAATCCACGCCGCCTGACAACCCTACGAGCACGCCGTCAAAGCCGTTCTTCTGCACGTAATCGCGCAGACTCAGTTCGATCGCCTTGTAGACCTCGCCCTCGGAATCGGCAGCATCGACCGGCGCATCAACCTCCGAACGCAGTTCCTCGCCGCTGTCTTCTTCGCCAGCACCTGCCGCGGAACCGGTGTCGGCAACCGCACGGCCCACAATGCGGCCGCGGCTACCGGGGCTGTTAGCCACTCTCAGAACGACGAAGTCTTCCTCAAAGCCAGGCAAGCGGTCAATGACCTCGCCGGTCTTGTTGACGACAAAAGAATGTCCGTCAAACACCAAGTCATCCTGGCCACCCACCAGATTGAGGTAGATGAACGGCAAATCATTGTCGGAAGCGCGTTGGGCGATTTCCTGCTCGCGGTTAGCGCGCTTTCCGATGCAGTAGGGCGATGCGTTGATATTCAGCACCAACCGTGCGCCGGCTTCTCCGAGTTCGCTCACCGGGTCCGGGCGCCACGCGTCTTCGCCGATCGAGAGACCGATCGGAAGCCCCTCGATATCCACTACGACGGATTCGCTTCCAGCGGCGAAATAGCGTTTCTCGTTGAAGGCACCGTAATGGGGCAACGCCCGCTTGCGGTAGGTGGCCAGTGTCTGGCCGTCGCCAATAACCGAGCAGGCGTTGTACATCAACCCATCCTGGTACTCCGGATGGCCGATCAGGATCAGCGTGTTCTCCACTTGCTCACGCAGTGTATTGAGTGCTTTACCGACCTGTTTTTCCAGATCCGGGTTCAGCAGAAGATCACCGGCCGGATAGCCCACCAGCATCAGCTCGGGGAACACCATCAGGTCACACTGTTCACCAAAGGCTTCCACGCGTTCAAGAACGCGCCGCGTGTTGCCTTCGACGTCCCCGACCAGACAGTTACTTTGTGCCAGACCAATCCTGAGTGATGACATGATGACCCCGGAGCCTTGAACGGCCGTCTGAAATCAGCCCAATGCGCGCTTGACGGCGGCCCCGATCTCGGCGGGAGAACGGACCGTAGTCACGCCGGCCGCTTCCAGTGCCTTGAACTTGTGCTCCGCCGTGCCCTTGCCACCCGAAATGATAGCGCCGGCATGGCCCATACGCTTGCCGGGCGGTGCCGTCACGCCGGCAATGTAGGCCACCACGGGCTTGTCCACATTGGCCTCGATGTATTCGGCCGCGGCTTCTTCGTCGCTGCCGCCGATCTCGCCGACCATCACGATCGCCTCGGTCTTCGGATCATCCTTGAACAAGTCGATCACGTCAATGAAGCTCATGCCGTGGACGGGATCGCCACCGATACCGACACAGCTCGACTGTCCGAGGCCTTCGAGTGTGGTCTGGTGAACCGCCACGTAAGTCAACGTACCGGAACGCGAAACGATACCTACGCGCCCGGGCTGGTGAATGTGGCCGGGCATGATGCCGATCTTGCACTCTCCCGGCGTAATGACGCCCGGGCAGTTGGGGCCGACGAGACGCACCGAGGAGCCCTTCAGGGCCGCCTTGACGCGCACCATGTCAGCCACGGGGATTCCCTCGGTGATGCACACGATCGTCTCGATGCCGGCATCTGCGGCCTCAAGGATGGCATCGGCGGCAAACGGCGCCGGCACGTAGATCATGCTGGCCGTGGCTTGGGTCTCGGCCACTGCCTCGGCGCAGGTGTCGAATACCGGACGATCCAGATGTTTCTGGCCGCCGCGCCCTGGAGTCACGCCGCCGACCAACTGGGTGCCATAGGCGATCGCCTGTTCGCTGTGGAATGTTCCCTGCTTGCCGGTAAAACCCTGGCAGAGGACGCGCGTGTCTTTGTCGATCAAGATACTCATGCCTGCTTCCCTTCACGTGCGGCGGCGACCGCTTTGTCGGCGGCCTCGGTCAAATTACCGGCGGTGGTGATGTCCAGGCCGCTCTCGGCCAGCAACCGCCGCCCCTCTTCCACGTTCGTGCCTTCCAGGCGCACGACGACGGGCACCGGCACGCCGACCCCCTTCACTGCCGCAATGATGCCCTCGGCGATCATGTCGCAACGCACGATGCCGCCGAAAATGTTGACCAGGATGGCCTTGACGTTTTCGTTGGACAGGATCAGCCGGAAAGCCACAGATACGCGCTCAGCGGTCGCACCGCCACCCACGTCCAGAAAATTAGCCGGCTCGCCGCCCGCCAGCTTGATCAGGTCCATGGTAGCCATCGCAAGGCCCGCGCCGTTGACCATGCAGGCAATATCGCCGTCCAGCGAGACATAGTTGAGCCCGTGCTCGGCCGCCTCGGCCTCCGCGGCATCTTCCTGGCTCGGGTCGCGCATGGCGGCCGTATCCTTGTGCCGGAACAGGGCGTTGTCATCGAGGTTGACCTTGGCATCGAGCGCCAGCAGGTCTCCACCCTTGGTCACGATCAGTGGGTTGATCTCGACCAGGCTCGCGTCCTTTTCCAACATGAAGGTGTAAAGAGCACGCACAAGCTTGGCAAAAGTCTTGAGCTGATCGGCTTCCAGGTTCAGGCCGAATCCCAGGCGGCGTGCCTCATAGCCGGAAAAGCCGGAGCCGGGATTGACGGGTACGGTGAGGATCTGTTCCGGCGACTTTTCGGCCACTTCCTCGATTTCCATGCCGCCGGCGGCCGAGGCCACGAAAGTCAGACATTCCCGCGCCCGGTCCACGAGCACGCTGAGGTACAGTTCGCGCGCAATCTCGGAACCACGCTCGACCCACACACGCTCGATGGGCAGACCTTCGCCTTGGGTCTGGTGCGTCGCCAGCTTGCGGCCGATCATGCCGGCCGCCGCGTCGCGGGCTTCCTCAGGGGAGCGAACCAGCTTCACGCCGCCAGCCTTGCCGCGGCCACCCGCATGGACCTGGGCCTTGACGACCCAGAGGTCACCGCCCAGTTCGCGTGCAGCAGCTTCGGCTTCTTCCGCGCTCGCGGCTACCCGGCCCTCGGGAACCGGAATGCCGAACTCGGCAAAAAGCTTCTTTGCCTGAAATTCATGCAAATTCATGTTATAGAACCTTCTGGAATAAACGGATCTTAGGAAACAATCATGCCTGCCGGCACGAAAGACCGCATATTTTGGGGCATTGGCCAAGTTTTGGCAAAACGCCTCCGTAACGAGATCCTTGCCGCCGAAGCAAGATGGCGCTTGTTGAAGCTATTGAACATCTATCGGATGTCGGTCGCCAGCGCCACTATTGCCGTGTCCCTGACCCCGATTTTTGCCCGGCATCTGGATATCCAGGCACCCTATGTTGTGGCCATCGCGAGCAGTTCGTACCTCCTGATGGGATTGATCTCGATCGGCCTTCTTGCGCGGCAATGGCCCGGACTGGGCGTCCAATCGGAGCTCCAGCCTCTGCTCGACCTGGTAGCCCTGACCGTCATCACCCAGGCATCCGGCGCGCAGATTTCCCTTTTTGTCTTTCTCTTAATCCCGCCGGTCGCGGTTGCTGCGGCCAGCGCATTGAATTTGAGAAGAGCCGTTTTTTTCGCGGCACTCTGCGCCCTGATCACCCTGGGCGCCACCTTGGGGACCGGTTTCAGCCAGGATCTGGCGGTCTTGATCTACACCCGGGCCGGCTTGTTCGCCCTGGGCTTGATTGCCGTGGCCATTACCGCGCATCAGCTGGCGACACGTCTGTTCGAAACCGAAGCACTTGCGGAAAAAAGGGGCATCGAAGTGCGCGAACTGGATGCCATCAACCGGCGCATCATCGCGCAGATGAGGACCGGCGTGATGATCACGGACGAAAACGGGGATATCCTGCGTGCCAATCCGTCGGCTACGAGTTACATCACGCCGCAGCTGCGTAGCACAATTGCACGCCTGGCGGGTCATGATGCGCATCCGGGCAGCTCCTTGTATGAGCGGGAAAACGCAAGCAGCTTGCTATTGATGGTTGTCCCCCTGGGTTCGACGCGTAATGCACGCCGGCTCGTTTTCCTGGAGGACAATGAAGTGGCGCATGAACAGGCTCGCGCCATGAAGCTGGCCGCCCTGGGGCGCTTGACCGCCGGAATTGCCCATCAGGTCAGGAATCCTCTGACGGCTATTGCACATGCCAATGAACTTTTGAGCGAGGATGGCACGCTCGACGGACAGCAGCAGCATCTGAGCCGCATCATTGCCAACCAAAGCGCACGACTGGGCGGAATGGTCGAAAGCATACTCAAGCTGTCGCGGCGCGATACCGTCCAACCCGCACTGATCGAACTGAAACCCTGGCTGAACAGCTTTTTGCGCGACTATGGAGAGCGTCACCCGGAACTGGTCAATCGTTTGCACCTGCATGTAGATAAAATGGATGATATCGAAGTTCGCTTCGATCCCGGTCAACTCGAGCATGTAGTGGTCAATCTGGTCGATAATGCATTCCTGCATGGTGATTCCGACAGTGGTGTCGGCATCAGAGTTGGATTTAACAGTGCACACGTGTATCTTGATGTGATTGATCGCGGACCGGGCATTGCCCAGCCGGAAAGGCTGTTTGAACCCTTTGCCACCACGCGTGCGAACGGGACGGGGCTGGGGCTGTATCTGGCACGCGAGTTGGCAGTGGCGAACAACGCGCAACTCAGCGCCTCTGCACGCGAAGGCGGTGGAACACGCTTTCGACTTGAATTTGCACAGGACAAGGCATGGCTGGAATAAACGAAACGCCTCGTGTACTCATCGTCGACGATGAACCCGATCTGCGTGACCTGTTAACCCTCACGCTGGCCAAAATGGGCGTGGAAACGGTCGAAGCGGCCGATCTGTCCCAGGCGCGGCGGGCACTAGTCAGCGACCACTTCGGACTGGTGCTGACCGACATGCACCTCCCGGACGGAAACGGACTCGATTATGTCCGCTGGATACAGGAACAGGCACCCAATGTGCCGGTCGCCATGATCACGGCTTACGGCAACATGGATACCGCCGTGGAGGCCCTCAAGGCCGGCGCCTTTGATTTCATCGCCAAGCCTGTCGACCTGACGCGGCTGCGCACGCTCGTCCGTGATGCGCTGGCTCTGGCGAAAGAAGGCAGTACGGACACAACCGCCGCCTCGCAGCTTTTGGGCGATTCTCCCCAGATGCACGAATTGCGCGCCATCATCAACCGCGTAGCACGCAGCCAGGCACCGGTGCTGATCACCGGTGAATCCGGTACCGGCAAAGAGTTGGTTGCCCGCCTCATACACAGTTCCGGCCCGCGTGCAGCCCACGCCTTCGTGCCCGTCAATTGCGGCGCGATACCCAGCGAACTGATGGAAAGCGAACTATTCGGGCACAAAAGAGGCAGCTTCACGGGCGCCCATGCCGACCGGCGTGGCCTCATCCGCAGTGCCGAAGGCGGCACGCTGTTCCTGGACGAAATCGGCGAACTGCCCATTCCGATGCAGGTCAAGCTCCTGCGTGTGATCCAGGAACGCACTGTTCGGGCCGTCGGAGCCACCGAAGAAACCCCTGTCGACGTACGTTTTGTATCTGCGACCCACCAGGATCTGCAGAAGGCTTTGGTAGAAAGCCGCTTTCGCGAGGACCTGTTTTACCGCATTAATGTCATCGACCTGCATGTACCGGCTTTGCGCGAACGCACCGGTGACATTGCCGTGCTGGCCGAGGCACTTCTGGCCCGGATGTGCAAAGCCGCCGGAACCGGACCGGTCACTCTCACGCCAGAAGCCGTGAAGCGATTGCAATCGCACGATTTTCCGGGCAACGTTCGCGAACTTGAAAACGTACTCGAGAGAGCATTTGCCCTCAATGACAGTGGCGTCCTCAATGCTGAAGACATCCGCCTGCGTAGAAGCCAGAGACGCCCCGAGGCCGACTCCGTCGGCTCGGACGAACCCTTGCCGGACGTACTCCACGACGTAGAGCGTCAGGCAATCCAGAAAGCGCTACGGGAAACCAACGGTAACAGGACGGCAGCGGCCCGTTTGCTAGGCATGACCTTCCGGCAATTACGCTATCGGCTCGAGAAGCTGGATATCAAGCCGTAGGCTCCAAAATCGGAAATCGGAAAAAAGCCCCCCGAAAAGTGACACAAACTGACGATGATTGTCAGTTTGTGACATTTTTGTCAGCTTCAATTGTCACTTGCCTCAACAGGCTGTAAGTATTTTCCTACACAATAGCTCATTCGATGCTTTCAAACGACGGCTTACAAATTATCTTTTTTATTAATATCAATTGCTTAAAATAAAAATCCGTTCAGAACAAGGATTTCAAATGATTTCCACTAGGGTTTGGCATGATTTTTGCTGCACATTGTGTGGCCATTTAGGCTACAAAACTTGCAAGTTTTTGAATTCGAGAAATGTGGAGGTTTATAAACCATGAAACGTAAACAGCAGGGCTTTACCCTGATTGAATTGATGATTGTGGTCGCGATTATTGCCATCTTGGCCGCGATCGCGATTCCCCTTTATCTGAATTACACGGCTCAGGCCGAGGGTTCGGAAGCAACCACCCTGGCGGATGGCGCTAAAACCGCCATTGTCGCCTACTATAACGAGAATGGCAGTTTCCCCGCGAACAACTCTTCTGCCGGTGAGGCCTCCTCAAAGAGTATCAACGGTAAATATGTATTCAGCGTCAATATCGACAAGGGTGTCATCACTGCCACCTTCAGAAACGGCACTGGTGTTGCCAAGCCGATTCAGGGCGCCCATATCATTCTTTCACCATACACGAATGCCGGCTCTGTGGCCTGGACCTGCCAGGTAACCGATAGCTCCGGTGGCAACTCGACCAGCATGTACAAGTACGTGCCTTCCAACTGCCGTCATCCCGGCTAATAACCAAGTCCTCCTCCCGTTGCATAAGCAACGGAACGCGTGTAGGGCCCGCTCAGCGGGCCCTTTTTTTGGGGCCTTGCATGCCTTCCTGCCGCTACATCAGCAGCCCCCCCTGGGAAAAAGGGGATTGGAAGGAGTGGGACGGCTGATTTGCCCGACGGGCAATATGCCTAAGCCTGTACACGAAAGCAGGAAGGACAGCACAAGGGCTGGATCAGCTCACAATCGGATACCCTGACCAGCCATGCGTAAAATATCAATCAATGTTTAGTCTCCGCTCCATTCGACCATCATGGTCCTTCCTATTTTTCTTTCTCCTGCTGGGACTGGCCTGCGCTGCCTACTGGCCCGGCCTCGGCGGCCCCTTCCTGCTCGATGACTGGGGCACCTTGCCCAAGCTCGGCGCCTACGGTCCGGTCGATAACTTCACCACCTTCATTAGCTACCTCACGTCCGGGACGGCCGGTCCCTCCGGGCGGCCACTGGCACTGCTCTCATTCCTGATCGACGCCCGCAACTGGCCGGCGACCCCTTGGTTGTTCAAGCTGACCAACCTGATCCTGCACTTGCTGAACGGCCTGGTCCTTGCCTGGTTGCTCGTGCAACTAGGCAAGGCTTACGGACTGGTTTGGCGTAAAGCGGCCTGGGCCGCAGTCATAGGCGCCGGTATCTGGCTGATTCATCCCCTTTTCGTTTCCACCACGCTTTACGTGGTGCAACGCATGGCCATGCTCGCGGCTTTCTTCGTTTTTGCCGGTCTGGGCTGCTATGTGACCGGCCGTCTGAGATTGAGCGAAGGTCATACGCGACGTGGCTATGCACTCATGACGGGCGGCATTATCGGCGGCACCCTCCTGGGCTTTTTCAGCAAGGAAGACGCGGCTCTGTTGCCCTTGCTGGCCTTGGTCCTGGAATTCACGATACTCCGTAAAACCGGGCTTGGAATCGGCCCACCCTCCCCCGTCACTCCGCAAACAGGCAGCGCTCGTCCTGAAAAAAACCGTTTGACAACCCCAGGCACGCCCCCGGCCAAAACCCATTGGCTTGTTTTCCGCGTGGTATTCCTATGGCTGCCCAGCACCTTCATCATCGGCTATCTGTTGTGGAGGCTCCGTGACATTGGTGTAGTAGTGCCCGGACGTGATTTTTCAATCGGCATGCGCCTCATGACGGAGTGCCGCGTCCTGGTGCACTACCTTTACCTACTGGTCATCCCGCATGCCTGGACCCATGGGCTCTATACGACTATCCCGGTTTCTCGAAACCTGTTTCAACCCTGGACTACGCTACCCTCGATCATCCTGATCCTTGCCCTGGCCGGTGCAGCAGCCACGATGCGCAAGCGCTGGCCGGCCCTGGCGGCAGCCATTCTGTTTTTTTTCGCGGGTCAACTGCTCGAATCCACCACCATTCCTCTGGAGCTGTATTACGAACACCGCAATTACATGCCTGCCGCTTTGCTGTTCTGGCCGCTGGCGTTATGGTTCGTACAAGGCCCCGGAACCCGGGCGCTCCGCAGGGTGACGCTGGTCCTGGCACTTGCCCTGCTGCTTATCCTGACCGGAATGAGAGCCAATCTGTGGGGACAACCCACACGGCTCGCGCTCAACTGGATGCGGCTCAATCCCGATTCGTCCCGAGCCATCGTGACGGGTGCCGAAGCCATGGAGAACAGAGGGCATAATCTTGCCGCCTATCTGCGACTGTTTGCCGCCTCACATAAATTACCGAAGGATGCCAGCATAGCCTTGGCCCGGCTGAGCGCCGCTTGCCGCCTGGGCAAGGCGCGCCCGGTGGATGTTCATGCACTGCTCTATGCCGCCGGACACAGCCTGCGGGGCGTAAAACTGCTTTACCAAAACCTGCCGCAACTGATGAACCACCAAGGCTCTCCCCCCCCATGCACCGGAGTGACCAATCAGGATTTGTCCAGAATCCTTAATAACGCCGATAAAAACAAGCATTTTCAAAGGCCTGCGGACCAAGAACAGCTGGCGCTACTGCGCGGACAATTGTTGCTGGCGGAACATCGTTCACCTGCAGCATATAAGGCTTTTTTGAGGGCCTTGAAGCTCGTGCCCACACCCGACGTAGCACTGACTACGAGCAGTTGGCTGCTCAATGCAAAACATCCACGGGCAGCGGAGAGGCTCTTGAATCGATATAAGGAGATTCCTCGACGTCGACCGACTGTCTGGAACATGCAAGGGTTACACCGCCGTTGGCTGGAGCATATTGGCTGGTATGAGGAATCGTTCCGAAATATCCGTCATGCCATCAAGGAAGCATCGAGCCGGAAACCTCAGCCTCAGCCGCAAAGCTCCGCATTTCCGTAGAATGTGCTGATGCGTTTACCCCGATACGACCGGCAGCATCTCCCCTGGCTGATACTCGCCTTGCTCCTGATTGTCACAGCGCTTGCCTATTGGCCGGGCACACGCGGCGCCCTCCTGCTTGACGATTACCCTAACCTCGTTCAGAACGACGCGCTGAAGAATCTCAAACCCACACCGGAATCATTCCTGGACGTGATGTTGAGTTCAAAGAGCGGTCCCACTCACCGCCCTGTTGCAATGGCCACTTTCGCGCTGAACGTCCTGGCGCTCGGCGACCAAAAATCCATACGATCCGGCGCACAAGCCATGAAGTGGACCAATGTAGGCATCCACCTGCTCAACGGATTGCTGATTTTCATCCTGCTCAGACTGATCCTGGGCCAGTACCGCCGCCTGCGCCCGGAGACCTCCGAATCCACCTGTAATTGGGCTGCACTGGCCATCACCGGTGCCTGGATGCTCGCCCCTATCAATCTCACTGCCGTGTTGTACGTCATTCAGCGAATGACCTCGTTGGCCGGCACCTTCTCCCTGCTGGGCCTGATCTCATATATCGCCGGGCGCAATTGCCTCTACAAAGGCAAACAACCCTTAAAGGCCTGGACATTACTGCTGGCGACCAGCTTGATATGCACACCACTGGCCATCCTATCCAAGGAAATCGGCGCGCTGACAATGCTCTATGCGCTGGTCATCGAGTGGACGTTTTTCAAATTCAGGCTGGCGAACGGTCAACGTGCCAAGGGCATCATCGTCTATTTTTCCGTCTTTCTACTGATACCCGCCACCATGGCAATCGCATGGCTTTTGCCGGGTGCACTCGATGCCTCTCATTTGGCTCTCCGCCCATTCACCCTGGGAGAGCGCATACTCACTGAAGGTCGCGTCATCTGGCATTACGTGTGGTGGACGCTGGTACCGAACATTGGCTCGCTCACGCTTTTTCATGACGCCTTCCCCATATCGCATGGCTTACTGAAACCCTGGACGACGCTGCCGGCCTGGATTGGCATCGGAGTGCTGTTATTCATCGGCGTCCGGACCAGGCGCCGTTATCCGCTCATTGCTTTCGGTCTTCTGTGGTTTATTGCCGGCCAGGTCATGACCGCCTCGTTCATTTTTCTCGAACCGGTGTTCGAACATCGCCAATATTTACCCTCCATGGGGCTCTATACCGCTGTTTTTGGCACCACCATCCTGATGGTTACGAACCAACGGCATAGGCGCCTCGCAACAGGCGCCGTAATTGCAATCATTGCGCTTTATGGGGCCGCTCTGGGCCTGCGCTCGATCGACTGGAGCAACCCGCTGCGTCAACTCTCCTTTGCCGCCCACAATCACCCTGATTCGCCCCGCGCAACCTATGCCTATGCCCGGATCCTGACCATATATTCCGTGGCCATTCCCAAACTCGTGCCCGATGCTTTCAAGGCACTGGAAAAGGCCCGCGAGGTGCCCGGCCAAGGATTTTTACCGGACGCCACCCTCATTATCCTGGCCCATAGAACAGGCCGGCCCGCAAACCCCGACTGGTATCGCCGCATCGCGCATATCCTAGCCAGCCGTCCCGCCAATCCGGAGGATATAGCCGGACTATCTTCCCTGGTGCACTGTGCGGTCCGCAACAAAGATCCCTGCAAGCTGGATCCTCGATTGATGCAAATCGTTTTTGCATCCGCCCTGACACGGCCGCATCCCAGCACAACCATCATGGTCATGTATGGAAATTATCTCTTGAATGCAACCATGCAGCCTCACAAGGCTCGCAGGATTTTCCGATTGCTCGTCCAGAAATATCCCGGTGTTGCCGTCTATCATTTCGATCTTGGCATTACCGAACTGGCCTGTGGCGATCTCATGGCGGCACAGAAGCAGTTGCAAATACTGAAGTCACTCAACCGTTTCGGAATGAGCAACGAAAATATAAAATCGTTGTCGAACCTGATCCAGCAAGTACAGGGAAAGAGCCCACATCATGTCCAAGCGCGGTAAAGGCAAACTCCCGGGCGTCCCCCGGGGCTACACAAGGAAGTCCATGGGCAACCCGGGGCCATCGCGATCCGCCTCGCCCAAGCCGTGGTATGAAGACGGCTATATCTGGTGGATAGCCCTGGCGGCCTTGCTGGCCGCGACGTGGTTTGCTTACCAGTACGGACTGACCAGCAAATGGTTTCTCGACGACTACGGCAACATCGTCAACAACAATGCACTCCGCCTCGACACCATGTCATTGCCGGCTCTATGGCATGCCGTCTGGTCTTTTGATGCCGGACCATTGGGACGCCCCATTTCCCTCGCGACCTTCGCCATTCAGCGTTACTACAACCACCTAGATCCTTACGCCTTCAAGGTCGTAAACCTGGCGCTGCATATGGTGACAACCATTCTGATCGCCGGCTTCACGCGCAGCCTGCTGCTTGCCTGGCGCTCTCGATTCGCCCCGGATATAAAAACATGGCGCGTGGAGTGGATCGCCCTCGCTATAGCGGCATGCTGGGCTCTGCACCCCATGAATCTGACACCCATTCTCTATGCCGTGCAGCGTGAAACCATCCTCGGCAACCTTTTCATGGTCGGCGGCCTGTGGGCCTATGTCGCTATACGCCGCAAATTTACGGCCAGCTGGCTTACGACCACACTTTTAATCGTGGTGATCGGGGTCTTTACAGCTCTGGCTGCTTTATCCAAGGAAATCGGGGTTTTGCTGCCCTTGCTTGTGCTCCTCGTGGAATTTTTTGTGCTGGGCTTTCGTGATCACGATGGTGAACGGGACCGCAAATTGTGGCTTTTTTACCTGCTGCTTCTGGTGTTGCCGGCCATTGTCGGATTCTGGTGGGCGATCCCGCAGATTTTCAACTCCCACGCCTACATCGGTCGCCTTTTCAATCTTGGCGAGAGAGTATTGACGGAAGGCCGAGTCGTAATCTGGTACCTCGGAATGGTATTAGCCCCGCGGCTCTCTGCCATGGGGCTGTACCACGATGATTTCAGCATCTCTTCGGGGCTGCTGTCCCCACCCACGACCTTGTTGTCATTCCTGCTCATCGCCGCCCTTTTCGCACTCGCCTGGTGGTTACGCAAGCGCCGACCGCTTGCGGCACTCGGCATTATCTGGTTCTTCGCGGCGCAAGTGCTCGAATCGACTGTCTGGCCACTGGAAATCGCGTTTGAGCATCGCATTTATCTGGCGGACTGGGGGATCATATTGGCTGTATTCTCCCTGGTGATACTGCCGCTGAGGAGTCTGCAATGGCGGCGTGTAGGAATAGGGGCATGCGTCCTGGCAATAGTGGGCCTGGGCGCGATCACGACGGTGCGCTCGTGGCATTGGCGCAGCAACCTGGCATTGGCCAAGGTATTAGCCCACAACCATCCGTTATCGCCCCGCTCTACGTATCTGCTCGCCCGGCTCTATACCAACCGAACGCTTTCCGGTCATGAGATCTACGCCCAGCGCGCTTTCCAGGCCGCACACAAAGCCGCCCTGGTCCCCCATGCAGGGCTCGATCCATGGGTAGCCATGGCGCTGCTCGCCGCTCAAACAGGGCGGCGAGTAAATCCATCCTGGTTCAAGGGTATGATCAAGGCTGTGGGTGAAGGCCCGATTACCGTTTCCGACGTCAATGCCCTGGAAGCGCTCGTCAGTTGCTACAGTAAACATCAGTGCAAACTTCAGCGCAGCGAACTCGACAATCTCTTCAAAGCAATTTATCGCAGTCCGCGAATTACCGAACTTGGAATGAACTATGCCAATGTGCTGGTTACTCAGGCCAATCTGATCGGTTACGATACTCGTGCTCAACGCGCCCGCAGCGGACCGTTGCTGATCAAAGCGGCCAAAGCCGTACCGAATGTGGCGCAATTCCAAGTCAACGTGTTCAACATCGAGCTTGACGACGGCCACATTGAGGCGGCCCGCCAAGCCTTTGAAAACATACGTAAACTCAATCACTTAGGAAAGTTGGATTACATAATCGACCGCCTGCGTCCGCAGTTGGAAGCCGCAGAGCGCAAGGCCAGGGAAACCCCGCCTTCCTCTATACAATAATTGCCGATACACTGCACTACCCGCTCCTTGGCTACGGGGTCTAATCAACCTGTAGCTACGGAAGTCATATATGGGAAAATCAATGACACTCCGAACTAAAACTGCGCGATGAACCAGAATTCAAGCCTTTCGATAGTCTTGCCGGCAAAGAATGAAGCTTCGGCACTGGCCAGCTTGCTGCCGCACCTGCGCGAATTGCATCCCGACGCGGAAATTATCGTGGTAGACGATGGTTCGACCGATAACACTCCCGAAATCTGCGAAAAAAACAAGGTGACACACTTGCGTTCCCCGTATTCAATGGGCAATGGCGCCGCTATTAAACGCGGAGCCCGCATCGCCAGCGGTGAAAAACTGGTTTTCATGGATGCCGACGGTCAACATAATCCTGCGGATATCAACCGCCTGATCGCACGTCTGGACGAAGGCTATGACATGGTCGTCGGTGCTCGGACATGGCAAAGCCAGGCCGGGGTCGGACGTGGTCTGGCGAATACGTTTTACAATTGGTTCGCTTCGCGCATTACGGGACAGGCGGTGGCAGATCTGACCTCTGGTTTCAGGGCAGTAAGAGCCGCAAAATTCAGGGAGTTCCTGCATCTGCTTCCCAATGGATTTTCTTACCCGACTACCAGCACAATCGCTTTTTTCCGTAGCGCCTACAGCGTAGCCTACGAGCCCATCGAAGCAGCAAAGCGCGTCGGGAAAAGTCATATTCGTCCGATACGCGATGGACTACGCTTTCTATTGATCATCTTCAAGATCACTACGCTGTATTCGCCGCTCAAACTGTTTGCACCGGCAAGCTTTGGCTTCTTTCTTCTCGGATTCGCTTATTACGGCTATACGCTGGCCGTTCAGCATCGCTTCACTAATATGAGCGCTCTTCTGTTCAGTGCCGCAGTCATTGTTTTCTTGATCGGTCTGATCTCGGAGCAAATCACAAACCTCACCTACCGCCCGCTCGAGTAACGCGAAGCTTGCGCTCATCAAATGAATGCTAGTCCAAACGTGCCCCCCAGCCGCATCCTTATCATCACCCGCAACCTGCCTCCACTGGTCGGAGGCATGGAGCGCCTGAATTGGCACATGGCCGAAGAATTGGCCAAGAATGCCGACGTGCACCTGGTAGCACCCTCGGGCAGCGCGAGCATGGCGCCTTCAAATGTTTCTGTGCAAGAAGTCGCGCTTAAGCCGCTAATACGCTTTCTGCTGACAGCCTTGTGGCGCACCCTCAGGATCGCGCGCACCTGGAAACCAGACCTGATACTTGCAGGCAGCGGATTGACGGCGCCTGTGGCCTGGCTATCTGCCCGCTTCTGCGGGGCCTTCTCGGTGGCCTACGTACATGGACTCGACATAGCCATACGCCATCCCTTATACCGCGCCGTATGGCTACCCGTATTACGGCGGATGGACCGCATCATTGCAAACAGCCAAGCCACCAAACAATTAGCCGTAGAGGCCGGAATCGATATCTCACGCATTGAAATCGTCCATCCTGGCGCCGATCTTCCGACAACCCCGCCTGACCGGACGGCAGTAGCACAGGTCAGTGCAGAAAACGTGCAGGAAGAAGGGCCAATTCTGCTCTCCGTAGGCCGGCTTACTCAACGCAAAGGCTTGCGTGAATTCGTTACCGATGTGCTACCCAAAATCGTGTCTGCACGGCCAAAAACCATCTTGCTTATTGTGGGTGATGCACCTACTGATGCCTTACACGCAAAACCTCAAACACAAGCAAGCATTCAGGACGCGGCAGACGCCGCCGGCGTCGGGAATCATATCCGTTTTCTTGGCGTCATTACCGACCGAGACCGGTTAGCCGCCTTGTACCGTTCTGCGGACGTCCATGTGTTCCCGGTGCAACATATACCCGGGGACCCAGAGGGTTTCGGGATGGTAGCCATCGAAGCTGCAGCTGAAGGTTTGCCTACCGTGGCCTACGCTACAAACGGGGTCATTGATGCCGTGTCCCAAGGGCAGTCCGGCCTTCTGGTTCCCCCAGGCGACAGCATGGCATTCAGCAGAGCAGTATTGCAGATGCTGGATCATCCGCCCCCGCCATCCACCGTTTCAGGATTTGCGAAAAATTTTTCCTGGACCCGGTTCGGTGAAAGCATGCGTTCAACGCTGGATAATACCCATAGATCTCATTGAATCATGATCAAGTCAAGACGTCAGCCGCACGCAGCATTGGATTTATCATCTCGCAACAAGAAAGCAGTCAAAATAGAGCGGCTGCTGGAACTACATACACGCTCATCGCCAATTCATATTTTGGAAATCGGAACCGGCTCAGGTGGGATTGCGCATTATTTTGCCACCCATGAATCACTAAACTGTGTAGTGGACGCCATCGATATAGTCGACCAGAGGCAGATCAGCGACGGTTATAATTTTACAAAGGTCCCCGATGCAACACTGCCATTCGAAGATAATGCGTTTGACGTGGTCTTAAGCAACCATGTCATAGAGCACGTCGGAGATCGCCACGCGCAGTTAAAGCACCTTTGCGAAATATATCGAGTAATGCGTCCGGATGGTATCGGCTATATTGCCGTTCCTAATCGCTGGATGCTGGTAGAGCCTCATTATGGATTGATCTTCCTTAGCTGGCTCCCACATGGTTGGAGAAATAGATATCTCAGACTAATGCGTCACGTGAAATATTACGACTGCGAACCTTTGCAGCTGGGCGAACTCGATTCTTTACTTGAGCAAGCACAGCTAAAGTACGAACACCTGGAAGTCGAGGGATTCAGAAAAATGCTTGAAATCGAAGGCACGAACAGTATCGTTACATGTATTTTAGAAAAAGTGCCCAATCGACTTCTGGCCCTACTCAGACCAATCTTTCCGACGTTAATATGCAGGCTTTCCCGTTCCTGAAACCAAAACCAGACCCTTTAACTTGCCCCCTGAAGTTTTAGCCAGGAACCCATCGCGCCCGTGCCGAGCAACGTGATTAGCCAAATAAAATTAACGGATGGCTGAGAAAATTTGTCGATAGCCTTCGAGCATTTTTTCCAGAGAAAACTCAGCAAGAATTTTTTCCCGGTTATAAGCGCCCATGTCTGCCCGAAGCATTGGGTCCGCAATAAGACGCTTAAGATAGTGAAGCATCTGCTCTCTATCGTCCATATCGAAAAGAAATCCACCTTTCCCGTGATCAATAAGTTCCGGCATGGATGAGCAGCGAGTAGTTACTATAGGCAGGCCGCAGGCCATGGCCTCCAACACAACCAGGCTCAACCCCTCACGACGCGTGGGGAAAAACAGCACATCAGCCTGTCGATATACCGAAGGCATCTCGCTATGCTTTCGTCGTGGTATGGCGATAAGCTTTTCCGCATTCACTGGTTGATTAACTCTTGAATCCCTCATACCCACCGTGTATTGCATAACTGCATCATCCGGCAGTGACTGGGGGAGCGCCATCAAATGATCCACACCCTTGCAGGCAGTGGGATTGCCGGCGAATAAAATCCTAACCGGGCTTTCATGAGCCTTCTCTACCGGAGAAAAAACTGAAGTGTCGACCCCGTTTCTGACCAGGATCAAGCGGTCCTTGAGAGGATAACGCCGACAGATTTGATCCGCAGTATACCGACTGACCGTCGTTATCCATTGCGCGCGCCTCAAAGAGGCACTAACAGCATGTGACATGATGGTGCGGTAGAAAACCCGCTGCGCACCAGAAGAAACCTCCAGCGTTTGCGGGTCAAGATAATAACCGTGAAAAGTCATGACGAGCGGTGAATCCGGATGCGCGATCCACGGACCGAGGTCGGGATGTGAATGTACGATTTGGTCTGGCCTGCTGCGCCGCATTGCAAGCAACGGCGGCACCAGTCCCCAATAAGGTGAGAGCGGTTTCACGCGGTAATCGGGAAGCTGTGCTTCCAATGCCCGGTGCACAACCATCACACCGCTGCCACTGACTACTGGAGCAAGCACCTCATATTGACGCTCGGTAATCATTTAGTTCGCGCGGGACAAATACGGCAACAGAGGTATATCAACGCCCTGGCTCCCACCGCTTGCCGAATCGATTGCATAACCCATCAAAAACCCCTCGAGCATAGGCAAAGGATTGGCGGAGTCTGCAGGGTTCGTATAGCAATGTAGCCCCCCAACGCACAAACACTCCGGGTAATGTCATATGGATGAGTCTATACCCATAATGCCTGCGCCCGTTGAGCACTCGATTGCGGATATCGTAATAACGCCGCCATGGTGAAAGTCTGAGGCAAAAAAACTCCTGCCCCAAGAAGTGCACTGTATAATCGGCCGGCTGCGGATGGCGTATTCGACTAGCTTTAACCAGCACAATCCCGGTACCCGTTTTCTTAATACGCTCGCTGTAATCCACATCGTCGCCCGAAACGAAGTAGTCTGCCTCTGGCAGACCTGTATGCTTGACAGTATCTTTGTTGACCATGAATCCGAGAAATGGCAATCCATTAACCCGCATTACGTCGGGCAGATCATCATACTGTCGAATGCGGCGTCCCTGCGTATGCCCGGGCCCTGCTTCCGCCGTAGGCCAACACAAAACACGCGCGCCGTCTTCCGCCATGAACACTGCGCTGGAGCCATAGCAACAACCGGGGTCAAGTCCGGTCCTCTCCAATGCCAGCAACGCATCGAGTTCAGGCTCGGCGTCGTCATCCATAAACCAGACCCAATCGTTACCGTCTCTGACGGCTTGGTCAACACCGGCGTGAAAACCTCCGGCCCCTCCCAGATTTTCCGGCAACCGCCGATAGACCAATTCAGATCGCGCCAGATAACCGCGACTGCCCAGAAAGGCCTCGGTACCATCGGTGCTTGCATTGTCGATGACATAAATGGAATCAGGCTTTCGTGTCTGCGCCAGCAGCGCATCTAGACAGCGCTGCAGCAGATCCTTTCTGTTGTAGGTAACCACCAGCGCCGCAATCTTCATAGCCATAATCAGAGCTTGTCCTTAATGCGGTCTGCCGCTTTGAGGGCCGCCGCCACCACCTGATCCATATTGTAGTAACGGTACTGAGCCAATCGCCCCACGAAAGTGACACCGTTTTCATCCTTAGCCAAGGTCTCATAACGCTTGTACAAAGCCTCGTTTTCCGGCCGCGGAATCGGATAGTACGGATCACCTTCGGCCCGCGGATACTCGCGCACGATGGAGGTGCCTGAATGTTTTTGACCCGTCAGATGCTTGAATTCCGTAATACGCGTGTACGCATGTGTATTGGGATAATTGACCGTTCCGGTCTCCTGGAAATATTCCATTTCAGGGAAATGCTCGTGCTCGAAATATAGGGACCTGTACGGCAAACGGCCGAAACAATAGTCAAAATACGCATCGATAGGTCCAGTATAGACAACATGGTTGAAATTGGCGGAACCACGCACATGAGCGAAATCAACGCCAAGTTCCACGGCAATATTGGGATGATCCAGGATCGTTTCGAACATCTTCGTATAACCATTCAGGGGCATGGCCTGGAAACGATCCGTGAAATAACGGTCATCGGTATTGGTTCGCACCGGAATACGAGCCGCAACGCCCGCTTTCAGTTGTGACGGTTCCAGCCCCCATTGCTTGCGCGTGTAATTCAGAAAGAATTTCTCGTAAAGGTCCCGGCCAACCGAATTCAGTACGACGTCCTCGCTGGTGGCAATCGTATTCCGGGGCTCACGCACGCGCTCCAGAAAAGCCGCTGCGCCTTCTTCATCCATATCGAGACCATACAGCCGGTTCAAGGTGTCTCTATTGATCGGAAACGGATAAAAAACCTCATCCAGAACACTGCGTACCCGATGCTCGTATGGGTGCCATTCCGTAAAACGCGAGAGCCACTCGAAGATCCGCGCCCCATTGGTGTGGAAAATATGCGGACCGTAAAGATGAATCAAGACACCGTTCTCATCATACTGGTCATAGGCATTACCAGCGACATGATCACGCTTTTCCACGACACGCACGTGCTGTCCGGCCTCGGCCAGCTCCCTGGCCACTACACTACCGGCGAAGCCGGCGCCTACCACCAGAAAATCGTATTTAGAGCGCATGATGATTTTTGGTTATCAACACAACCACCTATCCTAAACATGAGTGCCCGGATTCAAATTGCCGGCTCGTATGCCCCGCAATCAATAACACAACAGCTCACGACAGATACCCGAGGCTCCAGAGGGGCAGTATACCGAGGACTGGAAGCGCTCAGCATCACCCCCAGGCATGTCCATGAGTCGAATTCCAATAGTACAAGCGCACCCACAAGCATCAAATTCCGAATACGCTCGGACGTAATTGCAACTTGCTACGGACCCAAAACCAAAGTAGAAAATTCCACACAACCAGGCTTGTCGACGTAGCTATAGCTGCACCTTCGATTCCAAAGGGCGGGACAAGTATGAAATTCAGAATGATATTGAGCAGTACACTGACGCCTACTCCTCTCATGGTAAGGCGTTCATAGCCTGTCATATTGAGAATGTGATCGGTCGAGCCGAATAAAACACTGAAAAGCTGCGCCCCCGCCAAAATCCTCAAAGCTGTTGCGCCCTCGGCATAGGCAGGGCCATAAAGATGGTATAATAATGGGCTAGCTGCAACAATAAAAAGAATAGCAATGGGGGCGGACAGCAGGGCAATCCTGCGGACAGCCGCGGTCAACAACCTTTGCAACACATGATAATCGCCATCGTGGTAAAGTCGCGCAATACGGGATCTCAGGACCATGTCCGCTGCCATCAAAACAAAAGTTATTACTTCTCCCGCCCGCATCGCGACAGCATAAATACCTGCATCGTGAGCACCTTTGATGCTGCCCAGCATAATGAGGTCTGTACGATTATTGATCATGTAAAGCATGCCGAGCCACATGAACGGAAGCGCTGACTTGATGCTTACCGAAGGCAAACTCTTCGAGTCGAGATTCCGCGCGGCACGCCGAAACTGCAGTTGATTGATCAAAACCGTCAGAATGGCGGCAGCAACCATGGAGGCAATCAGTTCGACCGGATATAACCTCCCCTGCCATATCCAGAGACCTGCCAGGACCGCTAGCGTGAGTCCCGGCCCCAGTATGAACTTAGGCCACTGGCTACGCGCAACCCATCCAAGCACATGAAGAAGAGCGGCACGCACATCTCCCATATTATTCAGCAGGGGGATAGGCGCGGCAACAACGAATAACCACCGGGCACCAGCCGCTTGCGGCAAAAAAACAGCGCAGATCAGCAGGATTCCGAAAATGAGACCGCTGACAAGAAGACGGCTGTCCGCCCAGGCCAGCAAGGGGCGCAGGCTGGAAGGAAACTTGGCACCCTCGCGAACAAGGTAAAGGGGGAAACCCAGACCTGCGGGGAGGGTCAGCAACCCTGCCCAGGCAAGGACATAGGCATATAGTCCATAGCCGTGGGGCTTCAGTGCCCGTGCATACACCAGGCTGGCGCCAAAAGTGATTAACGTACCGCCGATTTTGAGCGCTGCCGTCACTCCAGCCGACCTCACCATTTTCCCGCGCTCCGTATCAGAGCGTAAATCCGTGCGCAGGGTGTGAAAGAGGCGGCGTGGGTGCATAGGATTCACTTAACGGAAGCGATTCGGCCTTGGCGTTTTGCGTGCTCGAATGGTGGTCTCAGCGATGCGTGCAATGAAATATTTTCCTTCTGAGGGGGGCCGGCGGGGGCTCCATTTTACGGGATTTGCCTTCTGGACCCAGGGCTAGGGGCCACACTGATGCCCGGGAACCGGGCCGAGCCCATCGCTTCTGCCCCGCCAGCCGGCCTGTCCCGGGCGAGAAATGGGCTGGCAGGCCTATCAAGGCCTGGCGGGCCGGAGGAGATGTAGGACGAATCCCTTTCATTTCAAGGTGATTTTGGTCTAAAGTAAGAAAAGTTGTCAGCTTCAGAAGCCATGGCTGTTTCAGCAGAACAAACCGTCCTCTCCGGGCTCGCCCGCCATCTGGTCACCCGCGGCATTCTGGATGCCGAGCAGGCCCAGATAGCGCAGAAAGGCGCTCGTGAAAACAAGCATCAATTGGTCAGCTATATCGTGCGGCAACAAATGGTTGATGCGCACACGCTGGCGCGTGCGATAGGCGAAGAATTCAGCGTCCCCATCGTCGATGTGGACACTCTACAGATTGATTTGGAAATCGCACGCAGCGTCGGTGAAAAAGCGATTCGCATCCACCGAGTGATACCGTTTTTCAAACGCGGCAAACGACTTTACATTGCCACTTCCGACCCGACGAACGACCAGGCTATTGACGAGATCAAATTCAATACCGGCCAGATCGTGGAGTTGGTGATCTGCGAGGACGACAAACTCGACCGTCATCTGGAAAGTCTGCTCCAGTCGATCGACACCAGCTTGGGAGACCTGAGCGAAAACGAAGATTTCGACGGGATGGAGCTCGATGCCGAAGACAGCGAAGAAGGCTCAGCAGCCGATGGGATCGCCGTCGATGATGCTCCAGTCGTGCAGTACGTCAATAAAATCCTACTGCAAGCCATTCGCAGCGGCGCATCCGACATACACTTCGAACCGTACGAGAAATTTTATCGCGTGCGGCTACGCATTGATGGTGTACTGCAGGAAATCAATCGTCCTCCAATTCACCTGAAGGAAAAGCTCGCAGCGGTAGTGAAAGTCAAATCGCGACTGGATGTGGCAGAGCGTCGCAAGCCGCAAGACGGCAGAACCAAGTTGAAGTTGTCCAAAAACCGTGCGATGGACTTCCGCGTAAGCACCATACCCACGGCCTGGGGCGAGAAGATCGTAATGCGACTGCTGGATCCGGCAAGTGCCAGTCTGGGCGTAGAGGCATTGGGCTTCGACGAAAGGCAGCACGAGGCTTTTTCGCATGCACTTGACCAACCCAATGGAATGATTCTGGTTACCGGGCCCACGGGTAGCGGCAAGACGGTGACGCTTTATACAGCGGTGCAAATTCTCAACACGCCGGAACGCAATATCTCGACGGCAGAGGATCCCATCGAAATTCAGCTGCCGGGTATCAATCAATTGGAGGTGAATCCCAAGATCGATTTGACGTTCGCCGGCGCATTGCGTGCCTTCCTCCGTCAAGATCCGGACGTGATTCTGGTGGGCGAAATTCGAGATTACGAAACGGCCGAAATTGCGGTCAAGGCGGCACAGACGGGCCACTTGGTGCTATCCACCCTGCATACAAACGATGCGCCTAAAACTTTGACACGTCTACGCGATATCGGTCTGCCTCCTTATTCCATTGCATCGAGTGTCAACATAATCGTCGCCCAGCGACTGGTCCGCAAACTTTGCAAGAGCTGCCGCAAGCCTCTTGATATTCCTGCTGAAGCGCTATTGGAAGAGGGCTTCACCGAACCGGAAATCGCCGAAGGTATGACCATATATGGCCCCAAAGGCTGCCCACAGTGCACTAATGGCTACAAGGGGCGTGTCGGTATTTTCGAAGTAATGCCGATGACGGATGCGATGCAACATGCCATCTTGACCGATGCCCCGGACGAGGAGATTGCCCGCCTGGCCCGCAGTGAGGGCATTCAGGATATGCGGCGTTCCGGCCTGGACAAAATCAAGGCGGGAGAAACCTCGCTGGAAGAAGTCCGACGCGTAACCACGAGCTAGAGATTGAAACATGGCTACCACTGATACCCAAACCAAGCAGATTAACTGGATTTACGAGGGACGCGACCACAAAGGCGCGCGTATCAAGGGCCGTTTGATGGCCAGCACACTCACGCTCGCACGTGCGGAATTGCGCCGTCGCGGCGTCGCGCCCATCAAGGTCCATCGCGAGAAACAGAAGCCCGGCAAGAGGATAAAACCGGGCGATATCGCCTATGTAAGCCGGCAGTTGGCTACCATGCTGGCAGCGGGCGTGCCCATGGTCCAAACCTTCAAGGTACTGGGTGAAGGCAGCGACAACCCCAAGATGCGCAGTCTCATGATCAACATCGGCAACGACATAGAAGCCGGCACATCATTGTCCGATGCCTTGAGCAAACATCCAAAATACTTCGATGAACTCTATGTCAGCCTCGTAGCCACGGGCGAGCAATCGGGCAAACTCGAAGAACTGTTGCACCGCGTCGCAACTTACAAGGAAAAGACCGAGGAACTCAAGCGCAAGGTTAAAAAGGCCCTCATGTACCCAGCCGCTGTGGTGGTTGCTGCAGTTGTGGTTACCGCGATTCTGATGGTTTTCGTGATTCCCAAGTTCAAAGGCTTCTATGCCGATTTCGGGGCCACATTGCCGGCGCTGACCCGCTGGGTCATTGCCATATCCGATTCCATGGTCCATACCGGATGGCTCTATCTGATCGTAATCATCGGTATCGCAATGGGCCTGGTAATGGGGCGCAGGCGGTCTCCAAAATTTCACCGTATACAGGATCGTATCCTGCTGAAAATTCCTGTCATTGGCATGATCATGAAAAAATCCGCCGTAGCCCGTTTTGCCCGAACTTTAGGCATCGTCCAGGCAGCCGGTGTTCCCATGGTCGAAGGTCTTGTAACGGTGGCTAATGCAACCGGCAACACCATTTACCAGGATGCAGTCATACGCATCAGCCAGCAGGTCGCCGGCGGCCAACGCATCGCTCGAGCCATGAATGAAACCAACGTATTCCCCGCCATCGTTACACAGATGATTGGTATCGGCGAAGAATCGGGCGAAATCGACAAGATGGCCTCCAAGGTGGCCGAGTTCTATGAAATGGAAGTAGACACCCTGGTCGACGGGCTGAGCCAACTGCTGGAGCCACTGATCATGATGGTTCTCGGTGTAGTCGTGGGCACCCTGGTCATCGCCATGTATCTGCCCATCTTCAATCTCGGCAACGTCGTCTGATTGCTCCGAACTCCGTCATCACGGTACTACATGGGTGCCGTGATGACGTCAGCATAGGCGCCAACTGGCTGAAGATACCTATAATCTATATTCTGTTAGCGTTACTTGGCACGCCCTTACCGGTAATTTCTTAAACTCTGTCGTGGAGAACTAGCTTCATGCATAACGGGATCAGCATTATCGCCATTGCAGGCGGCCTGGGCCTTATATTTGGCAGTTTGCTGAACGTTGTCGTCTATCGATTGCCGCGCATGCTGGAACGTCGTTGGCGCCAGGAGTGTGCCGAATACATGGGGCAGGAAGTCACTACGGAAGATAACGAGGCACCCTATAACCTGTTCGTACCGAGATCCGCCTGTCCCGCTTGCCAGAGAATGATCCGGTCTTGGGAAAATATCCCCATTTTGAGCTATATCATGCTACGCGGGCGATGCGCGGGCTGCGGGGCGCGCATAAGTCTGCGCTATCCCGCAATTGAGCTGCTGACAGGGATACTTTCTGCAGTCATGGTCTGGCGCTTCGGCTGGAGCTTTGCCAGTTTAGGTGGCCTCATTTTCACCTGGATACTGATCGCGGCTGCCGCCATCGACCTCGAGCACTACCTGCTTCCGGACGCCCTGACTCTTCCGCTGCTGTGGATCGGTTTGCTGTTCAACACATGGAATACCTTTGTCCCGCTAAAGGAAGCGGTTATAGGGGCCGCAGCAGGCTACCTCGTATTATGGCTGATCTTTCACATATTCAGGCTCCTGACCGGCAAAGAAGGCATGGGACGCGGCGATTTCAAGCTATTGGCATGCCTGGGCGCCTGGACGGGTTGGCGCATGCTACCCCTGACCGTGCTGGCGGCAGCGGCAATTGGAGCAATCGTCGGTGGTAGCTGGCTGTTATTCAGTAAGCGCGGACGTGAGCACCCCATTCCCTTCGGACCCTTCCTGGCCGCAGCAGGCCTGCTGGCGCTGACGGCAGGACCCGCTATCGTGCACACCTACATGCATTGGGCACTGCCCGCACGCCACTAAACCCGGACCATGCTGAAGATCGGGCTAACGGGAGGTATCGCAAGCGGAAAGTCTGAAACCGCAAAGCTTTTCGAAACCCTGGGAACCGTGGTTATCGATACCGACCAGTTGGCAAGAGAAGTACTGAAACCGGGCAGTTCCGGTTTGGAAGAAGTCGCCGAAACTTTCGGCAAGCATTATCTTCTCGGAGATGGATCGCTGGACCGTCGCGCACTGCGCCACACTATCTTTTCAGACCCCGCGGCACGTCAACGTCTGGAGGCCATCACCCATCCCCGTATCATCGCTCTGCTTAGGGAGAGGCTCGCAAGCCTCTCAAAGGAACCTTATGTCATCGTGGAGATCCCCTTGCTGAGTGAATCCGGGTTGGCCGGGGAAATGGACAGAATTCTGGTTGTTGACACCTCGGAGGAAGCACAGATCCAACGCCTGATGCTGCGCGACAATGAAAGCAGGAGTGAAGCGCAAGCCGCCCTGAAAGCTCAGGCAGACCGCCTGTCACGGCTCGACCTGGCCAACGATATAATTACAAACGTCGGAGATCTGGAAAATCTGGAAAAAGAGGTTCTCGCTCTGCATGGCCTCTATTTGGGCATGGCTCGCCAACGCTCAGGTGGCGCCTGAGACAAGATTGCTACAATCCCGGTAATGAATAAGCCAACTCCACCGCCGTCGTCTCCGGATACGACTCACACCGTGTTCGAACATCCGATGAGCGAACGCATGCGCGGTTTCCTGCGCATGGAAAGCGCTCTTCGATCAGCGCGAGGGCTGATCGAGGACTCCCGCCCGGACCGTGCCCGTGCCGCACTGACCAGTCTGCTCGAATTGGCTGCCTTGAGTGAGCGGGGGGAACTCAAGCGTGACATTCTTTCCGAGCTGGAACGGCAAAAAATTCTGCTGGGCAATCTGTGTCAGCAAGCAGATATCGACGATCGAAAACTGGCCGATGCACTTAACGCTCTTGAGCGGGAACAGCGTCACATTGAATCTCAGCCCGATCGAATCGGGCAAAAGCTGAAAACCAACGAATTCCTTGCTTCAGTCCGCAGCCGCAGCAGTATTCCCGGCGGTACCTGCTCATTCGACCTGCCCGGACTCCATTGTTGGCTCACGCGGCCCGATGGAGAACGACTGCATGACCTGGAACAATGGTTCGGTGAATTCTCGGCGGTATCCGCTGCACTGGACCTGTTGCTTAAACATATACGAGATGCCGCTGAACCGGAGACGCTGGTCGCCGAAGGCGGCATATACGAATACCTCCCCCCCAACGATAATCCCCCGGTGCTGTTGCGGATTCTGCTGCCCACCAATTCCCGGCTGTATCCGACGGTCAGCGGCAGCAAGCATCGCGTCACAATCCAGTTCCAGCACTGGAACGGCGTCAATAAACGCGACGAAACACAACGCCGTGACATCAAGTTCCAACTGGCCCGCTGCCGCCTGTAATTCCAATTGTTCGGCAAGACGCTGCCCCCAATACCCTGAAACAGCGCCCGCGTAGAAGCTGAGAGATACTCTTTCTATAGAGGACCGGAAACAACCTGAGAGCGTAGCGAGCGAAGGCAGCTTGAATGCGCGGCCGGAGCGCAGGAAGCGCAGTGTACTTGCAGTACATGAGCATTCCGAGCACCGCCCGCGCCCTGAAACCAGACCCCAGACAGTCGAATGCCCTCATGATAGGAACGGAAATGGCCTGAGAGCGTAGCGAGCGAAGGCAGCTTGAATGCGCGGCCGGAGCGCAGGAAGC
>CAZPJI010000008.1:61120-85768 GCA_964586925.1 uncultured Gammaproteobacteria bacterium
GAGCGCAGGAAGCGCAGTGTACTTGCAGTACATGAGCATTCCGAGCACCGCCCGCATTCAAGATGCCGAGCGCAGTAGCTCTCAGGCCATTTCCGGCCAGAAGGCCCGGATGCCGGCTACCCCCTGCCCCCAATGCCTACGTACAAGGGCTAAGTCATCGGGGCTGACACCACCCACGGCATAAGCCGGTAATCCCGCCGCCAGCGCGATCTCCTCGAAGCGTGCCCAGCCCAGCGGCGGCCTGTCCGGATGTGAAGGCGTTGACCGCACGTTGCCGACGATGACATAGTCGAGGCCCAACCTCCGTGCCCGGTGAGCCTCATCGGGATTATGCACCGAAGCCCCAATCAGTCCGGGGACGGTTGGTCTGCAACCCAGTTCGAGCATGGCATGGGCCGGCAGATGCAAGCCGGAAAAGCCCTTCGGTAATTCACCGACCGCACCGATATTGAGCAGCACCGGCCACGCAGCAGCAGTCAATACGGGCACAAGATATGCTTGCAGTTGTGACAAAGCCTTCGCATGAGCGGCTCGGATGACAACGCCACCCGGTTCATCGGAGGTAACAGCAAGTTCCAGAATGCGCGCAAACCCCGGAACAGTTTCCTCTGTCAACAACGGCGTGAGTCGCAACACATCGGGCAATGCAAGCGCCTTGAGCAGGGGCCGGTTCGCGGGAAGCAGAGGCAGATCCGGCAGGCTGGAACGCTCTTGCCAGCACAGTGCCTGGCCCTCCGCACCGGTCGGCTCGCCCTGCCAGCGGGCAATCGAATAGGCATGCAGGCGCACGACAAAATCAGGGTAAGCGTGTTCGAAGCGAATCAAGGGTTCGAGGTCGTCGACCTCCGCGATAACGCGGAGTTCTTCGTCCAGTTCCCTGATCAGGGCTTGGGCGGGCGTCTCTCCCCGCTCCACCTTGCCGCCCGGGAATTCAAGATAACCGGGCAGGGTCTTGTCCGCGGGCCGGCGCGCCAACAGCACCCGCCCGGTACCATCGCACATCACTGCGACGGCTACGTCTAGCGGATTTCGCACCATGAGGCTTGCCCGCCGGCAGGGAGCCGTTTCAGCCGGTTGCCCGCTGGTTCAAACGTCCGTGACAATGCTTGTACTTGAGCCCCGATCCACAGGGACACGGTTCGTTGCGGCCAACCTTGCGACCGGTGCGGACATAAGGTTCTTCGTGAGGTACGGCAGCCCCTCCCTCCTGTCCGCCCTGCCCGACCGCCGATGCAGCCTCGGCCGCATCGGCATGCTGGTACTCGTAATGAGCCTGGCCCGCACGACGCCTTTCCGCCTCTACCGCCTCGACATCGGCCGCGCCTTCCACCTGCACGCGAACCAGTATGTTCGTCACCTCGAGTTTGTAGCGCTCGAGCATCTCGGTAAACATCGCGAAGGCTTCACGCTTGTAGGCCTGCTTGGGATCCTGCTGCGCATAACCACGAAGATGAATACCCTGGCGCAGATGATCCATGGCTGCCAAATGCTCTTTCCACATCTGGTCGAGCATTTGCAGAGCCACCTGCTTCTCGAACTGACGCATGACTTCGGAGCCCACGACCGCTTCCTTGCCCGCATAGTCATCGGCAAAGTACTGGTCGACTTTGTCCTTGAGCGCAGCTTCATCGAGCGTATCGTCTTCGTCGAGCCACTTCTGCAAAGGCAGTCGGGCGCCGAACTCGTGCTCCAGGGCCTGTTCCGCGCCATGCACGTCCCACATGTCCTCGACGCTGTCCGGTGGAATATGTTCGTCAAGCACCGCTCTGACGGCATCGCTGCGCATCTCGGTCACCAGCTCGGAAATATCCTCGGTCGCCATCAGTTCCGAGCGCTCTGTATAGATTACCTTGCGCTGGTCATTGGCGACATTGTCATACTCCAACAGATCCTTACGAATGTCGTAGTTGTGAGCTTCGACCTTGCGTTGCGCACCTTCGATTGCCTTGGAGACCATCGAATGCTCGATGGCTTCGCCCTCCTGGAGCCCAATGCGGTTCATCAACCCCTTGACCCGGTCGGAGGCGAAGATGCGCATGAGGTTGTCTTCGAGCGAAAGGTAGAAGCGGCTGGAGCCGACGTCGCCCTGGCGGCCGGAGCGACCACGCAGCTGATTGTCTATTCGCCGCGACTCATGCCTTTCGGTGCCCACGATATGCAAACCGCCGGCCTCCAGTACCTGTTCATGACGCTTGCGCCATTCGGCCCGGATTGTCTCGCGCTTGGCTGCATCATCGCCAGCAGCTTCCAGTTCATTATCGGGATTGCCGCCAAGCACGATGTCGGTACCGCGTCCCGCCATGTTGGTCGCAATCGTTACCGCGCCCGGCCGCCCGGCTTCGGCTACCACCTCGGCTTCCCGTTCATGCTGCTTGGCATTAAGCACGTTATGGGGGATTTTCCGCTTCTTCAGCAGGCCACTGAGATACTCCGAGACCTCGATCGAGGTGGTGCCGACCAGCACCGGCTGGCCCCTCTTATGGCAATCGGCAATGTCCTCGATGATGGCGTCGAATTTTTCCTTTTGCGTCAGATAGACCTGATCCCCGTTATCAATGCGCGCAATGGGTTTGTTGGTCGGAATGACCACCACTTCGAGACCATAGATATCCTGGAATTCGTAAGCTTCGGTATCGGCGGTACCCGTCATGCCCGCGAGCTTGTCGTACATCCGGAAATAGTTCTGGAAAGTAATCGAGGCCACGGTCTGGTTCTCGGCCTGGATGCCGACGCCTTCCTTGGCTTCCACCGCCTGGTGAAGCCCCTCCGACCAGCGCCGACCTTCCATCGTGCGGCCCGTGAATTCATCCACGATCACCACCTCGCCATTGCGCACGATGTAATCGACCTCGCGCTTGTAAATATGGTGGGCACGCAAGGCCGCATTTATATGGTGCATCAACGTCATGTTGGCCGCGGAATAGAGGTTGTCATCCTGCTTGAGCAGACCCTCGCTGCGCATCAGATCTTCCAGGTGCTGGTGACCTTCCTCGGTCAGAAAAACCTGCTTCTGCTTCTCGTCGACGGAGAAATCGCCCGGACCGTCCTCTTCTTCCTGTTTCTTCAGACGCGGCACCAAACGGTCAACCCGCTTATACAGCGCAGTATCTTCCTCGGCAGCTCCCGAAATGATCAGTGGCGTACGGGCCTCGTCGATCAAAACCGAGTCAACCTCATCCACGATGGCGTAGTGCAGCCCGCGTTGGGTCCGGTCCTCAAGCGAGAACGCCAAATTGTCGCGCAGGTAATCAAAACCGAATTCGTTGTTGGTGCCGTAGGTAATATCGGCGGCGTAAGCAGCCCGCTTCTCATCGGGCGTTTGGCCCGCCTTGGAAACACCGACAGTCATATCAAGGGCGTCGTAAACCGGCCTCATCCAGTCGGCGTCACGTTGGGCCAGATAATCGTTAACGGTAACGATGTGCACCCCTTTGCCGGGCAGCGCGTTCAGATAGGCAGGTAGGGTGGATACCAGCGTCTTGCCTTCGCCGGTCGCCATCTCGGCAATCTTGCCCCGATGCAACACCACACCGCCTACCATCTGCACATCGTAGTGGCGCAGACCCAGGTGACGCCGGGCGGACTCTCGGACAGCAGCGAAAGCCTCGGGCAACAAGCTCTCAAGAGTGGCGCCCTCTTCAAGGCGCTTGCGGAATTCAGCAGTCTTGGCACGCAGTGCGTCGTCGGACAGAGTCTTGAACTCGTCCTCGTATCCATTGATCGCGCTGACAACGCGTGCAATGCGCTTGAGCAACCGCTGGTTACGGCTTTTTACGAAATATCTGAGCATAAAGTTAAGAAACCGCCTGAGTATCGAGCACGGATCCACGTACGGCGGACCGTACGCCTAAATGATTATTTTAACAGGGACTTGCAGTGTTCCCGCGGATACTCAGGCCGTGCCCTGTTTCCAGACGAAACGCCAGGGATCTATGGGTTCCCCGTCCTTATGGACTTCGAGATGCACATGAGGTCCCGTCGCGCGGCCGGTTTCGCCCATGAGCGATATGACATCGCCGCGCTTGACGATCTGGCCGACCTTGACCATGACTTTCTTGTTATGCGCGTAATAGGTCGTGTATCCATCCCCGTCATTGATGATCACGAGGTTGCCATACCCGTATCGCGGGCCGGCCCAGGTTACGACCCCGGCTGCCACAGCATGCACCCTGGCGCCCTCATGCCCCGCAAAATCAATGCCGTAATGGAATTCCCGCTCCCCCGTAAACGGGTCGGTCCGCCAGCCGTAGCCGGATGAAATCCAGCCACCCCGGACCGGTTTCCCGCGCGGAATAATCTGCGCATTGAGCTTCTTATGTGTGAGCAGGGCTTCGAGGGCGGTTAATTCGTGCTCCTCGTGCCAAAGCCGTTGCGAAAGTGAACTTGTGGCGGCGTTCAGGTCGCCCACCTGCCAGGGTTTTTCGTCATTACTAGCCGGGCCGCCCTCGCCAGCCGGTTCGCTGAAATCGAAGCCACTTTTTTTGAGCCCGGCCAGGTGAACTATCTCGGCCCCCATGGCATCCAGACGATTGACCTGCGCGTTGAGTTGCGCCATACGCGCCGCTACGGCATTGATGGCGCCACGGCTTTGGGTCCGGATATCGGCGATGTCCTGTTTCTGCTGTTTAATGCGGTCTTGCAGATGCCGGGTTCGGGTCAGCAATTGGGAAGGCGCCCGCTGAGCCCCGATAAAATAGCCTGCGGTCATACCAGCAACGACAAGTGCCATCAGGGCAGCCACGCACACAGCGCCGTAGCGACTGTTCAGCTCCCAGCGCCACGAGGCTCTGCCGGAGCGTACTACAATGAATTCCATTCCGTCAGGTCTCCAGTCAATGGCCGACACTCCAGACAAGGGCTTTCACCGCTTGGACAGGAGCGCGCTTTCCGGCTCGCTCGGGGCAGTCTACCGTCAGGCACAGGAATTTGACAAATTGCGTCAAGCCCTTGCATCCGCCCTGCCCGCCGATGAAAGCAAGCATCTGGTCGGCGTAGCGGGCAACAGCAAACGACTGGTGATTTTCGCCGACTCTGCGGCCTGGGCGACTCGCCTGCGTTATCGTGCTACCGATCTCGAAGCAGTCGCTGTCCAATACCGCGGAACACGCCCCCATCTGGTATTCAAGGTCGGCATGCCCCATGGAGTCGCCGAACAACCCCATCGCTCCCCTTGGTTGCCCGAACGCGTGGTCAACACACTCGAATCGAGTGCACGAACCGTCAAAGACGAGGGGCTGGCAGCGGCCTTGCGACGTCTCGCGCGCGGCGCTGACAGCTAATTCCGCCCTTTTAAGCCGTCGACGGGCTCCATGCGGCAGGCGCATAGGAGATCGGCAAGGCTTCAGGTTCTTCGAAAATCACCTCTTCCCACGCGCTGGATTCAGCCAGCAAAGTGCGCAGGATGGCATTATTGAGCCCATGACCGGGTTTATACGCGACATAGCGTCCGATCAGGGTATGCCCCAGGAGATAGAGATCTCCTACGGCATCGAGCACCTTGTGCTTGACGAATTCATCTTCATAACGCAGGCCGTCCTCGTTGAGGATCCGGAACTCGTCCAGGGCTATCGCATTGTCCAGTGACGCGCCCAAAGTCAGGTTCCGGCGGCGCAAATATTCGATGTCGCGCAGGAAGCCAAAAGTCCGTGCACGGCTGACCTCCTTCACGAAGGAGGTGCTGGAAAAGTCCACAAGGCTATGCCGGGTGTGCTGTTTGAAGACCGGGTGATCGAAATCGATTTCCACGCCGACGCTGAAACCATCATACGGCTCGAGGCGCGCCCATTTGTCTTCCTGGCGCACTTCGATGGTCCGCTTAATGCGGATAAAACGCTTGGGTGCGTTCTGCTCCTCGATACCGGCAGACTGAACCAGAAATACGAACGGCCCCGCGCTGCCGTCCATGATCGGCACTTCCGAGGCGGACAGGTCGATGTAGGCATTATCAATGCCCAGACCCGCCAGCGCGGAGAGAAGATGCTCTACGGTGGCGATGCGCACGTCGCCCTTGACCAAGCTGGTACCCAGCGTGGTGTCTCCCACCAGATGCGCCTTGGCCGGGATCTCGACCGGCTCGTCGAGATCCACGCGTCGGAAAACGATTCCCGTGTCCGGAGCTGCCGGCCGGAGATTCATGAAAACCTTTTGTCCCGTGTGCAGACCGACACCGGCCGCACGGATACTATTTTTCAACGTTCTTTGTCTGACCACCGCAATTCCTGAACGCGCCGACCGGCGCATAAAGCGACACAATTGCACTAATTTATCACAAAATCAAGCATTTCGCCATACCCACAATCGTGCGCGGACACTCCGCCATGGCCGCAAAATACGCCCTTCCAGAGTCCCGCCACCCGGCCTTCGGGCCGCCAGGTCAATCAGCCTGGCGACGCAAAAAGGCCGGGATATCGAGGTAATGGGGATCGTTCGGATCGAGCTTCTGCGCCGCCCCCTGGCGCTGCTGACGCAGCACGGTAGGCCGATCGTACTCGCCGTAGTCGCCGTCCACCGGCAACGTGTCTCCACCGCCGCCCTGGGCCACCAGCTTCATTTCCGGACGCTCCACCTCATGCTGGGTCGAAGCCAAACCGGTGGCGACCACCGTGACCCGCAACTCACCCTCGGTCATCGAGGGGTCGATGACGGTACCGACCACTACCGTAGCATCATCCGACGCGATGTCGCGCAAGATGCCGCCGACCTCGTCGAACTCGCCGATCGACAGGTCCGTACCGGCGGTAATGTTGGCCAGGATGCCCTTCACGCCGGAAAGATTGATGTCCTCCAACAGCGGACTGGCAATGGCGTCCTCGGTTGCCTGACGGGCGCGTTCGTCCCCGACCGCGGCACCGGAGCCCATCATGGCCATGCCCATCTCGCTCATCACAGTACGCACGTCGGCGAAGTCGACGTTGATCAGGCCCGGGCGGGTGATCAGCTCGGCAATACCCTGCACCGCGCCGAACAGCACGTCGTTGGCACAACGGAATGCTTCCAGCAGCGTGGTCTTGGTATCCAGCACCCGCAACAGTTTGTCGTTGGGAATCGTGATCAGCGAGTCCACATGACGGCCCAGCTCCTTCAGGCCCTGGTCTGCGATCGCGCTGCGCTTCTTGCCTTCCCAAGAAAAGGGCTTGGTCGCCACGGCCACCACCAGCGCCCCGGCTTCCTTGGCGATCTGTGCCACCACCGGCGCCGCACCGGTGCCCGTACCGCCGCCCATGCCGGCGGTGATGAACAACAGATTGCAGCCTTCGATCACTTCACGAATACGCTCACGGTCTTCCATGGCCGCCTGGCGTCCCACCTCGGGATCGGCGCCTGCACCCAAGCCCCGGGTAATCCCGGACCCGATCTGCAACACTGTTTTCGCGTTGGTGTTACGCAAAGCCTGGGAATCGGTGTTGGCGCAAATGAAATCCACGCCTTCAATGCCCGAGGCCACCATGTGGCGCACGGCGTTGCCGCCGCCGCCGCCGACGCCGATCACCTTGATCACGGCGTCCTGGCTTACTCCATCCATCAGTTCAAACATGCTCATGACTACCTCCACTTCCCCTGGGGAACCTAAAAATTACCTTCGAACCAGCGGCGCATCCGCTGGAACATATCCTTGAAACTGATTGCCTTGGGCGTTTCCGAAGTACGCCCTTCGGTCAGTGCCTCGCGCGCATAAATCAGCAGCCCCACGCCGGTGGCATGGATCGGATTACGCACGACTTCGGCCAGGCCCGATACGCCGATCGGCGTGCCCAGACGTACCGGCATATGGAAGATTTCCTCGGCCAGCTCGGCCGCGCCTTCCATCTTCGAGGCACCGCCCGTCAGCACGATGCCGGCGGCGATCATGTCCTCGAAGCCGCTGCGCCGGATCTCGGCCTGGATCAATGCATACAATTCCGCGTAGCGCGGCTCGACAACCTCCGCGAGCGTCTGGCGCCCGAGCCTGCGCGGTGCACGTTCGCCGACACTGGGCACCTCGATGGTCTCCTCGGAGGACGTGAGCTGCGGCAGCGCACAGGCATAGCGCAGCTTGATTTCCTCGGCACTCTTGGTCGGCGTGCGCAGTGCGATGGCAATGTCATTGGTCACCTGGTCGCCGGCGATCGGGATCACCGCGGTGTGGCGCAACCCACCCTCGCAGAAGATCGCGATGTCGGTGGTGCCGCCTCCGATATCCACCAGGCAGACGCCGAGGTCCTTCTCGTCCTCGGTCAGCACCGAGTAGCTCGATGCCAGCTGCTCGAGCACGATGTCATCCACGGTCAGGTCGCAGCGGCGCACGCACTTCTCGATGTTCTGTGCGGCCGAGACCGCCCCGGTCACGATATGCACGCGCGCCTCCAGGCGCACGCCCGACATCCCCACCGGCTCGCGAATGCCATCCTGCTGGTCGATGATGAATTCCTGTGGAATCACATGCAGGATCTTCTGGTCGGCGGGAATCGCCACGGCGCGCGCCGCATCGATCACGCGATCCACGTCGGCCGGCATCACTTCCTTGTCGCGGATCGCGACGATGCCATGCGAATTCAGGCTGCGGATGTGGCTGCCCGCAATCCCGGCATACACCGAGTGGATCTCGCAGCCGGCCATCAGCTCGGCCTCCTCCACCGCGCGCTGTATGGATCGCACCGTGGATTCGATGTTCACCACGACGCCCTTTTTGAGTCCGCGCGAAGGATGCATGCCGACACCGACGACCTCGATGGTGCCATCGGCAGCCAGCTCGCCGACGATGGCGACAATCTTCGAGGTGCCGACATCCAATCCGACGACGAGACGACGGTCACTCTTTCCTGCCATGATCTCCTTCTCCCTTCCATCCCACGGCAAACCCGTTGGGATAACGCATGTCCACCGTTGCCGCCTGAGCCAACTTCGGGCCCAGCGCCGGCACGGCGATATGAATGAATCGTTCCAGTCGCTCGAACGGAGCCTTGCGCCCAAGCGCAAGATGCAGCCCCGACTTGAACGCCACGCTCATCTCGCCGCGAGCGTTGTCGTCCAGGCCGATCGCCTGCAGGCCCAGCGGGCGCACTTCCGCCTGCACATGGGCAAAATCCTCCATCACGTCCGCCGCCTGGTCGGTGGGGCCATCCAGCATGGGCAGGTCGGAAAACGCACTGAGGTTCGCGGGCGCGAACACAACCCCATTCGCGTCCACCAGCGCATCATGGCCCCAGCGCGCCACGGGTCGGCGCAATTGCACCGAGACACCGAGCGCATCGGGCCATACCCGGCTGACCTGAGCAGAGGCCACCCAGGGCAGCCTCTGCACGGCATCACGTACCGTCGCCAGGTTCACGTCGAACACCCCGCCGTGTGCGGCACCAGCGACGGTGGCACGGATCTGCTCGGCCGTCAGCACCTGGTTGACCGGCATATGCACCACCAAGGCGTTCACCGTGGGGCCCGAGGGACGCCTGGCATAGTTCGCAAGGAGAATCCCTCCGGCCACGCACACCAGCGCGAGCAGAATCCACCGCAACCAACCCCGGGGCAAGCGTTTCTTACGCGTGAGGGCCATAGCCACCGTTGCCATCAGGACACCTCCCTGAGCGTCTGCGCCAGAATGGCTACGACCAATTCGGAAAAACTCATACCGTTGGCCCGGGCGGCCATGGGCACGAGACTGTGCGAGGTCATCCCGGGCACAGTATTCGCCTCCAGCAACCAAGGTTTGCCGGTTTCGTCGAGCAGCAAGTCCACCCGGCCCCAGCCGCTGCATCCCAGTGCGGCAAATGCCCGTCGGCACAACTCTCGCAGCTCCTTCTCCTCGGCCGCCGGCAGATCGCATGGACAGTGGTAGCGCGTCTCATCCGAGACGTATTTCGCCTCGTAATCATAGAAGTCGACCGCCGGCTCGATATGTACAAGGGGCAATGCCTCGTCGCCGAGCATCGAGCAAGTCAGTTCGCGGCCCGTGATCCAAGGCTCCACGAGCACCTGTTCGTCACAGGCAAAGGCAGCATCCAGCGCCGCGGGTAAGGCCTCAGGCTCGCGCACACGGCTCAGGCCGAGCGTGGAGCCTTCCCGAGCAGGCTTGACTGCCAGTACGGAACCCAACCGGTCGAAGATATCTCCCGGCACCGGGTCTTCGCGATGCAGCTCCACCCACTCGGCTGTCGGTAACCCATGGTCACGCCACAAACGCTTGGTCACCCACTTGTCCATCGCTATGGCACTGCCAAGCACACTGCTGCCCGTGCTCGGAATACCCAGCGTGTCCAGAAAGCCACGCATGCTGCCGTCTTCGCCACCGCGTCCGTGCAGCACGTTGAAGCAACGATCGAAACGCCCCTCCCACAAGACAGAGAGCCCGTTCTCCCGCGGATCGAGCGGATGAGCATCCACGCCCGCCTCGCGTAGCCCCGCCAATACCTGCCGGCCGCTCATCAGCGATACTTCACGCTCCGCCGAAAAACCGCCCAAAAGCACGGCAACGCGGCCGAAACGTACCGGATCGATATTCGTGCGCGCGTTCATGCCTGCCTCCCGCGCGCCGCGAGCAGTGCCCGCGAATGCTGGCCGACATCGCCGGCGCCCAGCGTCAACACAATGTCACCGTCCTGCACCAGATCGTCGAGTACGACAGGCAACTCGGCCAGGTCCGAAACCAGCACCGGCTCCACCCGTCCGCGGCTGCGGATGGAACGTGCCACCGCGCGCGAATCGGCGCCGGGGATCGGTTTTTCCCCGGCGGCATAGACCTCGCCCAGCAGCAAGATATCGACATTCGCCAGAGCCGCACCAAAGTCATCGAGCAAGTCGTGCGTGCGGCTGTAACGATGCGGCTGGAACACCACGATCAGGCGCCGGTCGGGCCAAGCTTCGCGCACGGCGGCAAGCGTCGCCGCAACCTCGCGCGGGTGATGGCCATAGTCATCAATCAATTGCGCACGGGCCGCGCCGAAACGCAGTTCGCCAAGCATCTGCATCCGTCGCCCGATGCCATGGAATTCGGCCAGCGCTTTGGTCAGTGCTGCATCGCCAACATCCAATTCCTGCGCAGCGGCAATCGCCGCCAACGCATTCTGAACGTTATGGCGGCCCGGCAAATTAAGCGTCAGTTGCAAGGCATCGGCGCCGGGGCGGGTAACCTTGAAATGCATGCGCTGGCCCTCGGCCCGCACCTCCGTTGCACGGAAATCCGCCTCGCCGAAACCATAAGTCCATACCGCGCGGCCCAGGGTCGCTGCGTGCCCGGCCAACACCGGGTCATCCGCACACAGGATCGCCTGCCCGTAAAACGGTAGCTGGTGCAGGAATTCGATAAAACTCGATTCAAGACGCGCGAAATCGTCGCCGTAGCTGCCAAGGTGATCACGATCGATGTTGGTGACCACCGACATCATCGGCTTGTAGAGCAGGAACGAGGCATCGCTCTCGTCCGCTTCGGCCACCAGATAGCGGCCCTGCCCCAGGCGCGCGCTGCTGCCCGCGCTTTCCAGGCGGCCGCCGATCACGAAGGTCGGATCCTGGCCCGCTTCCATGAGAACGCTCGCTATCAAACTGGTTGTGGTCGTCTTGCCATGCGTCCCCGCCACAGCGATGCCATAGCGGAATCGCATCAGTTCGGCCAGCATCTCGGCACGCGGGATCACTGGAATACGGCGCTCCAACGCAGCCACCACTTCCGGGTTGTCGGACTGGATCGCACTCGAGGTCACGACCACATCGGCATCGGTCAGGTTCTCGGTGCGGTGGCCGATGCTGATATCCGCGCCATTCGCGCGCAGCCTGCCGACCGTCGCGCTTTCCTTGAGATCGGAACCCGACACGGCATAACCCAGGTTCAGCAGCACCTCGGCAATGCCATTCATCCCGCTGCCGCCAATGCCGACCATGTGAATGTGGCGAATCCGGCCCATGGGTTCACTCATGACCGCACCTCCGCCACTTCAAGGACGGCACGCGCGACGCGCGCGGCCGCATCCGGACGGGCAAGCCGATAGGCATACCCGGCCATGGTGAGCAACTTTTCCCGTCCGCCCTGGGCCAATTCGTTCAAAACATGGGCAAGGCGCCCCGGTGTCAACTCGGATTGCACGATCACCTCGGCAGCTCCGACCGTTTCGAACACGCGCGCATTCGCGGTCTGATGATCGTCCGCCGCCCAGGGATAAGGCACCAGCACCGAGGGCAGGCCGGCCACGGCGAATTCAGCAAGGCTGAGTGCGCCCGCGCGCGCCACAGCAAAATCGGCCCAGGCACACAAGCTGGCCATATCCTGGCCAAACGCCTCGACGTGGACCGCAATACCCGCCTTCGTGTAAGCCTCACGGGTCGCATCGACATGCGCTGCGCCGCTCAAATGATGAACTTCAAAAACGTGCCCACAGGTAGTCAATGCCACCGGCACCGTCTCGTTGAGAATGTGCGCGCCTTGACTGCCGCCGATCACCAACAGTCTCAGCGGCCCTTGGCGGCCACGCAGCCGTTCGGCCGGCGGACTCAATTCCGCGAACGCGCGCCGTACCGGGTTGCCGGTGAGTTGTGCACGGCCCTCGAAAGCACCGGGAAATCCCGTCAACACACGTTTGGCCAGCCGTGCCAGTACCCGGTTGGTGGTCCCTGGAATCGCATTCTGTTCATGAATCAGCAATGGGCAGCGAGCAAGCCAGGCCGCGAGACCACCTGCCCCACTGGCGTAACCGCCAAAGCCGATTGCCGCCTGCGGTTTTAACCGGCGAATCAAACGCAGCGCGGAGTAAACAGCCAGGGCCAAGCGGGGGCCGCCCAGCAACTTGCGCTGCCACCCGCTGCCGCGCACGCCCCGCCCCGGCAGTGCGGTGAAATCGATGCCGGCAGCAGGCACCAGTGTCTTTTCAAGTCCCTGCAGTCCGCCCAGCCAATGCACGCTCACCGAACGTCGACGCAGTTCCTCCGCCACTGCAAGACCGGGGAAAATGTGCCCCCCGGTTCCGCCGGCCAGGATGAGCACGGGACGCTCGTCAGTCATCGGCTGGCCCCCCGTGCGGTCGACAAAGCCACTTCGCGCACGGCGCGCAACAGCAGTCCACAAGCAGCCAGATCAACGACCAGGCTGGACCCGCCGGCACTCATGAACGGCAACGTGAGTCCCTTGGTCGGCAATACTCCCAGGTTCACGCCGATATTGACGAAGGCCTGGACGCCGAGCAGCAAGCCAATGGCAAAGGCAAGATTGGCCGCGAACGGCAGATTGGCCGCCAAGGCACGGCGCGCGATCTTCAAGGTTCGCAGCGTAAAGACCAGGTACAACAGGATTACGCTGAACACGCCGGCCAAGCCCAGCTCCTCGGCCAGTACCGAGAACAGAAAATCGGATTGCGCTTCCGGCAACCAGGCAAGCTTCTCTACACTTTGCCCCAAGCCCACGCCGAAGACACCGCCGTGGCCGACCGCAATCAACGCCTGGGTCAACTGGAAGCCCGAGCCCTGAGCGCTGGCCCAGGGATTCACGAAGGCTGTCAGACGCTCGAGGCGATAAGGCGATGACACCGCCAATGCAATGGCAGCCCCACCGAAAAACAGACCGAGTATCAATGTGTCGCGCTTGCGGGCACCGGCAAAGAACAACACGCCGATAGCGGTGATGAACAATACGATAGTGCCGCCGAAATCCGGCTCCGCAACCAGCATCAGCCCCACCAAAGCCACCATTGCCACAGGCCGGATCAAACCGAGGAACGAACGCGCCAGCGACTCCTGATGCTGCACGGCGTAACCAGCCACATAGACCAGGACCAGGACACGGGCCGGCTCCGAGGCTTGCAGGGTGAACGGACCGAGACCGAGCCAACGCGCACTGCCATTGATCGAGTGGCCGACGCCCGGCACCAGCACCGCGGCCAGGAGCAACAGCGCCAGACCCAGCGCGACGTAACGCAGGCGCTCGAACAGTTCGAGCGGCGTGTTGTAGAGCACCACCGCGGCCACGCCCCCGAGCACCGCAAAGGACAACTGATGCAGCCAGTCACGCCACCCGCCGCCGGCACCCAGCACGGTCAGCGAAGTGGAGGCCACCATGACCAACCCGATGCCCAGCAAGGCAAGGAGGGTGCCGAGCAACACGCCATCGACCTGCCCTTCCACGCGGCTGACCGCAGGCGCCAAACGGCGCCGTGGCGCTGCGATAGCGGTATCGCTACTCATCGAGCGCCTCCACGGCCTGCACGAAAGCGTCGCCTCGCGCGGCATAGTTGCTGAACATGTCGAGGCTCGCGCAAGCCGGAGCCAACACCACGCTGTCTCCCGGTTGCGCCAACCTGGCCGCCGCACCGACAGCCTCATCCATCCCCGCCGCACTCATGACATGCGTCCGCCCGTCCAAAACACGGGCAATCAGCGGAGAATCAACGCCGATCAAAACCACGGCACGCGCTCGTGATGCAAGCAGATTCGCAAAATCGCTGAAGTCCTGACCCTTGGCCTGGCCGCCAGCGATGACCACGAGCGGACCACTCAGTCCCCGCAGGCTGGAACAGGCGGCACTGACGTTGGTGGCCTTGGAATCGTCATAAAAGCGCACTCCCTCGCGCTCGGCAACAAATTGCAGGCGATGCGCCAACGGTTTGAATTCGCGCACAGTACGGGCAATAGTCTCGTCGGCAATGCCCACCGTTGACGCAAGTGCCCAGGCTGCAAGCACATTGGCCAGATTGTGGCGGCCGGCAAGCGGCACATCGGCCGCTTTCATGAGCCCCTGCTCGCCCCGGCACAGCATGTCCTCCCGCAGGCCATAGTCTTTGCTGCCCGGAGGCACATCCAGTCCGAACGTAATCCGTTCGGCCCCCGCACAACCCAGGGTGCCGGCCAGACTATCGTCACGATTGAATACCCCCGTCTCTGCACGCTCGTAAATACGCGCTTTGGCACGGGTGTAAGCTTCCAGGGAACCATGGCGATCCAGATGGTCGGGGCTGATATTGAGCACCGTCGCCACCCGGGGTGCCAGCGACTCGGTCAGCTCGAGCTGGAAGCTCGACAACTCCAGCACATATAACTCCACGCTGGGATTCAATAAATCCAACGCCGGTGTACCAAGATTCCCGCCGGCTGCGGTCACGCGGCCACCCGCGCGCGCCATGGATTCCACCAGACACGTCACCGTGCTTTTTCCGTTGGTTCCGGTGATGGCGATGATCGGCGCCAAAGCACTCCGGGCAAAAAGCTCGATGTCCCCGAGTATTTCGATCCCACGCTCGTGCGCCGTCTGCACCAGTTTTGAATTGAGGGGAACACCGGGCGACACCACCAGCAATCGGGCCTCGTCCAGAAACGACAGCGCTTGGTCGGAAGTGCACCAGGCCGCCCCGGCCCGTTTGGATAGTTCGCTCCGGTCGTCCGTTGCCCGCATAAACCAGCCTTGCCTTTGCAGATAAGCAAGCGCCGAAAGGCCGGAGGCACCCAGCCCCAGCACAAGCCCTTGGCGGGCCGCGGGTCGCGATGGCTGTATGGCTGTCATCGTCACCGCACCTTCAGCGTGGACAGACCGACCAGCACCAGAATCACGGTGATGATCCAGAAGCGCACGATAATCTTGGGTTCGGGCCAACCTTTGAGTTCAAAATGATGATGCAGCGGCGCCATGCGGAAGATGCGCCGCCCCGTGAGTTTGTAGGAGCCCACCTGGAGCACCACCGACACGGTCTCGACCACGAACACGCCGCCCATGATGAACAGCACGATTTCCTCACGCACCATCACGGCGACGATGCCCAGTGCGGCGCCCAGGGCGAGCGAACCGATGTCACCCATGAACACCTGGGCCGGATAGGTGTTGAACCACAGGAAACTGATGCCCGCGCCGACTAGCGCACCGCAATAGACGGACAATTCCCCCACACCGGCGACATAGGGAATGCCGAGGTAGTCGGCGATCTTGATGTTACCGGTCACGTAGGCAAACACACCCAGGGCGCCGGCGATCAGCACGGTCGGCATGATCGCCAGTCCGTCGAGACCATCGGTCAGGTTGACCGCATTGGAGCTGCCGACCACGACCAGGTATACCGAAAGCAGGAACCAGCCGCCCATCGGAATCGCCACCTGCTTGATGAACGGCACATAGAATGTCGTTTCGGCCGCATGCTGGCGCAGCATGAACAACCAAACGCCTACGCCAACGGCAGCCAGCGACTGCAAAAGATACTTGCGCCGCGCACTCAGGCCCTTTGAATGGGCATTGCGCAGCTTGAGGATGTCATCAGCCGCACCGATGCTGCCGAAAGCAACCAGAGTCACCAACGCGACCTGCACGAACCGGTTACCGAGTTGCCCCCACAGCAGCACGGCCACAGCAATACTGACGATGATCAGCGCACCGCCCATCGTCGGTGTTCCAGCCTTGCCGAGGTGACTCGCGGGGCCTTCCGCGCGGATAAATTGCCCGACCTTGAACAGGCTGAGTCGACGGATAAGCAACGGCCCCAGTGCAAAGGAAAATATCAGCGCGGTCAAAACGGCAAGCACCGTGCGCAGCGTGATGTAATCGAAGACGCGGAAGCCATTGACGTAATGACTCAGGTACTGGGTGAGCCAGAGCAACATCAGCAGACCTCCCGCGACGCAGTCAGGGCTTCGACCACCCGCTCCATGCGGGCTGCCCGGGATCCCTTGACTACGAGCACCGCTTCGCTGGGCAAGGCATCCGTCAAGGCGGCATTCAACGCTTCGACCGATTCGAAACTCTGTGCGCCATCGCCGTAGGATCGAGCCGCTTCAGTTGCCAGGGCGCCTACCGTATACAGGGCCTTCACCCCGGTATCTCGAGCATCGCGGCCTATGCGGGCATGCCACTCGCGTGCTTCGGGGCCCAGTTCACCCAAATCGCCCAAGGCCAGCCAGACCGGGCGCCCGCTGTTGGCCGCGGCATTGATTGCCGCCGCCACCGAGGCCGGGTTGGCGTTATAGGTATCGTCGATCAGCAAGGCGCCGGAGGGCAACTGCCGCGGCACCAGGCGACCGGGTGCAGGCCGCACCAACGCCAGGCCGCGGGCAATCGTTTCAGCCGGCACACCCAGCCCCCAGGCTGCCGCGGCGGCGGCCAGGGCATTCACCACATTGTGTGCACCGAGCAACTGCAGATCCGCCGACACCTCGCCATCCGGAGTTACCAAGGTGAAGCGCGTTCCCATGGCTGTGGTCTCGATCGAATGTGCATGCACATCAGCTTGTTCATCGAGGCCGAAACTGATCCAGCGGTTGACCTGTGACGTCTTGCGCCACTGCTCCAGCCAGGGTGATCCGAATGGAGCCACTGCAAGCCCTTCTTCAGGCAATGCAGAAAACAGAGCGCCCTTCTCGCGCGCTATGCCGGCCACGTCGCCGAACCCTTCGAGATGGGCCGGGGCAATGCTCACCACGACACCCGCATCGGGTGAAGTGATTTCGGCCAGCCTGGCGATCTCGCCGGGCGTGTTGGTGCCCATTTCGATCACCGCGAAACGATGTTCAGAATTGAGGCGCGCCAGCGTGAGCGGGACACCGATCAAATTGTTGTAGTTGCCGCTGGTCGCCAACGTAGGTGCAACCTGGGCCAGCACCCCGGCCAACAGATTCTTGACCGTGGTCTTGCCGTTGGAGCCGGTGACCCCGATCGTGCGTACCGCATGCGCGCTGCGCCAGGCCCGGGCAAACTCGGCCAAGCCGACCAGCGTGTCCGCCACCCGAACCTGCGGGAGCCTCGAATCGACGTCATGCTGGGTCAGGAGGCCCGCAGCACCGGTTTCCTCGGCCATGCGCGCGAAATCGTGTCCATCGAAGTGCACCCCTTCCAGGCACACGAACAAGGCGCCCGCTTCCATACGCCGGCTGTCGCTGGTTACGAGACCGAAAGGTGCATCGGTGCCGATAAGGCGGCCCCGGGTAGCCTCGGCAACACTATCCAGTGTTCTTTTCATCACCATGAGGGCACTCCCAAAAGACGGCGCACGGTATCCCTGTCGCTGTAACGACGACGTTCGTTGCCTATGATCTGGACCGCCTCGTGTCCCTTGCCGGCAACCAGCACCACATCGCCCGGCGCACTCTCATCCAGAGCCTTGGCAATGGCTCGAGCTCGATCGCGTTCAACGTAAACGCTCACCTTCTTGTCCTTACCGATACCGGCACGGATGGCCTCGATGATTTCGTCCCCGTTCTCGCCGCGCGGATTATCGTCGGTCAACACGATGCAATCGGCTCCGGCTGCAGCAACCTCGCCCATCTGCATCCGCTTACCGCGATCGCGATCACCACCGCAGCCGAATACCACGCAAACGTGTCCGCGAGCATGCTCGCGCACGGAAACAAGAGCCTGCTTGAGCGCATCCGGCGTGTGGGCATAATCCACGACGACCAGCGGCTGGTTCCCGCCTCCGAAACCTTCCATTCGCCCGGGTACCGTGCGCGCATGCGATACACGCGTCAGCGTATCGGCGAAAGGCCGCCCTTGCCCGAGCAGCACGGCCAGTACGGCCAACAGGTTGGACGCATTGAAACGGCCCACCAAAAGGCTGCGTAGCTTGCCTTCGCCGAAATCTCCGGCAATCTCCATTTCCAGCCCCATGCCGTGTACGTTCACATCACGGGCGTAAATACGCCGGGCTTTAAACCACTTGGGTACTTCGGGATTCAGGCCATACCCGATCTGCTCCACGCCCGCCTCGCAACGGCTGGAAAAATACTCGGCAGACGGATCGTCCAGATTGAAAACCGCCCGCTTCAAGCCGGGCAAGGCAAACAGCCGTCCTTTGGCTTCGCGATAGGCTTCCATGGTGCCGTGATAATCAAGATGATCACGGGTAAAGTTGGTGAACACAGCGTTTTCGAAATGCACGCCTGCAACCCGAGCCTGATCCAGCGCGTGCGAGGATACTTCCATCGCGACCTGGCCGGCGCCGCGATCTCTCAAACCGGAAAGAATATGTTGCAGACGCACCGGGTTGGGTGTGGTTTCGATCGCCGGCTCGAGCATGCCATACAGGCCATAGCCCAGCGTCCCGATGAGCCCGCAAGGCTGGCCCCAATTGCTAAGCACTTGGGCGAGTATGCTCGTTACGCTCGTTTTGCCATTGGTACCGGTTACACCCGTAACGCTCATATGCGCCGTGGGATCATCGAAGAACCGCGTAGCAACCACACCGGCGACATAGCGCAAGTCCGGCACGGGTACCGTGACCACCTTGCTCGGGAGCTGGGGCAACTCCAGATCCGGCACCGGCTCGTAAACTATGGCCGAGGCTCCGCGCGCACAAGCCTCCACAGCATGGCCCATGCCGTGCTCGTGCGTACCCTGACAGGCCAGAAACACCCAGCCGGGGCGGATGCGGCGGCTGTCCATCGCAATGCCGGGGACCTTCACATGCGGCACCGGTCCCTTGGCCAATCCCGCAAGAATCTGATCCAGCGTCTTGCCATGCTCTACTACGTGCGCCACGTTCATGAGCGTGTCCTCTTGCCTTGCGGCTTGCCATTGCGTGCCAGCACCGTGTCCATGTCCGGCGCTATATCCATTAGACGCAGCGACGCGGACATGATTCTGCGAAACACCGGTGCCGCAATCTGGCTTGCGAAAAATTCGCCGTGGGAGGCGCCCCGGAGCACGACCACCACGACCAGGCGCGGATCAGCCGCCGGCGCCATCCCGGCAAACACCGAGTTATAGAGATCGCTGTAGGCGCCATTTTTGTAGAGCCGCGCCGTGCCGGTTTTCCCGGCCACCCGGTAATTGGGGATCTGCGCCCGAAAGCCGGTGCCGTCATCGGATACCACCGTGGTGAGCATCTTTCTCAAGGTGCGCGCCACCGAAACCGGCACCACGCGGATACCCGCCGCGCGATCCTTGCGTTTAATGAACACCGCCGGTCTGTAAATGCCTCCATCGGCGATAGCCAAGTAGCCTTCGGCAAGCTCGAGCGCGCTGACTGAAACGCCGTAACCCCGGGAAATGGCGGCCTGCTCCACCGGGCGCCAGCGTCCATAGAAGGGCATGCGTCCGTCCGCGGCACCGGGAAATCCACTGGCGGCCGGACGTCCGAAACCGAACCCGTTCAACACGCGGTAGAGATAATCGGAGGGTAAGGACAACGCCACCTTGGCAGCGCCGATGTTGCTCGATTTCTGTAACAGCCGTGTCAGCGTGATCGTGCCCAGCGGCTCGTCGTCATGCAGCACATAGCCGCCGATCTCCCACACCCCGTTACCGGTCTTGACGGTGCTGTTGGGCGTCCACTTCCCGGAGTCCAGTGCGGCTGCAACGATAAACGGTTTGAATGAAGAGCCCGGCTCGAACAGATCAGTCACGGCCCGGTTGCGGCACAGATCCGGCTTCAGATCCGCGCGCACGTTCGGGTTGCACGACGGCTGATTGACCATCGCCAGAATGTCGCCGGTATGCACATCGAGCACAATGGCCGAACCGGTGGATGCCCCTTGCTTGTGCACCATTTTCGCCAGTGCTTCGTAGGCCAGGTACTGGATGCGCATATCCAGCGTCGTAGTCAGGTTATGGCCCGGTTGCGGACGGCGAATGACGTCATCGCTTTCCACCGGACGACCCGTTGCGCTGGTAATCACCCGCATCGAACCCGGCTTGCCTTCGAGCCAACTGTTGTACTCGGACTCAAGGCCCGCCAGCCCCTGATCGTCGATATTGGTGAAACCGACAACTTGCGCAGCCACCTGTCCGGCGGGGTAATACCGACGGAACTCGCGCTTGTCGTGTACACCGGCGAGGCTCAGCGAAAGGATCCGCTTAGCTTGCGTGGGCACCACGTCACGCGCGAGATACATGAACGCTCGGTCGGCATTACGCTTGAGCCGCCGTACGACTTCTGCCGGATCCAGGCCCAGCACCTTGGCAACGGGGGCCAGATTCACCTTGCGCCCGAGCACGACTCGCGGGTTGATCCAGATGGCATATACCGGCGTGGAAATCGCCAGCGGCTGACCGTTACGGTCCAGAATCATGCCGCGATGCGCGGGTAGTTCGATGGTACGCAACTGCTGCTGTGCCGCCCGATCCGACAGGAACGGATGACGCACGATCTGCAGATCTATGGCGCGGGCACCGAGCGCACCCGCGGCCAGAACGAAGAAAGCAGCCACGGCCAGCAAGCGCATGCGCGCCGTGAGCTTCATGGACGCACCTCCACGATCCGGACCTTATCCGGTTGGCGCATATCCAATTCGGTTTTCGCGAGATGCGCAATGCGTGCGTGGGCCGCGAGAGTCCACTCTTCCAGGGCCAATTGCCCTTTGCGTACGATCAACTGATCATGCTGCGCACCGAGATGAGTGCTGCGCATGAACAGCTCGCGATTGCGTGCCGCGCTGTAGACCACCAGGAGCGCCGTGGCGAACACGGCAATCGCGGCTATTGCGATCCAGGAGATGCGCGGGGTCATGCCAGCCGCTCCGCTACGCGCAGCCGCGCACTGCGCGCCCGCGGATTGCACCTCGCCTCTTCATGTTGCGCGCGCACCAGCCGCGCGGCAATACGCAAACGCGGATTTTCCGCGCGCGCCTCGTCCCGCATGAAGTTCTTGACGATGCGATCTTCAAGCGAATGGAAACTGATCACCAGCAAACGTCCGCCCGGCGCCAGCACATCGATGGCATCGACCAGCACCGCGCGCAATTCTTCGAGTTCATGGTTGATGAATATGCGGATGGCCTGAAAGCTGCGCGTTGCCGGATGGATACGGCCTTCGCGGCGCGGCACGGCGCGCGCGATGACCTCCGCAAGATCGGTCGTGGTCTCGAAGCGCCGTTGCTTGCGCCGCGTGACAATGGCACGCGCGATGCGGCGGCTGAAGCGCTCTTCGCCGTACTGGTAGATCACGTCCGCAATCTCCTGTTCGCGCGCGCCGTTGATCCAATCGGCCGCGCTCGGTCCGGATTCGGGATCCATACGCATGTCAAGCGGGCCCTCGCGCTGAAAGCTGAACCCGCGCGTGGCGTCATCGAGCTGCGGCGAGGAAACCCCGATATCGAGGAGCAAACCATCCACCGCACCCGCCAATCCGCGTGTGCCGAGCTCCGCCGCCAGTTGGGAGAATGCAGCCTGCACAAACTCGAAACGCTCCTCGTCACCCATTAAGACAGCGGCGGCTCGTGCCGCCGCAGGATCCCGATCGAAAGCCAGCAATCGTCCGCCCGCATCCAACCGGTCCAAAATCAACCGGCTGTGGCCACCGCGGCCGAACGTCGCATCCACATAAGTTCCGCCCGGTTTCACCGCCAGCCATGTCAGCACCTCCTCGGCCAGGACCGGTATGTGAGCCGCGGCCTCGAATGGCCGGTCACTCACAAGGCAATGTTCTCCAGCGCGCTCGAACCCTGCGCACCCATGCCGACACCCGCGCTCCACTGCTGCGTGATCTCGGCCCAACGTGCCTCGCTCCACAACTCAAAACGATGTCCTTGCCCGATCATCACCACCTTGTGATCGAGCTCCGCGTATTCGCGTAACGCCGGCGGCAACAGGATGCGGCCATGACCATCCATTTGCATGTCGGACGCATAACCCAACAGCATGCGCTGCACGGCGCGCGCCTCCGGCTGCATGCTCGGCAGCGCCTCCAACTTGCGTTCGATTTCTTCCCAGCGGGTCTGCGGGTACAGCAGCAGGCACCGGTCGCGATCCACCGTCGCGACCAGTTCCCCATTAGCGGCCTCGGCCAGCGCCTCGCGATAACGCGCAGGGATCGCGAGACGACCCTTGGCGTCGAGACTGACCTGATTCAGACCGCGGAACATCAGAGCTGCGCTCCCATCGATTCCCACTTTTTCCCACTGATGGACACTATAGGTACCGAAATCGGGAAAAGTCAAGAGAAATCGGTAGTTTGCGCACACTTTTCTACCCTGAAAGAGCCGCAAATCAGGTCTGAAACCGGCAAGACTCGATACTGATCAGTGGCTTATACGTTAAACCTTTTGTAAAACGTGATCAGCACGCATTTCGGGGGTAAAAAGTGGGAGCTCTACCGAAAAACGGAGCTCCTGCCGGAAATAGTGGGAGTCGGCCGGTAAGCCGGGTTCTGTCGCGGGCGATCATTCATCTGGGACATGCGTCGCCGCATGCCTCAAGCAGCCTACCCGGGAACGACGCCTGGATCGCGCGCGTGGCTTGCGCCACCTGTTCCCCTATTCGGCCTTGCTCCGGGTGGGGTTTACCGTGCCGTCGCCGTTACCGGCGGCGCGGTGCGCTCTTACCGCACCGTTTCACCCTTGCCTGTGCCCGAAGGCCATCGGCGGTCTGTTCTCTGTGGCACTTTCCGTGGGCTCGCACCCCCCAGGCGTTACCTGGCACCCTGATCCAAGGAGCCCGGACTTTCCTCCATGCCTTGCGGCACAGCGATCGCCTGGCCGACTCCCGCTTCTATTTTAATCGCTGACTGCTCACCAGACATATCTGTGTGCCGTGTTACTCCGCACGCCACCGCACGGTTCTTTGGTGCGACAATAACCCGCGCGTGACGCATGACCCGAAAGGAGCATTCCCGGCGTGTTCGGCAAAAAATCCAATTCCCCATTCTTCAATCTGTACTCCCATGGCTTTGCGCGGGTCGCGGCCGCCGTGCCGGAAGTCGCTCTGGCCCGCCCTGCAGACAATGGCGCGCGTTACGCGGAACTGATGGCCACAGCCGCCCAGGACAAGGCGCGTCTGCTCGTTTTCCCCGAACTGGGGCTCACCGGCTACGCCTGTGACGATCTGTTCCGTCAGCAAGCCTTGCTGGAAGCCACGGAGGCGGCACTGGAGAACCTGCTGGAAGACACCCGCAACCTACCGCTCTCCGCTGTCGTCGGCCTGCCGCTGCGTGCCGGGCCCAGCCTGTTCAATTGCGCTGCGGTCATCCATCGCGGGCGACTGCTCGGCATCGTGCCCAAGACCTATTTGCCCAATTACGGCGAGTTCTATGAAATGCGCCAATTCGCCAGCGGCGCTTATCCGCCCGTTGACGCGCTCACTTACGCGGGTCAGGAAAGCGTCCCATTCGGAACGGACCTGCTCTTCCGCTTCGATTCCCAACCGGATTTCACGCTGGGCGTGGAAATCTGCGAGGACCTGTGGCTGCCTCTCGCGCCCTCGTCCTACGCCACGCTCGCCGGCGCGACGGTGATCGCCAACCTGTCCGCGTCCAACATGACGCTCGGCAAACCCGATTACCGCCGCCTGCTGTGCGCAAGCCAGTCCGGGCGCTGTATCGCCGCCTACATCTATTCCGACGGCGGCAATGGTGACTCCACCACGGATCTTGCGTGGGACGGGCACGCAATGATCCACGAGAACGGTTCGCTGCGTGCGGAAAGCGAACGATTCTTGCGGGGACAACAGATCATCTATGCCGACATCGACCTCGAACGCCTGGTGCAGGATCGCATGCGCCAGACCAGCCTCGCACAGAACCGCGAAATCTCCGGCATCGATGCGGCGGACTTCCGCACCGTGACCATCGAGGAAGATCTGCCGACCGACAGTGTCCTGCCCCTGGCATCGCCTCCGCCGCGTTTTCCGTACGTGCCTGCAGATCCTGCCATGCGTGACGAGCGCTGCCGCGAAGTGTTCGCGATCCAGGCCCAGGCACTAGCGCAACGCATGGAAGCCACTGGGCTGGACAAGACCGTCATCGGCATCTCGGGTGGCCTCGACTCCACCCTGGCCCTGCTGGTTTG
>CAZPJI010000009.1:0-76694 GCA_964586925.1 uncultured Gammaproteobacteria bacterium
TCACCATCTGGGCGCCCATGTTCTCGAACTTGTCCTTGAGCTCGATCTCCTTGGCCACGGACACGCCGTCCTTGGTGACGGTCGGGGCGCCGAAGCTCTTCTCGAGCACGACGTTGCGGCCCTTGGGGCCCAGCGTCACTTTGACTGCGTTGGCGAGGACGTTCACGCCATGGAACATCCGCTGGCGCGCATCCTCTGCAAAACGTACTTCTTTAGCTGCCATGGAAAATTTCTCCTTTAAGCGTGTGTCAGCCTTCGATGACGGCCATGATGTCGTCCTCGCGCATCACGAGGAAGTCTTCGCCGTCGATCTTGACTTCATTGCCCGAATACTTGCCGAAGAGCACCTTGTCGCCTTTCTTGACGTCAAGCTTGCGAACTTCGCCGTTCTCGAGGATCTTGCCGTTGCCCACGGCGACGATTTCGCCGCGTGACGGCTTCTCGGCGGCCGTATCGGGAATCACGATGCCGCCAGGGGAGGTGCGTTCCTCCTCCAGGCGCTTCACCACTACGCGGTCATGCAAGGGACGGATTTTCATCCGAAAACCTCCTATTTAACAAAGATTTGAATAAATTCTTCGACGTTTGCGAAGAGCGCCATTTTAGCACTCGCCGCTTGCGTCTGCCAACAAAATGGGGGCACGGAGGCTGATTTCAAGGGGTGGGAGAGGAACTTTACTTATGGCATGCGACCATAGCTAAAGGCCCGGAACCGGATATCGCCCCATGGTGCGGCTCGCCTTGACGACCTGCCCCGACGAGAGCAGCGCGAAGGCACTGGCTAATGCGCTGGTGGAGCGGGGCGTGGCAGCCTGCGTGACATGCCTGCCGGGTGCCCATTCGGTGTATCGATGGCAAGGCCGGCTATGCGATGATGCCGAGGTGCAGCTTTTGATAAAAACCACAGAAGCGCGCGCGGCATCGCTCCAAGACGTGGTTGCGGAGCTGCATCCTTACGATGAACCGGAATTGATCATTTTGCCCGTCACGGGCGGCAGCCAGGGATACCTGCAATGGATAGAAGACGAATTGGCGGATACGGCGCGCGACTGATTGCGTTCGCCTTGCTGGGGCTGCTGGCCCTTCAGGCTTTACCGGCGTTTGCGAGCGGCAACTATGGCCGTTTCCTGCCCCCGGATCAGGCGTTCATGTTCAGCAGCGAGGCCGTGCCGGGCGCGGTCGAGCTGCACTGGAAGATCGCTGACCACTATTACCTGTACAAGCGCCAGTTCAAGGTCATGCCGGGGAGCGGCGGCTTGGGCAAGGTGGATTTCCCGCAGGGCGACGTCAAGAACGATCCCAATTTCGGCAAGGTCGTGGTGTATCACCACCAGGTCACCCTGCGGGTGCCGGTGATTCAGTTGCCGGCCAGTGGGCCGGTGCAGTTCAAGGTGGTTTACCAGGGTTGTGCCGAATCGGGCCTCTGCTATGCGCCTTTGACACGCAAGGTGAGTTTGCAGGTTCCACCCGGCTCGGCTGCTCCGGCGGCAAGCGGGAGGCAGTCAACAGGGGCCGGGCGGAGCGGCGAGGTAGGTGCCTCTGCAAGCGAACAGTCACGCCTGGCCGGTCTGATCCAGCATGCCAATCCGTTCTGGTTCGTCGTGGTCTTCTTCGGCCTCGGCGTCCTGCTTTCGTTTACCCCATGCGTATTGCCGATGATCCCCATCCTGGCCGGCATCATCGGCGGTGAGAGCGAGAACATTTCCACGCGCCGCGGGATGACGTTATCGCTGGTTTACGTATTGTCCATGGCACTGGTCTATACCGGGCTTGGGGTAGCCGCAGGCTTCGCGGGCACCGGGCTGCAGGGCCTTTTCCAGGCGCCCTGGCTCATCGGCCTTTTCGCGGCGGTCTTTGTCCTGCTCGCCGGCGGCCTGTTCGGCTTCTATGAATTGCGCCTGCCATCGGGCCTGACCAACCGCATGGCAGCGTTGTCGGGACGCCAGCGTGGCGGCACCTGGATCGGGGTGGTGTTCATGGGCGCCCTCTCGGCGCTCATCGTCAGTCCGTGCGTGGCGGCGCCGCTGGCCGGGGCATTGATCGTGATCGGCCAGGCCGGCGAGCCCGTACGCGGCGGCATCGCCCTGTTTGCCCTGGCCCTCGGCATGGGCGCGCCGCTGGTGATCTACGGCACTTTCGCGGGCCGGTTCCTGCCCCGCGCCGGCAACTGGATGACGGCGATCCAGCGTTTATTGGGCGTGGCCATGCTCGCGTATGCCGTATGGCTGCTGTCCCGGATCATCCCGGCCCCGTTGACGCTGGTGCTCTATGGCCTGGTCGGTCTCGTGGCGGCGGTTTTCCTGGGCCTGTTCGGGCGCTTCCCCGAGGATGCAGGTGCGGCATCGCGCCTTACCCGGGCATTGGCCGTGGCGGTCTTTGTCTGGGCCCTGGCGCTTTTGGTCGGGGGGGCTGCGGGCGGCCGCGATCCACTGCGGCCACTGGCTCCGCTGACAGGCATGTCGACAGGCAGGCGGGCGGCAGTCGAGGTCTCAAGCCTGAATTATCAGCGAGTGACTTCGATGGATGGTCTGCAGATGGCCCTGGCCAACGCGGCCCGCCAGAGCCGGCCCGTGATGGTGGACTTCTACGCCGACTGGTGCACGTCCTGCCTGGAAATGGAGCACACCACGCTAAGGGATCCGCAGATCCGCTCGGCTCTGGGGCATTTTCGTCTGCTCAAGGTGGACGTGACCGAGGATACTCCGGACGGCCGGGCGTTGATGAAGCATTACGGCTTGTACGGCCCGCCCGCCTATATTTTCTACGACGCGCAGGGGCGTAGGCTGCAAGGCGATACGGTGGTAGGTTTCGAAAAGGTCGCACCGTTCATGCGGCATGTACAGAAGGCCTTGCCCCCTGCGTAAGGCCATGACTTGCCAGAATGGCGAGTTTGCTGCAAAATGGCAGGTCTTTCGCGCGAGTTCTCGGCAGAACGCCGCAAGATTGACCTGAATGGCAACCCTTTTACTGCTTAATGGCCCCAACCTCGACCGGCTGGGCGATCGTGAACCCGATATTTACGGGCACGACACGCTTGCGCACATTACAGACCGATTGGCTGCGCAGGTCAAGTCCGCCGGCCATCGGTTCGAGGCCTTCCAGACCAATGCCGAGCACGCCATGATCGAGAAGATCCACGCGGCCCGGGGCAAGGTGGAAGGCATCGTGATCAACCCGGGTGCCTGGGGCCATACCAGTCTTGCCCTGGCCGATGCGTTGGCTCTTGCCGAGGTGCCTTACATCGAAGTGCATATCAGCAACGTATTCGCCCGTGGCGGACGCCGGGCAGAGCTCATGCTGGCCGGGGGCGCATCCGGCCTGATCATTGGCTGTGGCAGCCGGGGCTACGACCTGGCAGTGGCTGCGTTGCTGGCGCGCTTCTCCTAGCCCATTACACGATTTATGAATTCCATCCGGGAGTGACACCATGGATATCCGCAAAATCAAGAAACTGATCGAATTGCTCGAGAGTTCGGGCATGACCGAAATCGAGATCACCGAGGGCGAGGAATCGGTACGCATCTCCCGGCAAGGTACGGCCTATTCAGCCCCCGCAATGCCCGCAACCTCGATTCCGGCAGCCGCGCCTGCCCCGGCTCCAGAGGCACCTGCCGAGAATGCAGCGCCGAAGGCGCCCACTGGGCACCCGATTACCGCCCCCATGGTCGGTACCTTCTACCGTTCCCCGGCGCCGGATGCCAGTCCCTTCGTCGAGGTGGGCCAGAGCGTGAAGGAAGGTGACGTGTTGTGCATCATCGAGGCGATGAAGATGATGAACCAGATCACCGCCGACCGCGCCGGCACGGTCAAGGCCATCGAGGTGGAAAACGGCGACCCGGTCGAGTTCGGCCAGACCTTGATCCTGCTCGGATAAGGGGCTGCCCATGTTTGACAAGATTTTGATCGCTAACCGCGGCGAGATTGCCTTACGGATCCTGCGTGCCTGTCGCGAACTCGGCGTCCGCACGGTCGCGGCCTATTCGACCGCGGACCGCGACCTCAAGCACGTGCTGCTCGCCGACGAGGCCGTGTGCATCGGCCCGCCCGCCGCGGCGAAGAGCTATCTCGACATCCCGGCGCTGATATCCGTAGCGGAAGTCACCGATGCCGAAGCGATTCATCCCGGTTACGGCTTCCTTGCCGAAAACGCCGATTTCGCCGAGCGCGTGGAGCAGAGCGGGTTCGTGTTCATCGGCCCGCGCGCGGAAACAATCCGCCTGATGGGCGACAAGGTGTCCGCCAAGCAGGCCATGCGCGAGGCCGGCGTGCCCACCGTGCCCGGCTCGGACGGCGCCTTGCCCAACGACCTGGCCGAGGTGCAGAAGATCGCCCGCTCGGTGGGCTACCCCGTTCTGCTCAAGGCAGCGGCCGGCGGTGGCGGCCGCGGCATGCGCGTGGTGCACAGCGAGGCCGGGCTCGGCAACGCGCTCACGCTGGTCAAGTCCGAGGCCAAGGCGGCCTTCGGCGATGACAGCATCTATCTCGAGAAATACCTGGGCCATCCGCGTCATGTGGAAATCCAGGTCCTGGGCGACGGCAAGGGCCATGCGATTCACCTGGGCGAGCGCGATTGCTCCATGCAGCGGCGCCACCAGAAAGTGATCGAGGAAGCGCCGGGGCCCGGCATCACCCCGAAGCAGCGTGCGGCGATCGGCAAGCGCTGCGTCGAGGCCTGCCAGCGCATCAAGTACCGCGGCGCGGGCACCTTCGAGTTCCTGTTCGAGGACGGCGAGTTTTATTTCATCGAGATGAACACGCGCATTCAGGTCGAGCATCCGGTGACCGAGTTCATCACCGGTGTGGACTTGGTGGCGGAGCAGATTCGCATCGCTGCCGGAGAGGGACTTTCACGGCGCCAGGAGGACATCGAGTTCCGTGGTCATGCGATCGAGGCGCGCATCAATGCCGAGGATCCGAAAACGTTCACCCCGTCTCCCGGCAAGGTCACCGAATGGCATGCCCCGGGTGGACCCGGCGTACGCGTGGATTCGCATCTGTATGCCGGCTATTCTGTGCCGCCTTACTACGATTCTCTGATCGGCAAGCTGGTCGTGTGGGGCGAGGACCGTGCGACGGCGCTGGCGCGCATGCGCACGGCGCTCGACGAGATGGTGGTCGAGGGGATCCATACCAACATCGACCTGCACAAGAGCCTGGTACACGATGCCGCGTTCATCGCCGGCGGCACAGACATCCACTACCTTGAGCACAAACTCGAGCGACGCTGAGCCTCGCGCCGCTCGCATAGAGTTGCGGGTCCGGACCACGGCGGAAGAGGCGTGGTCGCTCAGCGACGCCCTGGAATCTCTGGGCGCGCTCAGCGTTACGCTCGAGCCCCTGGGAAACAGCGCCCCGCAGTTGGAGCCGGCACCCGGGACCACGCCGTTGTGGCCGGAGCTCGAACTCCGCGCGCTTTTCGCGCGGAGCCGAGAGGCCGGTCGCGCCACGGAGCAACTGCGTGCGGATGGCTTTGATCTGGTGCTCGCCGAGTGTCCTGAACGCGACTGGGTGGCGGTGGGACGTGCCGGCCTGGAGCCTTTCGAGGTGGACGGCAAGTTGTGGATCGTACCCGACTGGTGCGAGACGCCCGACACGGAGCTGCCGGTGGTTCGCATCGCCCCGGGCCTCGCTTTCGGCACGGGCAGCCATCCCACGACGGCGCTCTGCCTCGAATGGCTGGTCAGTCATGAACTTGCCGGGAAGCGTGTCATTGATTACGGCGCAGGCTCGGGCATCCTGGCGTTGGCCGCAGCGCGGCTGGGTGCCGTCGATGTCATCGCCGTGGATAACGAGCCTCAGGCGATTGTGGCGGTGTGCACCAATGCCGAACTCAATAACCTGGAGGTCTCTGCCGTTGCGCCTGAGAAACTCATGACCGGCGAGGCGGATATCATCGTCGCCAACATCCTGGCGAGACCATTGGTTTCGTTGGCCCCCGTTTTGCTGGATCATCTGGCTGCCGGTGGGGCACTGGTTCTGTCCGGCATCACCCGCGATCAGGCCGATGTCGTAGCGGCGGCCTATGCGCCCGCGGCCCATGTGGTGGGCATGCGAAACCGGGGAGACTGGGTCTGCATGGAATTGCGGCGGAACTGACCGGTCTGCCCGCCCAACCGATCTGCGGATAAACTGAACGCATGGTTACCCAGTGCACGGCCTGTCAGGTCTGGTTCAAGGTTACGCGCGAGCATTTGCATGCCGCGCACGGCCTCGTGCGCTGTAGTGCCTGCAATACCGTATTCAACGCACTGGCCACATTGCGTCATGACACGCCGGAAGGCGCCGTTCTCGCGGGCAGCACGACCGCTGTTGGCGGTGTAACCGCAGTCGGTGTCGCACAGCCATCGTCCCGGGAAGACGAAATACCGAAAGTCGAGAGGGGAGCAGATGCAGAGCCGGCCGAAAAGCAGTCGCGCGCCAGGGGGGATGATGAGGATACGATGCGGGACGGGTTGCAGCTGCAGCCCGCGGACGAAAGCGGATCTCCAGGGGGCGAGTCTTATTTGGGCATGCCGATCGAGGAGCCGGGGCCGCAACCTGAGTCTGAATCCGTGCCGGAAATTGCGCAGGAAACCGACAGTCCGACTTCCGCGCAGGAAACTCTAAACGAGCTCGATCTCTACCTGGCCACGGCACTGGATGATACCGGTATCGATAAGCGTCCAACCGAGACACGGGACGAGATGGGTGACACAGACACGAGCTCCGGACCGACAGCGCCGCCGGAAGAGGCACTCGACAGCCAGCGGGGAGCGGACATATCGGAAGTGGAGCTGGAAGCCGGAAAAACGGCTGCGCAGCAGGGAATCGGGGAAGAAAACCGGAACAGCGAAATGGCGCCGATGCCAGCCACGGAACGCGGCGAGCGCTGGCAGCGACGCTTGTGGAGTCTCGTACTGGGGCTGGCCTCCCTGGCCCTGGCTGGCCAGATCGTTTATGCGCAACGCGAGGCGCTGGGCCGCATGTTCGGCCAGCCGCGCTCCGCACCGGTGCTCCGTCAATACGCCATCTCGGGCGCCGCGTTGGATGCCGCACAGCAAGGGGTTCTGGTTCTGAAAGGCGCGCTGGTGAATCAGGGACGCCGTGCGCAACCCTTGCCGCTGATCCGTGTGACCTTGACCGACCGCTACGGTGATACGGTGGGCGCGCGAATTTTATCGCCGCCTCAATATGGCGCCGGTCAAAAAACCTTGTTGCAAGCGCACCAGCACTTTATGTTCCACGTCAAGCTTGCAGATCCGGGTTCAAGCGCCGTAGGATTCAGCCTTGTGTTGTGCAAACATCGTGGGCATTCAATTCTGTGCCAGGACTCATAGTCACAACGGGTAGCAACTATATGGGGCTGGAAAGTTGACACTCGAAGCATTAGTGCAGACGCAGGACGCGCAGTTGGTAAAAACTGAAACCACATCGCCGGATCAACAGCCGTTGCGCGAATGCCTGGCGCAGCACCTGGATGCTTATTTCAGCGAATTGGATGGCGAGGTTTCCGGGACGCTCTACAAGCTCGTGATCGCCGAAATCGAGCCGCCGCTCTTCGAGCACGTGCTCAAGCATACGCGCGGTAACGTCAGCCGGGCCGCGGAAATGCTCGGTATTCACCGTTCCACTCTGCGGCGCAAGCTGATCAACTACGGGCTGATCTAAATTCCCCTATATTCGGGGCTAAGCCTGCCGGGCACGTATAATTGGCCCCCGCGATCAGACCGGTTCTTTGCCCATGTCCTCCGAACGGCCCATCCGCCGCGCCCTGCTGTCCGTGTCCGACAAGACGGGGCTCGCCGATTTTTCCCGCGAACTCAGCGCTGCGGGCGTTGAACTGATTTCCACCGGCGGCAGTGCGCGCGAGTTGCGCGCGGCCGGGCTGTCCGTAATGGACGTGTCCGAAGTGACCGGCGTCAGCGAAATGATGGGCGGGCGCGTCAAAACGCTCCATCCCCGCATCCATGGCGGTATCCTGGCCCGCCGTGGGGAAGACGAGCCGGAACTCGAGCGCCATGGGATTACACCCATCGACCTCGTCGTCACCAACCTTTACCCCTTCGAGGTTACGATCGCCAGGGAAGGCGTCGGCGAAGCCGAAGCGGTCGAGCAGATCGACATTGGCGGGCCGGCGATGATCCGTGCCGCCGCGAAGAATTTCTCCGCAGTGACCGTGGTGGTCGATCCCGCGGATTATCCGGCTGTAGCTGCCAGCATCCGCGAACAGGGCGGGGTGAGTCTCGAGGAGCGCCGCCGGCTCGCCGCCAAGGCGTTTGCCCGAACCGCCGCGTATGACGCTGCCATCGAGCGCTGGTTTGACCGCGACGGCGATGCTTTTCCGAGTATTTATGCGCCGCGATTCGAGCGGATCAGCGAATTGCGCTACGGAGAAAACCCGCATCAACGCGCCGCCCTTTATCGCGAAGCGCAGGCGGGTGCCGGCACCGTGGTCAACGTCCGCCAGCACCAGGGCAAGGCCTTGTCTTTCAATAACCTGGCCGACACGGAAGCAGCGCTCCATGCCGCAAGCGGATTCGCCGCCCCCACCTGCGTCATCGTCAAACACCTCAATCCCTGCGGCATAGCCAGTGCGGAGAACCTGCACGCCGCCTATACGAAGGCCTTTGCCTGCGATCCGACTTCGGCGTTCGGCGGCATTATTGCCTGCAACCGCATGCTCGACGCTGAGACGGCAAAAGCGATCGTGGCCAACCAGTTCGTCGAAGTCATCGTTGCGCCGGATGTCACCGACGATGCGCTTTCGGCTTTATCCGCCAAGCCGAATGTGCGTGTCCTGTCCTGTGGCGATCTCGCCGAACGCCGGGAAACGCTCGAATTGCGCCAGTTGGCCGGCGGCGTTTTGCTGCAGGATGCGGATCCGCTGCGTCCGCTCTCTGCCGACGCGGAAGTCGTGTCACGGCGCTCGCCTGACGAGTCCGAATGGCAAGCCATGGACTTTGCCTGGCGCGCCGTGCAGGCCGTCCGTTCCAATGCCATCGTGCTGGCTACCGAAAACGCGACCATCGGCATCGGCGCCGGCCAGATGAGCCGGGTTCTGGCGGTGCGCATCGCCGGAATCAAGGCCGAAGAGGGTGGACACGATACGACGGGCGCCGTGCTCGCCAGCGATGCCTTCTTCCCGTTCCGCGACAATATCGACGAAGCGGCGAAAATGGGGATACGCGCCATCGTTCAGCCGGGTGGCTCGCGCCGTGATCCAGAGGTGATCGAGGCGGCGGATGGGCATGGGATAGCCATGATCTTCACCCACGAACGCCACTTCCGCCACTGAGACGGCGTCAGTTGGCCGATAACTTTGTTGCGGGCCTCTCTGCGCTGCTCATGCACTTCTAGTGCACTCCGCTGCTCGCGAGCCCCGCGCCGCGTTCTCGCCCAACTGACGCCGTCTCTGCGTCTCCGTTGAAAGCTGCGGGCGCTGCTTATGTACTGATGCGTATACTCCGTTGCTCGCAAGGGCTGCGCCGTGCGCTCGAACAACTCAGGCCACCTCAGCGTCTTCGTTGAAAGCTGTAGGTGCTGCTCATCATGTACTGACAAATGCACTCCGCTGCAGCGAGGGCTGCGTCGCATTCTCTCTTGACCGTGGTCAGCGCGTGTGCGCGATAGCAGGTTTGGTCATGGTCCGGGTGCGGCACGTGTGCTACATTCAAACGAATGGATGAATCGTCCTCGTCAGCCCCGGCCAAGGCGCCAGCTGCGCCGCCGCCACTGCATGTCCTGGCGGATGACGGAGGGCGCCGGGCGTTGTTTCTGGATTTCGATGGGACGTTGGTCGATCTGGCGCCTTCGCCGGAGGAAATCAACGTACCTCCGGAATTGCCCCGTTTGCTTCAGGAACTGGCAACGGATTTCGCCGGCGCCTTGGCCATTTTCACTGGCCGCACGTTGGCCAATCTGGATCGCCACCTTGGAATCCATTTGCCGGCTGCGGGTCAGCACGGCGTCCAACGACGCCTGAAAGCGGACGAGCAACCACAGGAAATCCCCTTGCCCTCGCTGGACGGGGCGCGTTCCAGGCTGCATGAACTGATCGCGGCCTGGCCCCGACTGTTGGTCGAAGACAAGGGCTCGACGCTGGCCGTGCATTACCGCGCCGATCCCGGGGCCAGGGAACAGGTTCATGCCCTGTTCGAGGAGATCGTTGCCGCCTCCGGGAATACTCTGGAGATACAGGAAGGCAAATATGTCTATGAGCTGCGTCCCGCGGGCGTCGACAAGGGCGTGGCCTTGAACGCTTTTATGCAAACGCCGCCCTTTGCCGGGTGCCTGCCTCTGGTGGTGGGTGATGACGTGACCGATGAAGCCGCTTTCGAAGCGGCCCTGCGCGCCGGCGGGTCTGCGGTGAAGGTCGGTGAAGGGGTGACATGTGCACCGTGGAGCATCGCTAGCCCGTATAAGGTGCGCATCTGGCTGCAAGCTATGTTGGAGGCCGGCCGATGAGTGTTTCGGGTTCACGCCTGGTGGTGGTATCGAATCGCGTGGCCGTGCCACGGGCGGGGCGTCCCGCCTCCGGCGGTCTTGCTGTGGCCGTCAATTCTGCGCTCGCCGAGCGGGGCGGCCTGTGGTTCGGTTGGAATGGCCGCGTTGTGTCGGAGCGTCCTTCGCGTCTGTCGCATCAGCAACGCGGCAACGTCGAATATGCCACCACGGCGCTCAGCTCTGCCGACCATGCGGATTATTACCTGGGGTTCGCCAACCGCGTGCTGTGGCCCCTGATGCATGAGAGGCTTGCGATGCTGACCTACCGGCGCCATTATGAGAAGGCTTACCGTAGCACCAACGCATGGTTTGCCGAGAGCTTGATGCGCCTGATGCAGCCCAACGACATGGTATGGGTTCACGATTATCACCTTGTGCCGCTCGCCTCCGAATTGCGTCAGCGCGGCTTTCGGGGTTCGATCGGTTTTTTCCTGCACACCCCGTTTCCTCCGCTCGACATATTGCGTTGCCTGCCCATCTATCGCACATTCCTCGAGTGGTTGTGCGCCTATGACCTGATCGGGCTGCAAACCGACATAGACCGGCATGCGTTTCTCGATGCGGTTGCTTATGACCTGCATGCGCGCCGGAGCCGCGGGGGAGGGGTTCGTTTCAATGGACGGGAGACGGCAACAGGTGTTTTCCCGGTAGGCGCGGATGTCGATGAAATCGTGGACCAGGCGCGCCGTGGACGCAGTTCGCGCCAGGTGCGCTCCTTGAAGCAGAGTCTGGCGGGGCGGCGCCTGATCATCGGGGCGGATCGGCTGGATTACTCGAAGGGACTGATTGAGCGCTTGTGTGCCTATGAGCACTTGCTTGATGAGCACAAGGAGCTGCACGGGGACATCGTGTATCTGCAGGTTGCCGAACCGTCCCGCTCAGAGGTCCCAGAGTACCTGGAAATGCGCCACAGGCTGGACCAGATGGCGGGTGAAATCATTGGCAAGCACGCGCGCTTCGACTGGATGCCCATCCGTTACATGAGCCAGCGAATCCGGCGCCCGACGCTTCTTGCGTTTTTCTCGGCGGCCCGGGTCGGACTTGTCACGCCGTTGCGTGATGGCATGAACCTGGTTGCCAAGGAATACGTGTCCGCCCAGGAGCCGGGAGACCCGGGTGTGCTGGTGCTTTCGGAATTGGCAGGTGCCGCGCGGGAGCTCGATGCCGCCATGCTGGTCAATCCCTATGACGTCGAGGCTACGGGGGATGCTATCGCGCAGGCCCTGAACATGCCACTCGATGAACGCCATGCGCGCTGGAAGCAGCTCATGGCCACGGTGCGCAAGAACGATATTCTCACCTGGAGCGAGCGGTATCTGGGGCGCTTGGAAGCGACCCGGCATGGGACGCAGTGATGCAGAGACTGATCGGTGATATCGGTGGAACAAATACCCGCCTGGCCCTGGTGCAGGAAGGCACCGAATGGTCGCACATGCAGAGTTTCCGCAACGACGAATACGACTCCTTGGAAGCGGTCATCGAGCATTACCTGCAGTCGCACGACGCCCATCCCGATGCCGCGGCGTTGGCAGTGGCAGGTCCAGTGCGCGATGACCGGGTGCGACTCACCAATCGTGGCTGGGTGGTCGATGCCATAGGGTTGAAGCGGAAATTTTCCCTTGAATACTGCCGCGTGGTGAACGATTTTTCGGCGGTGGCCATGGGTATCCCCGCGCTGGAAGGGGATGTTCTTGAGCAACTGGGGGGAGATCGACCCAACAGCGAGGCGCCGATTGCTATCGTGGGGCCGGGCACAGGCCTGGGCGTAGGCGGGATCGTGCCGGGCGACGGCGGAGGGCGCATTCTCGTGACCGAAGGCGGCCACGCGAGCTTGCCGGCGAATGACGATCAGCAAGCGGCGATCCTGGGCACCCTGCGCCGGCGATTCGGGCACGTGTCCCGCGAGAGAGTTATTTCCGGCCAGGGCATAGAAAACCTCTATAGGGCGTTGGCCGAGATACAGGGGCTTGATGTCGAGCCGCTCTCCGCGGCCGAGATAGGCGAAGCAGCAGCCGGGCGCGATGACACGCTGGCCAACGAGACCTTGGACCAGTTTTTCCGATTCCTCGGAGCAGTCGCAGGCGATCTTGCGCTGTCCTATGGCGCGTTCGGGGGCGTTTACCTGGCAGGCGGGATCGTACCGCGTTACCTGCAGAGATTCCGCGATTCCGGATTCCGGCAAGCGTTCGAGGCCAAGGGCCGGATGAGTGAATACCTGAAACCGATTCCTGTTTTCGTTATCCTGCACGAGGAAGTAGAATTGCTCGGGCTTGCGGCAAGTCTTGATGCCCGCGAAAAAACAGTTCCCTGGCCCCATCTGTGAGTCAATTGAAATGAATAGGCCCGAAGCGCCAGATAACATTTTGATCAGCCTGATTATTCCCACGTATAACCGCGAAGAGCTGCTTGTGAACACGTTGCGCTGTGCCTTCGGTCAGGATCGTGACGATTACGAGATCGTGGTGGTCGATCAGACACAGGAGCACGAACCGGCTACCCGCGATTTTTTGAATGAAAATGCCGGGCGAATAAACTTGGTTCGTTTGCCAACCCCTTCGGTTACTGCGGCTCGCAACGCGGGCATGCGTGTTGCCCGGGGTGATTTTTTCGTGTTTATCGATGACGATACGAGTTTCGAACCGGATTTTCTTTCCCGTCATCTCGAAGCCCATACGGACGGCATGGGTGCAGTGCAGGGACGAGTTACCGAGGACGGCTCTCCGGAGCATGATCACCCTACCTGGGTCAATCGCTGGATTCGCTTCCGGGGCGGAGACAATTGTCCGCATGACGGGACAACCAATAACCTGACTGGCTGTAATTTTTCCGTACGGCGCGAAGTGAACGAAAAGATTGGTGGCTTCGACGAGCGTTACATGGGCGTTGCTGTGCGTGAGGAATCGGATTACGCCCAGCGGATTATAGCTGCCGGTTACCGCATCGCTTATTCGGCACAGGCTGCAGTATTTCACCATCGCTCGAATCGTGGTGGACACGGCGAGGGGGGGGATCCCATATTTTTCAACCCCGCGTATTATCAAAGTGAGCTACTTTTTGCCCGTAAGCATTTTTCACCGTTGTCTGTGGCGTTATACCGGGTGCGGTTAAGATTGCGAGGACGACGTGCGATCAGGCGCCTTGTCAGACAAGCTGATAAAGCAGTGGACAGGGCGTTAAAAATCAAGGAATAAGCCAGCCGCTCTTTGCCATGCTGCTGCATTGAGTTCAGTGTGCGGATGGCTGTCCGTTGGCGCACCAGCGTTGCGGATTGAGGGTCTTGCCCTTGTAACGAATCTGGAAGTACAGCATGGGTTTTTTCTGGCCGCCGCTGGCTCCGACCGTGGCCACCAGATCGCCCGGTTTCACCCAATCGCCGACCTGCTTGTAGATGGTTTCGTTGTGGCCGTATACGGTCAGGTAACCGGCGCCGTGATCGATCATGAGCACCAGGCCGTAGTAGGGCAGCCAGCCTGCGTAAGCGACACGACCGTAAGCGATGGCGTGAATCGCGGTACCTGTCGGGGCGGCGATGCGCACGGCCTCCCAGGTCAGGTTGCCGCCGGCACGGCTGCTGCCGTAACGATTGACGAGGCGTCCGGCGATCGGCCAGGGGAGGCGGCCCCGCAGCTTTCCGAAATCCACGTCGTCGAGCAGGTTGGAGGGCACATCGGCAAGGTCCTGATTGACCGAATCGATTAGTTTCGAGAGACGGCGGGCGTCGCGTTGCAGACGTGCGGCGCGGTCGTGTTTGCTGGCGATGTCCCTATCGAGCTGTTTGATTACGGTCTGGCGCGTTTGCCGCGTCTTTTTGAGATCGGCAAGCGAGTCTTGCCGTTGCTGCATAGCACGGGTGAGGTCGGAGGCGGTGGCGGCCAACTGCTGCTGCAGCGACTGGTAGTGCTCGATGGTCTGGCTCAGGGCCATCAGGTGTGCTGCCCGTGCCTTGGAGTAATACCCGTAGTAGCCGAGCATGCGAGCCACGGTGGCCGGATCGTTACCATTGAGTGCCAGCTTGAGTTGGGGTTCGCGGCCGAGGACAAAGGCCGCACGCAAGGCTGCTGCCAGCTCCTTGCTGGCTGTTTGCGCCTGCCCTTTGGCCTGTGCGCTTTTGGCTTGCAATTTCTGTTGTCTGGCTTCGAGCGAACGCATTCGCGTATTGAGTTTGTCCAGGGCCCGGGTCGTTTCCGCGATTTTTCGCTCCAGTGCCGAGAGCTGCGCCTGGATCCGGTGTTTGCGCTTCAGATCCGAGGCTTCCTGGGCCTGCAGGCGGGCGATCTGGGTGCGCAAGCGCTTGAGTTTGGCGGGTTGCTCGCTGCTGGCACGAGCTGCGGGAGATGCTGCGGTACAGGTGAGCAGCAGCCCAGCGAGCAGGCCGGCGAGGCGTAACGACCGGTTCAACGGCGGTGCCGGAAGGTGCCGATCAGTTGGGTCTGCGCCAGCACGTGGCCCGCGATGGCCTGGAGCACCCTCTCGCGGTTCGGATTCACCCCTGTCAGATCTCGGTCGGTATCCAGCGCATACAGGGTGAAGATGTAACGATGCCGTCCTGCCGGCGGGCAGGGCGGCGTGTAACCCGTGTGCCCGGTGCTGTTCACGCCTTCACGGCTTCCCGGCGGCAGCGATGCGCTCTGCGCTTCGCCCAAGTGGTTGGTCGAAGCCGGCAGATAAGCGACGACCCAGTGGATGTAGGTATGGGTGGGCGGATGGTCGGGATCGGGCGCGTCGGGATCCGTCACGATCAACGCATAGCCTCGGGTGCCTTCGGGTGCGCCGTGCCACACCAGCGGTGGTGAAACTCCGGTCCCCTTGCAGGTGAAACGTTGCGGCAGTTCGCCGTGGTCGGTAAAGAGGGGTGAAGACAGCGTCAGGGCAGAGGCACTGGGGCTCATGGCTATCCCTGCGAGCATGCCCAGCAAGGCGGCAGCGAATGAGAATCGTGGCATGGCATCAGTGTGTGTTTCGGACCCCTGGAAAGTCTAACTGAACCCGGCCATGAGGGCGGGGATGGGCATCAGTTGCCGGCATGGATGACGATGGCATGCAGCTTGTGGCGGGCCAGTTTGTCGCGCAGGCCGTTGAGCTTCTCGAGATCGCTGAGTGGGCCGATGCGCACGCGGTGCCAGGTCTCGCTCTGGACGTCCACGGCCTGTACGCTGGACTGGATTCCCCACAGCGCTAATTGCGCCTTGAGCGCTTCCGCCGCTTTCGCGTCGCGGAAGGAAGCCACTTGCAGGATGTAGCTGCCGGCTTGTGCCACGGGTTGGGTGGCCGGCGGTGTGGCGACCTCGCGGCTTTCGCCCGAGGTTAGGATCTGGGTCGGATGCTTGAGAAGCTGATAAAAGTCGAAGTGAGGTCCCGAGGACGTCGACGCCGCACCCGGGCGGGTCTTGGACAGTTTTTTGCCCAGGGACTTGGCGTGTTGTAGCGTGCTGGTTTCGGCATGGTGCAAGGCGCGCTTGATACCCGGGAAAGCGACGACGAGGATTACCGCGATGACGCCGCCCGCGATGAACCACAAAAACCCCGAGCCGCGGCGCTTGCCGCTTTCCTGAGGTTCTTTGAGGTCGGGCTTCACATCTGCTCCGGCGCACTAACGCCAAGCAGGCCGAGCCCCGCGGACAGGGTGTTGCTGCAGGCCCGGGCCAGGCTGAGACGGGCGTTGCGCATGGCGGCCTCGTCAGTGATAAACGTACAGCTGTTGTACCAGACATGGAAGGCCTGCGCCACCTCGCCGAGGTAATGCACGACCTGGTGGGGCGCACGCTCGGCGGCCGCGGAGGCGACGACTTCGGGCAGGCGCGACAGTTGCAGGATCAGCGTCAGTTCCGTGGCGGCGGTCAGCGGAGCCAGCTCAGCCGTATCCCCGGGCGGCACCCATTCCAGGCCCTTTTCGTCGAGTTGGCGAAACACGCTGGCGATGCGCGCATGCGCGTACTGCACGTAGTAAACGGGATTGTCGTTGGTGTGCGACTTGGCCAATTCAACATCGAATTCCAGATGCTGGTCGTTGGAACGCGACAGATAGAAAAAGCGCGTGGCGTCGGTGCCGATTTCGCTGATCAGGTCATTGAGGGTGACGAAGTTGCCGCTACGCTTGCCCATGCGCCCCGAGGAGAGGGTGACGAACTGGATCAGACGGGCTTCGAAGGCGTCGCTGCGCCCGGTCAGGGCCTCGATGGCTGCCGCTACCCGAGCGATATAGCCATGGTGGTCTGCGCCCCACACGTCGAGCAACAGATCATGGCCGCGCTCGAGTTTGTTGAGGTGGTAAGCGACGTCACTGGCGAAATAGGTGGTGCTGCCGTCGCTGCGCTTGAGCACACGGTCTTTTTCGTCACCCAGTTCGGACGTGCGCAGCCACAGTGCGCCGTCGGCCTCGTAGGTATGGCCGCGTTTGTCCAGTTCCTGCAAGGCATGGTCGACCGCTCCCCCGGAGGTCAGGTCGGCTTCGGAGAACCAGCGGTCGAATTCGACGTGAAAGTCCTCCAGTGTCTTGCGGATGGCTTGCGTCTGTAATGTCAGCGCATGCGCTTTGAGCGTTTCATAGTCGTTGCCGAGCAGGGAGCGTGCCCGCGCGATCAGGGCATCGACATGCGCCTCCTTGTCGCCCTCGGGAGCGTCAGCAGGGAGTCCCTTTGAAACTTCGGCCCAGGGATGATGCAAGCGTTTCGTGAGATCAGCGGGCAAGGCCTGGGCCGTGTGCGCAATGTAGTCGCCGGGGTAGGCCGCCTGCGGCAGCACGGGCGATTCGCCGGCTTCCGTTAGGGCCGCGAGCCACACGCTGATCGTGAGTATATCGGTCTGGCGGCCGGCGTCGTTGACGTAATACTCCTTGTCCACCTGGTGACCGGCGGCGGCAAGGATCCGCGCAAGGCTGTCGCCGTAGGCGGCGCCGCGGCCGTGACCGATGTGCAGGGGGCCGGTCGGGTTGGCGGAGACGAACTCGACCAGGATGCGCTGGGCATTCGAGTTGTCTTGTTCGCCCCAACGGTTGCCGGCAGCGAGTATTTCCTGCAACTGATGATGGTAGGCGGCAGGGGCCAGGAAGAAATTGACAAAGCCGGGGCCGGCTATCTCGCAGCGGGTCACGAGCGGCGAATCGGGCAAGGCTTCCACCAGGCGCTCGGCAATGGTCCGCGGCGGCTGCTTGAGTGTGCGCGCCAGCACCAGGGCGGCGTTGGTCGCGAAATCGCCGTGGCCCTTGCCGCGGGCACGTTCGACCGCCACGGCGCCGCGGGCGTCGGCGGGCACTTCGAGAGTGTCCAGAGCCTGGGAGACCAGGGATTCAATCAGGTTTTTCATGGCATCAATGTCGCTTCAGCGCGCAGGCACGCATTGTAAGGAAAACATCGGTCGGGCTGGCGTCAGGCCAGGGTTCGCTGGACGATTTCGTACACATCGGCGGACAGCGACTTCGAGGCTGCCATGCGTTCCAGTTCCGTGCGCATTTTGTCCCGGCGTGTCTCGTCGTAAGATCGCCAGCGCGCGAAGCATTTGACCAAGCGTGCCGCCACCTGCGGGTTGACGGCGTCGATGGCGAGCACCTGGTCGGCGATGAAACGGTAACCGGCGCCGTCGGCACGATGGAACCCGACGTGGTTCTGGTGCGCGAATGCGCCCAACAGGGCGCGGACGCGATTGGGGTTGCGCAGCGTGAAGACGGGATCCTTCATCAACTCCTGCACGCGCTCCAGCGTGTCCGGCGCCGGGCGCATGGCCTGCAGCGCGAACCATTTGTCCAATACCAATGGATGTTTGGCGTATTGCTGCCGGAACTGCTTGCTGGCTTCGCTGAACAATTCATCTTCGTGTTCACTCAGGCTACGCAGGGCGCTCAGCCGTTCGGTCATGTTGTCGGCGGCATTGAATTGTGATCGGGCCCGTTCCCGGTGTTCCTTATTCCCCAGTGCCGTCAGCAGCTCCAGTGCCGCGCCGTGCAGGCTGCGCCGGGCGGCATGTTCCGGTTCATAGCGGAAAGGCTCCCGGCTCTGCGTGGCGTTCCACGTCTTGAACAGACGCTCTTCCAGGCCTCTAGCCAGCGCCGTGCGCAAGGCGTCTCTCGCCTCATGCAGTGCGTCGATGTCCACGGTATCGTAGGCCAATGCCAGGCTGGCCTCGTTCGGCAAGGTCAGCATTTCCGCGATCAGGTTGGGGTCTTCACTGTCCGCTGCATCGAGCATCGCCGCCATGGACGCCACGATGGCCTCCGTGGTTTCCACCGCGGGCCGCGCGTTCTCGACATGACGCCGGATGGCGTTGGCGATCAATTTCTGCAGGTTGTCCCAGCGGCTGAAGGCATCGTCGTCGTGACGCACCAGGAAGGCTAGTTCCTCGTCGCTGTAGTCGAACTCGAGTTTGACCGGTGCGGAAAAGCCTCGTAGCAGTGAGGGCACGGGCGGTGATTCAATACCCGTGAATACGAAGCTCTGAGCCATGTCCTGTAACCAGAGCGTACGCTCGGTCGGCGCGTCCCCGCTGGATTCGCCTTCCAGAACGAGAGGCAGTGCCCGGCCGTTTTGGTTAATGAGGCTAACGGCGACGGGGATCAGCAGGGCGGGTTTCTCCGATGCCGGTTGTCCCGGGCTGTCGCCGTGGATCTGTTCCAGGTCCAGGACATAGCTTTTTGCGTCGGCATCGTAATGGCCCTGCGCTTTTACCCGGGGTGTTCCCGTGACCGCATACCAGCGGGCAAACTGGGTGAGGTCGACGCCGTTGGCATCGGCCATCGCCGCGAGGAAATCGTCAGTCGTGACCGCTTGGCCATCGTGGCGTTCGAAGTAGAGGTCCATGCCGCGGCGGAAACCCTCCTCGCCCAGCAGGGTTTGATACATGCGCACGACCTCGGAGCCCTTCTCGTAGACGGTGGCGGTGTAGAAGTTGTTGATCTCGATGTACTGGTCAGGCCGCACAGGGTGCGCGATCGGGCCGGAATCCTCGGCGAACTGGAACTGGCGCAGGAAGCGGACGTCGTCGATGCGCTTGACCGCGGAACGTGTCATTTCCCGGGAAAAGCTCTGCTCGCGGAAAACCGTCAGGCCTTCCTTCAATGACAACTGGAACCAGTCGCGGCAGGTTATCCGGTTGCCGGTCCAGTTATGAAAATACTCGTGCCCGATCACGGCCTCGATGCTGGTGTAGTCCTGATCCGTGGCGACGTCGGGATCGGCGAGCACGTACTTGGAGTTGAACAGGTTGAGTCCCTTGTTTTCCATCGCCCCCATGTTGAAATCGTCCACCGCGACGATCATGAAAGTGTCGAGGTCGTATTCGCGACCATAGCGTTGCTCGTCCCAGGCCATGGCGCGTTTCAGCGAGGCCAGGGCATGATGGGCCCGTTCGCGGTTGTGTTGTTCGACATACAGTCTCAGTGCAACGGTGCGCCCCGATGCGGTGCGGAACTCGTCCTCGAGGCAGGCGAGGTCGGCTGCAACGAGGGCGAAAAGATAGGACGGCTTGGGATGCGGGTCGTGCCACTCCGCGAAGTGGCGGCCGTTATCCAGTGCGCCTTCCGCTTTCAGGTCGCCGTTGGACAACAGGATCGGGTAGCGTTCGCGCGAGGCTTCCACGCGCACATCGAAGCGGGAGAGCACATCCGGGCGATCGAGATAGAATGTGATGCGCCGAAAGCCTTCGGCTTCGCACTGAGAGCAGAAATTGCCGGACGATTTGTACAACCCCGACAGGGCCGTATTTGTCTCGGGGTGTATACGCACCCGGCTGGTCAGGATGAACTGTTCCGGCGGCGAGTGAATCAGGAGGGCCTCGTCTCCGACCTGGTAGCGCTCGGGCGCCAACGGCTCGTCGTTGATGCGCAGTTCCAGCAGCTCCAGTCCGATGCCATCAAGGATCAGCGGATCCGCTGGTTTGATCGCTTTCGGATTGCGGCGCATGGCCAAACGCGCGGTGACTACCGAGCCTTCCTCCTCCAGGTCGAACAGAAGGGACGTGGAGTCGATCAGGTACGGCGGCGGGGTATAGTCTTCACGGTGTATGACGGTGCGCGGACCCGGATCGAGGAGCATGATTGACCAGTCGGTTGAAGTTGAATCACCCATTATAAGTGTGCCTGCGAAGGTACCGCAGGGCATTTACGTGCACGTGCCGTGGTGCGTGCGAAAGTGCCCGTACTGCGATTTCAACTCGCATGTTGCCCCGGCGGACGGAGCACCTTTTTCGGATTATGCGCGAGCACTGGTGGCGGACCTTGAATACGAGCTGAGCATTCGTCCGCCGGGGGTAGCTCCGCAAACCTTGTTTTTCGGCGGCGGAACGCCCAGCCTGTTGCCGCCGGAGGTGGTGGGCGGTTTGATCGAGCGCATCCGGGCTCTGAGCGGCCTGGCCGGAGATGCGGAAATAACCCTGGAAGCCAATCCCGGCACGATAGAGCGCGGCCGCTTCGCAGACTATGCGGCGGCTGGGGTCAATCGCGTGTCGCTGGGTGCCCAGAGCTTCGATGACGGACTCCTGCGCCGCATTGGCAGAATCCATTCCGCTGCCGAAACACTGCGGTCGGTTGACGAACTGGCCGCGGCGGGAATGGAAAACTACAACCTGGACCTGATGTATGGCCTCCCGGGCCAGGATGAGACGGCTGCGCTGGCCGATCTCGACCAAGCTATCGCCTGCGGTCCGGCGCATGTATCGTGGTATGAGCTCACTCTGGAACCCGGCACCGTCTTTTACCGCCGTCCGCCGCGTTTGCCCGGAGAAGATGATTTGGTCTGCATGGAGTCAGCGGGCCGAACGCGACTTGCGGAGGCGGGCTACCGGCGTTACGAGGTCTCGGCCTATGCCCGGGATGGCGCGCATTGCCGGCACAATCTGACTTACTGGACATATGGCGATTATATCGGCGTTGGTCCGGGCGCCCATGGCAAGCATTCGGGGCAAGGCTCCATTCGGCGTACGGAGCGGATTCGCTCGCCTGTGCGTTGGTTGCGCCTGGCGGGCCACGCCGAAGCCTGTTCCGAGCGTGAAGTCCGACAGAACGAGCGTGTTTTCGAGTATCTGCTGGGAGCGCTGCGTCTGACCGAGGGGTTCGCTTGGGCTGATTTTGAGCGCCGTACCGGTCTCCCACGTGCATGTCTGGAACCGCAGTTGTCCCAGGCACTGGCCGAAGGGTTGCTGGAATCGATCCCTGGCGGGGTGCGACCGACCGGTTATGGTATGCGTTATCTGAATGAGCTCCAAGCGCGTTTTCTACCCGACTGAATAGGGTTCTCCATCGTAGAAACAACGGGTTATGCACTGCCTTTGAACCCTTGCTCAGAAAACGCGGCTTAGCGGTATTGTTACAGTTGGATAACAGACCGGAGAAATTATAACCTATTGATAAATATATAATTATTAAGAGTTGGCGAAAAATGCGTCAATCCAAAGATGAACGCATTCTGAAACCTGAATGACAACAATTTCGTCAATTCGTCCACAAAGTTTTCCACAGGGGTTGTGGAAGAATCGGTTTTCCCATTGGCTTAGAGGTAGTTAGGGGGATTTCGTGAGAATGGCTTTGCGATTTACTGCCTAACTTAAAATTGCCGATACAAAGGCAACTGAAGTGAGAAATGAAAAGCAGGAGCCCTGGACTCCATGGCCCGGATAGCTGGTACAATATCCTGCTTTACGGCCCTTTTTGCGACCATGAAAGAAGGCATACATCCTGCATACAATGAAATCGACGTGACCTGCAGCTGCGGCAACACCTTCAAGTTGCGTTCCACGCTGACGGAAGCCCTGCACGTCGAAGTGTGTTCGGCCTGCCATCCGTTCTACACGGGCAAGCAGAAGATCGTTGACACCGCCGGGCGTGTGGACAAGTTCCGCCGCAAGTACGGCGCGTCCGCCAACTGAGCAACGGCCCAGCCGTACGCTATGATTGCGCGCCGGCTTGACGCTGGCCGCGTTTGGGGAAAGTCCGGCTTGCCCAAAAGACGGCGAGTGGGCGTTACCCACTGAAACACTAAGGAGATTGGTGATGTCTGAGCGTTCGTCCCAGTATGAACTCAATGCGCCGGACGGCACTCGAGTCGAACTCGAGGCGCGGCAGCCGACCATGGGGCCGGCCGCACTGGACATCAACGGTCTCTATCGCGGGCAGGGCGTTTTCACCTTCGATCCCGGTTTCGTCTCCACCGCCAGTTGCGAGAGCGCGATAACGTATATCGATGGTGAGAACGGCGTGCTTCTGTTTCGCGGTTATCCGATCGAGGAGTTGGCGGAGAACTGTACGTTCCTCGAGGTGTGTTACCTACTGCTCAACGGCGAGTTGCCGACCGAGCAGGAATTGCGTCATTTCGAGAGCGAAATTCGTTACCACACGCTGTTGAACGAGCACGTGCTGCGCTTTTTCGCGGGCTTCCACCCGAATGCGCATCCCATGGCCATGATGACGGCCGTGGTGGCGTCATTGTCGGCGTTCTACCATGAGACGACCAATATCCACGACGCCGACGACCGCGACCTGTTTGCCAAGCGTGTGATCGCCAAGATGCCGACCGTGGCTGCGGCGGCCTACAAGCACATGATCGGGCAGCGGTTCATGTATCCGCGCAACGAGCTCGGCTACGCGGAGAACCTGCTGCACATGCTCTTTGCTGTGCCCAGCGAGCCCTACGAGGTCAATCCGGTGGCGGCGAAAGCACTGAACCTGCTGTTCATCCTGCACGCCGACCACGAACAGAATGCCAGTACCTCCACGGTGCGCCTGGCCGGCAGTTCAGGTACCAATCCCTACGCGGCGATCGCCGCGGGCATCGCCTGCCTCTGGGGGCCGGCGCACGGCGGCGCCAATGAGGCGGTGCTCAAGATGCTCAACGAGATCGGCTCGGTCGACAACATCGACAAGTTCGTGGACAAGGCCAAAGACAAGAACGATCCGTTCCGCCTGATGGGCTTCGGCCACCGTGTCTACAAGAACTATGATCCGCGTGCGAAGATTATCCGCACCATGACCCACCAGGTGCTGGAAAACCTGGGTGGCCGCCAGGAGCCGTTGCTCGAGCTGGCGCTGAAGCTTGAGGAGATCGCGCTCAAGGACGAATATTTCGTTTCGCACAAACTGTATCCGAACGTCGATTTCTACTCCGGCATCATCTACAAGGCGCTGGGTATCCCCACGGACATGTTCACCGTGATGTTCGCGATCGCGCGCTCGGTGGGCTGGGTGGCGCACTGGACCGAGATGGTGACGGATCCGCGCATGCGCATCGGCCGTCCCCGCCAGCTCTACACCGGTTCCGCCAAGCGCAAGTTCGTACCTCTCGACAAGCGTTGATCGCCCAGGTGCGTCGCTAAAAACTCTCGCCAAGACGCAAAGACCGCCGAGAATCTATTTTTGCGGGCGTGGCTAATCGTAGCCTGGTAAGTGGTTGGTTCGTAATAGGAAATCTTTGCGGCTCTGCGCCTTTGCGAGAATTCCTTTTGCAGGTCTCAGCCGGTTACGGACTGGCGGTTTTCCGCGATCAGTTGCTCCAGCGCCGCTTTGCCGATGCGCTGCATCGGATGGCCGTCCACGGCATCCATGGGCGCCTCGCGCAGCTCTTTCAGGTTGAAAACCGTGATTTCCACAACCTGGCCGTCGATCGAAAAAGCGAACATGGGAACGTCGCGCACACTTCCGTTGCGCCAGCTGTGGCGGCGGGTGTTTTCCTCGTAATGTACGCCCAGATCGGCCAATCGAAAGACCAGGCGCTCGGGCGGTTCCACAAATACATGCAGTTCCACGCGGGCGTGAGCCGTGGCGACTTCTGCGAGGATGGCGCCGGTAGCGCGGGTTTCCATGTCTTCCAGCCGTTGCATGACGTCCAGCGCCAGCCTGCGCAGCCGGTCCAGGCGCTCCGGTTGGGAGGAGGCTTCAAACAGTCGCTGATGTTCTATAAGGGCCGTTTCGATTTCCCGATTGGTGGGCAGATGCTTGAGCGCAAGCCCGAGGTGCGCGGCCGCTTTTTGCTTGGCGCCGAGAAAGTCATGCCGGCCTTCCTCGGCGATAATGCGCGCCGCTTCCTGGGCCAACAGGCGTCTGGCATGCTCGGGTTTCATGGCTTAGCCGCCTCCACCTCCGCCCCCGTACAGGCTGGGGGTTTTCTGTGACTGGCTCATCGGAGGCAGGTTGTCGCTGCGATAGATTTCCCAGATCGCATTCGGGTCACCCGCATTGCAGCGCAGGCCGGTTTTCGAGTCGATGCGGACGGTGACCAGGCCTTCGGGCATGGGAGTTGGGTTTTCCGGCACGCCTTCCAACGCCGGGCCCATGAAGCTGATCCACATGGGCAAGGCAGCACGTGCGCCGGATTCACCCGGGCCCAGTGAGTGGGGCTGATCGTAGCCGACCCAGGTCACGGTGACCAACCGCGGGCCAAAACCGTCGAACCAGGCGTTGGAGAAATCGTTGGTGGTGCCGGTCTTCCCAGCCAGATCGTCGCGGCCGAGGCTGCGTGCGGCGCGGCCCGTGCCGCTGGTGATGACACTGTGCAACATGTTTGCCATGAGATAGGCGTTCTGCGGGGGCAAAGTGCGAGGTGCAAGCCTCGGCACGTTGGTCGGCTGTGAGACCAGCACTTGTGCCGAGTGTTTGGCGGCTGCCGTCTGGCTCGCCGCCGCAACCGCGGAGGCGGGTGAGGAGACACTCATGGGAGCACTGGGCGCGGTGGCCGCAACCGTGGCCTCCGCAGGCACGGGAGCCGTTGCGGCGGTGGAGGCCGAACAGGGTCCGCATGCGACCCAGGGGTTGGCTTGCGCGAGAAGCGCTCCGCCCGGCCCGGTCACGCGTTGGATGTAATACGGCCGTACCAGAAAGCCCCCATTGGCGAACACGGCATAGCCGCGAGCCATGGTGAGGGGACTGAGGCTGGCGCTACCGAGCACCAGGGTCAGGTTATGCGGCAGCTCGTCGGGCGTGAAGCCGAAGCGTCGGGCCCAGTCGATGGCCTTGTCGACGCCGATACGCTGGAGAATACGCACCGACACAATGTTGACCGAATGCACGAGCCCTTCTCGCAGGCGCATCATGCCCGAAAAGTTTTTCTCGTAATTGCGTGGGCGCCACAGGTCCGATAATTGCTGGTTGGCTACCGAGACAAAAGGCGCGTTGGATATCAGTGTGGAAGCGGTCAAGCCTTGGTTCAGGGCAGCGGAGTAGACAAAGGGTTTGAACGATGAGCCTAGTCCCCGGCGGGCCTGGATCGCCCGGTTGAATTTGCTTTGCTGAAAAGAGAAACCGCCGTCCAGCGCAACGATGGCCCCATCATAGGGATCGATGGACACCAATGCGCCCTGTACCTGCGGGATTTGCCCGAGTTCCCAGCCTGATTTGCCGTTATTTATCGCATAGACCACGTCGCCACGCTTGAGGAAGACGTCGGCCTTGTCAGCATTCCCGGCGGCCCAGTTGAGCCCTTGCCAATCGATTTGGACAGCACCGTGGCCCTGGACGTAAGCGGCGACCGATTTGTCCTTGACCTGCGTGATCACGGCGGGTTGCAGATTGGCTACCGCCGGTGTTGTGGTGACAGCCGCCGCCAGAGTGGCCGTTTCAGGGTGGGGCGGCAGCTTGATTTGCGCCACCGGCCCGCGCCAGCCCTTCTCGCGGTCGAGGCGTTCGAGGTTGGCGACAACGGCTTTCTCCGCGGCTTTCTGCAGTTTGGCGTCGATCGTCGTGACGACCTGAAAGCCCGCGGTGTAGGCGCTTTCACCGTATTGGCTGGTGATGTAGTCACGAACCATTTCCGCTACATAGGGTGCGGACACGGTGACTTGAGGGCCGTGGGGCTTGGCCGTGATCGGGGCGGACATGGCACGCTGGTAGGCGCTTTGGTCGATATAGCCCAGATCGTGCATGCGTCCGAGCACATAGGCGCGGCGTTCGAGCGCACGCTTCGGATCGGCCAGGGGATTGAAAGCCGAGGGTGCCTTGGGCAGGCCGGCGATCATCGCCATCTGGGCCAGATCCAGTTGCCAGACCGTCTTGCCGTAATAGAGTTCAGCCGCGGCACCCACGCCGTAGGCGTGATTGCCGAGGTAAATCTTGTTCAGGTAGAGGCGCAGAATGTCTTCCTTGGACAACTCGTGCTCGATGCGCTGGGCGAGGAAGACTTCGCGGAGTTTGCGGATATAGAGCTTTTTGCGTGTGAGGAAGAAATTGCGCGCAACCTGCATGGTAATGGTGCTGGCGCCCTGTGACTTGCGCCCGGTTTCGATCAGATTGATCGCCGCACGGACCATACTGCGTGGATCGACGCCCGAGTGCTCGAAGAAACGGTCATCCTCGGCGGACATGAAAGCTTCAATCAGCAAAGGGGGGATTTGCTGGTACTCAAGCGGGATACGGTGCTTGGAACCGAATACCGCCATCAGCTTTCCGTCACGTGTGTAAATGCGCAACGGCACCTGCAGGTGAATGTCTTTGAGCACCGCCACCGACGGCAAACTGGGGACTACATACAGATAAATACCGACTAGGCCGACCAATCCGGCCAGGGACAGGGCGGCGGTGGCAATGAGGCTGTAGCGCAGTATTTGGCGGCGTCGGATCATCGGAGGATTCCTACACAATTAATCGAATTTTGCATGACTTGCATTGACATCTTCAACCAATGCCTTATAGTTGGACATCAGGTCCCCTTGGGGTTGGGGCTCCGCATGGTGCGGGGCCAAGAGAGAATCAGATTATGGCACGTAAACCACGAACCAAACCTGTGCTCGGCTTGGACATCAGTACCTCCTCGGTAAAGGTGGTAGAACTGGCCAAGGCCGGCTCATCCTATCGTGCGCAGACCTATGCGGTCGAGCCGATGCCTGACAATGCCATTGTCGACAAAGTCATCGTGAATATCGAGGGCGTCGGCGAAGCTGTGCGCCGTGCTTACAAGCGCTCGCGCAGCCGCCTCAAGGACGCGGCGATCGCTATCGGCGGGGCAACAGTCATCACCAAGACCGTACAGATTCCCAAGGGTCTGAACGCGCGCGAGCAGACGGAACAAATCGAATTGATGCTGCCGCGCATCATTCCATTCGCGCTCGAAGAAGTGTCCTATGACTTCGAGGAGATTGGTCCTTCCGCAAGCGACGAGAACAGCACGGATATCCTGCTGGTGGCCACCCGGCGCGACAATGTTGAGCATCGCCAGGCCGTGCTCGAGGTTGCGGGCCTGAAGGCCGCCATAGTGGATTGCGAAGTCTTCGCGCTGGAGAATGCCTACAAATTACTGGACGATGCGGTAAACGATAAAGATGAGGACAATGTTGTTGCCCTAGTCGACTTCGGCTCTGCAACCACGTCTTTCAGCGTGTTTGAAAACGGGCGCATCATTTATACCCGCGACCAGGCATTTGGCGGCAGGCAACTGACAGACGCGATCATGCAGCGCTACAACCTCTCGTACGAGGATGCCGGACGCGCCAAGAGGCGCGGAGGACTGCCCGAGTCTTATCATGAAGAAGTCCTGGTGCCTTTCATCAACGACATGGCCCAGCAGGTCAACCGGGCACTGCAATTTTTCTATGCGGCGACTACCGAGCATACGAAGGTCAAGCAGGTTTTCATTTGCGGCGGCTGCGCATCGATTCCCGAGGCAGCTGAGCACATCGGCGAAAGACTGGACTTGCCGACCCGAGTTGCCAATCCGTTCACATCGCTCAAGCTGACAGGCCGCGCCCAGGCACAGGGTATCGAACAGGATGCGCCGGGGCTGATGGTTGCGTGCGGCTTGGCCATGAGGAGTTTCAGCTGATGGCGCGCATAAACCTATTGCCTTGGCGTGAATGGGAGAACAGCCAGCGGCGCCAGCGTTTTTTGCTCTCGCTGGTGCTTTCGCTGGTCGTGGGTATCGTGATTATTGTGTGGGGGACGTTCATGGTAGGCGGTGCCATGAGTATTCAGCAGGGTCGCAACGCCTACCTGCGCCAGCAGCTTGCTCAGCTGGATCAGAAGATCAAGACGATCAAGGATCTCAAGAAGGAGCGCGAGTCGCTTTTGCGGCGCATGCGGGTGATCGAGAAGCTGGAGCAAAGCCGCTCGCAGGTGGTTCATTTGTTTGACCAGCTTACCCGCACGGTTCCGGACAGCGTTTATCTCACCGGGTTGAGAAACCATGATGGCGTATTGTCGATAGACGGCGTGGCCCAATCACCTGCCGGCGTCTCCACATACATGCAGAATATTGCACACTCGCCGTGGTTGGGCGATCCTAATCTGACGGTGGTCCGCACGCAAAGCGAGGGCAAACTGAGCCGCAGTGAATTCACTGTGACAACCAAACTGATACAGCCATCCGACAAGAAAGGCAAAGATGCCGATGGAGGTGGGTCATGAATTTTCAGGACCTGAACAATCTCGATCTGCGTGATATCAATTTCTCCAATGTCGGAGAATGGCCCTTGGCAGGGCGTCTATTCGTAATGGCAATAATTGTGGTCATCGTACTTGCGATCGGCTACTTTCTGGTCATACGCGGCAAACTGGAAGACCTCCACTATGCGCAGCAAGAGGAAGTGTCGCTCAAGCAGAAATTCGAAGCCAAGCAGCGCCTGGCGGCCAATCTCGATGCCTACAAGGCGCAGCTTGCCCAGATGCACAAGGATTTTGGTGCTCTTCTGAGGCAATTGCCCAGCAAGACGGAAATCGAGGCGCTGTTACGCGATGTGTCCCAGACTGCGCAGGAAGACGGTCTGGCACAGCAACTGTTTCAACCCGGCAAGGAACAGCGCAAAGGCTTTTATGCCTACAAGCCGATTTCGATGGGCTACCGGGGCAGCTATCAACAGATCGCCAAGTTTGTGAGCGATGTCTCGTCGTTGCCCCGTATCGTCACCGTGCGTAATTTCGAGATGGCGCCCATCAAGAAAGACGATGGTAGCGAGCTGAATTTCTCCGTCACCGCCTATACCTACCGCTACCTCAGCGAAGGCGGTGTGGTCGTGAATAAAGGACGGAGGGGTAGACGATGAATGCCGCGAGCATGCGTCGTGTGGCCGTGTGTTTGGCCATATTTTGTGCCCTGCCACTTGCGGGCTGTGGGGATCAGGCTGCCCTGCAAGCCTGGGTGGCGCACGTCAAGGCGCGTCCGGGCGGAAGAATAGCACCGGTACCCAAGCCAAAACCCTACGAGGGTTATATCTACTCGGCGGGTGGGCTGCGGTCGCCGTTCATTCCTTCATCCAAGCCGGATAACAGTGTTCGTCCCAATGCTCACAAAAAACAGTTCCTGGAGCAGTTCCCACTGGATTCATTGAAGCTGGTGGGTGAGATTCAAATCAACGGCACCAACTACGCATTGATCGAAGACCCGCAGGGGTTGGTCCACAAGGTCACTAAAGGTAATTACATGGGGCAGAACAACGGCCGCATCACGGCGATTCTGCCGAACGGGATCAGGTTGACTGAAATTGTGCCCAATGGCAGCGGCGGGTGGCTCAAGCGCCCCGCGTCGCTCTCGCTGGCACAAAAGTCTGGAGGCTAAATAATGAAACACCATGCATACAAAGGCTTGATGGCAGCTACCCTGGCTGCGGCGTTTATCGGCTTTGCAGTAGGGCAGGCGCAGGCCGATCAGACACGGTCCCTGACATCTGTCAAGACAGTCACTCTGCCAAGCGGTGCCGTCGAGGTCGACATGACGCTCAACCAGGCGGCTCCCAAGCCCCTTTCGTTCAGCGTTGACCATCCGGCCATGATAGTGCTTGATCTTCCGGGTACCGGTGTGGGGCTCTCGCAGAACCAGAAGATGTTCAACGTGGGCGATCTGACCAGCGTGCAGGTGGCGGCAACCAGTAGCCGCACTCGCGTCGTGCTCAATCTGCAGTCGATGACCGCCTACAAAACGCGTATCGACGGCAATCATGTTTACGTAACCCTCGGCGGTGGCAAGAGCCAGATGGCCAGCAACAAGATGAATGCCGGGGAGAATACTTTTGGGCCCAAGTCGGGCAGTTCATCCGGTGCCCGCCAACAAGTGACCGGCACGGACTTGACCGGTGTCCATTTCCATCGCATGCCTGACGGAGGTGGCCGTGTTGAGATTGGTCTGCCGGGTCCGGACGTCAGCGGGAACGTCAACCAGGTAGGCGATCGCATCACGGTGCATTTCCCCGGTGCTACCGTTCCGAAGAAATTGGAAGAAAGTCTGGGGGTAAGCGACTTCGCGACCCCGGTATCCACCATCACAACCCGCAACACGCCCAATGGCGCGGAGGTCGTGATCAAGGGTTCGGGCAACTTCACCCAGATGGCTTTCCAGGCCAACAACACTTTTGCGGTCGAATTGAAGCCGGTCACGCTCGCCCAGCAAGCCACTGCGCTGAAGCAGTACAAGGGCAAGAAGCTGACCTTGAACTTCCAGAACATACCGGTGCGTTCGGTACTGCAGATTCTTGCCGATTTCACCGGCAAGAATATCGTCGTATCCGGCAATGTAGGCGGTAATATTACGCTGCGCTTGCACGATGTTCCCTGGGACGAGGCGCTGCACATCATTCTCCAGACACAGGGTCTGGCCATGCGCCAGAGCAATGACGTCATCATGGTGGCCCCGGCATCGGTTTTTGCCAGCCAGGAACAGAGTCAACTGGAAGCGAGAAACCAGATTGAAAAACTGGTACCGCTGTCCACGGCCTATATCCAGGTGAACTACGCCAAGGCGGGAGACCTGGCTGATTTGATCAAGTCGCAGAAAACTTCCTTGCTTTCGCCCCGTGGCTCCATAACGACCGATGCGCGTACGAATACCCTGATTGTTCAGGACACCAATGAGCACATCGACCAGGTGCGCAAGCTCGTGCATGTGCTAGACATTCCAGTGAAGCAGGTGCTTATCGAATCCCGCATCGTAGTTGCCAGTAATACCTATCAGGAGTCGCTCGGTGCGCGCTTCGGCATTACAGGCGTACAGACTGGTGCCAACAGCACTATTGCGACGACCGGGAGCTTGACCGGTACCCAGCAGATGCTGAACGGGCAGTCTGCCGGTTCGCCCGGACCCTACCCGACGCCGACAAACCTTAATGATTTGCTGAACGTAAATCTGCCGGCCTCCAACGCTGGCGGGTCGGTAGGCCAGCTTGCGGTCGCGATACTCAACCACAATTTTGAAGTGGATCTGGAGCTTTCGGCGCTCCAGGCGGAAGGAAAAGGCGAGGTGGTATCCAGTCCGCACGTGATTACGGCCAATCAGCAGCAGGCCCATATCGAGCAAGGTGTGGAGATTCCCTATCAGAATGCGGCATCCAGCGGTGCCACGACGGTTCAGTTCAAGAAGGCCGTTTTGAGCCTCGACGTGACGCCACAGATCACGCCGGACAACCGGATAATGATGAAAATCGAGGTTCGCAAAGATAACGTGGGTCAGACGGTGCAAACCGCCAATGGTGGTTCGGTGCCCAGTATCGACACGCGCCGGGTCAACACGCAGGTGCTTGTTGATAATGGCGATACTGTGGTGTTGGGCGGCATTTACGAGACTAATGTGACGAACTCTGTTAGCAAAGTCCCGCTGCTGGGCGATATCCCCTTGCTGGGCTTCCTCTTCCGTCAGAAGTCGAAGACCAACAATAAGGACGAGCTGCTGATTTTCGTTACACCCAAGATACTTGCTGACAGCTTGAGCCAGTAATTACGAATACGAGCCGGGTTCTCGAAGGGGTAGTTATGAAAAAGAAATTTGCATTGATCGCAGTATGCAGCTTGGTTTTCACCCTCGCGGGCTGCGGTGGCAACAGTTCCTCGCTGGGTAGCGGCGGTAGCAGTAGCGGCGGTACCGGGACCGGTGGTGGCGGTTCGTCCGGTGGTCCCGTCGAATTCGGCAGCGGCAGCGGCTCCAGTTTTGTCCAGGGCGTACTGGGCGTGTCTGTGCCCAGTCTTTCGGCCGGCGGTTCGACCACGATTTCCGCTTCGTTACAGAACTCCGATGGTACTCCTTACACCACTTCGGCGACGGTGACGTTCACTTCACCGTGCTACCAGAACGGGTTGGCCACTTTTTCCAGTAACGGCACGACTACGAACAGCGTCAGCACGAGTACTGGCCAGGCCAATATTACCTACACAGCCCAGGGTTGTAGTGGCAGCGATACCATCACAGCCACGACCTCGGCGGGGGGGATTAATTTGACCGCCGTGGGGACGGTGACCGTAGCCGGCGCGTCAGCCGGCTCGATCCAATTCGTGTCCGCAAACCCGGCCACCATTTCCCTCCAAGGTGGTGGCGGGCAGACCACCTCAACGGTCATTTTCAAGGTCTCGGATGCCTCGGGTAGCCCTGTGCCCAACGTTAAGGTCCAGTTTTCCCCGAATACCACGGTAGGAGGCATCGTACTGACCCCCACGAGTGCCACGACAAACAATTCCGGCCAGGTGCAGACCGTGCTCCAGGCCGGCACCCAGCACACAACGGTACGTATAACCGCCCAGACTACGAATCAGGCGGGCACTACGATTTCCACCCAGTCGCCCGGCATCGACATCAGTACGGGGATTCCCACCGAGAAGAATTTCTCGCTCTCCATCAGCAAGCACAATGTCGAGGGCTTCGACTATGATGGCGTGACCGACACCGTGACGGTACTCCTGGCGGACCGTTTCAATAACCCGGTTCCTGACGGCACTGCGGTGTCGTTCACGACCAATGGCGGACATATTGATCCCTCCTGCACGACAACGAACGGCACTTGTTCGGTGACCTGGACCAGTGCTAATCCCAGGCCTTCGGGCTCCGGCCTCTCCGTGCTGGGGCACGCGGAAATCCTGGCTTACACTACGGGCGAAGAGAGTTTCACGGATGCCAACGGTGATGGCGTATTCGACGATAACGACCAATTCAGTCTCTATACCGGATCGGGCGACAACTTCTTTGGTCCGCCTGCGCAGGACGACATCGGCGAAGTTTACCTGGACCAGGATGAGTCCGGGTCATATAAGACCGGCGACTATTTCTTCGACTTTAATCAGGACGGTGTCAGGAATGGGCCGGACGGTAAATACCATGGCCAAGGATGCGTGGGCACGGCCACGGTTCAATGCGGCACATCCACCCTGGGTATTGGCGAACAGAGCTGCATCGTGATGTCCGGATCGAATCTGTTCATATCCGGTCCGACCAGCTTGAGCGTTGGCCAGACGGCCACCTATACGATCACGGACGAGAATGGCAATGTCCCTGCCGTCGGTACGGGGCTGGGGATAAATTCCAGTGGTCCCTCGGTAACCATTCTTCAGACGTCAGTACCGGATATCGGTTGCGGCAGCTCTCCGCCAGGCTCCGGAGTTTACTCCTTCCAAGTTTCAGTGTCTTCTACGTCAGCTACGGGCAGCTTCCTAATCAAAGCGACGGACCCCGTCTCGGGAACGGTAAGCTACAGCCTACCGATTCAGGTCAACTAATTGATGGTGAACGGGTGTCCGCCTATGTTGGACACCCGTTCAAGGCACTGCCGAAAATCCGGGTTGCCTCCACACGACCCGATTGACTCCATCCATCTGGATGTCTCATAGCCGGGCTCGTGGAAAAAATAATTCTTTATGCCGTTCAAAGGAAATGAATCGATAGCGCTCGTTGGTTTGCCGGGGAGCGGCAAGTCGCGTGTGGGCGAATTGGTGGCTGAACGTCTCGGCTGGGTCTTTGCCGATACCGACTGCATCATCGAGACCCGAACTGCAATGACCATCGGCGAGCTCGTGGCGACCGAAGGATGGACGTGTTTTCGTAGTCATGAGCGGCAGGTGCTCGCAGAGCAATTGCAGCAGGAGCGTATCGTTATCGCTACCGGTGGGGGGGTTGTCGAATCACCGGAGAACCGCATGGCCATGAAGGCCGCCGGGCTGGTCTTCTGGCTGCAGGCGCCTTCAAAGCTCCTGCTGGAGAGGTTGGCGCGGGATACCACGAAACGACCGCTGTTGAGCGGTTCGACAGCAGAGCGGTTGGCGGAACTGGTAGGACGACGTGAGCCTTTGTATGCGGCTATCGCCGACCATCGAATCGATACCGGTGAGCTGGACGAAACCGCGGTTGCGGATATGATTGCAGCTATCGCGCACCAGTAACAGGAGCAGACACGTTGAGACAATTGCGTGAACCCGGTGTGGGTTATCCCGTATGGATCGGAAGTGGGAGTGAGCCCGCGGGTGCGTTGAATACCTTGGCGACTGGGCGTGATGTGATGGTCCTGAGCGATCGCAACGTGGCTCCACACCATCTGGACAACCTGTGCCAGGGCCTTGACAGTGCGGTGCGGATCGAAAAACTGGTCCTGCCGGCAGGCGAGGACAGCAAGTCGCTCACCGGTTTTTCGCGAGTGCTCGACACGCTCATCGACGCTGCATTTCATCGTGATGCCTTGCTGGTAGCGTTGGGGGGCGGGGTGATAGGCGACCTTGGCGGTTATGCAGCGGCTTGCTACCAACGCGGCATTGACTGGGTCGCGGTGCCGACCACTTTGCTGGCCCAGGTCGATGCTGCGATCGGCGGAAAGACTGCGATCAACCATGCCCAGGGCAAGAACCTTATCGGCGCCTTCCACGATCCCTTGGCCGTCTGGGCCGATCCCTCGCGCCTGGATAGTCTCGCGACGAGGGAATACCGTTCAGGCATCGCCGAAGTTATTAAGTACGGCCTCGGCCTGGACGGCGATTTCTTTGCCTGGCTGGAGGAGAATGCCGAAGCACTGGACGGGCGTCGGTCGGACGTGCTCACAACCGCCATCGAGACCAGCGCGCGCACCAAGTTGAAGGTTGTAGCCGCCGACCGGACGGAGCGTGGGAGCCGTGCCCTGCTCAACTTGGGACATACACTGGGCCATGCACTGGAAACGGCCTTGGGACACGGTACTTGGTTGCACGGCGAAGCCGTGGCCGTGGGCCTGCTTGTGGCCGCCGAACTTTCAGCACGGCGAGGGACATTGGAGCGGGGATCAGTCTCGCGGTTACGTGCATTGCTTCAGGCCTTCAACCTGCCCGTGAAATTCCCCGCGGACGTTGACCACGATACTCTCGCACACGCCTTGGAACTGGACAAGAAAATCCTTTCGGGCCGCTTGCGGTTTATCGGCCTGGAAGCACTCGGCAAGGCGGCTGTCTGGAGCGATGTGGAACAGGGCGAATTCTTCGCAGCGGTCAATGCCGCGCAAGAAGCGGGCGCCGGCTGATAAAATGCCGCGAATTCGACTGTGGTGCGACCGGTGCCAGCCATTGATCCCAGAGACCGATTAATTTTCGCGCTGGACGTGCCCACGCCCGACGCGGCACGCGCCCTGGTGGACCGGCTCGGCGAAACGGTCAGCTTCTACAAGGTCGGCCTGGAATTGTTCACAGCTGGGGATGGCCCGCAGCTGGTGCGCGACCTCAAGGCGGCCGGCAAGAAGGTCTTTGTGGATCTCAAGCTCTTCGACGTCCCTGCGACCGTGGCGCGGGCCGTGTCCCGACTGGCTGATCTCGGGGCTGATTTCATGACCGTGCATGGCAACCAGGCCATGATGGAAGCCGCGGCCCAAGCCAAGGGCGCGAGCAAGGTGCTCGCCGTGACGGCCCTGACCAGCCTCGATCAGGGTGACTTGGACGATATGGGCTTCCAGTGCGATATCCCCGCGCTCGTCGCCTCACGCGCCAGACGGGCGCTGGAAGCCGGGCTGGACGGCGTCGTTGCCTCGGGCCATGAAGCCGCGATGCTGCGTCAAAAGCTGGGCTCCAGACTCATGATCGTGACCCCGGGCATACGTCCTGTGCTCAATCGCGCCGCGGACGACCAGAAGCGCGTGCTCAGCCCGGCCGAAGCGATCGCGGCAGGTGCCGATTATCTGGTGGTTGGGCGTCCCATCCGCGACGCCGAAGATCCGTGCGCGGCGGCCAGCGCGATTATTGAAGAAATCAAAGAGGCGGTGTCCCATGCCGGTTAGCAATCATGACTTCCTGTGCGCCTTGCGGCGCGAACCGGTCAGCCGTCGCCCGGTCTGGATCATGCGTCAGGCGGGCCGTTACCTTCCGGAGTATCGGGCCATCCGTGAGCAGGCCGGGAGTTTCCTGAACCTGATGCAGACTCCGGAGTTGGCGGCCGAGGTCACGCTGCAGCCGCTGCGCCGCTATGATCTCGATGCCGCGATCATCTTTGCGGACATACTGACCATCCCCGACGCCATGGGTCTGGGGCTGAGTTTCGTGGCCGGCGAGGGCCCGCGCTTCGAGCGGACCTTGACGCGCAAGTCCGAGGCCGACGCTCTGCCGCTGCCCGACCCCGAGCGAGACTTGGGCTATGTGTTGGCAAGCATCAGCACTGTCGCCCGGGAACTGGACGGCAGCAAGCCCCTGATCGGTTTCTCAGGCGGCCCCTGGACGCTGGCAGCCTACATGCTCGAGGGGCGGTCAGGCGGTGGCGAGTTCAAGCGTGCGCGCGGAGCGTTGCACTCGGATCCCGAGTTGGGCCAGGCCATCACGGCGCGGCTCGTGCCCGCCATAGCCGATTACCTGATCGCTCAGGCGCGGGCGGGAGCCGATGCCCTGATGATCTTCGAGAGCTGGGCGGGTTTGTTGACTCCCGACGGTTTTCGGCGATACTGCCTGGAGCCGGTGGCGGCGATCGTGGAACGTCTCAAGGCCGATCCCGACGCACGTGACAAGCCGTTGATCGTCTTCCCCAAGGGGGCCCACCAGCATGCCGCGGAACTGTCGCGTCTCGGTTTGGACGCGCTTGGCCTCGACTGGACGGCCAGCCTGGGCGAAATACGTAAGGCCGCGGAAGGACGGATAGCTTTGCAGGGCAACCTCGATCCCGCGGCCCTGGTTGCGCCCGAGCCGCAACTGCGAGCCGCCGTGCGCGCGGTCATCGACGACTACGGCCAAGGCCCGGGTCACGTATTCAACCTCGGTCACGGCATCACGCCCGACATCGACCCCGAACAGCTCGCCATCGTCATCGACGAAGTCCACAAAAGCGCGGTCTGAAAACTTTCACAAAGACGTCAGGAAAGCGCCTATTCGAAGTTTGCCATGCGCGCTGCATGATGTGATTGCCAGCAAATCCTTGACCCGGATTGTGCCTGACCGTAATCGGGTAATCCTGTGACTAGCTTGCCTCGGAACAAGGTAATGCGGGATTCAAAAGATGCGCTCGACTACTTGCGTTCAGTTCGGTTTATTTCTGACTTAAGGCGGGTGGCAATACGCTTTCTTGCAACTTCGTCAAGCCGGGTTTCTGCGGTTGCTGATTCCAGGACCTTGCGAAAATGACCGGATTTCATCCACCGGCGCAGGAGGGCGAGCTGCTTCTTGTATTGCTGACAACCGTCACACATGTGCAGGTGAAGTCGCAGCATAAGCCGGCTATGCCAACTGATCGGGTGATCCATTTGATCGGATAGGGTGCGGGCCGCTTCGGCGCAGGTCATCATCACGCTTCATTTCCTGTCGATGGTTGGGAGAACCATGAGCGTTGTATGCAGTCACGCAGTCCGAGACGTGCGCGATGCAGTCTGACCCACAGATTGGATTTGGAAATACCTATGGAATCACAGACCTCATCGCTGTCCACGTCGTCGATCTCGATCAATCTGATGGCGACCGAAAGCGTTTTTGGAAGACCGTTGATACAGCGCTCGATCATATTCCAGAACTGGTCGTGCTCTACCATGCTGTCAGGGTCTTGCCAAATACCCGGCGGCTTCCGCCAGGCACCTGAGCTGTCGAAGTTGCGTTCCAGAAGCGTATCGTTTCCGGGTTCGATTTCGATCTGGATTTCGCGTGTGTTATGTCGGAATTGATCGAGTATCTTGTGCTTGAGGATTCCGAACAACCAGGTCTTTTCACTGGATTTGCCTTGATATTTGCTACAGGCGTTAAGGGCTGCAAGTAAACATTCCTGTACGGCATCCTCGGCTTGGGTGCGATGGCGCAATCGTGCATACGCATAGCGAAACATTTCATCCCCGTATCTGTCCAGCCAGCTTTCTGGATCCAGTTCGTTTTCCCGGGAGGCTTTCTCTGGTGAGTCTTTCACAATAGGATCTCCATCTGGAGGAGGAAGGTTGCCATCGGCATTCATGCGGTTTCTTCAGTGCAACGTCTTGCAATGCATTCCGAATGCGTTTCGATAGCCGAAACCATCTTCCTGACCAGTGCGGGGCGAGAGAATGACGGGTCGTCCATGTAGTTATTCACACTTGCGGCTGAGAATATTAATACCATAAAAACAATGGCGATCACACCTCCTGCAAACAGGAGATACTCCGCCACTTGTTTGGAATGTCCTCTGAACATGTTCCTCTCCTTGAGTTCTGCATTGGATCATCCCTGCCAAGCTTCCGTTGCTCTCCGTTGTGCAAAGCAATGGAAAGGGGTGATCATCGAGATATTGCCACCTTCGATGCGCTCAAAATGGGGTTTGATCGAGACCGTTTACCTGTGCCGGTAAGCGTCACGTAACCGGCACCGAGAATCGCTCCGTACACGAGGCTGAGCACCAGTAAAAGTGCGACGCCTACCCATCCGAAACGCCATGCGAAGAGACCGGCGTGTCCGAGAGGCGCAACTGTCAACATAGCGAGCAACCAGGCGCCGAAACCGAATAAGGCACCACGTACGGCTGAGTGGCCCGGGAGGTGCGGATAGAGCCAGGCGAAGGCCAGCCCCCCGATGACGATTGCCGCAATGAGGAATATCATCCATCCGCCGATAACACCTGTATGGGTGGCTTTGCCGATCAGCATCGCTGGGTCGAGCCCCGGCAATACACCGTTTAGTGTCTTGAGCAGCAGGATGGCGCTGAGTGCGGCAGTCGCCATGAATGCGGCGCCTCCGCCGCCCAACCAGCGGTTGAGGTCTGCGTATGCGAGCGTTGAGTCGGCGGGTTTGAAGCCACTCGGGAAAAGCCGTGTGAGCAAGTGATCCAGAGAGAGCCGGCCCGGGCCGTAAAAGGTCAGTGCCAATAGCATGAGTCCCCAGGCTTGGTGGTCCGGGAAACCCGTTGACCAGATGTCGGGGTAAGATGCGACGGCAATGATGTTGTAGACGAACAGGAAACCGGAAACGTATCGCCCCATCAGACCGAAAGCCAGAAGCGCCGGAAACACGAGTTCTGCGAAAGTGCCGGTATAAGCGGCGACGGCAGGGCTGAGCAGGGGAGTGTGGTAGACGTATTTAAACAGCGCAATAGTGCCGGGCATGTCCGCAATTTTGGTCAACCCGGAACGGAAAAAGGCTTCGGCGATCCATAGTCTCATGAGAAGCATGGCAAGGGGTGTCGAATAGGCGAGCCAAGCGTTCACCCGTTGGGATAATCCCAGTCCGCTTCGTACGATGTTCTTCATCTTGATTCTCCGAGTGTCGATGTGGCGGCGAAGATGCCAGCCGTATGGTGGCGTTGTAAGCACGCCTCAAGGTCGAACGAATCGCTCGATTCTTCGGCGCATGCCAGTGCCGCAGTCAAGCACGCCCCGTTCGCGCAGGCGTCGAGAAACACATACTCTCCGGCATCCAGTGCCAGTACCAGAACGTCGTCATGAGGTCGTACGATCAAAACGCGCTCGCTACCAGCGTTCAGCGCAGGTGGTTCGCCGGGCTCGTCCTCGAGGCAGTAACGCCACAGCGTCAGGACCGGGTATTGAGACGCCACAAGCCGGACGCTCGGATGGATCGGCAGCCGTTCGTTGCCGGGGAGAATCGAGGCCGGGTCGAATGGATTGGCGTCGGCCGCGAGCAGCGCTTCCTGTCGTGCCCATTCGAGCCGGGCGATGTCGGCCAGATAGGGGATATTTGCCGCCTCGGGAAGGTGAGCCAGAAAATCGGCGAAGCCGGCACCGTATCGATTGAGATCTCCGTACGAGGAAGGATGTGCGCCTACGAAACGTTGGGTGGCGCCTTCGAAAAAGTCGTCGCCCACGAGTCGCGCCACGGCGGGGAAGCTCGTAAGCAGGGCATCGGTGAAATTGAGCAGGTAACTGTTGCGGTACACGGCCATGCGTGCTGCTGGCGTCAGTCCGGCGCCGTGCACCCATTGCAGCACGCGGCTATCTTCGCCGCGAACGTGGCGGACAAATTCCTGCTGGGTTTCAAGCAGCGCAGGCACGTGTTCTCTCCAAAATCGACTCGGCATGATTTGCTTCGTCCAACAGGGTCTCCAGCGGCGGGATGTCGCGGTCCCACTCGATCAGGGTCGGTCGCGGTCCCAGGCGCCCGATGGCATGGGTATAAAGATCCCAGACCGGCGTCGCGACGCGCCTGCTGTGCGTGTCGATGAGTAGGGTCACGCCTTGCACATCTTTGCGAATGTGTCCGGCAAGATGAATTTCCTCGATCGCTTTGACCGGCATCGCGTTCAGATAGTGGTATGCGTCGAAAGCGTGGTTGACCGCGTTCACGTAGATATTGTTGATGTCGAGCAGAATGCCGCAGCCGCTGCGCTGAGCGAGTTCTGCCAGAAATTCCCATTCCGGGATGATTGAGTCTGTGAATTCAAGGTAGCTGGATACGTTCTCGATCAGGATTCGCCGGCCGAGAAATTCCTGCGTCTGCTCGACGCGTTCAACGATGTGGGTAAGCGCCTCCGCCGTATAGGGCAGGGGCAGGAGGTCGTTAAGGTGTACGCCTCCGGCAGCACCCCAGCATAGATGCTCGGAAACCAGGCCGGGAGAAAACCGATCGACCAGGGACTTTAATTGTGCAAGATGCATGTCGTCGAGCGGGTCCGTCGAGCCCAGTCCCAGGCCTACCCCATGCAGGCTCAGCGGGTACTCGCAACGCACTTTTTCCAACAGTCGCAATGTCGGACCACCGGCGGCAAAAAAGTTTTCGCTATGGACTTCAATGAAACCAACTGCCGGTCGACGCTCAAGTAGTTGGGAGTGATGCGGCGGCCTGAGGCCGATCCCGGCGTGTGCCGGGATCGACTCCAGTGCCGGACACGAATGCTGTCGCGCCGGGGATGACATCAGCCGGCGTTACCGGGTGTGGTGCTGCCGCCCGCGATCTTATGACATAGCCCCGCCGGAACGAGCAGAAATGCGCTCGGATCGCGGGCCTTTTTATCCTGTCCGGCGCAGGAGTGCCCCGGCGATTGGCAATCGTTCTTGAAGGCCGCGTTGATGCCGTAGCATTTTTCCATGCTGGTGCTGGTGGGCATTGTTTTCATCGCGTGTGCCTGGCTCATGTTGCCGGCAAAAGCGCCTTGAGTGCCCGCAAGAGTGCTTGCCGCGACGAGGCTGGCAAGGGCCGATTTGATGACGAGTGAACGTTTATCCATGAAAATATCTCCAATAAATACAAGTACATAAAAGTCACAACCCGCTTTGTTATTGGGATGCAACTGCGAGTTAGTCGGGTGAAAGATAGATTCCTTACAAAAATTCCACTGCATGGCAGATTTAGAGGAACAACAGGGGATGCTCACCCCTCGCCCTTTTCATAAGAGACTGTTTTCTCCGCCGGATGGCATAAGGACTATTTAGCCCGGTGGGGCTGAGGGCTACCTGGACCGTTCCCGGCTTTCAGGCACGGCCAAGTGAACGATAGTCTTGGGGGCGCGGGGGGATGAATAAGTTGGCCGTGGGCTTTGCGACAGTAACCCGAGAAGAGTCGTTCGCTGATCCGCCAGGACGGATCTCGAGGGTTATGGAGTACCAGTCAAGTGTTTTCTTTTGCGCCTTCGCGAGCTGCATTCCTTGCCGGCCTATCACCGGGTCGTCAGCGTCGAGGGCCGGGTCGCTGCCTTCCTGCTCAGTTGCCCCCGTGGTTCTGGGGCAGTTGTGCCTCGCGCAGTTCCTTGCGCAGAATCTTGCCGACGTTGGACTTGGGCAACTCGTCGCGGAACTCGACGTGCTTGGGCACCTTGTAGCCGGTCAGGTTTTCGTGCGCGTAGGCGATGATGTCTTTCTCGGTCAGTTTGGGATCCTTGCTGACCACGAAGACCTTGACCGCCTCATTGGAATGCTTGTCGGGTACGCCGATGGCGGCGACTTCGACAATGCCGGGCATGTGGGCGAGCACATCCTCGACTTCATTCGGATACACATTGAAGCCCGAGACTACGATCATGTCCTTCTTGCGGTCGATCAGGTAGGCATAGCCGTTTTCGTCCACGCGTGCCACATCGCCCGTGCGCAGGAAACCGTCTTTGAGAAAAACCTTCTTCGTCTCATCCGGGCGGTTCCAGTAGCCGCGCATGACCTGAGGGCCGCGCACGCACAATTCTCCGGATTCACCCACTGCGACTTCTTCGCCCTCGTCGTTGCGGATGGAAATGTCCGTCGAGGGAACCGGCAGGCCGATGGAGCCGGTGTAGTCCTTGATCGTCAGCGGGTTGGCGGTGACCACGGGCGAGGTTTCGGTCAGGCCGTAGCCCTCGATCAGCGGGATGCCGGTGAGTTTTTTCCAGCGCGCGGCGACGGCGCGCTGTACGGCCATGCCGCCGCCGAGCGCGAACTTAACATGTGAGAAGTCCAGGCTGTTGAAGTCATCATTGTTCAATAGCGCGTTATAGAGGGTATTGACACCGCTTATGGCCGTCCATTGCGTTTTCTTCAGCGTCTTGACGAAGTCCGGGATATCTCGCGGGTTGGTGATGAGTATGTTTTCACCGCCGAAGTGAATCATCACGAAGGCGTTTACCGTCAGCGAAAAGATGTGATAGAGCGGCAATGCCGTGATGATTTTTTCCTCGCCGAATTCGAACAGATCACCGATCCAGGCGCTGAGTTGCAGCGCGTTGGCGATCATGTTGCCATGCGTCAGTTCCGCACCCTTGGCCACACCCGTCGTGCCGCCGGTGTATTGCAGGAAGGCCAGGCTGTCATGATCAAGCTCTGTTTCCGGCAACTCGTGCCGGCTGCCGGCCTGGAGGCAGTCCTTGAAGCCGATTGCGCCCTCGATGGTCCAGTCGGGCACCATGTGCTTCACCTTCTTGACCACGAAATTGATCACGCTGCCCTTGAGGCCGGGCAGCATGTCGCCCATGCGCGTCACGATCACATGCTTGATGTCGGTGCCTTCCATGGCCTGCTCGAGCGTGTGCGCAAAATTGTCCAGCACGATAGCGGCCGTGGCACCGGAATCCTTAAGCTGGTGCGCCATTTCGCGGCGCGTGTAGAGCGGGTTGAAATTGACCGCGACCAGGCCGGCGCGCAGTACGCCGCAAAGCGCAACCGCGTACTGCAGGATATTGGGCATGATCAGGGCGATCCGGTCGCCCGCCTGCAGACCGAGTTCCCCACGCAGAAAGGCGCCGAAGGTAGCGCTCTGGCGGTCGAGTTCGGCATAGCTGATTGCGTGGCCAAAGTTGGAGAAAGCGGGACGGTCCGGATACTGGCTGAATGCTTCCTGCATGAGATCCACGAGCGATGAGTAGCGGCTCATGTCAATCTTTTCTGGCACACCTTCGGGGTAGTTCTTCAGCCAGATTTTTTTCATGGTGTTTCTCCGTAATATTGGATTCAGTCAGTCGACTTATTGACTTGAAGAATGCCAGTTTACAGCCTCAATGCGTCAGTCTACCCGGTTGCGGCGTTGCGAAGCTCGCCAAGCCGTTATATTCGCTGCAATTTCCGTGATGGCTCGCTGCCTCGCCTCGCGTGCGGCCCAGGCGATATGTGGGGTGACGAGGCAGTTATCGAGGGCGGGGTCGAGCAGGGGGTTGCCGGCCGGCGGCGGTTCACTGCTCAGTACGTCCAGTCCGGCGGCGCCGATCTCGTGCCGGGCCAGTGCCCGCGCCAGGGCCGCCTCGTCGACCAGGGCGCCGCGAGCCGTGTTGATCAGCAGGGCGTCGCGTTTCATCAGGGCCAACGCGTCGGCATCGATCAGCGCGCGTGTCTCCTCGGTCAGCGGCGCATGCAGGCTGAGCACGTCGGCTTCGGCGAGGGCCTGTTCGAAGTCCACGCGCCCGGGGCGTGGCGGTTGTCCCTTGCGTTCGGCCACGATCACGCGCATGCCGAAGACCCGGGCGCGTTCCGCCACTGCCCGGCCCAGGGTGCCATAGCCCACGATGGCCAGGGTCTTGCCGGCCAGTTCCCGGATTGGGAAGTCCAGTACGGAGAACGTCTTGCTGTGTGTCCAGTCGCCGGCGCGTACGCTGTGCCGGTAATCGATGAGGTGTACCGTCAGTGCGAGGATCAATGCAAAGGCGTGCTGGGCTACGGAGTCCGTACAGTAATCGCGAATGTTGGCTACACCGATGCCAAGTTCACGCGCTGCCGCCAGGTCCACGTTGTCGGTGCCCGTGGCCGCCAGGCAGATGAGTCCCGGGCGTGCAGTTTCGAGTATGTCGGCGTCCAGGCGGGTTTTGTTGATGATGACTACGCCGGCGTTCGGTATGCGTGCGATGACGTCATCCGCTGCGGTGACCGGCCAGGACTCGAATGTGTCAACGGTCTTGCGCAACGGGGTCAGGTCGAGGTCGCCGCGGTCGACGGTGGCCAGATCGAGGAAGACAGCGCTGACGGGACCGGTTTGTCGGGGCATTGCATGCTCGTGCGTCGCAAAGCCCCAAGTATAAGGACAGCCTGTGTCCGAACGCCGATTCAACCGCCGAGGAGAATGTTTTCCGCTTGTTCTATGGCTTCCGGCGTGCCGTAGAGCACCAGCGTGTCCGTGGGCTGCAGCACGGTCTCCGGCCCCGGGTCACGGCCCACGATGCCGGCCCGGCGCAACGCGGTGACGTTGATGCCCAATTCCTCCAGTTGCAATTCGCCCAGCGTACGGCCGGTGGACTGGGCCCCGGGGCCGAGGGTGATCGCGTCGAGCTGTTCACGGAATGCGTGCGTGTCATCGAGGGGAGCGGCGTCGCCACGCCGGTAGACGTTACGCATCAGCGAGTAGCGCTGGGAGCGCACTTCGGTGACATGGCGCAGGATGCGGCGCATGGGTACGCCCAGCAGCGCGAGCAGGTGCGAGGCCACCATGAGGCTGGCCTCCAGGGTCTCGGGGATCACCTCATCGGCGCCGGCCGCACGCAGCTCTTCCAGGTGTGAGTCGTCGCGTGTGCGCACCAGAATGGGCAGGTCTTGTCGCAATCGGCGCACGCTGTCGATGATCACCATCGCAGTGTCCACACTCCAGTATGTGATTACCAGTGCCCGTGCGCGGAGAATGCCGGCGGCTTCGAGCACCGCGGTCTGCCGCGCATCGCCGAAGTAGACAGGGTCGCCGCCGGCATGGGCTTCGCGCACCCGCTTGGGGTCCAGGTCCAGCGCCACATAGGGAAAGCCTTCCTCGTCGAGGAAGCGCGCGAGGTTCTGTCCGACGCGGCCGAAGCCGGCGAGGATGACGTGTCCGGCGACCTCGCTTTCCTGGATGGCCAGAGCTGCCGTGTCTATGTCCTCGTCGGGCAGGACGGAGTCGGGGGACAGATGCGCGGCAATCGCCGAGTTGTAGCGCACCAGAAATGGGCTCACGATCATGCTCAGCACGAGGATGTTCAACGCGACCTGCGCGGTCGTGCCCGAAAGATAACCGTGCGATAGTCCGAGCGTCAGCAAAGCGAGGCCGAATTCGCCGCCCTGGCCGAGGACCAGGCCCGTGCGCAGCGCTTCGCGCAGCGGCGCACGTAACAGGCGGCTGGCGAGCAGCACGATCAGTGTCTTGAACAGGATCAAGGCCAGGGTGCCCAGCAGGATGACGGCTGTGTGAGTTAAATACAGGCGTGGGTTGGCATACATGCCGACGGTGACAAAAAACAGGCCCAGGAGGATGTCGCGGAAGGGACGGATATCGGCCTCGATCTGGGGCCGGTAAGCACTCTCGGCGAGGATTGCGCCGGCGACGAAGGCGCCCAGCGCCAGCGATAGGCCGGTAGCCTGGGTGGCCCAGGCGGATGCCAGCGTTATAAGTAACGAGGTGAGCAGGAATAGCTCGCCCGAGTGACTGCGGGAGATCTCTACCAGTAGCGGTCGCACGACGAAGCGGGCGGCGAGGATCATGATCACGACAACGGCTACGCCTTTCCCGAGGACGATGGCCAGCGTGATGGCCGAAGAGGCCCAGCTGCCATGGCCGTTGGCGAGAGCCGGAATCAGGATCAGCAGCGGAATAACGGCCAGGTCCTGGAACAGGAGCACACCGATCGCCAGGCGCCCGTGGATTTGGCGCAATTCGAGTTGTTCGCCGAGCTGCTTGGCGACCAGGGCTGTGGACGACATGGCAACGGCGCCCGCGAGCAGTACCGCGATTACCGGCCTTGCACCCGCAAAAAAGTAAAGCGCCAGTGCCGCGAGCGCCATGCTGACACCGACCTGCAATCCCCCGAGCAGGAATACTTCCCGCCGCATTGCGATGAGCCGGTTGAGTGAGAACTCGAGCCCGATGGTGAACAACAAAAAGACGATGCCGAATTCGCTCAGTGCCGCGGTGGTCGCATCGTGAGGCACCCAGGCCAGCACGTGCGGGCCCACGCAAATACCCGCGACGAGATACCCGAGGGCGGTGGGCAATCGTAAACGCCTGATCAGCCATACGGCAGCGACCGCAATGACGAGCAGGATCAGGATCCCGCCCAAGGCTTCCGGATTCACGGGGTACCCCCTCGTTGGACCATGGCGTCCGGTCCCGTTTCGTACACCTCTAGCTTATACTGTTGTCATGCTGATTCATGCAGTCAGGGCGGAAGGTGATGCCCGCAGTGGCACTTACTAACCCGACCGGTAGTAAAGCCTCACTCAGAGCTCCTGCGCCGTTCGCCGACAAGGCGCGTTCGCGCCGGCGTAGTCGTTCTACGCCAAGCGGGCGCAACGTCGGCGGCGGGCGGCTCAGGGGCTCCCTGCGGGCGGGACGGTGCCGGGCGCCTGCGGCGTTACGCGGGCTTGAAAGGGAATCACCCTTCCTGCGCCCGCGTGCCTTGCATGCACACCGGCACCGTCTCGCTGAGTGTGGCTTTACTACCGGTCGGGTTAGTAATCCGTCCAAAGCAGAGCAATAATGCTGTTCCAAAAGCTTTTATCCAAGCCGCAAGGGGGCGAGGACGACGCTCAGGATTCCGAGCGCCGCCGCCAGTTGTGGTTGTCTTTCCTCTCCTTGGGCGTCGTGTTCGGCGACATTGGCACGAGCCCACTCTATGCCGTCCGGGAGTCGCTGCATGCCATCGGTCATGCGCCGACGAAGGAAGAAGTGCTGGGCATCATCTCGCTCGTGATCTGGGCGCTGATCCTGGTCATCTGTTTCAAATACCAGACATTCGTGTTGCGCGCGGATAATCGCGGCGACGGCGGGATCATCGCACTTGTGGCCTTGCTGCGCCATCGCAACCGCCCGGGCGCGGAGCGCCAGCCGGTAGGCGCTCCCCAGCGTTCGCGACGCCAATGGGTGGCTGCCGGGGCCTGGGTGTTGGTACTGGGTACTTTCGGGGCCTCGCTGCTCTACGGCGACGGCATGATCACCCCGGCCATTACCGTGCTCTCGGCCGTGGAAGGCCTGCATGTGGCAACGCCCAGCCTGGGGCATCTCATCATTCCCATCACGTGCGCCATCCTGTTTTTCCTGTTCTGGTTTCAGCGCAAGGGAACCTCCGGTGTCGCCACCTGGTTTGCGCCGATCATGGTGGTGTGGTTTCTGACCCTTGCGGGCCTGGGGATAGCCTCCCTGATGCGTGCGCCGGGTGTCCTGGCTGCTTTCAACCCGTTGCACGCCGTGGATTTCTTTCTCTCGCACGAAGAATTGGGCTTTATCGTGCTCGGTTCAGTCTTCCTGGTCGTGACGGGCGGTGAAGTGCTCTATGCGGATCTGGGGCATTTCGGCGCACCCCCGGTGCGCCGCGCCTGGTTTGCACTGGTATTTCCGGCCCTGTTGATGAATTATCTGGGCCAGGGGGCGATGGCGATCCGGCACCCTGAAGCGGTTCCTGACCTGTTCTATTCACTGGCACCGGGATTTGGCGGGAATTTTTCCATTTTTGCACTGACGTTGCTGGCGACCGTGGCCGGCGTCATCGCTTCCCAGGCGGCGATCTCGGGCGCGTTCTCGCTCATGACACAGGCCATTGGTCTGAACATCAGCCCCCGAGTCAAGATCGAACGCACCTCGCGCACCGAACGTGGCCAGGTCTACATTCCCTCGCTCAACGTCATACTGATGATTGCCTGCATCCTGTTGGTGCTGACGTTCCGCAGTTCCAGCAACCTGGCGGGCGCATACGGGGTGGCGATCAGTACGGACATGCTGATCACGACGCTGCTGATGTATATCGTGATGCGGCGCTTGTGGCATTGGTCCTGGTGGAAGACGATTCCACTGATCGCCGTTTTCCTGGCGATGGATATCCCGTTCTGGGGCGCCAACATGATCAAGCTCGACCAGGGCGGCTGGGTGCCGATCATGATCGCGCTGATCGCTTTTGCGATCATGCGGGTCTGGACCAAAAACCGCGAACGGCTGATCCGCACCCTGCGCTCGCGGACGGACAATGTCGCCGTATTCCTCGACCGTCTTGGGCATCACATGCCTAAGCGGGTGCCGGGTACGGCTGTGTTCCTGGCAGCGCCGGGTCTGGGGATCCCGCCCATGCTCAAGTACCATCTGCGCCACAACCAGGTGCTGCACGAGCAGGTGTTGCTGCTTTCGGTCATGATCTCCGATGAACCGACCGTCAAGGCTCGCGGGCGTCTGGATGTCGTGCCGCTCGGCTATGGTTTCTACCAGGTGACCATGCATTTCGGGTTCAAGCAGGAGCAGAACGTGTTGATTGGCCTCAAGCTCGCGGCCGAGCAGGGCTTGCTTGACATTGATCCCGAGCGGCTGACGTTCTACATCGGCCGTGAAACGCTGATGCCTGCCAGTTACGGGGGGCCCCTGCATGGCCCCCGGCAATGGTTTGCCCGGCACTGGCGCAAGTGGCGGCGGTTGCCCGAGCCCGAGCGTACCGGAGGACAGGAAGTGGGCATCATGCAGGCCATCTCGGAGCGGGTGTTCGTGCTGATGCATCGCAATGCGATGCGTGCTACCGACTTCTTCAAGATTCCGGATGACCGTACGGTGGAATTCGGTTTGCGCGTCAGTACCACGGCGCTTACCCGGGAAGAGCAGCTGGAACGACAGCGCCAGCGTGCAGAAGCACTGGCGCAGACGGACGTGCATGCGGACAATTCCGCAACGTCACCCAAGGCGGGCGAAACTGCCTGACCGCAGCCGTTTTCAACACAGACCAAGGAGGTGCATGATGCAATACCGGCGTCTCGGCCGTTCCGGCCTCAAGGTGTCCGCCCTTTCCTTCGGCTCCTGGGTTACCTTCTCCAACCAGGTGGACCGCAAGCGGGCGGAAGAGATGCTCGCGCACGCCTATGCAGCGGGGGTCAACTTTTTCGATAATGCGGAGGTGTACGCCCACGGCCAATCCGAGCTGGTCATGGGCGAGGCTCTCAAGCGGTTGGCATTCGACCGCGACACTTGGTGCGTTTCCAGCAAGGTCTTCTTTGGCCGTGTGATGGAGCCACGGCCCACGCAGCGGGGCCTGGCGCGCAAGCACCTCATGGACGCCTGCTATGCCGCCTTGCGGCGTCTGCAGGTGGATTACCTGGACCTGTATTTCTGCCACCGCCCCGACCCGGATACACCGATCGAGGAAGTGGTTCGCACCATGAATACGCTGATCGCCCAGGGCAAGATCTTGTACTGGGGAACCTCGGAGTGGAGCGCGGCCGAGATCGCCACGGCGCATGCGCACGCCCTGCGGCTGGGGCTCGAGGGGCCGACCATGGAGCAGCCCCAGTACAACCTGTTCCATCGCCGGCGCATGGAGATCGAATACGCACCCGTGTTCAGCGAATACGGGTTGGGTACGACCATCTGGTCGCCACTTGCCTCCGGAATACTCAGCGGCAAGTATGCCGACGGCATACCCCCGGACTCGCGCTTCAACGTCAAAGGTTATGAATGGTTGCGCGACAGGATCGAGAGCGAGCGCGGGCGTGCCCAGATCCAGGCCGCGAGCGAGGTGGCGACAATCGCCCGGCAACTCGACGCAACGCCGGCTCAGCTTGCGCTGGCCTGGTGTCTGGCCAAGCCCAATGTCTCCACGGTGATCCTGGGTGCATCGCGGTTGTCACAACTGGAGGAAAACCTTGGTGCGCTAGCCGTGTATGAGCGCCTGGACCCGTCCGTTATCGAGCGCCTGGAAGCACTCACCGAAGCTGTTGCGGACTGAAGTTCCGGTCTGGATGGCGCAGCTAGCCGCGTGACCAGACCAGACAGCGGTTGTTGGCGGGCATGGCGGCATCGGCTCGAAGCGAAAAGCCTGCGCTGCGCGCCAGGGCGTCAACGGCTTCGAAATCGCGGATGCCCCGGTGCGGTACCTGCCTTTTAAGCCACTCATCGAAAGCGGCGTTACTCTTGCTGGTGAAGCGGCCGCCGTAGTTGAAAGGTCCGTAAATCACGATCCTGGCATTTTCGGCGAGCAGCGTGCCGTTACCCGCGAATAGCCGTTCTACTTCCGGCCAGCTCATGATGTGCAGTGTGTTGGCGCTGAATAGCGCATCGTAGCCGCCGACCGGCCAGTCGGCATCGTTGACGTCGAAACTCAAGGGCGCCGGTGTGTTGTCCAGTCCTGCAGCAACGAGCCTGGACGCAAGGTCCGGGAGGTTTTCCGGGCGTTCCGTAGCCTGCCACTGTAAATGCGGCAGGGCGGCCGCGAAATATTCGGCATGCTGCCCGGTGCCGCTGCCGATTTCGAAGACCCGTGTGCAGTCGGCGAAATGCTCCCGCAGCACGGCGAGAATGGGATCGCGGTTACGTTCGCAGGAAGGAGAACTCGGCAGCGTCATGCAATAAGCGTAACAGGCTTACTGGAAGCAGCTATCGGGTTGTCGCCCCAGAACCCGAAAGAGCAGCATGCCGCCGGCCAGGCCGAGCGTGAATACCACTGCCTCCCATGATCCCTGGGCCATGGCCGCGATGCCGGGTCCGGGGCAGAAGCCGCCGAGGCCCCAGCCGATACCGAATAGGGCGGCGCCGCCAATGAGTGGAATGTCGATGTACTTGCGAGTAGGCAGCTGAAAGCCTCCGCCGAGCAGTGGGTGGGGACGGCGCAGGATAAAGTGGAAGCTGATCAGGGTTACGAGCACGGCTCCGCCCATGACCAGGGCCAGGGTCGGGTCCCACGTGCCGCTGAAGTCCAGGAAATCGATGATCTTCGCCGGGTTGGTCATTTGCGCCAGCGCGAGCCCGAATCCGAACAGCAGGCCCGAGGCGAGACTGATGAGATTCTTCATCAGAAGACTCCGAACAGGTGACGCAGTGTGAACACGGTCAGCGTGCCGGTGGCCATAAAGGTCAGCGTCGCGACCAGGGAACGCATGGAGAGGCGTCCCAGGCCGCATACGCCGTGACCGCTGGTGCAGCCGCAGCCCATGGCGGTGCCGTAACCTACGAGCAGTCCGGCTAACAGGAATGTCGGCCAGGGCAGTGCGGCGTGGAATGCGCGGTGGCCGGGCACCAGCCAGAATTCAAGGGCGGCGCCGCCGATTAGGCCTAGCAGGAAAAGCCAGTCCTGCATGCGCGTCTTATCAGGGCGGTGCAACGCACTATCGAAGATTCCGCTGACGCCGGCGATTTTGCCGTTCAGCCCAAGCAGCAGCGTGGCCGAGACGCCGATGAATAATCCGCCGATGAACCCGCTGACCGGTGTGAAATTGATGATGGTCACAGGTTGTCGGACTTCTTGCCGGTGATGGTGGAGAAGGCCTGGGGCTGGTTGAGCGGCACCTTGATGTAGCGGGCGCCATTGTCTTCGGGGGGCGGAAAATCGCCGCCCCGGACGTTGAGCTGCACCGATGGAATGATCAGCGTGGGCAGGTCGAGCGTCCGATCGCGCTCGTTGCGCATGGCGATGAAATCCTTCTTGTCGCGTCCGTGACCGACATGGATGTTATGGCGTTTCTCGTCGCCTACGGTCGTCTCGTTCATGTGCTCCCGGCCGCCGGGGGCGTAGTCGTGCAATACGAAGAGACGGGTCGAATCGGGCAGGGCGAATACGCGCTGGATCGAATCGTAAAGCGTGGCCGCATCGCCGCCCGGGAAGTCGCACCTTGCGGTGCCGCCGTCCGGCATGAACAGGGTGTCGCCGACGAAAGCGGCGTCGCCGATCAGATAGGTGAGGTGATCCGGAGTGTGGCCCGGAGTAGCGATGGCTCGTGCTGGGATATTGCCGACCTTGAAGCTTTCTCCGTCCTCGAACAGGTGGTCGAACTGCGAGCCATCGGGCTGGAACCCGCGCTCCAGGTTGAATACGTCGCGGAAATGTTTCTGTACGTTCCGGATACCCTTGCCGATGCCCAGGGTGCCGCCGGTCCTGGATTTGACATAGGTACCTGCAGCAACGTGATCGGCGTGTGCGTGGGTCTCGAGGATCCATTGCACCTCCAATCCCTGTTCTTTCAGGAACAGCAGGATCTGATCGGCATAATGCGTGGAGGTGCGTCCCGAGATGGCCTCGTAATGCATGACGCTGTCGATCACGGCCGCCTTGCGGGTATCTTCGTCCCAGACCACGTAGGAAAAGGTCGAACTCTCAGGATGGAAAAATGCCTTGATCAGGGGGATGTCAGCCATGTAACTGTGATTTCACGAAATGAGAATAATTTATTAGACAACACTAAATTAGTCAAGTAAAATGAATAAAACCGGCTCCGCAGGTACCCGTAATTGGCTAGGAAACAGACTGCACCTACTCTAGAGGAAGACCAGGCCCAGCCCTCTTCGCAGGACATAGCCCAGATGGAAGACCACGCCAGCGATGCGGCACATTTGCTTAAGCATCTTGCGCACGAGTCACGGCTGCTGATTCTTTGTCTGCTCTGGGAAAGGGAGTTGACCGTCGGCGAAATCAATGAGCGCGTACAGCTAAGCCAATCGGCACTCTCCCAGCATCTCGCTCTGCTACGCGAGAAGGGGCTGGTCAGCAGCCGCCGGCAATCACAGAATATTTTTTACAAGCTCGCCGATCCCAAGACATTACGGATTCTTGCCACGTTGCATGAGCTGTACTGTAGGGATGGAGGTAAGAAACCCTGATTTATGCGTTGATCGGAGCTTTGTGCGTAGGTTTGAGTCTGGGTCTTCTGGGTTCGGGCGGATCGATCTTGACCGTGCCCGTACTCGTCTACCTATTGCACCAGTCACCGAAGGTGGCTATTGCGGGTTCCTTGGCCATCGTAGGCGCCATCGCTTTGATTGGTGCTGCACGCTACGCGCACCAGGGCCTTGTCAGTTGGCGTCATGTCCTGCTGTTCGGCCTACCGGGCGTGTTCGCGACCTATGGCGGGGCCTGGGTGTCGAAGTTCGTGCCGGGCACCGTTCAGTTGGTGGTATTTGCCCTGGTCATGGCGCTTGCCGCCTGGGGCATGTTGAAGTCCCCGGTGAAAAAGCCTTCCGCGGAGGATGAAACCGGTCATGCCGAGAAGCCCCTCTTCTGGCTGATCATGGCGGGACTGGGGGTTGGGATCATTACCGGTTTCGTTGGGGTGGGCGGCGGTTTCTTGCTGGTGCCGGCCCTGGTCTTCCTCGGCGGATTGCCGATGCATAGGGGGATCGCGACGAGCCTGGCGGTGATTGTGATCAATTCGGCCAGTGGGTTTTACAAGCAGTTCGATGTCGTCACCGGTGCAGGGCACTCGCTCGACTGGCGCGTTATCGGCATTTTCATCCTGGTGGGTGGCATTGGCAGCCTGGTCGGCAACACCATAGCCCGTCGTATTCCCCAGCACCGCTTGCGCCAGGTGTTTGGAGTGTTTCTGATCCTGATGTGCGGTTTTATCCTTTGGCGGACAGTGCCAGAATTGCTGCACCATGCGGGATTGCATCATGTCTGACCCTATCCGAGGAGGAGTGTTTACTATGCCGCTCGAGGTTCGTCATTTACCCAATCTGAAGCAGCCCGAAGAGAACCTATTCAGCTGCGGGCAGCCAAGCCGTGAAGCGCTCGAGGCGCTGTGCAAATCGGGATGCGAGGTGATCGTCAATTTATGCCCGCCCGCGGAGTGCGGGGATTTCGACGAAGCCGACTGTGTGCGTCAACTGGGACTTACCTATCACAATATCCCGATCGCGGGACCCGGTGATCTCGGGCCGGAAGCAGTGGATGCGCTCGACCGCATCCTGCAAGAGGCGGCCGGGCGGCCGGTCGTCATTCACTGTGCGAGCGGCAATCGCGTGGGCGCGTTGCTGGCGTTGCATGCCTGCTGGAAACGGGGCACAAGCCCGGAAGAAGCGATTGCCTACGGAGAGAAATCGGGACTGACATCGCCCGGGCTGCGCGATGCGGTGTTGCGGATTCTGAAGCGCTGAGCGCCAGTGGCCGTGGGCCGGTGGGGCATTCGATCCCATCGGCAGGCAGGCAAAAAAAGGGGCCGCATTGCGGCCCCTTCGCTTTTGCAGCGTTTTCCGTTACGCCTCAGTCGTTACCACCGCAGGTGGTCTTGGCCGGGCACGGTGGATAGTTCGGCTGCGGCGGGTAGGCCGGTAGCCAGGACGGCTGCGCCGGCAGTTTCACCGGATGCGCCTCGATCTTCTGCATCAGGACGTCCACGGCCGTCTGCAACTGCGGGTCTTTGCCCGACATCACGGCTCCTGGTGTGTTGTCGACCTTGATGTTCGGCTCCACCCCCACGTTTTCGACGATCCAGGCAGACTTGGTGTCGTACATCGATTCCTCGGGAATCGTGATGTAGCCGCCGTCCATCAGCGGCCAGTAGCCGCGGATGCCGCGTACGCCACCCCAGGTGCGTTCGCCGATCGCCGGGCCGAGGCCCATCTGCTTGAACTTCCAGGGGAAGATGTCCCCGTCGGAAGCCGAGTAGTGGTTGATCAGAACGGCCTTGTAGCCGAGGGCGATCGCGTTCTGTGGCGCCGGACCGTCCTGGCGGCCGGCGAACAGCGACACCAGTTTGCGCTTCAGTCGTTCGAGCACGATGGGGTCGATGAACCCGCCGCCATTGTAGCGGTCATCGATGATCAGGCCCTGTTTCATCAGCTGCGGGTAGAACTGACGCATGAACTGGTCCATACCGAGCTCTTCCATGTCGCTGAGATAGATATAGCCGATCTTGCCCCCGGAAAGCCGGTTCACTTCCTCGCGGTTGTGCTTGATCCAGGCATGCAGCCACAAGGGCAGGGCGTTTTTGATCGGCTTGACCCGGATCGTCCACGCGTTGCGGCCTGCGGCGTTATCCGCAAGCTTGAGCGTCACGGTGGTGCCGAGCGTATTGACCAGGAAGCGATACGGGTTTTCCGGTGCCCTCAGCTCCTGACCGTTGATGGCGAGTACGTAATCGCCTTCGGCAACCTTCATGCCCGGTTGATCCAGCGGGGCGGTGTAGCCGTCAAGGGTATTGTCACCCTTGTAGATGCGGGAGAAGTAATACCGGCCCGATTTGGCGTCGAGCGCGAAGTTGGCGCCGAGCATGCCGGTGCCGATGTACTTCGGTGCGTCCGGAGTGTCGCCGCCACCCACGTAGGTATGACTGTTCTGCAGCGAACCGATCATCTCGCCGATCAGGTAGTTGAGATCCTGGCGGCAGGTGACCAGCGGCAGCAGCGCGGCGTAGCGCTTGCCGATCGCGTTCCAGTCCTTGCCGTTCATCTTGGGGTTGACGAAGAAGTTGTGCTCCAGGCGCCAGGCGTTCCAGTACATCTCCTTCCACTCCGCCACCGGATCGACCCGCATCTGCATGTGTGACAGGTCCAGCTTGTCGCCGCTGCCGTCGCTCATATCGGCGGAACGGATATACCAGTCGTTTCCGGTCTGGTAAAGGAGGGACTTGCCGTTGGCGGAGAGGGCAAAGTCGCTCACCCCGGCCACCAGTTGCTTGCCTTTGCGCTTGTCCATGTCATAGGCCATGAGCGCGGGCGTTTCGCCGGGCAGCGTGTTGCCGAGGATCGGATTGGGGTAAGTGGTGTAGAAGACGACGCCGTTGGATTCGGCCACGTTGCCGATGTTGGCCGTCGGCACCGGCAGGGGCACGGCGCGCTGGGCGAGGCCGTCGAAGTCGATCTTCACGCGGACGGGGCCCTTGCTTTTCGCGCTTTTGCCGGTCTTCCCGTTTTCCGTGGCGCTTGCCTGACGCGGGGCGAATGGCGACGGGGTCCCGGCCTCGAGGGTGGTCACGTAGAGGCCGTCCGGTTTCATGTTGGCCACGTTGAATTCGTTGCTCGAGAAGGCCGGGTTCTGGTGCCGCGCGGAGACAAAGTAGAGGTATTTGCCATTGCTGGAGAACACCGGATTGGAATTGTCGAACCACGAGTTCGTGACCTGGTGCACGGAATGCGAACTCACCCCGTAGATGAACAGGGCACGCATGCCGTTGGGCTGGGACTCGGAATAAGCGAGCCAGCCGGAGTCGGGCGAGAAGGAGAAGTCCTTCATCTCGCGCCACTTGTCATGTGCGACCTTGAACATCTTGCGCGAGGCCACATTGAGCAGCCACAGCGTCTTGGAACTGTCGGAGAAGGCCATCCATTTGCCGTTCGGGGACCAGGTGGGGCCGTAGTAGGAGCTGTCGTCGGTCGAGGTCAGCAGGGTTTCCTTGCCGCCGGTCGCCGGGCGCATCGCAATTTCGCTTGCGCCGCTGGCATCGGTGACGTAGGCGACCGTCTTGCCATCCGGACTCCACGACGGGTACTGTTCGCGGGCGCCGGTGGTCTGTGTGATGTCGGTGGTATCCCCATGCTTTGCCGGAACCGTGAAGATGTCCCCGCGGGCGCCGAAGACCGCCAGCTTGCCGTTCGGGGCAATGTCGGCCGAGCGGATCATCTGACTGGCGTCATACCAGTACGGCCGGGTGCGGATGCCGTCATTGGGTACGGTCACCGGCACCTCGACGAGCTGCTCGGAAGGCAGCTTCAAGACGTAAAGCTTTCCCTGGTCGGCGAAGGTGATACCTGTGTTGCCGAGGCTGGGCCAGTCAACGTCGTAATTCTTGAAGTGCGTGACCTGGCGGAACTGCTGTGTCTTCAGCGAGTAGGCCCACAGATTCATGGTGTGGTTAGGCCCCTCGTCAGATGCATAGTAAATCGTGTCGCCGAACCACATCGGGTCGATGTCGCTGCCTTTCCAGTGCGTGATGCGGTCTACTTTCTTGGTCTTGAAATCGTAGGTCCAGACGTCCTGCGCCAGGCCACCGTAGTAGTGCTTCCAGGTACGGAAATTGCGGAAGATGCGGTTATAGGCGATCTTCGTGCCATCGGCGTTAAAGCTAAGCATTCCCCCCTTGGGCAACGGCATTGCGATCGGCAGACCACCGTCCACGGGGACTTCGAACAGGCGCCCGAACCACGAGTTGTAGGTATCGCGACGGCTGAGGAATACGATGTCCTTGCTGTCCCGGGTCCAGGTCACGACCATGTTGTTGGGTCCCCAGCGCATGGGGGCATGGGGCGTGACGTCGGAATCGTAAGTCAGGCGTTTGACTTGGCCGCCATCGGCTGGCATGACGTAAACATCGGTCTGGCCAGCATACTCGCCCGTGAAGGCGATCCACTTGCCGTTTGGTGAAAAGCGCGGCATTTGGTCGTAGCCGGGATCGGCGGTCAGGCGGTGGGCCTCGCCGCCGGTCATACCGACTTTCCACAAGTTGCCACCGGCTTCGAAAACGATGCTGTTGCCATGCAGGGTGGGGAATCGTACGAGAGCCTGCTGGCTTCCGGTCTGGGCCTGCGCGGCGGCAGGCAGCAGCAGTAAGGCAAGAAAACTTGCGCCTGCACTGAGCAGGGCGAGGCGGCGGGAACAAAACATCATGGTATTCGCTCCAAGGAAGAAACCAGGGTAGGACGGCTTTGCCGCCCCCCAGGGTGGTAAAGCCGCAATTATTCAAGTAGGCTACCGCATTTATACGTTTCCATACAACTGAAGGTAAACCGATTATGCGACGACTTTCCGCAGCAACATTTCTCATTCTGGCGTTGGCAGCGGCGCCCCTGGCCCTGGCTGCCGGCAACAACACCAAGGTGGGTGTTATAGACGCCCAGAGCGTGCTGCAGCGTAGCCAGGCCGGACAGGAAGTCATGCAGCAACTGAAGGCTTACGGCACCCAATTACGGTCTCAGATCAAGGCTCAAGGTGAGAAGCTGCAAAAGGAGCGCGACGATTATGAGCGCAATTCCAAGATCGAGGGCAAGGCTGAACGGAAGAAAGCTCAGCAGACGTTGAGCGAGCATTTTCAGTCCTTCCAGGAGGCGCAGCAGAAAGCCAGCCATGCTTTCGATGAGAGGCGTGCTGCTTACATGATCCCCTTGCGGGGCAAGCTGCAAGATCTGGTCCAGAAATATGCTAAGGAGCATGGTTTCGGGATGATCATTGATGCGTCGGCCGTCATCTACAATAAGGACGATCTTGACATTACCGACGCAGTGCTCAAGGCCTTCAACAAGGCCCAGCCCCACGCGCCCAAGCCAGATACAGCGGCTGCTGCGAAGGCTGCTGCCGCCGCCGCCGGAGGGCCGGGGAACTAAGGCTTGAACCGCACTCCAACACGTGTCCGCACGCCAGTCCGGCGTGCGAGGCGTGTGCTTGCGTTGACGTTCGCCCTGGCCGTTGCCGGCACGGCTTTCGCGGCCCCTCCCAAACCGGTTGCCGATGCCCTGGCCCAGATTTCGGCCAGCGGGAACAAGCTTGCCGATAGCTGGCGCTACAAGCAGACGATTACAGGCACCCAGCAGAGCGAAAAGCTGGCCTACGATGCTTCACAACCGGAAGGCCGGCGCTGGACGGTGCTCAGCGTCAATGGCAAAAAGCCGAGTCCGGAAAAGGCGCGTGAGCTGGCCGGGCAGGCCAAGCAAACTCATGGAAAAGGCCACAGTGATTCTCTCGCCATGGGTGTAGACAGCTGGCTGAACGCGAGTCACTATCGGTTGGTCGACTCCACTGGTAATCACCTGGTCTACCAGATCGAGCCGCAGCCGGGCGCACATGCGGATGCAGCCACCACCAACATGCTCAAGCATCTGTCTGGACAATTCGTGGTGGCCAAGGAGGATCACCGACCCCTCTCGCTCACACTGGATAATTTCGAGTCCTTTTCACCGCGTTTCGGAGTCGAGATCAAGAGCTTCCAGTTGAAGATACGTTTCATCCGGCTTGCGGCCGGGGAGCGGCCTGTCGTGGCGCAGGAAGTCGACACGCAAGCCAAGGGCAAGGTCTTCTGGATCAAAAGCTTCGATGCCAGGACCAAGGTCGTGCTTTCGGATTTTGCCCCCGTCGATGGTGCTCGCACTGTCCCGGCCGCCGCAGCTACGCACTGACCGGTCCAACCAAAACCAGGGCGCCGGATTCTGTTAGCGGCTGCAGTCTTCGTCGACGCCGCTGACTCCATCGATCGAAGAAATTATGCCAATGGCCCGCGAGCGCAGTTGTTCGCTGGGGAACGTGCCGCACAGGGACACTTCTCCGTGGTTTACGAAAAAGCGCAAGTGCAGCGCCTTCAGCTCGGTGTCCTCGGCAAGCGTTTTGCGCACGCGCAGGGCGATCTGCCTGTCCGCATCCTTCTGTTTGGCCTGCTCGCGGGCATAGTCGCCACTCCACTGCGTCTGGGATTTTCCGCCGGATGTCGTGGTGACGACGCACCCAGACGTTGCCAGCAAGGCTGCCGTCAGCGTCAGTCCCAGAAACGTTTTAGTTGTCATCATCCCGATCCACGATCTTTTTTACGCCTAATCTTAAATTAATGTGCCCCACGCCCACTTTCAAGGTGTAAGTGGTTTTGCCCTGGCCGGTCAGTTTCTGTAAGGCAGCGGTGAAATGCCGTTCGAATCCCTTCGTGTTCTGGTGGCCATTTACGTCAAATTTGATGTGGCCCACGCCGGCTGTGAGGTTGACATCGCCGTAGTCATTGTCGATCACATCGGCATTGATGTCGCCTACGCCGACATTGGCGTTGAGTGGCCCCTGTTGCAGGCCCACGTTGAGCTTGCCGACGCCGATCTTGGCATTCAGCCCGCCGGCGAGACCCTGAACCGTGGCTTTGCCCACGCCTACTATCAAATTCAGTGCCAGCCGGGCCGGAAGGCTTACTGTCCAGTTACTCTTCCAGCCGGGGTTGTGGTCGTTGACATTTATGTGCACTGATCCGTTGGCCGGGTTTTCGGGGAACATGTTGTTGCTGTCTGAAGACTTGTCACCGGATTCCAGGCTGACCACGAGTGTGTCTCCGTCGCGGTGCGTGACCAGATGCAGGCCGGGAGGCAGTGCATTTGCCGATTTTCCGGCGGTCCAGTCAAAAATGAAATGCATGTCCTCGCCCGCCGTAGTGGCGGTCTTGATCACCACTTTGTCGTCTTCGTTTGTGGTGATTTTGATTTTGCCGACCTTGACCGTGAATTTGACGTTCTTGAGGCCACTGGCGTCTAAGGCACTTGAAAAAGTCTGCTCCATAGGTGCCTTAGTGGTTTTACCGGGCTGAGCGGCGAAGGCCAGCGGTGATAGGGTCAAGGTCAGTGCAGCGATGATGAGTTTGCGATACATGGTGATCTCCGGGATCAAGAGGACGCCGAATAACGGCGTGCAATCACGGCGAGTGCGATCAGTCCAAGGCCGATGACAATGCCTATCCACATGGAGGGCGTGGCCAGGAATTGACTGATTAGTCCCGCGCCTGAATAGAGCGGGTTGGCACTGGTGGCGGCCTGGGCCAGGTTGGCTGAGGAGGGAACCAGTTGGCTGCTGAGAGTGAGGCTCGGCCACCCGTTGAAGATGGGCGAATTAGCCAGATGGCTGCCGACGAACTGGAAGATATGGGAACTCTGGGTGATGATCAACTCCGCCACGCCGGCTACAGCAGGGACGATGATGGCCCAGATTAATGGGTGACCGCGCGGGGACACCGCCGAGACCAACAGCAACCAGCCGTAGTAGGGGAGCCACCACAGCGCCTGCACGAACAATGCATAAGCGAAGAATACCCAGGTTCCAAACAGCGAGCCGGGAGAGGCGAATACGCTGAAGCCGGCGGCACCTCGCGCACTGGCAGCGGTGGCGAGCGCCAACAAAGAGATCAGATGCCCCACGATCATGGCGATCAGTACCAACAGCGAACCCACAAACATGGCCATGGCCGCCTTGCTGATGACCGTCGCGGTATCGGAAACGGGAAGGGAACGCCAGAACAGCACGCTGCCGTCTTTGCGGTCGTCATAGAGCGAGCCGCTGAGGTAACCCAGCATCGACAGGCTGTAGAAAAGGAAGATGAAATTGCCGATGCTTAGGCCCAGGATGGCGACACCTGCGGCACTGGCCCGGCCCGTGGGATGCAGTGTGGTGAAGGCGCCGCCGACGGCAATGCCCAGCACGGCGCTTGCCAGTACGATGATTCCGAACAGGATTCCAATCATGATGTAGAAATTGCCGCGGTTCTCCCACAGTTCACGGCGTACCAGGGTCAATGCGGTATTCATGCTTGCTTCTCCTGCATCTTGGCAGTGAACAAATCGGCTACGCGGGTGGGGCTGACTTCGCCCAGCGATTGGAGCTTCTCGGCAGGAACGCCCTCAAAGAGAAAAACGTGCTGGCCGAGCAGGACGTTTTCCTGAATGGGCTTGAGCTTTCTTGCCGCCTCGACGTTGTCCCGCTTGACGGCGACCGTGGCGTAGCGCGCGTTGATGTCGTCCATGCTGGAGTCGAGCATGATCCGCCCCTGGTTGATAAATACCACGTCGGTCAGGATGTGCTCGATTTCCTCGATCTGGTGCGTCGACACGATGATCGTCCGGTTCTCGTCGAAGTAATCATTGAGCAGATTGGTATAGAAGGTCTTGCGAAAGAGGATGTCCAGGCCCAGGGTCGGCTCGTCGAGCACCAGCAGGCTCGCGTCGATGGCCATGACCAGGGCCAGATGGACCTGCACTTTCATGCCCTTGGACAGGGTCTTGATGCGTCGGCTGGTGTCTATGCCGGTCTGCTTGAGGAAATTCTCGGCGCGCTTCCGCGAAAAGTTCGGGTGCACGGCTTCGGTGTATGTGAGGATCTGGTTGATCCGGGCCCATTTAGGCAATGTGGCCGTATCGGCAATGAACGCCACGTCGCGCATCAGTTTGACGCGCTCGCTCCAGGGGTGTTGGCCCAGTACGTCCAGATCGCCGTCGACCCGCAGCAGGCCGGTCAGGGCACGCAGCAGGGTGGTCTTCCCGGCCCCGTTCGGACCGATGAGGCCCACGATGCGTCCGCGCTCGACTTCCAGCGAAACGTCATTCAGAGCTTGCGTCTTGCGGTAAGACTTTCTGAGGTCCTTGGCTTTGATGACGGCATCCATCAGTCGTCTCCATTCAGGTGTTTGAGCAAAGTCGCGGCGTCGAGGCCGAGCCGTTCGATACGTGCCACGATCCGTGGCCACTCGTCCTTGAGGAATAGATCGCGTTCGCTGGAAGCGAGCTTGCGCCCGGCTCCCTCGCGCACGAACATGCCCAGCCCGCGCCGCTTCTCCACCAGATCCTGGGCCACCAGGAGCTGGTAGGACTTGAGTACGGTGAGTGGGTTGATCTGGTAGTCGGCGGCAACCTGTCTCACCGACGGCAGAGCGTCGCCATCCTTCAGCGTACCGTCCAGCATCATTTGTATGATGCGGTCCTTCAGCTGAAGGTAGATGGGTTCGTTGCTGTTCCATTCGGTGTTCACAGACGATCCTCGTTGTAAGCTTCTATGCTTCGATACATAGTGTTATATAGAAGTATAACACTACTGCCAAAAAAATCAAGCCATCACTTTATCGTGACTGACTTAGGCGATTCCTGCACTGATATAACCACGACTTCCTGTGCCGTTTGGTCGCTCAATTGCTGATCCAAAGCCATTTTGAAGGTATGGATACCGGAATTCAATGCTTCCTCGATGTTTCTGGCCCGCAGACGGTTCTGCGCCACCGAGGTCATCTGGTTGAGTGTAAGCCGGGCACGCTCACTGCGAACCACGGATTCGGTGCTGTAGGAGCCCGGCTGAGCCGGAGTGAAGGCGAGGCCGGAGGCCAGGGCGATTACGGACAAGGTCAACATGGTGGTTTCCTCTATGCGGTGGGTAACTGTTGTAGATAACTATAACACCAAATCTCAAAAAGTCAAGACTTTTTCAAAGCGCCGCGGAAGGGGCGTTAAAATGTGCGCCGGATCAGCGGTAGCGCGGCTTTCCCGGCGCTTCCGGTCTTCATCGAATTCATCCCAAGGAGTCCTTTCATGACCCAACCCGTCCGTATTGCCGTCACCGGCGCCGCCGGCCAGATCGGCTATGCCCTGCTGTTCCGTATTGCCGCCGGCGACATGCTCGGCCCGGATCAGCCCGTGATCCTGCATTTGCTGGAAATCACCCCGGCGCTCGAGGCGCTCAAGGGCGTGGTGATGGAGCTCAATGACTGCGCCTTCCCGTTACTGGCCGACGTCGTCGCGACTGACGATGCCAACGTAGCCTTCAAGGATGTCGACTACGCGCTGCTGGTGGGCGCGCGCCCGCGCGGTGCGGGCATGGAGCGTAAGGACCTGCTTTCCGCCAACGGCGCAATTTTCGGCCCGCAGGGCAAGGCCTTGAACGACCACGCCAAACGCGACGTGAAGGTGCTGGTGGTCGGCAACCCAGCCAATACCAACGCCCTGATCGCCCAGGCCAATGCCCCGGACCTGGATCCGAAGTGCTTCACGGCGATGGTGCGCCTGGACCATAACCGGGCGATGAGCCAGCTGGCCGAAAAGACCGGCACGCACAACACGGACATCAAGAACATGATCATCTGGGGCAACCACAGCTCCACCCAGTATCCCGACATCCACCACGCTACGGTGCAGGGCAAGTCGGCCACGGATCTGGTGGACCAGACCTGGTACGAGAACGATTTCATCCCCACCGTTCAGCAACGCGGCGCGGCGATCATCAAGGCCCGCGGCGCTTCCAGTGCCGCCTCCGCGGCTTCCGCAGCGATCGACCACATGCGCACGTGGGCGCTTGGTACGCCCGAGGGCGAATGGGTCTCGATGGGCATCCCCGCCGACGGCAGCTACGGGATCGAGCCGGGCATCATCTATGGCTATCCGGTAACCTGCAAGGACGGCAAGTACGACATCGTCCAGGGCCTCGAGATCAACGAGTTCTCGCGTGCCCGCATGGATGCCACCGACAAGGAGCTTCGCGAGGAGCGCGAGGCCGTTGCCGACCTGATCTGAGGCCGGGTGCCCGCCCGGGTACGCAATCGGTTAATACGAGTGCCGGCAGGGATGCCGGCACTTTTTTCCCAGAAACTCTCGCAAAGGCGCTAAGGCCGCAAGCTACAAACTTTCGCAACGGCACCACGACGCAACGATAGTGCGAGATGAAAAAGGCTGGGCAAAGGAGAGGGCATGAGTTTAGCTCTCAGCTGAAATGTCGGGACTGGATTACTCGCTGCACCGCTTGCCCTCGGACCACGCGCCACGCGCATGTTGTCTCCGGCCTTTGCCGGAATGACGAGATCCTGTAGAAGCTGCGGTCCCCGCCGCGATAGGCTTATCGAATTCCTCTCCGGTTTCCCCCTTGCTTGCAACACAAAGGGGACGGATAAATCTTTTTTTTCTTGGCGGTCTCTGCGACTTGGCGAGATTTTTATTCGTGGCGTCGTTGCGAAATATAAAGCCGCAGTCCACTACGACTCGGAAATCAATTCAAACACCCGTTTGAATCAGATGGGAAATCGCGCTATCTTAGGGGCATTATCCGGCACGCGTTGCCGGGGTATTTGCATCTACGAGGTGTGACATGAATGCTGTTTTCTCGCTCGCGACGTTAATCGGCGGTGCCGGGGTGTTCGTCGTGGCGTCGCTACTCGAACTCTTCAAGCGTGCGGTCGTCCTTGTCGGATTGGCTCTAGCGGCAATCATTGGTTTGGTGGCGGGCCTTGTGTGGCGGATCGCGGTCTGGATTGGCCGTGCAACGGGTCTCAAGCTGTTGCGGCGGAAGCTGTTTACCGCGCCGATACTGGGCCTGTTCCGCAAGGTGCTGCCACCGATTTCCGATACCGAGCGGGTCGCCCTGGATGCCGGCGGCGTCTGGTGGGAACGTGAGATATTCTCCGGCCACCCCGATTGGAGCAAGCTTCATTCCATGGCCCCTCCGGCGCTGACCGCCGAGGAAAAAGCCTTCCTGGACGGTCCCTGCGAAGAGTTGTGCCGACGTCTCGATGAATGGAAGATCACCCATGCCTGGGCGGATTTGCCCCCGGATATCTGGGACTTTCTGCGCAAGAACAAATTCTTCGCCATGATCATTCCCAAACGCTACGGCGGCCTGGAGTTTTCCAACTTCGCGCATTCACAGGTGCTGCTGAAGATTTCCAGCAGGAGTCCGACGACGGGCTCGATAGTTTCGGTCCCCAACTCGCTCGGCCCGGCCGAACTGCTATTGCACTATGGCACCGATGCGCAGCGCGACTACTACCTGCCCAGGCTGGCGGAAGGAATGGAAATTCCATGTTTTGCGCTGACCTCACCCACGGCCGGGTCGGATGCCACCTCGATCCGGGATACCGGTGTGGTGTGCAAAGGCCTATGGCAGGGCAAGGAAGTGGTCGGCATCCGCCTGAATTGGGACAAGCGCTACATTACCCTGGCGCCGATAGCGACCCTGCTGGGCCTGGCGTTCAAACTCTACGATCCCGAGCATCTGATCGGCGAGAAAGACGAGTACGGCATTACCTGCGCGTTGATACCGACTTATCTCCCCGGCATCACCATCGGGCGCCGTCATTTCCCCATGGACGTGCCGTTCCAGAACGGTCCGACCCAGGGCAAGGATGTTTTCGTCCCGGTAGACCACATCATCGGCGGCGCGAAGATGGCCGGCCATGGCTGGCGCATGCTGGTGGAGAACCTGTCCGTGGGACGCTCGATCTCACTGCCTACCAATGCGACCGGCTGCTCCAAGCTGGCCTTGTACGCCACCGGGGCCTATGCCCGGGTGCGCAAGCAATTCCGTGTGCCGATCAGCGCCTTCGAGGGCGTGCAGGAGGTACTTGCACGCATGGGGTCTACCGTCTACGTCATGGACGCCACGCGGCGCATGACACTCGCCTCGCTCGACCAGGGCGAACGGCCCGCGGTCGCGTCCGCGATCGTCAAATATCACCTGACCGAGTTTGGCCGTGTCGTGGCGAACGATGCGATGGACGTCCACGGTGGCAAGGGCATCATCCTGGGCGAAGGCAACTACCTCGCAAGCGGCTGGCGTTCGGTGCCGATCGCGATCACGGTTGAGGGCGCCAACATCATGACCCGCTGCCTGATGATCTTCGGGCAGGGTGCGATCCGCGCCCATCCCTACATCCTCGAGGAGATGGAAGCCGCCCAGGCGCAGGACAAGAACAAGGGACTCAAGGCTTTCGACAACGTGTTTTTCCGCCACATCGGTTTCCTGCTCGGCAATGCCGCGCGCTCCGTGCTGGCCGCGGCGAGTGGCGGACGTGGCCTTCGGGGCATACCGCAGGACAGCGTGCTGGCGGCACGCTACCGCCAGTTGGCTCGCTACAGTGCGTCTTTCGCGTTGCTGTCAGACGCGGCCATGCTCAGCCTCGGTGGCGCGCTGAAGCGGCGCGAACGCCTGTCGGCTCGCCTCGGCGACGTGTTGAGTGATCTCTACATGGGTTCGGCTGTGCTCAAGCGCTATGCCGAGGATGGCGAGCCTGCTGAGGAGCGCATCGTCGTTGAATATGCGCTCGACGAGATCGCCTGCCGAATAGAGGACCGGTTGAGTGAAGTGATTCAGAACCTGCCCAATCGGGCACTCGCCGGGTTGCTCTCGGTCCTGGTTCTGCCTTTCGGGCGTCGCGCTCATATGCCGAGCGACAGCCAGACCGTGGCGGTAGCGGATTTGTTCAGCAGCACCAGCTCTGTACGCAATCGTTTGTGTGAGGACATCTTCACGAGCGATTCCAATCATGTCATTGGCTGGTTGAAGGAAGCCCTGGAATTGGCCGAATGGGCCGAGCCGATCGAAAAGCGTATCAGCCATGCCGAGCGGAAAGGGCAGCTCGAAGTCGAACCGGGCGCAGACGAAGCGGCCTTGGTCGAGGCAGCGGTGAGCGCCGGACTGGCCTCAGCCGATGAAGGTGAGCGCCTGCGCCACTATCATGAACTGGTCGCGCGTATTGTTGCCGTCGACGATTTCGAATCGGAGGTGCTGGCCGCCCAGCCTCTGGAAGAGAACGAAAATCGTCGCATGCAGGCTTGGCGCGAGGCGGAGCTGAAGAAGTTCCAGGGCGCGAGTAGTGCTGCCGGAATGGTGCGCGCGGCCTCAGGCGATTGATTCGGCGCCTGAGGCATCCAGGCGGGCTTCGCACACCCGATTGCGTCCCGAACTCTTGGCCTGGTAGAGCGCCCGGTCGGCAGCGGCCAGTAACTGGGCCATGGTCTGATCGGGGTGTACGATCGTGGCCACCCCGAAGCTGACCGTTACTGTGAGGTTCCGCGCCAGGCGTGGCCAGGGATGCAGCGCAATCAACGTGCGCAGTTTGTCACAGGCGGAGACTGTGTCATCGATTGTAGTCTCCGGGAAGACGATGACGAACTCTTCGCCGCCATAGCGTGCCGCGAAATCCGTAGTGCGCAATTCCGTAGTCAGGATCTTGGCCAATACGCACAGTACCTGGTCACCCATTGCATGCCCCAGTGTGTCGTTGACCTTTTTGAAATGGTCGATATCGAGCATGGCAATCGTCAGCGGGTGGCCATAGCGCCGAGCGCGCTCCATTTCCCGTGGCAGAAATTCATCCAGGTGGCGGCGGTTGGCAATAAGGGTGAGCGTATCGCGCCGGTTTTCCCGCTCGAGCCTGCTCAGCAATTTTTCTTTTTCAGCTACCGCGTCAGCCAGCGACTCGGTCATTTTCTGTAACTCACTGGTGCGGTCTTCCACCCGCGCTTCCAGCAGAAGCTGCTGCCTTTTCAACTCGTCGAACAACCGGGTGTTGGTAATGGCGACAGCAATCTGCAGCGCGAATCCCTGCAGCAATCGTAGTTGGTGCCGGGTAAAAGTGTTGGGTACGTAATCCTGGACACTGAGGGCGCCGACGGGTTCGTTTTTGTAGAGAATGGGTACGACAATGACCGACACCGGCTCGCGGCCCAGAGTAATGATTTGCTTGATCGCCGGATGTTGGCTGTCGCGCACATTTGAAATGAATAGTGCTTCCCGGTGTTGCAGTGACCAGGCGAGAATGCCTTGTCCCAGATCGCGCTTGGTACTGGGATGCCTGGTGCCCTCGTCATAATTAAGACGGATATCCAGCTGATTGGTGTCCGTGTCATATACACCCAGCAGGAATGCGGCGGAATGGACCAGGTCCTGGACTTCGTGGAAGACGACTTCGATCAGTTCGTCGAGATCGATTGCAGCGCTTACCGCCTGGTTTATGCGGTTAACGGCGGCGAATTCCTCGGCACGCAGCCGGCGGTTTTCCGCTACTTCCGCCACCCACTTGAATAAGATGGCAACCACGATGATGAAGGTGACGTAGAGGGCAAAACCGAGCAGCGGCATATTCGTGTAGGCAAGCGCGGTAATAATGCCAATCAACGAAATCGACAGCTCGCTCACGATACTCAGCCAGGGAAGCGGGTGGCGCTTTTCGCGCTTGCTCAGGCTGGGCCAGACCATGAGCAGGAACAACAATTCGTTGATTGCCTGAAGAACGAGTATCAATACGAGTACGCGCCACAGGTCCGAGAATTCGAACACTTGCAGCGGTGAATGGCCACCCAGCCGGGAATAAACCTGGCCGGCGATCAATGCGGCCAGCGTGAACATGCCCGCATTGGCTGCCGTGCGCAGCAGTCTCTGAAGAAGCGGTTCGCGTGACGGGTAGGCGACCAGGGTCCATGCGAATGCGGCAGAACCCGCTACCCAGGCGGCCGGCACTGCGCCAAAAATCAATATGGACGCTACCAGTGCGAGGCGGTCGAAGGAGGTATAGCCTTGACCGTCGCTGGACAAGGCGCGAGCCGGGACCGGCAGGATCAGCAGTAGAACCATCCACAGGGTAAAGAAGATCAGGCCGCCCAACATGGGCAGTGAAGGGATCGTGGCGGGTGCGGACAATGTCAACGCCGCAATGGCGATTGCCGGGTACAATGCCGCAATTACCGGCCGTATCCCAGTAACACGTTTGGCTTCGGGATCCCGGTACTTTACCGTTGCCATGATTAGTGATGGAATACGTTTCAGGAACATATGTTTTTCGAGGTCCGGAATGAATTCAGGGTACCGTTTGTCGCTTCCCCTGTTGCTGCTGGTTGGCCTGGTTGCCGGCTGCGCCGCACCGGTTCACGTTGAATACAATAGCGCGTCTTATGCGCAATGGCATAATTTCGCATGGCAAGTCCCCAAGGAAGGGGCGGTTAAAAACCCCATTCTGGATAGCGGGATATTGGCTACCCGGGTGGAAAAAGCCGTCTCCGAAACCCTGGCCGGCGCCGGTTACAGGAAGGTGGCGAAACAGGACGAGGCGGACTTTCTGGTGACTTATCACACGGCCATGCAACTCAGAAACCAGCCGCAGCCCTCGGTTTCGTTTGCTTACGGCACTTTCGGACCTGGGTTCAATACCCTGTTTCTGACCCAGCCGGGCCCTCAGCAGGTCAAGGAGGGCTCCCTGATCATTGACGTCCTTGACGCCAAGACCAAGAAACTGGTCTGGCGCGGCTGGATTACCAGTGGCCTGGATCAGAGCAATTACTCCCAGCAGGCCGTGGATCGGGCTGTGCAGCGTATATTTGCCAAGTTTCCGCCGCCGATGAACGGGGCCTGAGCCAGACACGGATCGTGTACGCGGAATACTTCGGCCTCTCCGAGCTGCCTTTCTCGATAGCGCCTGATCCCCGGTACCTGTTTCTGAGTGCGCATCACAGCGAAGCACTGGCGCACTTGGCTTATGGTGCCCAGGAAGCCAATGGGTTCATACAGCTCACCGGCGAGATCGGTACCGGGAAGACCACACTAGTGCGCCGGCTTCTTTCGCGGATGCCGGAGGGGGTGGAAATCGCCTTCATCTTCAACCCCGACGTTTCGCGTCTGGGTTTGCTGAAAAGCATCCTCGCGGAGCTGGGGGACGTGGTGGCGCCCAGGCCTGTCGAACGCAGCGATCTGGCGCAAGCCATCTATCGGCATCTGCTCGCGTCCCATGCCCGTGGCCGACGTGTTGTACTGGTCATCGACGAGGCCCAGCGTCTTGCTCCCGAAGTACTCGAGGAAGTGCGCTTGCTGACCAATTTCGAGACCGACCGACACAAACTGCTCAACGTCATCCTCGTCGGCCAGCCCGAATTGCGCGAGACCCTGGCCCGTGGCGACTTGCGCCAGCTGGCCCAACGGGTTACCGCCCGCTATCACCTGGGACCGCTGAACCGAGAGGAAACCGATGCCTATATCAGGCATCGCCTGACTTTGGCCGGGGCGCCGGGACGCATCTTCAGCCAGGGCGCCGTGCGTGGAATCCAACGCTATACGCGCGGCGTGCCACGCCTGATCAACCTGGTCTGTGACCGCGCTCTGATGGCGGCTTATGCCCACGGGTTGCGTGAAGTGTCCCCGCGCATGGTCGGTGTTGCGGTGCGTGAACTTGCGGGGATCCCCGGTCGTCCCGGGCATTCGCCACGGCGAGTCCTTTATATCGGCGGCCTCTTTCTGGTGCTTGCCGCGGCCGCAGCCATGATTGCTTGGCTGATGGCCGGACATTATGGGGGGTTGCCGCATTGAACCGGAGGAGCAGCCATGTCCATATTGTCTGATGCCTGGCGCCGTGCACGCGGAGAGGAAGATTCAGTAACACGGGCATTGGGAGCCCCCCCTCCGCAGCCGGGGGCACGCCGTGCACATTGGCTGCCGTGGTTTATTTCGTGCCTGCTGTTGATTGTGGTCGTCGGATTGAGCGTTTATTTATGGCGTACCCATCAACTGGCTTCGTCCAGCATGCAAGCGGCCCGAACCGAGGCTGCCAAGGCGCCTGTAAAGCCGACGGTAGCAGCCGTGCAGGCGGGCATCAAATCACCGGCCGGCTCGCAAGCAAGCCATGCGGTTGCCGCTATCCATACCCGGATGAGTGCGAACGCAGCGTCCGTACCGGTGGCTCCAGCCGTGACCCGGACTGCCGATACGGCAGCGCCTGGAACGGCGCCGGAGGCGGTGCGTGCACAGTTGCCGTCATTGGAAGTAACGATTCACGTCTGGAATCCGCATCCCGCATCACGCTTTATTATGGCCAGTGGACGGATATATCACGAGGGGGATCAAATTTCCCCAGGGCTAAGCCTTGTGAGCATCACCCCGGATGGCGAAATCGTGAAGTTCCGGGGCTATCTGATCACGCTCGGCAATCACTGAACTCGCGGTTCAATCAGGTGGCGTGAAAGTGATTGTTTGAACCACCTTGGTCGGTTTGTTGATGGGCTTGAATCGCCACTCGCGTACAGCGTTCATGGCGGCAGTATCGAAAGTATGCCGTGGCTCGGAGTACACCACATTGATATGGCTGGTATGGCCGTTGGGGTCGACGAGGAAGCTCACGGTCACACTGCCGCCCTCGTTGCGGCGATAAGCGGCGGGCGGATATTGGGGCGGCACCAGATGCACCGGCTGAATGTTGCCGGGCACAGAGTCGGCCGGCGGCTTGCCCACGTGGCGCGTCATGTTGGATGCGGTTTGCGTCGGTGCTTGCGATGTATTGGCCGGCGGCCGGAACACCAGGGTTTGGCTCACATTTTCAGCGACCGGCCGACCGTTCACGGTCGCAGGCTGGAATAGCCACTGTTTAACTGCGGCCCGTGCAGCCTGATTGAAAATGCCCGAAGGATGACTGTCGAGGATGCGAACATGACTGGTCGAACCATCGATCCCGATTGTAAACATCACCGTCACCGTACCCTTCAGGCGGCTTTTATAGGCCATGGCAGGGTATTGCGGTTGCACGATGTGCAAGGGCGTGGGCTGCGTACGCACCACCGTCTTTTGCTGCTGCTGCGGCTGCTGTAGTTGGTTAGGCGTGTTTGTGCCGGCGCTTGGCGGTTGTGGTGCGAGGCTTTGGCCGAGGTTCAGTTTCAGAGAATGCCGTTGAACCCGCAGATTCGCTTTGGGTACGCTTGCCTTGTTGGGCGCATTTTGCGGCACCACGATCAAAGTTCCCAGATTGGTGGTGTTGCCGGACGAGGAGTTATCGGAATCCTGTTGTGCCAACGCCGTTAATGGCGGGGTTATGAGGGTGGGCACGAGTGCTAGGGCAGCACTCAAGTATATGATTTTATTGACTTTCCGTTTGTGCATCCCCTGTGACTCTCCTATATGACAGGCACTAGAATCGGGAGTGCGAGGCCTGAAGCATGAGCACGCCTTTGTGTAGGTATAGTACGACAAAAAATGTCACTTTTGGAGGTGACATTGTTTTATTTCATCCTTATCAAGGGTCTCGGATGCACATGAGGCGGTTCTTGCGCCTGAGCCGGCTGCGCTACACTAGACCTCAAATATAATATGTCTGTGCAGCGTGGTTTTGCCGTTGCGCAGGTTTGATGCCTCCAGTGTCCCGGGCCTTATGGCAGGTGTGTAGTTATGAGAAGAATTCTTCTGGTGGATCATTCGCGGGTCACCCAGTCATTCTGGCGCAAGAAGTTGTCTGCGCGCGGCTATGACGTTGTGTGTGCCGATGATGCCGAGGAAGCACTGGAAATTCTCGAGGTCAGACGTGTGGAGCTGGCACTGATCGCGCAGACCTTGCCCGGGATGGACGGGATCGCGCTCACCCGGGTGATGCGCCGCCGGCCCCAGCATCAGGCTACGCCGGTGGTGCTGCTTTGTGGACGCAAGGACCAGAAGATCGAGGAAGAGGCCCATCTGGCAGGCGTTAGCGCCATTGTCGACAAGGCCAACGTCGGCGCGCTGTGGGAATCGGTGGCTCGGGCGATCGAAGAGCATGCCCTGGAGTTGACCGGACGCGTGCTCTATCTCGAGGATAGCCCGACGGCCGCGCGTATCATGCTCGAAACCTTGGAGGCGCTGGAGCTTGAGGTGGACCATGTCACCAATGGTCATGCTGCATTGGCCGCGCTGGAGCACGAGCGTTACGACCTGGTCATCACCGATGAAAGCCTGGAAGATGACATGCGTGGCTCCGAGGTGGTGAGAACCATTCGCAATTTTCAGGATGGGCGGGCCTTGTTGCCCATTCTGGGTGTCTCGGCTGCCAATGAGACCAAGGAGCGCCGGGCCCTGTTTCGTGCCGGCATCACCGATTTCCTTGGGAAGCCCGCATTACCCGAGGAAATGATTGCGCGCGTCACCAGCCTGCTTGCAGCCCGCCAACTGGCATTGGCCGTTCATGCCCAGCGCCGTCGCCTGTCGCGTACGGCTCTGATGGATCCCCTGTCCGGATTGCTCTCGCGGCAGACTTTCATTACCTTCGCCAGCAAGTGTCTAGCGCGGGCCGAGCGCTACGAATTCCCGTTGGCACTGGGCGTGGTCTCCATCAATGGTCTGGCGCGGATTAACGATACCTTTACTTATACGGCCGGGGATCAAATTATTACGGCTATTGGGCGGCGCATAGAGTCAACATCGCGCGCGAGCGACCTTGTGGCGCGTCATGGGGGCGCCAGTTTTGCCGTGCTGCTCGATCACTGCGAGCCGGATTCCGCGTATTCGCGCTTCGAACGCATGATCGAGGAATTGCTGCAGACCCCCAATTTGCCGGACGGCATCAGCTTTTCTTCCGGTTACGTCACCTTGGACGGCAAGGTGGAAAATTCCATCGAGGAACTGCTTCAGACCGTCGAGTTGGCACGTGACCAGGCACGGATGGAGAGCAAACCGCTGTGCCGAGGCCAGCGGGCGCCCAGCGAAAACCCAAAGACGGAACGACAACCGGCTGCGATATAGGGCCTCGGTTCCTAGGAACCGGCGGGCCAGAGCCCCAGCACGAGGGCGATGACCAGTAACACCAGCAAGCGATGGCCCATGTCGATCATCCAGTCCTGTGCCATGCGGCGGCGGAAGATACCGTCCATCAGCGACGTGGAGGCGCTGAACCCGAACCACACTACCACCGCCATAATCAGGGCGAAGCCCAGGTCCTGCCGTCCGCAGAATTGCAGGATGATGGCCAACGCAAAAGCCTGGACCCAGCCCGCGAGCAGAGCCACCATGTAGTGGGCGAGCCGACGCGAGAGGGTGTGCTCCAGCCGCTCCAGTGCCTGCGGTGCAAAGCGCAGCCAAAGGGGGCCGAAGGTGAAAGGGGCATACCAGACGGCGCCGGCGAGAAAACCAGCAAATCCTGCAACGAGTGCGCCAACGATTTCGAATCCGCTCATGCCTTGAGTCCTGTTCCGCGTTTCAGCAGCCACAAGGATACACAGAAAAGCGTCACCAGGAACCCTCCCATGATCCCGTAGGCTTCGCCCAGGGGGATATCGGATATGCCGAGGAAGCCGTAACGCAGGGTGTCGACCATGTAGAGCAGCGGGTCGACACGGGTGACGTGCTGCCAGAAAACCGGCAGCAGGCTGATCGAGTAGAACACGCCGCCGAGGTAGACGAGCGGCGTGATGACGAAATTCGGAATGATCGAGATTTCGTCAAATTTGGTGGCGAACAGAGCATTGAGAAAGCCCCCCAGCGCGAACACTGCGGATGCCATGAGTCCACCGGTGATGATGACCCAGGGGTGAGCGAAGTGCAGGTGCGTGAACAGCGCGGCAATGAGGGTGACCGCGGCAGCCACCGTCAGGCCGCGGGCCATGCCGCCGGCCATGTAACCCAGCAGGATCAGCACGTTCGGCAATGGTGAGACGAGGAGTTCCTCGATATGGCGGGCGAACTTGGAGCCGAAGAACGACGACACCACGTTGCTATAGGAGTTGGTGACCACCGCCATCATGATCAGGCCGGGCGCGATGTAGGCCATGTAGCTGTATCCGCGCATGTGGCCAACGCGGCTGCCGACCACCGAGCCGAAGATCAGGATATAAAGCGTTGCCTGGATGACCGGCGGCACGAGCGTCTGCACCCAGATGCGCAGGATGCGCTGCATTTCCTTGCGCACGATAGTGCTGAAGCCGATCCAGTTAGCTCGTGCCCGTTCGGGATGCATCCCGTTCCTCCTCCACGAGGCGGAGAAAAATCTCCTCCAGGCGGTTGCTCTTGTTGCGCATGCTGATCACTTCGAGGTTGTGCGTGCTCAGTTTCTCGAAGGCGCCGTTGATGTTCTGGCCGCGGGAGATATCCAGTTCCAGTGTGTCGGGTGCCACCTGGCGCACCCGGTAGTCGCCCAGGTCCGGTACCTCATCGATCCTGCGGTTCAGGTCGAGTACGAACGTCTCGGTATGGAGGCTGTTGAGCAGGTCACGCATGTCGCCGCGTTCTGCCAGCCGGCCGCGCTGGATGATCGCGATTTCGCGGCACAGGCTCTCGGCCTCTTCCAGGTAATGGGTCGTGAGAATGATGGTGGTGCCGGAGCGATTCAAGCCCTGCAGAAATTTCCACATCGAGCGCCGCAGCTCTATATCGACGCCGGCGGTCGGTTCATCAAGGATCAGCAATGGCGGCTCGTGCATGAGTGCGCGCGCGATCATCAGGCGGCGCTTGAACCCGCCCGACAGGGCGCGAGAGCTCGTATTCCGGTATTCCCAGAGTCCCAGCTCGTTCAGGTAGCGCTCGGCGCGATCCTGGGCGAGGCGACGGTTGATCCCGTAGTAACCGGCTTGGTTGATCACGATATCGATGCAGCGCTCGAACTGGTTGAGGTTGATCTCCTGCGGCACCAGACCGATTTGCGCCTTGACGCCCGCCGGGTCGCGGTCGAGGTCGATGCCGTTGACCTGCACCGACCCGGAGGTCTTGGTGACCAGCGAGGTGATGATGCCGATGGTGGTGGTCTTGCCAGCGCCGTTGGGACCGAGCAGGGCGAAAAATTCCCCCTTCGGCACGTCGAAACTCACGCCTGCCAGCGCCTCGCGTCCGTTCTTGTAGGTTTTCCTGAGGTTCTCGACGCGCAGCGCGGGAACGGCGGATGAATTTTGCATGCGCACATTATACGTACCGTTGCAAGCGCTCTAGGGCCTGTTAACCCTAATTAGGTGGACCCTGTTGCGCTTGAAAGGCCGTCCCTTGGTGTTGCTCATCAGTTTATTGGGAGTGACCCAACCGTGCTCTTCGCGCCTTGATGGACGGTTTTTCAAGCACAACCCGAAGGGCTGGGCTCCTTTTCCCCTCCCGCGGCGTTGTCACTCGCTGATGTAACTCGGCTACACGGCGCTCGTTCTGCCTTGCGGGAGAAAAAAATGAACTCCAGCAGGAGCCGCCGAATTA
>CAZPJI010000010.1:0-22318 GCA_964586925.1 uncultured Gammaproteobacteria bacterium
TCCTTGCCGAAGAAGTCCTTGACCGCTTCCTGCACCTTGGGCATGCGGGTCTGGCCACCGACGAGAATCACCTCGTTGATGTCGGACACGGCGAGGCCGGCGTCCTTCAGGGCAGTCTTGCACGGCGTCATGGTGCGCTCGATCAGGTCTTCCACCAGCGCCTCGAGCTTGGCCCGGGTGAGCTTGACGTTCAGGTGCTTGGGCCCGCTCTGGTCGGCGGTGATGTAGGGCAGGTTCACTTCCGTCTGCTGCGCCGAGGAGAGCTCGATCTTGGCCTTCTCGGCCGCTTCCTTCAGGCGCTGCATGGCGAGCGGGTCCTTGCGCACGTCCATGCCCTGCTCTTTTTCGAACTCCTTCGCAAGGTAATCGATGACGCGCTTGTCAAAGTCCTCGCCGCCGAGGAAGGTGTCGCCATTGGTCGAGAGCACCTCGAACTGGTGCTCGCCGTCCACTTCGGCGATCTCGATGATGGATATATCGAACGTGCCGCCGCCGAGGTCGTACACGGCGATCTTCTGATCGCCCCTCCTCTTGTCCAGGCCATAGGCCAGCGCCGCCGCCGTGGGCTCGTTGATGATGCGCTTGACCTCGAGGCCCGCGATCTTGCCCGCGTCCTTGGTGGCCTGGCGCTGGGAGTCATTGAAGTAGGCCGGCACCGTGATCACGGCCTCGGTGACCGTCTCGCCCAGGTAATCCTCGGCGGTCTTCTTCATTTTCTGCAGCACCCGCGCCGAGACCTCAGGCGGGGCCATCTTCTTGCCGTTCACCTCGACCCACGCATCGCCGTTATCGGCCTTGACGATCTTGTAGGGCACCATGTCGATGTCCTTCTGCACCATCGAGTCATCGAACTTGCGCCCGATCAGGCGCTTGATGGCAAACAGGGTGTTGGCGGGGTTGGTGACCGCCTGGCGCTTGGCCGGCTGGCCCGTCAACACCTCGCCTTCCTTGCTGAAGGCCACGATGGACGGTGTGGTTCGATCACCCTCGCTGTTGTCGATGACCTTGGCCTTGTTGCCTTCCATGATGGCAACGCAGGAATTGGTGGTGCCGAGGTCGATACCGATGATTTTGGCCATGAATAGTCTCCGCTGGTGTTCTGGCAGTGGATGAAAAGCGTTACTGAAAAGCTATGTGGGGGCCGATGCCCGAGTTTCAAGCACCCGCGCCGGAATCCGGCTCGACGGCCCGGGCCACGATGACCCGCGCCGGCCGCAACAGGCGGTCATGCAGGCGGTAGCCCTTCTGGACGACATGCAGGATATGATCCGGGGCGGCCTGGTCGCTGGGCTGCGTGGCCATGGCCTCGTGCAGCTCGGGATCGAAGGCATCGCCAGCGGACGGCATGACACCTTCGATGTGGTGCCGCGCCAGCACATCGCGCAATTGCTTGAGGGTCATTTCCAGGCCCTCGCGTACCGCTTCGGGGGTGTCTTCGGCCGAAGACAGGGCCAATTCCAGACTGTCGGCCACCGGCAGCAGCTCACCGGCGAAACGCTCCAATGCAAAGCGGCGCGCGGACTCCAGCTCCCGGGCGCTGCGCCGGCGCACGTTCTCGAGCTCGGCCGCCAGGCGCAACGAACGATCGCGGTGTTCTTCCGCTTCCGTCCTGAGCGCTTCCATCTCCGTGTTTTGCGTCTCTTCCTTGGGATCCTGCGCTTCGGGCGCAGCCGTTTCTGGGGCCGCCTTCTCGGGCTCCTGATGCTTCGTCATGTACTCTCCTGAAACGTGAAAAACCGTCCTGCCTACCTTTCTGGGGACGAATCCCCGGCATTCAAGTCAATGGCCGAATTAATCACCACTTTCTCCCCGGCAGGACGGCGGCAGCTGGGCGGCATCCAACGGATTGTCGCCCGCAGGCTCACAGTGCCAGCTCGAACCACCGTCCGTCGTGCGCAAACGGAAGGTCTTCCCCGCCACAGCCCGCGACACATGGATGCGGCGCATGGTTATCACAATGCTGCAAGCCTCGTCCCGGCAATCCGTCACCTGCAGGTCGCGCGTGTACTTACCTACCGGAACATGGGACTCGGCATAGCGGTCGAAGCGCTCAATGGCCACCTGAGACGGCCAGGTACCCACTTTCTCACGGTAATGCACCAGATCGCTACGCGTCTTGCCGGCAATGGATACCGCCTCGCTCACTTGCGCCTGACCCGTGTAGTTGAGGTACAGGGGAATGGCGATGGCGGCCAGGATCGCAATTACGAAGATCATGGAAAAAACCACGCCGACGACGATAAGGGCAATCGCCCAGCCGGGAATCCCCGACGACTGTGGCGCCTGGACTTGATCCTCACCGGCATCGACAAAGGCCTCGAGCCGCTTCTTGTTCACGACGAAGGTCTCCGCCATCAAGTCGTGCAGTGCTTGTTTGTGCGAAGTCCAACCCGCCATCATGAAGCCGATGTAAAAAATCATGCCGGAAATGATTTTTGCGAAATAGCGGCCACTGGCACGCCCAAACCCGATCCGCTCGCCCCGGGCGTCGGTAACGACGATGCCCAAAGCCATCTTGCCGAGTGTGGCCTGGTGGCGAGAGCTTTCGAAAAGCGCGAAGTACAGCCACTGCATGGGCAACACGATCAGGTAAAAGACCACGATCGGCCAGACATCATCCGACTGCCCTTGATACAGTCCCATGGGAATGAATAGCAAGAGAAGCAGAATCCATGCAACAACGCTCAGTATGATGCCATCCAGGAAATAAGCCACGAAGCGGATCCAGAATCCGGCGTGCAAACCCGGCATGCTCGCGGCGGCCGGCAAGCGCCGCACAGGTTTCTCTGTAGTCATGGTTTCTCCCTAATAGTGAGACTGGTGAGTTATAGGCGGGTCAGGCTATTCGGTCCTGGCATTTTCCGCGCCGAGAGCCGTGCCCAATAATCTGGCCGTTACGTCAACGACGGGTATGACCCGCTGGTAAGCCATGCGCGTAGGGCCGATCACTCCGACCACGCCCAGAGGACGGTCTTCACTACCGTAGCTCGAGACGACCACGGAAAGATCGCCGAGCACTGCATAGCCGGATTCCTCGCCGATGAATACCTGCACGCCCGGAGCTGCAATGGCCCGGTCCAGCAGGTCAAGGATTTCCTGCTTGCGGTTGAAGGCCTCAAACAGTTCCTTGAGCCGTTCGAGGTCGCCCAGTTCGGAAAATCCCATCAGATTGGTCTCGCCCGCGAGCACATAGTCGGCCTTGTTCGAATCGTCGAGGCTGAACATACGCTCGCCGAGGCTCAGGGCCGTCTGGGCCAATTCGTTCATGTCGCGCATGTCCGTACGCATCGCATCGAGCAAGCCGCTGCGTACGCTGCTCAAGGGTTTCCCGGCAAACTGTTCGTTGAGATAGTTGGCGGCGGCACTCAACACTTCCGTGGGAATGTTCTCATTGAATTCGAGCACCCGATTCTGAACCTCGCGATCGTCGAGCACCAGCACGGCCAACACCCGGCAATCCGACAGACGCAGAAACTCGATATGCCGCCAGGCGGTGCTGTTGCGCCTGGGCACCGTCACCAGCCCGGCCATCCGGGTCATCTTGGCGACCATGCGCGAGACCTCGCCCGCCATCTGCCCCGCCCCTTCCTCCGGAGGCTTGAGCCCCTCACGCAGGCGACGCAACTGCCGCGGCGCCAACGGTTCCACCTTGAGCAGGCTGTCGACGAAAACACGGTAGCCGCTACGTGTGGGGATGCGTCCCGCCGATACATGGGGCGAGGAGATCAGCCCCATGTCTTCGAGGTCGGCCATGACATTGCGGATGCTGGCCGGCGACAATCCGAGACCGAGATCGCGCGAAAGGCTGCGCGACCCGACGGGCTGCCCTTCGCTGACATAACGCTCTATAAGCCCGCGCAGTACTGCCTGCGCCCGTTCGTCGAGCTGGGGGGCATCTTCCGGCCTTTGCGTGGCTTTCTTGCTCATGCCGGTTATTTTGCCACCCCCCGGGCCATATATCATGAGGACTGCAACCAGGAGGAATCCGATGAGTTCGAAAATTGCCATGGTGACCGGCGCCAGTGCCGGTTTTGGACGCGCGATTGCTGCGGAACTGACGGGTCGGGGCTGGACCGTGATCGGCACCGGCCGGCGCCGGGAACGTCTGGATGAACTCGCGGACGAGCTCGGCGATAAATTCCATCCCCTGGCTTTCGACGTCCGCGACCAGGCCTCCGTCGAGGCAGCATTGGAGAGTCTGGCCCCAAAGCTTGGCGTCATTGATGCGCTGGTCAACAATGCCGGCCTGGCCCTGGGCCTGGGACCGGCCCAAACGGCGAGTCTCGAGGATTGGGAGACGATGATCGACACCAACATCAAGGGTCTGCTCTACATGACGCGAGCCCTCCTGCCGGGCATGGTGAAGCGCAAGCAGGGCCACGTCGTGAACATCGGCTCGATCGCCGCGGACAACCCCTACCCCGGCGGCAATGTCTACGGGGCGACCAAAGCCTTTGTCATGCAGTTTTCACGCAATCTGCGGGCCGACCTGCTGGGCACCGGCGTGCGGGTGACCGATATCGCGCCCGGACTCGCCGAGACCGAGTTCTCCCTGGTACGGTTCAAGGGCGATAGCGAAAAGGCCAAGGCACCTTACCGTGGCATGGCCCCCCTGACCGGTGAAGATATTGCCCGGGCTACCGTGTGGGCGTTGGAACAACCGCCCCATGTAAACATCAACCGCATCGAAATCATGCCCACCGCCCAGGCCTGGGGTCCGGTGGCCGTGCATCGCGAATGACCCGGATTCCCGGCCCCCGCGATGGGGCCGGGAATAAACCGGCGGCAATCAGGGCTTCTGGCCGAGCTGAATCACCGAAAGACGGCTGGTGTCGAGATATTTTTTGAGGGTCTGCTGTATCTCGGGCGCCGTCAGGCGCTCGAAGTGACGCGCCATGACATAGTCCCAATCCAGCGGCAATCCGTCCTCACTGCGGCTGATCCAGCCGTTGGCAATACCGTCCACGCTTTGCCCCGTGAGTTCGATCTGGCGCAGACCGATCGATTTTGCCAAATGCAGTTGCGTCGGGCTCATCGGCTTGGCCATCGCATTATCAAGCACCTTGATTGCCAGTTGCCGCGCCTTGTCGACATTCTTGGGATAAGCCCCAAAGGACAGCGTGTAACGCCCCCGATGGCGACTGAAGCCGAAGCGCGAACCGAGCGTATATACCAGGCCATTCTGTTCGCGTAATACCCGGTACAGCGGGCTGGCATAAAAACCTCCACCCAACAAGTCGTTGGCCAGATCCAGGGCAAAGTGATCAGGATTGGTGAAATCAAGATCCAGTGTCTCCGCCATGACCACTCGGTTCTGGCTCCGTATCGGATCGGGCACCAACACATCGCGAGCCTTGGACAATGGCACCGCCGGATAATCCAGGTTCGGCTTCGAACCCTGCGCTTTCCATTGGCCGAAATACTTCTCAACCAGCGTCTTCGCCCGAGCGGCCGTGATGTTGCCCATGACCACGATCGTCGTTTCATCCGGACGGTAGGTCTTGGCGTAGTAGGCCTTGAGCTTGGCGGGAGTAAGGCTCATAACTGATTGCCCTGTGGCGTACCGCAACGCGGGATCACCGGCCGGCAACAGCGCCTCGCCGATAGCTTGCTGGAACTTGAACTTGGGGCTCTGCAATCTACCCTGCACGGAACGGGCCTGAATGGTTTGCTCAATATGGAAAGCTCGCGCCGGCAAAGCCGGATCCAGTTCCGTGTGCGCGAGCAATTCCAAGCCCTTGCTGAAGTTTTGCGGCAGCGCCTTCAGAGAGAAGCTCGATCCGACCGACATGTCGACACCCAGCTTGTCCTGGGCGGCCTCGAACTGGAGTCGCGACAGGCCTTTGGGGCCCCAGTCGAACAGGCCGTCCAGTACACCAGCGACGCCCTCTTCGCCCTTGGGTGCCTGCAAGTCCTCCTTCTGGTTGATATCCCCGTACAGACTGATCGAATGCCGGTCCGGCATGGGCTGCACGATCAGGCGCAGCCCGTTGGGCAAGCGCATGTCGAAAGGATGCATGAAGGCTTTCGGATGCGGCAACCGGGCCAGTGCCTTGCGGGCCCAGGCGGGCAAGGCAACCGGCTGGCTGGGTTTGCTGCCGAACGATTCGGCGCCACCGAAACCTTTCCCTTGCTTCGGCCGCGCACCCGGTGTGGGACTGAGAATCAGCGTGACGGCATGGTCGAGATCGAGGGCATGCGAAATATAAGCATTGACCTGCTTGACGTGTACCGCCCGCAAACGTCGGGTCGCCTCTGCCGGCGATTTCAGCCCGGCCAGCGCGACTGCCCCTGTCCAGGCGTTGGCCAGGCCGGACACCGAATTACCCTGGAGAGCCTGGTTCAGCAAGGCCCGCCGTTTGACCGCTTCGACGAGATCCGGTGCCACGCCTTTCTTGCGCACCATGTTTATCGCCTTGACCAGACTCTGCCGGACGGCCTTGACGTCGGCGCCCGGCGGGAAAACCGCATAGGCAAAACCCAGGCCGGTCCCGGGCATGGCCTGCATCTGGAACCCGGCCGCCAGGGCCTTGCCTTCGTAACGCAGCGCCGCGATGGGTCCGCGTTGCGAACTCAAGGCCGACGCCGCCAGCTTGGCTGCCGGATAGCCGGGGTCGCCATAGCCCGGCATGCGCACGCCCACGATAACCAGGCCATAGGGCTCGTCGGTCTTCGCCGTGTAAGTGGCTGCCTGGACGGGTTTAAGACGAATCGCCGGTTTTGCCGGCAGTGCCTTGCGGGGTATGTCGCCGTACAACTTTTTAACCCGTGCAATGACGGCATGGGGATCCACATCACCCGCTACGACCAGTAACGCATTGTTCGGCGCATACCAAGTGTCATGGAACCTCTTCAGCATCTTCCCGGTGGTCTTGTCGAACGAAGGCTTCGTACCCAGCGCATCGTGCGCATAAGGCGTGCCGGTAAACATACGTGCAAGCAACCGCTCATAGAGTTTATAAAACGGCATGGAATGATCGCGCGCCACTTCCTGCTCGATGGCGCCGCGCTCTTTCTTCCAGCTCGCCTCGGTATCGTCCACGCCGCGCATGCGAATCGCGCCAATTCGCAGTGTCAGATTAATGTCGTCGGATGGAACCGTGAAAAAGTACGAGGTGATGTTGTTGGTCGTGAACGCATCCATGTCGCCGCCTAACCGCGCATAGATGCCCGCGAGCTGATCGCCGCTGAGACCCGGCGCCCCCCGGAACATCATGTGCTCCTGAGCGTGCGCCATGCCCGGGAACCCCTTTGGGGCCTCGTTGCCGCCGACAAAATAGGTGAGCTGCTGGGTCGCCACGGGCGCGAGCGCGTCGTGTACCACGATGACCTTAAGGCCATTCTTCAAAGTAGTCCGCACCACCTGCGGCTTGCCGGACACCGGAGCAGTGTGAGCCGATTGGGTATGCGTCGGAACCGAAGAACAGGCCGCCAGCAGGATGACGCTGGCAAGCGACATAAAACGCGTAAATTTGGAGTGCATCACGAATCCCTTCGTTGAATTAATGGAAAAATTCCAGGCACGCTGCGCGTGCCTGGAATGCAAAATTCAAGTATCACGATACCGCATCGCGAAAGCTTGGAGTCAATAATTAATGCTTGGTTCCCGCCGCCGGTGCTGTGGTGGCTGCCGGCGATGTAGCGGGCACTGGAGGAGTATAGCGGTGCCACTCCTGGGTCTTGTGGAAAATCCAGACATAGCCCCGCACCATCAGTATGTCGTGGCTCTTGAGCCACATACGGCAGGTATAGGTCTTGCCCTCTTCGGGATCGTAGCACTTGCCCTTGCGCCAATCGTGATTGGAAGACGAGTACTTGAAGCCCGTCAGTACATCCATGCCCATCACGGGCCGGGAGCGCAAATTCTTTTTCGGATTATGGATGTCGACCTTGGCTTTGCCCGCCAACGATTTGTCGTGGAAATCGGCAGGATAGTCCGGTTTTTTCAGCCATATTATCCGGCCATGATAAGTGCCGTCAGCCGCCTTGTAGATGCGAACCCGCGACTTGTCGTTGGGCGTGGTCCACAAGCCGAGTACCGCATTGGCCGGATTGCTTTTCACTTGGACATTCGTAGGCATGGCGTGGTTCGGCGCCTGTGCCATCGCGACGCCGGACATCGACACGACCGACGCCGAAACAAATAATATCCGCTTGAACATGAAAATGCCCTGCATCACAAGTTGTCCTGATTCTGACACCGTGCCGGACTTCATGCAAGCGTTTAATTGGGGTGTCGCCGTCTCCAAACCCAGCTAGCCGATCGCCATCGCGTCTTGCCATGGTTGACCCATGAAATCGACATTGCCTCCGGAAATCAGGGCTGCGGTCACACCGTCCTTCGCGGCCGCGCCCTTCATGAGAGCGGCAATCACGGTCGCAGCCGAAGGTTCGATCACCAGTTTTGCCGCTACCGCCATCCAGCGCATAGCCTGAAGAATTTCATCATCAGTCACAGTGACCAAGTTCGACAGGCCCGACTCGAGAATCGGGAAAGTCACCTCCCCGACCGTGGCCCGCAACCCGTCGGCTACCGTGTCCACCTTGTCCAAGGCCTGTCGCTTGCCGGAAGCAAGCGAACGCCGCGTATCATCTGCACCTGCGGGCTCCACGCCTATGACTTCAACATCCCGCTCCAACCAGCGTGATCCCAAAATGGCGCCGGAAGCCAACCCGCCCCCGCCGACCGGAACCAAGATGCGTGTCACCCACGGGGCGTCTTCGAGCAATTCGATGGTTGCCGTGGCCTGTCCTGCGATAACCCGCCCATCATCGTAAGGGTGCACGACAAGTGCGCCGGTGTTTTCGACCACCTCGGCCAGGCGGGCCTCGCGCTCCTTCTGGGTCGGGCCGCAATCGACGACTTCCGCGCCCCAACTCCGAATCGCCGCCCGCTTGGTCGCCACCGCCGTTTCCGGAACGACGATGCGGGCACGGGCACCCACCAGATGGGCCGCCCAGGCAAGGGCCTGGCCATGATTTCCCGATGAATGCGTGGTCACCCCTCGGGTCAGTTGCCCAGGGGTCAGCGAACGGACCGCATTCAGCGCTCCCCTGGCCTTGAAAGCGCCCGTGACCTGGAACTGTTCGCATTTGAGCAGCACCCGGGTTCCAATGGCCTCGGCAAGCACGGCAGGTTCAAGCAACGGCGTATGGCGTACACTCCCGGCCAGACGCACGCGTGCCGCCGCGATCTCGGCGTCGCTCGGCGCACGCAGAGGCCGCGGGTCTTGTTCGTCAGATACACCCTTTGCTATCGTCATCGGTTACTCCTTCACTGCACCGGAAGCATTTGCATGAGCCAGCCCGACACCATTCACGCCGAAGAACTATACCAACGCATTCAAAACGGTGAAAAATGCCTCATCATCGACGTGCGCACGGCGGATGAGTATCAGGCATTGCATGCGGAGGGGGCGAGACTCCTGACGCTGGACGAGTGCAGTGCCGAAGCACTCGGCCGGATGCTTGCAGAAAGCGGCTACCCGAAAGATTCCGATTTGTACCTGATCTGCCATTCCGGGCAACGCGCCACCGCAGCCGCGCAAAAACTGCGCACGGCCTTTCCTCACGCTACGGTCATACAAGGCGGAACCCTGGCCTGGGCCCAGGCGGGATTGCCGGTCAAACCCGGCGCCCGACCCTGAACCGGGAGCTCAGACTCCCGGTTTCGATCGACAGGCCTATTGCCCGCCGTATTCGCTGCGGAACAGACACGTCCGGTAGTGGCGCAATTCGGCGACCGATTCCTCGATGTCGGCCAGCGCCCGGTGTGCGCTTTCCTTTTTTTCACCTTCAAGCACCGCAGGCGCCCAACGCCGGGCCAGTTCCTTCAATGTGCTGACATCGATATGGCGATAGTGAAAATAGGCCTCGAGGACAGGCATGGAGCGGGCCAGGAAACGCCGATCCTGGCAGATCGTATTGCCGCACATCGGGGATGCCCGCTCGGGCACATAGTTACGCAGGAACTCCAGTGTGGCCTGCTCGGCTTCAGCTTCGCTCACAGTGCTCGCAAGAACCCGTTCCCATAGTCCCGATTGAGTATGGTGCTCGGTATTCCATTCATCCATCGCTTCAAGCACCGATTCCGGCTGGTGAATGACGAGCTCGGGACCTGTCGCCAATACCCGCAAGTACTTGTCGGTCACAAGCGTTGCAATTTCCAGAATCCGGTCCGTATCCGGATTCAGGCCCGTCATCTCGAGGTCGATCCAGATCAGATTTTCGGGGTCGGTAGCCACTGCATTCCTTTCCAGGCTTTTACAGGCATTCTAGCGTGTGCAAAAGCGCCTCACTCGGAAACACTCAGGCCACGCCGGCGACGATGACGGGGCGAAGGCTCGGCTACCCGGTTACGCAGGTAGTGCGGCATCGCGCCGGCAAGCTCTGCCGTATGGCCAACGGACAGCTCCCGGACACCCAGTTCCGCGATCGCCTCCACGGTGGGGGTCAGGACGGCATCCTTGCGTGCATTCTCAGAGAGAGCGGTCAGAAAAGGCACGCCGCTGCCCGCCCAGGCCCATTCGTCTTCGCGGTAATCATCCAGCATCGCGGGCACGCCGATGCACTCATCGGTCACTTTGTGGGCTCCCTCGCGGGAACAATCGAAACCACCCCAGTAGATCTCACCCTGGCGCGCATCCAGACAGGCCATGACGCGATCCCAACCATGCGAACGGAAGCCCTGCCAGGCGAGCGCGGCCAAATCCGACACCGGCACCAATGGCACCCCCGCTGCCAGATGCAATCCCTGCGCCAGGGCCACCCCCAAGCGCACCCCGGTAAAAGCCCCGGGACCACGCCCGAATGCCAGGCCGTCGAGTTCCGCGAAATCGATACCCGCATCCTCGAGAAGCGACCGGGCGGCCCTCAGAATCGGCCCGGGTCCGCTACGCGGCGGGCCATGCCAGGTGGCCAGGATTTTCTTGCCGTCATGCAGGCACAATCCGGCTTCCGCCACCGCGGTCGAGAGCGCCATCAAGCGCATGCCGGCTCCCGTAACCATTGGCGCAGAAAATCGACTGCCGCCCGCTCTTCCCTGATGATGGGCATCGGCGGCAGGCTGTCCAGAAACTGTTTGCGGTAGTGACGGGTCTGCAAGCGCTGATCACCAATCATGAGAACGCCGTGATCGTTGTTGTCGCGTATCAACCGGCCCGCACCCTGCTTCAGGGCCATAACGGCTGCGGGAATCTGGATGTCCTTGAAAGGATTGCCCCCTGCCTCGCGGCAACGATCGATCCTCGCCTTGAGCAAGGGGTCTCCCGGTGTGGCGAACGGCAAGCGGTCGATCACCACCAGCACCAGGGCATCCCCTTTCACGTCGACACCTTCCCAGAAACTGCGTGTCCCGAGCAGCACGCCGTTACGATCCGCCCGGAACGCTTCCAGCTGGCGCGCGCGCGATCCTTCCCCTTGGACCTGCAGTGGATAGGGCCAGTCGCGTTCACGCACGATCTCCGCTGCGCGGCGCAATGCCCGGCGGCTGGTAAAGAGGAAAAAAGCGCCCCCATCCGAGGCCTCCAGCAACGGTTCGGCAGCCTGCATCAGAGCATCGATGTAGCCGTCATCGTCAACCCCGGGCAAATTCGCCGGCAGGTACAGTCGGGCCTGATTTCCGTAATCAAACGTCCCTAGGACCTTCAGCGTTTGGGGTTGCTCCAGACCCAGATCCCTGGCAAAGGCGGTGAAGTCATCTCCCACCGCCAGGGTCGCCGAACTGAAAATCCAGCACGCCTTGCTGGTCTGTATCCATTCGGCAAAGGTCTGCCCGGTTTCGATCAACCGTGAAGTGAGCGTAACGGCACCGCGCGTCCCTACTTCGATTGAACGGGATACGGCACTCGCCGCAAGCTCCGTACTGTCATCCACAATCGCATCCGGAGCCATCCAGGCCTGCAAAACGGCCAATGCGGCCAGCAAGCGGCGCCGGAGTTCCGTAGGTTCGTCTTCGAGTAGATTCAGTTCCGCATCGAGTTCAACCAGCGCCTCGGCAATGGACTCCAGTCTTCGAGTGACCGCCGCCTCCAGGCCCGTCCGGCCATGGCTTCCAGGCGCCAGCGGCAACCCTTGCGCGAGAGCATTGCGCAATGCCCGCACCGCATTGCCTCTCCCGGCAAGCCTTTTATCGGCCTCCCCGAGCAACTGCCCCAACTGTTTGAAAGACAAACTTTCCCCCCACACCGCACGGGCCGTGTCAGGCAAGGCATGGGCCTCGTCCAGCACGACCACGTCGGTATCCCCGAGCAGGGAAAAGCCCTCGGCCTGCAGGGCTCTGTCCGCCAGCAGCAAGTGATGGTTGACCACGACGACATCGGCTTCACGGGCCCGCTGACGCGCCCGGTATACGTGGCAACCCGCATAACTTGGACATTGCCCGCCCGGGCAGCCGTGCCGATCGGTGGTCAAGCGGTTCAGGATTTCCGGACGTTCGCCCAATTCGGGAAGCTCGGCCAAATCGCCTGTGTCCGTCGCACGGTCCCAGCGCATGACGGCCTCGATATCAACGGCGCCACCGACCCCCAATTCCGGCTGAAACTGGTTCAGCTTTTCGCGGCACAGGTAATTGGTCCGCCCCTTGAGCACCCGGACCTCGAGCGGCCGTCCCAGGGCCTGCGTGACTGTGGGTAAGTCGTGTTCGAAGAGCTGGTCCTGAAGCGCCCGCGTCGCGGTGGCGATCACCGCCCGACGCCCGGACAGGAGAATGGGCGCCAGGTAGGCGAAGGTCTTGCCGGTGCCGGTGCCGGCTTCGGCGATGAGATTCTCTCCATCGCTGATGGCATGAGCCACGCCGTCCGCGAAGGCCAATTGGGCTTCACGCGGGGCAAAACCAGGCACCCTACGGGAGAATGTGCCCCCCGCACCCAAAACCTCTCGAACTTGTTCGCCCAGATTCATGGTCACCAATAGTACTGCAAGGGTATAATTGTCATAATTTGGTCATTGATTGCCATATCGGCACCACCACCGTGATATCCGGTGGCACAAGCCACGCCAGACTGCATGCATGCCTGGACGGGCATACACGAGTTTCAATGACCCAAACAGAGACCATATGTTTCAACTCTGAGATTCAGAGACCATTCATTTTTAGCAGGAACAGGTAGCAATGACGACAACCAACCGTGCGCTTTCAGACTGGGTGGACGAAGTTGCCCGCTTGACTCAGCCCGACCGCATCCAGTGGTGTGATGGGAGTGAGGAAGAATATCAGGCTCTGATCAAGGAGATGCTGGACGACGGCACCCTGATCGAACTCAACCAGGAAACCTACCCCGGCTGCTACCTGCACCGCTCCGATCCTTCAGACGTCGCGCGCGTCGAGCATCTGACCTTCATCTGCTCCCGCGATCGCGAAGACGCCGGCCCCAACAACCACTGGATGGATCCCCGGGAAGCCCATGCCAAGGTGGACAATCTGTTCGCCGGCGCCATGCGTGGACGCACCATGTACGTACTGCCCTACTGCATGGGGCCGATCGACTCGCCGCATGCCCGCCTCGGCGTCGAGATTACTGACAGCCCCTACGTCGCTGCCAACATGAAACTCATGACGCGCATGGGCACCCCGGCCCTGAAGCGTATCGAGGCCGGAGAACCTTTCGTCAAAGCCCTGCACTCGAACGGCGACCTGTCACCGGAGCGCCGCTTCATCATGCATTTCCCGGAAGAGCGCACCATCAAGAGTATTGGTTCCGGCTACGGCGGCAATGCACTGCTGGGCAAGAAATGCCATGCCCTGCGGATCGCCAGTTGGCAGGCCCGCGACGAGGGCTGGCTCGCCGAGCACATGCTGATTGTCGGCATCCAGAGCCCGGAGGGCGAAACCCATTATGTCGCTGCGGCTTTCCCGTCCGCTTGCGGCAAGACCAACCTGTCGATGCTCATCCCGCCGGAGTCGATGCCGGGGTGGAAGATCTGGACCGTGGGTGACGATATCGCCTGGCTGCATGTCGGCGAGGACGGACGCCTTTGGGCGATCAACCCCGAGGCCGGCTACTTCGGCGTGGTGCCCGGCACCAACGAGAAGACCAATCTGAACGCCTATGAGACCATCCGGAAGAACACGATCTTCACCAACGTCGGCGTGACCGAAGACAACGAGCCCTGGTGGGAAGGCAAGACCGAGGGCACTCCCGTAACAGACTGGCAGGGCCGCCCCTACGATCCCGAAAACGGCCCGGCAGCGCATCCCAACTCGCGCTTTACAGTGTCAGCCAGCCAGAACCCGAGTTATGCCGAAAAGGCCGAAGACCCCCGTGGCGTGCCGATTTCTGCGATCCTGTTCGGCGGCCGCCGGGCCAGCCTGGCGCCCCTGGTCTATGAAGCCAAGGACTGGGATCACGGGGTTCTGATGGGTGCCGGCATGGCGTCCGAAACCACGGCGGCAGCCACGGGTAAAGTCGGCGCGGTGCGCCGCGACCCCATGGCCATGAAACCGTTCTGCGGCTATAACTTCGCCGATTACTGGGGCTACTGGATGACCGTCGGCGACCGGGCCGCGAAGGCCCCCCGCGTCTACCATGTGAATTGGTTCCGCAAGAGCGAAGACGGCAAATTCCTGTGGCCGGGCTTCGGCGAGAACCTGCGCGTGATCCAGTGGATCCTGGACCGCTGCGAAGGTCGCGGCGAAGCGGTAGAAACCCCGATCGGCTACATCCCTGGAACCGATGAACTGCAAGGCGAGGGGCTGGATCTTTCCAATGAGGCCCTGCGTGAACTCCTCTCCATCGACAGCGAAGAGTGGCGCAAGGAATACGAGGCCATCGCGGAGTACTTCTCCGAGTATGGTGACCGGCTTCCGGAACGCCTCAAGGACGCGCACGGCCGGATCGTCGAGAAGCTCGAAAAAACCGGATAACCCGACCTGACTTCACGACACTCATACGGCTCATCATACGTGTCGGCGCAGCGAGTGACGTTTGCCGGGGCTTGCAGGAAAGCGGTCCCGGTGTGTGCGGCCGTGGCCATGCTGGCGCTCGGCACCAGCCCTGCCAATGCCAATTCACCTGCGGGCACCAGCCGCCGTTCATCACTGGCCCAAGCCATCGTTCGCCTGTCTCTGGAGTATCACTACCCGGCGGTTAAAATCGACACGGATTTTTCCCGCCGGGTCATCTCCCGCTATATCGATACCCTGGATCCGGGACATTTCTATTTCACACAGCAAGATACAAAGGCCATTCATTCGGCGTTCGACGGCCAGATGGCCAGAGATCTGCGAATCGGCAACCTGAAGCCGGCGTTCGCGATCCACAAATTCTTTCTGCAAAGGGAAAAGCAGCTTTTCACACTTGCCCTGCATCTCCTCGCGCACAAGCCGAACCTTGGTTCCAGCGGGCGTTACCGGGTCGACCGAAAAAACGTACCCAGGCCCAGAGACAATGCGGCCCTGGAACTGCTCTGGGAAAAGCGCATAGACAACGAGATCCTCGACCGCCTGCTGCGCGGGGAACCCCTGAAACAGGTTCTCACCATACTCAGAACCCGCTACCGCAACCCGGATCCAGGTAGCAACGGGCAGGTATTCCGCCAGTATATGAATGCCTTTATGGCCGTGATGGATCCCCATAGCCGCTATATCGACCTGCAAAAGACCGGCGGCCGGATTGGCCACGCTGACAACCCGCATGGCATAGCAGGCGCCATGTTGGTCAACCGTAACGGCTATGTGACAATCGCCCGCCTGCCGGTCACTGGCAACACCGCGGCCCCCGGTTGGCTCATGAACGGCGACCGCATTCTCGGCATACGAATGAAACCTCGGGGGGGAACTGTGCCCCTTTCGGGTTGGAATCTCGACAGAGCCATTCATATCATCAGGCAATCGGCAGGCACCGGGGCACGCCTGCTCGTCCAACCACCGGGACCAGACGGCCTGCAACGCACGAAATGGGTGCGCGTGCCTACCCGGACCACACCGTCGCGGACACAAAGAGCCGTAGCGTATATCCGATTCGCTCGGGAGGGGACTACACAGTACAAGATCGGCGTTATCCGGATTCCAAGCTTTTACAAGGGCGTCAAATCCACTGCGGCAGCACATGGCTCAGCAGGTGTCGCTTCGGACGTGGCCTTTCTAATCCGGCTCCTCAAGCGCAAGGGGGTCTCCGCAATATTGCTGGATATGCGCAGCAATCCCGGTGGATCGCTCAGGGAGGCGTTGGCAATGTCCGGCCTTTTCATGCCTGTGGACGAACCGACGGTGAAGATCCTGACACGATTCGGGACCAATAGATATTCAACCGTAAACGGGAACGGCGGCATTGTCTGGTGGGGGCCGTTGGGCGTTCTGGTCAATCGCGGCAGTGCATCTGCGACGGAGATCTTCTGCGGTGCGTTAAAGGACTACCGCCGGGCGGTCATACTGGGAACGCGGACCTGGGGCAAAGGCACCATACAGACCTTCATTCCACTCGCCGGACACACTCGCGCCCACGATCCGGGAGAGCTCAAGCTTACGACTGCCGAGTTCTTCATGCCCGACGGAGAGAGCCCGCAGATACGGGGCATCTTGCCCGACATTGCCCTACCCAGCGCGTCTGATGCCTTCATAGGCGGGGAAAGCGCTTACTCCGATGCCTTGCCGGCAAGCTCGACTTCCCCCCTCCATTACAAGCCGCTGGACGGCAACGACAATGCCCTGCTTCCGCAGGTGGAAAACTACTTCCAGAAAAAGCTGGCAAAGGGGAAAGCCCTGAAACTTTACGAACGTGAAATCAGCCTGTTGCGACAGTCTGATAATGCCAGCGTAAGCCTCGATCTACGCTCCCGCAGGCACTTGCTCGAAGCGTCAGACGCCCGTTGGATAAAGCTGAGGGCAGACTGGAGCTCCGTGCTTGGAGCCCCTCCTCCGGGGAACTCCGGCCAGTCCCGCCGGGAGACTTTCCGGATCCCGGACGTGCCACTCCATCTCGCAATCCGGATCATGGGCAAGGCTGTCGACCTGGACCCTTCGATCGGGTTGGAGACAAGCACGCCGGCCCAATCCGCCAAGAGATATCGTTGCTGGTATCAATCATGGAGCAACCCCTTGATCTGTACCCGTAACTCCCAGCAGATATTCCAGGCACCAGAGACATTGAGCGCAGGCAAAGCTGGCACGGCCGCCCCTCCGCTCCGGCCGCACGGGGGATTATGAAACAGGCGGGGAAAGCTTTAAACTACGTCAACTGGCCATGCATCGGCTCCGAGACTCCGGTCTCCACCGGCCGGGCAAGGCCCCTAAGCTGTAAGTACTCGATTATGACCGGCATCAAATCCGGCCTTGAAGGTGACAAATGACTTTTTTGAACGCAGGAAAACTTTTTTACAGAGCCTTGGCGGCAAGCACATTACTGGGATTGTCATCTGTTGCCCTCGCCGTCACCGCCGCACCCGCGGCATCCAGCCAGTTGCAACCCGAGTCGCGGCAAGTTTTTATTGCCCGGACAGTGACCCAGGTTGCGCAAAGCCGTCATTATCCTGCAGAGAAACTGGACACCACGTTCTCGAGCAATCTGCTGAAGGAATATATCGACACGCTTGATCCCGGCCATTTTTACTTCACGCGAAAGGATGTGGATAGCATTCACAAAAAATACGATGACATCCTCGCGTCGGATCTTAAAAATGGCAATCTGGAACCTGCTTTTGACATTTATAAGTTGTACAACAAGCGTGTACTCCAGCGCATCCACTACGCTCTAGGCTTGCTCGACAGGGAACCCAGCTTCAAGGGCAACGACAGTTACCGTTTCGCGCGCCGCCATGCCCCTTGGGCGGCAGACACCAAAGCCCTGAACACACTGTGGCAGGAGCGTGTCAAGAACGATGCCCTGGTCATTCTTCTGACGGGCAAATCCTGGAAGGATGCCGCACCGACTTTGCGCAAGCGTTACTCGCGCGCACTGAAGAACCTGAAGCAAACGACATCCGACGATGTCTTCACCACATTCCTAAACGCCTATACCCAGACCCTGGATCCGCATAGCACTTACTTCTCGCCCTTCCAGTCGCAGCAGTTCCAGATCGAGATGAGCCTGCACTTTGAGGGCATTGGCGCCCAGCTCAGCGAAACCAACGGCTACGCCACAATCGTCCGCCTGCTGCCCGGCGGGCCTGCAGCCAAAAACGGGGTGCTCAAGAGTGGCGACAGAATCACCGCCGTCGGCCAAGGCAAGGACGGCAAAATGCTTGATGTGGTCGGTTGGAGACTGGATGACGTAGTCAAGAAAATTCGAGGCCCCAAGGGCAGCACGGTGCGGCTCAAAGTACTGCCTGCGGGCGCGTTGCCGGGAAACCCCGAGAAGACCCTGACGCTGGTGCGCAACACGGTGGAACTCAACGCACAACGTGCGCATGGGCACAACGTGCTGGTCAAACATGGAAGTAGCGTTTACAAGGTCGGCATCATCGATATCCCCTCTTTTTATGTGAAGGATTTTGGTGGTCCGGATTCGAGCAGCGATCATCTGTCGACCAGCGTGACCACAGACGTGAGACGCATCATCAAACGCATGGAAAAAGAAAAGGTCTCCGGTATCCTCCTGGATCTGCGCGATAATGGTGGCGGATCCCTGCAGCAAGCAGCCGCACTCACGGGATTATTTATTCCGCCCGGCCCCGTCGTCCAAGTGCAATACCGGAGCGGACGCTCGCAGGTATTGCCTACGCCAAACGATGAACAGCCTGTTTGGACAGGTCCGCTCGCCATCATGATCAATCGTTTCAGCGCATCCGCCACTGAGATTTTTTCCGGTGCACTTAAGGACTACCAACGCGCTCTGGTGCTGGGTTCTCGCACCTGGGGCAAGGGCACCGTCCAAACACTCATTCCTCTTCAGGACTATCTGCCAGGATTCAAGGCCGGCGAACTGAAGTTGACTATGGCACAATTTTTCCGGGTCAACGGAGCGAGCACCCAGCTGCGAGGCGTGGAGCCCGATATTGGCATCCCCTCATCCATTGACGACAAGATGTTTGGGGAATCGACGCACGCCAACGCCCTGCCGTGGAAAAAAATCCAGCCAGCAGACTATAAGCCCTTGGGCGATGGCATCGACAAGGTCATGCCATCGGTCGAAAAATACTTCAAGCAAACGGTGCAAAAGAAACCCGAATACCAGATCTTTGAACGTGAAATCAGGGCACTAAAATCGATGAGCGCGCGCACGACCATTACCCTTAACTTGGCCAAACGCAAGGCGGAGCGTAATTCCGACCGGGCGCGCGAACTCAGCTTTGATAATGAATGGCGCAAGCTGAATGGAGAGCTCCCGTTCAAGGATCTCAAGGCAGCCGACGACAAGCAGTTTGCGGCACCGGACACAGCCCTTGATGTTGCCACCGAATTGCTGGGCGACTACATTGCTATCGAGTCCGGCAAGAGCAGCCCATTCAAACCCCAGATTACGGCAATCCCGGCCGCCAGCCTGACCCTGTGCGTACATGGAAGCAGCACGGGCTCCACCAGCATCCAGTGTCGCCGGGGCGACAAGCACAAGGCAAAAACCGGCGTGTACTATCCGCCGGCGCCCGCCACGGCAAAGGGCACCTGAGCCATGGCGGTTGTGACTTGAAGTAACCTATGGTGTTAAGCTTTGCATTTTGAATTCCTTGAATAAATAAGGCCTGATTAGAGATGCACGCCCCTCGCATGCTTGTTGTTGCGGTTATTTTGGCCTCGGGAACCGCCGTGGCTGCTCCATCATCATCCCCATCCGCGTGTGCACAAAAGCCCGACATACGCAATTTGATGACTGTCAATCAGTACACCCAGAGCGGCCTGGACAAGTTATCGGAAAAAGAACTGCGCCAGCTCAATGCCTGGCTGGCCCAATACACCCAATCGATCTGCGGGACTGGCAGCACTCAACCGACTGCCAGCACAACACAAGGCAATGCCGGAGCCTCCTTCGGAAAAGACCGCGACGATGTGAACACAACCACTCGTATCACCAGCCATATTGCCGGTATCTTTCACGGCTGGACGGGCAACACACGCTTCCGATTGACCAATGGGCAAACCTGGGTCCAGGCAGGACCGGGCTATTACCAAACCACCATGAAAAACCCGAAAGTAATCATCAAGAAACTACTCATAGGGTATATACTCGAGGTCAACGGCAAGGAAGTATTCGTTCGCCGTATTCGCTGAACGATCTCGAATCTCCAAGCGCTCTCGCTGACACGCCTGACCGGTCAGGCGGACGGCAGTAACGATCAACCTCCTGTTTCGTCGGCTATGCGGCGCCGGATGGTTTCCACCACTTCCGGATTGGCCAGTGTGCTGACATCTCCGGTATCCCGGCCTTCCGACAAGGCACTGAGAACACGACGCATGATTTTGCCGGAACGCGTCTTGGGAACGTCCTCTACGACCCAGACCCTGCGAGGCCGTGCTATCGGCCCGATCATCTCCACGATACGGCCGACAACGTCAGCCCCCACCGTTTCGGCGGCATAGCCGGGTTTGAGCGACACATAGGCTTCCGGCAGCACGCCCTTGACGGGGTCATGCACGGCCACGACAGCGGCTTCCGAAACGGCCTCGACCGTCAGGCAGGCCGACTCCAGTTCCTTGGTGCCCAGCCTGTGCCCCGCCACATTTATCACATCATCGATCCGGCCCAGAATCCGATAATATCCGTCTTCGGATTGTATGGCGCCATCGCCTGCCAGATAAGGCCAATCACGCCAGTCGCGGCTCTCCGGGTCGCGGTTATAACGCTCGTAATAGGTCCGGACGAAACGCTCGTCGTCCCCCCAAATGGTGAGCATGCGTCCCGGCCAGGGGTTACGAATGCAAATATTGCCGGCCCGCCTCTGCCCCGGCTGAACAGGGCTTCCTTCCTCATCGTAGATGACCGGATAAATACCCGGTAAAGCCGGGCCAGCGCTGCCGGGTTTCATCGGAGTCACGCCGGGCAATGTAGTAATGAGGTGCCCGCCGGTTTCGGTCTGCCACCAGGTATCGGTTATGACCGCCTCACCGCCACCGATTGCATCCCGGTACCAGTGCCAGACCTCGGGCTCGATCGGCTCGCCGACGGTGGTCATGCTGCGGAATTTCAGATTGTACTGTTTGGGCAGATCCGGATCGGCCTTGCGCAAGGCGCGTACGGCGGTCGGTGAAGTGTGAAACACCTCGACACCATATTGTTCCACGATCCGCCATGGCCGTCCCGCATCCGGCACCGTTGGCGCACCCTCGAAGAGCACGGAAGTCACGCCCAACGCCAACGGGCCATACACGATATAGGAATGACCCGTGATCCAGCCGATATCCGCCATGCACCAATAGACGTCACCCGGCTTGAGATCCAGCACATACTTCGAAGTCGCGGTGGCCCACGTCAGGTAGCCCCCGGTGGAATGCTGCGCCCCCTTGGGCTTGCCGGTGGTTCCCGAGGTATACATCAGGAACAACGTGTCTTCCGAACGCATGGGTTCGGGCGCCACCTCGGCCCCTCGCCGTTCGGCCAGCAATTCGTCGGCAAAACGATCGCGGGGTGCCTGCATCGGTGCTTCGCTGTGGTATTCACCGGCATGACGGCGAAATACCAGGCAGTGCTCCAGGCAATCGTCGCTCAAGCGCGCGGCCTCTTCAGCCTTTACGTTATGGTCGAGCAGCTTGCCACCCCGGTAGTAAGCATCCATCGTAATCAGGACCCGGCTCTGGGAATCGTTGATGCGATCGGCGCAGGCCTGCCCCGAATAGCCGCTGAATACGGCGGAATGGATGACTCCCAAGCGGGCACAGGCGAGCATGACGATGGGCAATTCCAGGGTCATGGGCAGATAAAGCGTCACCCGGTCGCCGCGTTTGAGTCCGAAGTCCTCACGCAGCACAGCAGCCAGTTCATTGACCTCGCGGTACAGATCCGCGTAGGTCAGACTCCGCGCCGGTTCGTCCTCGCGTTCAGGCACGAAGTGGAATGCCACCTTGTCGCCGGCACCCTCGAGGTGGCGGTCGATACAGTTGTAGGAGGCATTGAGTTCGCCCCCCACGAACCAGCGGAAAAACGGCGGGCGGTCGTCGTCGAGCGTGCGCTCCCAGGGACGTGACCAATCGAGCAGCCGGGCGTATTCGTCAAAACAGCCGGGGAACTTGTCTTCCGACATGCGCTCGTAGATATCCACTGAATTCGCGTTCGCCTGCCTGACGAAAACGGCAGGCGGCTCGATAAGCGCCTCTTCCCGCCAATGAGCGGCAATGGTGGCATCCTGTTCCCGGTTTGTGCTGCTCTCAGTCATGAATCAATCTCCAGTGGCCTGACACCCATGCTATTACAAATGGCTGGATCAGTCGCCAGGGGTTCCGCGCAACGGAGGG
>CAZPJI010000010.1:22418-73026 GCA_964586925.1 uncultured Gammaproteobacteria bacterium
AGGCGCGCACTGCGGGCGATCGTGTGCGGTGCTTGTGGCCAACGTGTCGACAAGGAAGGGCCAATCTGGCTGCGCAGCCAGTTGCGCGGTACCGAAAGATCGCGATTGGCCGGGTCTTCTATCCATTCGAGCTTGTGCCGGCCCGCCCAGGCATTCAGTTCGGCGCGCGACCATTCCAGCAAAGGACGTCCCAACCAGCCGGAACCGAATCGCATCAAAGGCCTGATACCTGCAAGTCCGGCTGTGCCGCTGCCCCTGAGCGCGTGAAGCAAAAACGTCTCGAGCTGGTCATCGGCATGATGGGCACTGAGACAGCAATCATCGATCTGCATCCATTGTTGCAACCGTGCATACCGTGCCTCGCGAGCCCGGGTCTCCGCGCCAGACCCGGGTTCGAGTCCCAGCTTCTCGCTGGAAAAAGGCAAATCCAGGGCAGCCGCATGGCTTTCGACGAATCGCTCCCAGCCCACGGATTGATCGCTCAAACCGTGGTCAAAGTGCAGGACGACCACCGGCGCAGGCAAACGGCTGCGAATTGTGGCCAACGCATGCATGAGTACCATGGAGTCGCAGCCACCGCTGACCAGCGCCACGTAACGGCCCGGCGTCGGCCAGTCCAGCAAACGCGCAGCCAGTGTGGAAGCGGAAAAATGCATAACCGGTTCAGCCTAACGTCTTTCGCCCACGGCTACCGGAAGTTGCCGGGTTTCAGTCCTCGAAGCGGCCGTAGTCGAGGAATCGTTGCTGGCGCGCTGCAATCACATCTTCGAGCGGCCGGGCGCCGAGACGGTCAATCTGGCGAACCAGGCTTTCCTTGATCGACTTTGCCATCATATCGATGTCGCGGTGTGCACCGCCCAGGGGTTCGGGTAGCACCGCATCGATCAACTTGAGATCCAATAGACGCTCCGCACCGACGCCAAGCGCCTCGGCGGCATCGGCCGCCTTCTTGGCATCCTTCCACAGTATGGAAGCACAGCCTTCGGGCGAGATAACCGAATAGATGCTGTACTCGAGCATCTGTATCCAGTCGGAAATGCCGATAGCGAGTGCACCGCCGGAACCGCCCTCCCCGATCACGGTGGTGACGATGGGCGTGCGCAACTCGGACATCTCGATCAGGTTGCGGGCAATAGCCTCGCTCTGTCCGCGCTCTTCCGCACCCACGCCCGGATAGGCCCCCGGTGTGTCGATAAACGTAAGCAGCGGCAGATGGAAACGTTCGGCCATGCGCATGAGCCTCAGCGCCTTGCGATAGCCCTCCGGTCGCGGCATGCCGAAATTGCGGCGCACTTTTTCCGCGGTCTCGCGCCCTTTCTGTTGCCCGATGATCACCACGGGACGGCCATCGAGGCGAGCCAGCCCGCCCACGATGGCCGGATCGTCTGCGTATGCGCGGTCACCGTGCAGTTGCTCGAAGTCCGTGAAAATCCGGGACACATAGTCGAGCATGTAGGGCCGCTGCGGATGGCGGGCCATCTGGGTAACCTGCCACTGCGTCAAGGACTTGAATATGGACTCGGTCATGCGCAGACTCTTCGTCTGCAGCTGCTCGATCTCCTCGCCGATGTTCAGCGTGGGATCGTCCAAGTGCCGCAATTCCTCGATCTTGGCTTCAAGTTCGGCAATCGGTTGTTCGAATTCGAGAAAATTCGGATTCATCGCGCGCTCTCCAGAGTGCGCTATATGTTAACAGGCGTCGGGGGCTGATTCACCGCGCCGGTAAACAACTTCGACCCGCCCCACGTCCTGCATGGCTCGCAGCGACCCCAGCAATTGCGGAGTCGCACTGACCTTCCATTGCTCGCCGAGGCGCAGGCAGACGCTTGCTCCCTGGCCGCTATAGCGCACCCCGACGGCCGTACGGCCCCCGAGGTGTTCGCTGAGGGCCGATTGCAGACGCTTCACACAGACGTCGGGTGGTTCCCCATTGGGCTTCCAATCGATCCAGAGCACCCCGGCCTGGGCCTCGACAATGCTGTCCACATCGCTGACTCCAGTGGCGGTAATTCGCCAGCGGTTGAAGTAATCGTCGAAGGCCAGCCTTCCGTCCAGCACCACAATGGCATCGGGCACCAACAATTTCTGTACGCGCTCGAGTACATCGTCGTAAAACACGGCTTCGATCCGGCCACTGGCATCATCCAATGTGACCGCCGTGCGGCGACCGAAGCGCCGGAGTTCCAACACCAGTCCGAGCACCCTGACTGTGCGCGTCGGCTTTCCCCCACTGCTGGGCGACTCTCCCACCAGGTCGGCGATTCTCTCTCCGCCGAGCTGGGGTGCCAAGGAAGCATAGCGCTGGATCGGGTGACCGCTGAGGTACAGGCCCAGAGTGGCTTTCTCGCGGGCAAGCAGTTCATGCTCGTCCCAGGCAGGTACCGGCGCATCGGCCCGGGGTGGCGCCGCGGATGACAGGCCGAACAAATCCACCTGCCCTGCCTCGCCGGCCCGCTGGCGTTGCTCTGCAGCAGCCAACGCACCGGGCAACTGGGCCAGCAACTGGGCGCGATGCTCGGCCAGGCCGTCCAGCGCACCCGCCTCGATCAATGCTTCGCAGGCCTTGCGGTTCAAGCGGTCCTTGTCGACCCGGGCGCACAAGTCCGCAAGGCTCCGGTAGGCCCCCTTCCGCGCCCGTTCTTCCACCAATGTCTCCACGGCACTGCGGCCCAGACCCTTGATGGCGCCCAGTCCGTAGCGAATGGCCGCGTTATCCTCCACCACGAAGGGAAAATCGGAATGATTGACGTGCGGCGGCAAGATCTCGAGTTTCATGCGCCGGCACTCGTCGATCAGGTTCACGATCTTGTCCGTGTGGTCCATGTCGGCCGAAAGCACCGCGGCCATGTAGGCCGCCGGGTAATGACGCTTCAGCCAGGCCGTCTGGTAACCCAGCAACGCATAGGCTGCCGAATGTGACTTGTTGAAACCGTAGCCGGCGAATTTCTCCATCAGATCGAAGATATAGGTGGCCGTCTTCTTTTCGACCCCGCGCTCAACCGCACCCTCGGTGAAGATTTCACGCTGGCGGGCCATTTCCTCGGCCTTCTTCTTGCCCATCGCGCGGCGCAGCAGGTCCGCTCCGCCAAGCGTATAGCCGGCCAGCACCTGCGCGATCTGCATGACCTGCTCCTGGTACAGGATCACGCCGTAGGTCGGCTTGAGAATCGGTTCAAGGTCCGGGTGCGGATAATGCACCTCGGCCTCGCCGTGCTTGCGGGCAATGAAGTCATCGACCATGCCCGACTGCAGCGGCCCCGGCCTGAACAGGGCATTGATGGCAATGATTTCCTCGAAACTGTCCGGCTTGAGGCGCTTGATCAGCTCCTTCATGCCGCGCGATTCGAGCTGAAACACGGCAGTCGTCTCGCCTGCGCGAAGCAATTCGAAAGTCGCCTCGTCATCCAGAGGAAGGTCCCGGATGACCAGCGGAGGTTTGCCGTCCGGCAGGCTGGCGTTGACCAGTTTTACCGCCTTGTCGATGATCGTGAGCGTACGCAGCCCGAGAAAGTCGAACTTGACCAAGCCCACCGCCTCGACGTCATCCTTGTCCAGCTGAGTGACGGGACTGGCTCCGCTCGCTTCCGCGTACAGCGGCGTGAAATCGGTCAAGGGGGTTGGTGCAATCACCACACCGCCGGCATGCTTGCCGGCATTGCGCGCCAGGCCCTCGAGCTTGCGGGCCAAATCTATCAGGCTGCGGATCTCTTCCTCGCCTACATAGGCCTGCTTGAGCTCCGGCGACTCCTCCAGGGCCCTATCGAGCGTCATGCCGATCTCGAAGGGCACCATCTTCGCGATCTTGTCGACATAGCCGTAGGGATGGCCAAGCACGCGGCCTACGTCGCGTACCACAGCCCGCGCGGCCATGGTGCCGTAGGTGATGATCTGGGAGACATGATCCCGGCCATAGCGCTCGGCCACGTAGTCGATGACCCGGTCGCGTCCCTCCATGCAGAAGTCGACGTCGAAGTCGGGCATGGATACACGCTCAGGGTTCAGGAAACGCTCGAAGAGCAGGTCATAGGCCAGTGGATCGAGGTCGGTGATGCCGAGCGCGTATGCCACCAGGGAGCCCGCGCCCGAGCCACGCCCGGGGCCGACGGGCACGTCGTTGTCGCGCGACCAGGCGATGAAGTCGGCCACGATGAGGAAGTAGCCGGAGAACCCCATCTCGCCGATGACACCCAGTTCCTCGCGCAATCGCGCCTGATAAGCCTCCGCTTCCGCCGCCGGCTCGAAACCGGGCGCCTGGAGCCGGCGGGCAAGCCCCTCCCGTGCGCACTCCACCAGGAAAGCGGTCTCATCGCCGCCGCCCGTGTCGGGGAACGCCGGCAGCACCGAACGGCCGAACTCGATCTCGAGTGTGGCCCGCTGCGCAATGGCGGCACTGGCGGCCAGCGCTTCCGGCACATCGGCAAACAGCTTGGCCATCTCCTCGGAGCTTTTCAGGTACTGCTCGCGGCTGAACAGGCGCGGCCGGGTGGCATCGGTCAAACGATAGCCCTGATGAATGGCAACCCGGGCCTCGTGGGCTTCATAATCCTCCGGATTAAGGAAACACACGTCATTGGTAGCCACCGCGGGCGTGCCGGTTTCCATGCACAGACCCAGGGCAGCCTGGTTGAAATCCTCTTCGTCGGCCGCCTGCCCGGTACGGGTCAGCTCCAGATAGAACCCGTGCGGGAAAAGCTTTGCAAGCCCATTGAAACAGGCCAGACTTTTCTTGGCGTCACCCGCCAGCAATACCCGCCCCAGAGGACTCAAACGTCCGGCCAGGGCGATCAGCGCATCGGCACGACCCTGCAGCCATTCCGCCTGAACCAATGGCCGGCCGGCATGCTGGCCCTCGATGAAACTGCGGGTTATCACTTCGCTCAGCTGGCGATACCCTTCACGCCCGCAGGCGAAGAGCGTGACCTTGCCGGGCTCTGCGCCCGGCGCGCAAATCAGATTGATATCGGCGCCGATAATGGGCTTGATCCCGCGCGCCTCGGCTGCCCGGTAAAACTTCACCAGAGCAAAAAGATTCCCGGCATCGGCCACCCCCACGGCGGGCATGCCCAGTTCCGCAACCCGATCCATGAGTTGCGGGATGCGCACAATGCTGTCGCCGAGCGAATACTCCGTATGCACCCGCAAATGGACGAAATTCGCGCTCATTGGCCATCTCTCAGGCAGGCCCGCACTGGCGCAAAACTGCGGCGATGTTCGGGACAGGGACCATGATGTTGCAGGGCCGCCCGGTGGGCGGCGGTCGGATAGCCCTTGTGCCTGGCAAAACCGTATTGGGGATACAAGCGGTCGAGTTCGACTAGTACGGCATCGCGTGCGACCTTGGCCAGAATCGAGGCAGCGCTGATGGGCGCCTCGCTGCCGTCGCCGCCGATCACGGCCCGGCACGCGATATCGCACTCGGGCACGAAACGTCCATCGATCAGGGCGGAATCGGGGCGCATGGGCAGCGCCGAAAGGGCACGCGCCATGGCCAGCAGGCTGGCCTTGTGGATCCCCATCCCATCTATCTCTACGGCTTCGGCGCAGGCTACCGCCCAGCCGACGGCTGACTGCTTGATCTCGACCGCCAAGCTCTCCCGCCGTGTGGGGCTAAGCCGCTTGGAATCGGCAACCGCGAGCCCGTGATTGTCGGGCAGCACCACGGCTGCGGCATAGACCGGCCCTGCCAGAGGACCACGTCCCGCCTCGTCTACCCCAGCCACGTGCATGTCAGGCGCCCTCCAGGCCTCGATCCGCCAACAATTCCTTCACCAGATCGGCGGCGCGCTGGGCCGGCGCATGCCCTAATTGGCTGCGCACATCGACAAATGCCTCAAGCTGCGCTTCGCGTGCCTGGGCATCATCGAGCAGCGGTGCCACGGATGACATGATTCTAGCAACGTTGACCTGCCCTTGAGCGAGCTCGGGGACGATCCGCCGGTCGGCAATCAGGTTCGGCAACGCAAAATGCCGCGCCTTGAGCAAACCCGCATGCAGTAACAGCCAAGCGGTCAATGGCGCCATGCGGTAAGCCACCACCATCGGACGACCCAGGAGAAGCGTTTCGAGCGTGGCCGTACCCGATGCCACCAGCACGGCATCGGCGGCAGTGATCACTTCATGTGCCCGGCCATCGATCAGACGCGGTTCAAGGGCCGGCATACGGGCACACTCCGCTTCCACCAGCGGCTGCAGCCCCGGGTGTGCGACCGGGATGACGACTTCCATATCCTCGCGCGTCTGCTGCAAGGCCTGCGCTGCTGCCAGGAAAGGCGGCAACAGCCGACGAACCTCGCCCTCGCGCGAACCGGGCAACACAGCGAGAACACGCTTTCCGCTCCCAACCCCCAACGCTGTCCGGGCCTGATCCACAGAACCGGGCACCAATTCGTCTACCAACGGATGCCCGACAAATTCAGCCCTTACAGCGACATCACGGTAGCAAGCCGGCTCGAACGGCAACAGGCAGAGCACCAGGTCCACGGCTTTGGCCACCGTCCGGACCCGCCCCGGGCGCCAGGCCCAGACGGACGGGCTGACATAATGCACCGTACGAATGCCCTGCTCCCGGCAACGCCGCTCGAGCCCGAGGTTGAAATCCGGTGCATCGATACCGATCAACAGATCGATATCCGCATCGATCAGTTCCCCGACCAGACGGCTGCGCAGATTCAGCAAGCGCGGCATTTGTCCGAGAATTTCGGTCAACCCCATGACCGAAAGCTCTCCTATATCTGCGAGTGATTCGCAACCTGCGGCAATCATTCGGGGGCCGGTCATACCGACAAAGCACGCGTGCGGGAAACGCTCGCGCAGAGCGCTGATCAACGTGGCGCCAAGGCGGTCGCCCGAGGCTTCGCCGGCCACGATTCCAATCACGGGTTTTTTGGACATCATCAGCGGATGATACTGCGTCCGCCGACCTCCAGGAATTTGGCCAACGGCTTGAGAACCGGTTGATCTCCGATCATGACCGCCAATTCGGCACGCGCTTCGGAAAGCAGTTTATCCGAGCGATAGAGCAACCTGTAAGCCGAGGTGATCGACCGAATGTCTTCCGCAGAGAAATTTCGCCGCTTGAGCCCCTCGGCATTGATGCCGCGTGGTCGTGCCGGCATCCCGGCGGCAATCACATAAGGAGGCACGTCCTTGGTGACACCCGCATCCATCTGCACGAAACAGTGAGCGCCCAAGCGGCAGAACTGGTGGATCTTGCCGAAACCGCCGAGGATGGCCCAGTCGTCAATCTGCACATGCCCGCCCAGCGTCACGTTGTTGGCGAGGATGGTGTGGTCGCCGATCACGCAGTCATGGGCGATATGCACATACGCCATGATCCAGTTATCGGAGCCCAGCGTGGTTTCACCCCGATCCTGAGCGGTACCCCGATTGAGCGTGCAGTATTCGCGAATCGTGTTGTCGTCGCCGATCACCAGCCGCGTGGGTTCGCCCGCGTATTTTTTGTCCTGCGGAGCCAGGCCGACGGCGGCGAAAGGATATATGCGGTTGTTTTTGCCCATAACGGTCGGCCCCTCGATGACCGCATGTGCACCGACCTCGCAACCGGACCCGATCTCGACATCGGGACCGATAACCGCGAAAGGCCCCACTTTGACATCCTCCGCCAGACGCGCGCTCTCGTGAACGACTGCCCGCGGATCAATCAAGCCTCGATCTCCTTGGCCGCGCAGCGAATTTCCGCCGATGCCACGACCGAGCCGTCCACTTCAGCCTGTACCTCGAAACACCACACGCCCCGTATCGAACGCTGAATCCTGGCCGTCATGACCAGTTGATCACCCGGTTCGACGGGCCGCCTGAATTTGGCGTTGTTGACGCCTACCAGGTAATAAAGAACATGGTCCGGGGGCACCCCGATGGTACGGAACGCCAGCAACCCGGTCGCCTGGGCCATAGCCTCGACGATCAAAACACCCGGCATGACCGGCCGGGCCGGGAAATGCCCCATGAAAAAGGGTTCATTGATGGTCACGTTCTTGATGGCGACCAGGCGCTCGCCCGGCACGCATTCCGTAACCCGGTCGACCAGCAGAAACGGATACCGGTGTGGCAGGTATTCCAGGATCTTGTGAATATCCAGAGTTTCCGGTTCACTCATGGTTAGGTGTCCTTGCTTTTTCGCTCCAGTAGAGCAACGCGTCGTGCCAACTCGTCCAGATTACGGAATCGAGCACTGTTTCGCCGCCATTTGCGGCTGTCATCCATGGGCAATGCGCCCGAAAACTGCCCCGGCTCCCGGATGGAATGGCTCACCAGGGTCTTCCCGGTGATCAATGTCCCACCCGCAATTTCCAGATGCCCCGCTATGCCGACCTGGCCGGCAATCATACAGCGCGGACCAATTGTAGTGCTGCCGGAGATGCCGGTACAGCCGGCAATAACCGTGTGCGCGCCAATCCGCACATTGTGACCAATCTGGATGAGGTTATCGAGCTTGACACCCGATTCAATGACCGTATTTTCGATCGCGCCGCGGTCAATGGCCGTATTGGCGCCAATTTCAACATCGTCGCCAATCTCGACGCTACCCAACTGGGGGACCTTGATCCAAGCCTCTCCGTCCCAAGCTATGCCGAAACCGTCTCCGCCCACGACCACACCGGGATGCAACAGGCAACGTGCGCCCAACGTCGCGCCTGCAAGCACCGTCACATTGGCACTCAAGCGCGTATGGGCCCCGATATGAACATCATCACCCAAGACTGATCCGGGACCGATACTTGCACCGGCAGCTACCTTGGTATTCTTGCCAACAACGGTGTGCGGCCCAACCCAAACCGTGGGATCGATATGCGCCGTCGCATGAATAACTGCCGTGGGGTGAACTCCCGGAGCCACCTCGGGCTCAGGCACGATCAGGGCCGCGGCTCGCGCATAATACACATAGGGATCGTCAGCCACGATCGCGGCGACAGGGCTCTGGTCCGCATCATCCGCGCCCAATACGACACATCCGGCCCGTGTGGACGCCAACTGCGGGCGATAATGAGGATTCGCGAGAAAGCTAAGCGCATCCTCGTCCGCCGTCGACAAAGTGCCCACTCCGGTAAGCTGGATATCCGGATCTCCCTTAAGTGAGCCACCTAATCGAGCGACTAACTCGCCGAGGCTGATTCCTTTCGTCATTGCTTCTTTGAAGTACCAGCCTGTTTTTTCGCCCGGCGGTAATCCTGTTCCAGCTGCTTCAGGATCCGTGACGTCAAATCCACTCCGGGAGCTTGATAGATACCAGCGCTTTTGACCACGACATCGATCCCATGTGATTGGGCATACGCTTTTATATCATTACTGACCAATTGGCGAAAATTATCGCTCAACTGGGAGCGGCGCAATTGCAAGGCCGTCTGGTAGGACCGCTCTTGCTGTTGCAGCCCTTTTTGGGTTTCGCGATAGTGCTCCAGCGCAGACGCACGTTTGTAGGCATTGGCACCTGGTCCCATATCCCGCAGCTTGAGCTCCAACGAATGCAGCTTTCCCATTTCCTTCTTGATAGCCTGCAGGCGCGGAGAAAATTCCTTTTTAAGTAATGCCTTCGACGCTTCAACCTGCGGCGCCTTCTGCATCAGGGTGGAATAGTCGACATATGCCACCTGCGCCGCCGTGGCCGAAAAGGCCACGCCCAGCCCCGCCAATATCAGACATATTTTTAGAATCGACATCAGAAATAGGCCCCTAAAGTGAACTGGAACCGATCGAGCTGATCAGTGGACTGGTAGTGTAAAGGTTTGGCATAACTAAAGTGTAGAGCTCCGATCGGAGTCAACCAGGTTATTCCCAGCCCGTAAGAGGCCCTGATCTTGCCGAAACTGAAATCGCCCGGCTTCGCAAAGACATTACCGGCATCCAGGAATAGGGCTATCCGGTATGAATGCTGCGCCTGTTCCCCGCCAAAAAAGTTGGGAAGAATCAGCTCATTCTGTATCCAGGTCAGGAAAGTACCGCCATACGGGTTGAAATTGGAATCGAGGGGACCGAGTGTCCCGGACCTGTAGCCGGCAACCGTCTCAGGGCCACCCGCGAAGTAGTGCTCGAAAGGCGGGACTTCTGCCGTATGGCCATAGGTTTTGGCGAGTTGAACCTGGCTCTGCACGCCAAAAACAAATCCATGCGAGATAGGAACGAATGTCATCTGCCGCCAGTCGAATGCGTAGTAACTTTGACTACCCAACGGAGTTGCAATATCCATCGATAGCCGCTGCATCGTACCGTTGGTAGGAAGAATCGTGCGATTGCGGGTATCGTGCACATACCCCAGTGACGCAGTAATATTGTTATAGGTCAGGTTAGCGAGGTTTACATTGATTGGCACCGAAGAATCAGGGCCAGGACAATAAGTCGGAGTAATGCTCACATTGCCATTGTCAGGGTTGCTTACATATTCCTTCAATTCCGTAGAGGAGTAACAATATGGCGTTATGACGCCATGGCGCAAGGATGCACCCAAGGTGTAAGAATCAAATTCGGAAAGCGGGAAGCTGTAGGTCAACCCTCCCCCATAGTTCTTGGTATCGAACAACGAGGAATTCTGTATAAGACTTGTCCCCTGCGTATAGAACAGCGACGTCGTGCGGCTGACACCGTAAGGTGTAGCGTAGGGGTTCTGATACGAAGCCGATATGCTGGTCTGAACCGTATTACGGGTCATATCCAGGTGGACTACATCACCTTCACCCAGGAAATTGGATAGCGCAATCTGTCCACCGTAACCCAGACCGTAATATCCCGAATAAGAAACAAAGGCCTGAGCCGTGCCGGACTGCCTTTGCTTGACGTTTACGTTAACGTCCACCTGGTCGGATGAACCCGGCACCTTTTGCGGCTTCAGATCCACGGAATCCACAAACGGCAGGCGCTGGATACGTATCTTGGATCGTTTCAGATTGTAGTTATTCAACCAGCTGCCTTCACTTTGGCGCATTTCGCGACGGAATACGGCATCGTCCGTGCTGGGGGCGCCTTGGAATACAACATGCCGAACATATACCCGTTGCCCCGGCTCCATGTAGAACACCAGATCTACTTTATGCGTCTTTGGATCAGGCCGAGGTACCGGACTGACCTTGGCAAAACCATAGCCATATGAGCCAAGAACATTATTCAACAACGTCGCTTGCGCCGTTGCCACTCTCATCGAAAATGAAGAATCCGGTTTGATGAAGACATACTTTTGCAATTGTTTTTCGGGAACTGCAAATTGGCCCAACAGCTTTATCTTTCCGACGGTATATTGCCCGCCTTCATGCAAATTAACATTAACGTAGATTCCGGATTTATCCGGCGACACCTGAACCTGCACCGATCTGATATGAAAATCGGCATAACCGCGGTCCATATAGAACGAACGCAAATTCTCCAGGCTTCCGCGCAATTTTTCTTGTTCGTACTTATCCTTGCCACTCAACCAGGTAAACCAGCCTGGCGTTGTGAACTTGAACTGGTCACGCAGCTTTGAATCGCTGAAGTCATGATTGCCCGTGAAGTTGATACTCAGTACCTTTGCCTCCGAACCCTCCTTGACCTTGAACACAATAGCCACGCGGTTGTTATCCAGCGATTTGACCGTGGGATCAATCCTGACGCCGTAGCGTCCATGGTCAAAGTAGGATTGCACCAGAGCGGCAGTAATGCCCGACAACGCCGAGCGATCGAAAAAACGTCCGCTGGTCAAACCGGCCTGCTGCAAACCCTTCTCAAGCTCGTCTGTCTTGATCGCCTTGTTCCCTTTGAGTACCACTCGCGCAATAGTGGGACGCTCATCGACCGCGACAATCAAAGTGTTGCCGTCTCGACGCATCTGCACCTGCTTGAAGAAGCCGGTCTGATAGAGGCTCCTGATCGCAGAACGAATTTGTGCCGGATCGACAGTCTGCCCGATATCGATACCGGGCATATAGGTCAGAACGGTTGTACGCGATATGCGCTTGAGCCCGATTACACGGATCTGCTGTACCTTAAAGGTCGCATTCTCCGCATGCGCGAACCGTGGCGCAATCAGGGCGGTCATCAGAAAAGCGAGACATATCAGCGCTCTGGAATATTTGCGTCCTGGCAAGAGCGACACTCCTTGAATCATGGATGAATAAGGCGGCTGAGGTCGTTAAAAACCGCAAAGCCTAACAGCAAGACGAGCAGACTCAAACCCACTCGCTGGGCAATGGCTTCCGTCTGCTCCGAGACCGGGCGCCGTTGCACCGCCTCGACTCCGAGAAAAAGCAACTGCCCGCCATCGAGCAGAGGAATAGGCAAAATGTTTAAAAAACCGAGACTTACGCTGATTATCGCAAGAAAATAGAGGAAATAAACCAATCCGGCCTGAGCCCAACTGCCCGCATATTGGGCGATGGCAATGGGGCTGCTGAGATTGGAAAGAGAGACCTGACCGACGACCATGCGGTAGCTGACGACGGCGGTCAGCGCAATCATCTGACCTGTGCGCGTCGCTGCCTGGCCAACGGCTTCAAGCGGTCCATAGTGCATATAAGCGACCATATCCTTGCCGTAGTTCGGCGGTATGGTCGGCGTAACCCCGAGGAGCCCAACCGGCTTGCCGTCAACGACTTTACTTTCGAGCACGACAGGAATCTTCAAACGTTTTTGTCCACGTGCGACGGTCAGCATGAGTCTTTGGCCAGGCCGCTGCTTTACGTATTTCTGGACTTGTTTCCAATCGCTGATGGCATGCCCATCAATATCGAGTATGCGATCGTTACGCTGCAAACCCGCATGAGCAGCAGCAGTATCGGAATCCACCTTCCCGATCACCGCTGCGATGGGAGGGGCCCAGTTACTCAGGCCGAGGCCGCTGAGCAACTTTCCGGGCCGGGTCAGGCTCTTGATATCACCATAATGCAAGGAGACGGTTCGCTTTGCAGCCTTGCCGGGCCCTTGAACCTGCAGCCGCAGGGATTGCTTGTCCACAACCGCAGACAACAATGCGAGGTTAGTAGCCTGCCAGGTCGGTGTCGGACTCCCGTTGACCGCGAGTATGGTGTCCTTCTCATGAATCCCCGCCACCGCTGCCGGGGTATTGGGAGCCACCGGTCCGACGACCGGCTTGACCCCGGGGATGCCGGTCACGTAAACAATCCAGTAGGCGAGCAGTGCAAACAGGAAATTGAACGCGGGACCGGCTGCAAGGATCGCCGCGCGGCGCCAGATAGCCTGCCGGTTGAAGGCCCGGTGCCGCTCTTCGGGAGGCACCTCGCCCTCACGCTCATCAAGCAATTTCACATAGCCGCCCAGAGGCAGTGCCGAAATGGCATATTCGGTTTCCCCGCGCGGCCGCCAGGACAGAAGCACCCGGCCGAATCCGATCGAGTATCTCAAGACCTTGACGCCCAGCATCCGGGCCACGATGAAGTGACCGAACTCATGCACCGCTACCAGGACCGAGATGGCTACCAGAAACGCCAGTATGGAAATAAGCACACTCACGCGGGGCGCCCTCCCAGGCGCTTAACCGCCTCGCGTGCCTGCTCACGGGCAACGCCATCCACGGCCAGCACGGTATCGAGATGATCCATGGGTGGGGTTTCCACCTTGGACAGCGTGTCCTCCACCACCGCGGCAATGTGGCCGAAATGCAACTGGTTTTCCAGAAACGCCGCGACGGCTACTTCATTGGCCGCATTGAGTACGACCGGCGCAGTGCCCGCGGCCACGAGCGCCTCACGCGCGAGCCGCAAGCACGGGAAGGCCTCCTCGTCGGGCGCCTCAAAAGTCAGAGAGCCCAGTTCAGTCAAATCGAGCGGCTTGGTGCCGGCCTCGATACGCTCGGGCCAGGCCAATGCACAAGCGATGGGTGTACGCATGTCGGGCTGTCCCAATTGCGCCACGAAAGAACCATCGATGTATTCGACCAAGCTATGAATCATGCTTTGCGGGTGAACAACGACGCTGATGCTTTCGCTCGGCATACCATAAAGGTAGCTGGCCTCGATGATCTCCAATCCCTTGTTCATCAAGGTAGCCGAGTCGACTGAAATCTTGCGACCCATTTTCCAGCGGGGATGCGCACAAGCTTCGTCGGGCGTAGCCGTGTCGACCTCTCCCCGGCTACGGCCACGGAAAGGTCCGCCCGAGCAGGTCAACCACAGGCGCTTGACCCCGGTGGGCCGTGCCCCGGCCCGATAGCCGCCGGGCATGGCCTGGAACAGTGCGTTGTGCTCGCTGTCAACAGGCAGCAATTCGCCTCCCGATTTGACCAGCTCTCCCAAAAACAGGGGTCCGGTCATGACCAGGGACTCCTTGTTGGCCAGCATCACGCGCTTGCCTGCACGGGCAGCAGCCAGGGTCGGTGCCAAACCGGCCGCGCCGACTATCCCCGCCATCACGCTATCGACATCCGGATGCGAGGCTAATGCTTCGAGGGCTTTTGCACCGCTTTCAACCCGCGTGGGAATATCTTCCGCCGTCAGACGCTCACGCAATTCGGAGGCAGCTGATTCTTCGACGAGCACGGCGAGTTCAGGACGGTGATTACGGCACTGTTCCAGCACACGCTCGACGTTACGACGTGCCGCCACCGCGAACAGACGGTAACGATCCGGATTCTGCTCGATGACAGCAGCCGTATTCAGGCCGATGCTGCCACTGGCGCCCAGTACCGCCACATTGTTCACCATAGCTTTTGCCCCAATTCGATGCCGAGCACAAAGATCGGCAGAGCCGCGCACAAACTGTCGATGCGATCGAGTATGCCGCCATGTCCCGGGATCAATCGTCCCGAATCCTTCGCCCCGGCAAAGCGCTTCAGCTGACTCTCCGCCAAATCCCCGACTACGGATACCGCTGCCGTAATTACGGCCAACGGCACCAGCAGAAATACGGAAACCGGGCACCATAGGCTGGCTACGGCACCCGCGATGGCTGCAAGCAGTACGCCACCCAGGAACCCTTCCCAGGTCTTGCCCGGCGATACACGCGGCGACAATTTATGACGCCCTGCAGCCCGTCCCGCGAAATACGCTCCAATATCGGCACTCCACACCACAATAAAAGAGGTGAAAACAAGGCTGGTGCCGCCATTGCCACGCTTGAGAACCAGCAATGCCATAAAGGCCGGCACCAACACCATCACCCCTTGGAGCAGAAAGGCGGTGCGTGAGTTCCACAAACCCGTACGGCCCAGTGTCAGGAGAACGAACAGCCAGAAGGCTGAAAAGAGCACAAACAGCGGCAACAGCGAATGGGGCAAGTGCTCGGCCCACCAGCACAATGCCATCAGGATCGCCATTCCGGTCAAATAAGCAAGCCGCGACAAACTTCCCCGAAGGCCTGCCAGGCTCGCCCACTCCCAGGCTGCGGCAAGCAGAACAAGCACGGCAACCACGGCAAACAGCCAATAAGGCGCCAGCCAGATCCAGAGTATGGCGATCGGAAGCATGACCGCCGCCGCCAGGATGCGCGTCCTAAGCATAGGCCTTTGCCATGGGTGCGACACGCCCGAACCGGCGCTGGCGCTGCGAATAATTCTCCAGCGCCTTCTCGAAAGCTTCTCCGTCGAAATCCGGCCACAACGTGTCGGTGAAATAAAGCTCGGTATAGGCCAGGTTCCAAAGAAGAAAATTACTGATCCGGCATTCGCCGCCCGTACGAATGAACAGATCCGGATCCGGAATCCGCGCCAGCGCCATGGCGCCGCGCAGACGGGCTTCATCGATCTTTTCGGGCTCGACCTTCCCGGCAGCTGCATCCTCGGCCAGCATGCGCGCCGCATTGAGGATGTCCCAGCGCCCGCCGTAGCTGACCGCGATGTGCAGGGTCAGGCGCTTATTGCCTGCCGTCATTTCTTCCGCTTCACGCATTGCCTTTTGCAAATAGGCGGACAACCGTTCGCGGCAACCGATGAAGTCGAGACGGACCTCCTGTTCGTGCAATTCGCGCACTTCACGGCGGAGCGCCTGCATAAACAGCCGCATCAGGGCATCGACCTCGGCACGCGGGCGGCTCCAGTTTTCACTGGAGAAAGCAAACAGCGTCAGATGCTCGATACCCCGTTTCAAGGCGAATCGCACGATCCTGCGTACGGCTTCGTAGCCGAACTGATGCCCTGTACGCCTCGGAAAACCGCGTTCATTGGCCCACCGGCCGTTACCATCCATAACGATGGCGACGTGCCTGGGTTGCCGGCTATCATCCATGGACAGATCCGATCGGGCTTCCGCACGACGCAGCATTTCAACCAACCTGCGACGACGAGGTTCTCGAACAATGTCCTCTATTGTTGAACCGGTGACGGTGTTCTGGAGGGGATGGATGCGAGGTCATGGCGGCCAGCTCAAACCTCCATCAGTTCGGCTTCTTTCGCCTCCAGGAGTTGCTCGATGCGTGCAATGTGCTGATCTGTGAGTTTTTGTATGCTTTCGGCCGCGCGATGCTCATCGTCTTCGGTGATTTCTTTTTCCTTGACCAGTTCCTTGAGAGTGCCCATGGCATCACGACGCACGTTACGCACGGCCACCCGGGCGCCCTCGGCCTCCTGACGCACGACCTTCACCAGTTCCCGCCGGCGCTCCTCGGTCAACGCAGGCAAAGGTATACGGATTACGCTACCGGAAGTGGCCGGGTTAAGCCCCATATCGGCGCTCATGATGACTTTCTCTATCACCGGCACCAACTGCTTTTCCCACGGGGTAACCGAAAGCGTGCGCGCGTCGACGACCGCAATATTGGCGACCTGCTGCAGCGGCACCTCGCTGCCGTAATATTCCACCCGCAGATGGTCCAGCAGGCTGGTGTGAGCCCGTCCCGTACGAATCTTGGTAAATGCCTCGCGCAGGGACGCTATGCTCTTGTCCATGCGCTGATCGGCATCGCTGCGCACATCTTCAATCATCTTCCCTCTCCATTAATGACAAGCGTTCCAATTTCCTCGCCCTTGAGAATGCGCACAAAAGCACCCGGCTGGTAAATCGAGAACACCCGCAATGGCAAACCCTGTTCGCGGCACATCACCACCGCCGTGGCATCCATAACGGCCAGCCTGTCGTCTAACGCCTGATCGAAACTCAGCTGCTTGTAGAGTTCCGCATCGGGGTTGCTGATCGGGTCTGCAGAATAGACGCCCTCGACCTTCGTCCCCTTGAGCAACAAGTCGGCGCCGACCTCGATCGCCCGGAGGCTGGCCGCCGTATCGGTCGTGAAGTAGGGATTGCCGGTACCTGCGGCACAGATGATGACGCGCTTTTTCTCCAGATGGCGCACGGCACGGCGGCGGATAAAATCCTCGCAGACTTCGTTGATCCGTATGGCGGACATGACGCGTGCCGGAACACCGATGCCCTCCAGAGCGCTCTGCAGGGCCAGCGCATTCATGACGGTGGCCAACATACCCATGTGATCGCCGGTCACGCGATCCATGCCGTGCTGAGCGAGACCGGCACCACGGAACAGGTTGCCACCGCCTATCACAATGGCAATCTCTACTCCCAGGACGCGTGCCTGCTCGATTTCCTCGGCCAGGCGCTTCAGCATGGCGGGATCGATGCCATACTCGGCCTCGCCCATGAGCGCTTCACCCGAGAGTTTCAGCAATACACGGCGGTAGGCCGGTTTGGCCGGTTTATCCGTTTCTTGCGTATCCTCGCTCACCAGTTACGCGCCAGGCCTCTGGTTCCGGATCCGCTTCAGCGGCCCTGGACCTGGGCCATGACCTCGCTGGCGAAATCGGTTTCGTCCTTTTCGATCCCCTCACCAACCTCGAAGCGTACGAAGCGGTTAACCTTGGCGCCATTCTCCTTGAGCAGCGCTCCGACGCTCTGGTCGGGATTCTTGACGAAGGGCTGTCCCGTCAAGGCGATTTCATTGACATATTTACGCAGACGCCCCTCGATCATCTTCGCGACGATCTCCGCGGGCTTGCCGCTCTGCTCGGCCTGGGCGCGATGGATTTCGCGCTCCTTGTCGAGCACATCTGCGGGGACATCTTCAGGCCCCACACAGACTGGATTGCTGGCGGCGATGTGCATGGCAACGTCCTTGGCCAATTCCTCGTCACCGCCTTCCAGGTCGACCAGTACGCCGATGCGTACACCGTGAACGTAGCGTCCCAGCACACCCTGGCTGCTGACACGTTCGAAGCGGCGCACGTTGATGTTTTCGCCGATCTTGGCAATCAGCTCGCGACGCCGGGTATCGATCGTCTCGCCGCCATCAAGCTCGAGAGCTGACAGTGCCTCGACGTTTTCAGGGCTCGACTTAAGCGCGACCTGCGCCACGCCATCGGCAAAGGCGGCAAAATCATCCCCGCCCGCAACAAAGTCGGTTTCGCAGTTGATCTCAGCCAATACGGCCGAGTTGCCTTCCACCGCAAGGGCGATACGGCCTTCCGCCGCAGTACGTCCGGCTTTCTTGTCGGCCTTGGCGAGGCCTGACTTGCGCATGGCCTCGATGGCGGCCTCGATGTCGCCATCGGTTTCCACCAGTGCCTTCTTGCATTCCATCATGCCGGCACCGGTCCGCTCACGGAGTGCTTTCACTTCTGCTGCGCTAATACTCACTTACTCTATCTCCCGCCTGATTGCGTATTACTCGTCGCCCTGATCGGCCTTGGCCGTATCCTTTTCGCCACCCGCGTCGGCAGCAGGCTTATCCTCGGCCTCTGCTTTCTTGACCGCCGTTTTCTTGGTGGTTGCAGTTTTCTTCGCGGCCGTCTTTTTGGCTGCGGTTTTCTTGGCCGTTGTCTTTTTGGCAGTTGTCTTCTTGCTCGTCGTATTCTTGGCCGTAGCTTTCTTGGCTGCCGACTTCTTCTCCGCAGCTGCATCGTCCTCGGCAGTTTCCCCGTCTTTCGAGGCTGCCTTGGCACGCGGCCGGCGCTCAGTCAGCTTCTTGACTTCTTCTTCCTCGACGAACTCATCCGCATCGCCCTCGATGACCGGCAGCGTCTCGCGGCCAGACAGAATCGCATCGGCCACCGCCGTAGCGAAGAGCGACACCGCGGAAATGGCATCATCATTGGCCGGGATTACGTAATCGACCCCGTCGGGACTATTATTCGTATCCACCAGGGCCACAACGGGAATACCCAACTTGTTGGCCTCGGCGACGGCAATCTTTTCGTAGCCGACGTCGATGACAAACAGTGCGTCGGGCAGGCCGTCCATGTTGCGGATACCGCCCAGGCTTCTCTCGAGCTTTTCGTGCTCGCGACGCATCTTCACGGCTTCCTTCTTGATCAGCCGGTCAGCCGTGCCATCCTCGAACATCGCCTCGAGCTCGAGCAGGCGCTTGACCGAGCGGCGCACGGTCGCGAAGTTGGTCAGCGTGCCGCCCAGCCAACGCTGGCTGACAAACGGCATGTTGCAGCGCTCGGCTTCGCGCGGAACAACCTCGCGCGCAGCACGCTTGGTACCGACGAACAGCACCTGCCCGCCCCGCGAGGCAAGCTTCGAGAGGAAATTCTGGGATTCCTCGAGCAACGGCACTGTCGCCTCGAGGTTGATAATGTGAATCTTGTTGCGATGACCAAAGATGTAGGGTGCCATCTTCGGGTTCCAGAATCGGGTCTGGTGGCCAAAATGCACGCCCGCTTCGAGCATGCTGCGCATGGATACAGTCGCCATTACAATGTTCTCCGTTCGGGTTGGGCCTCCACGTGCCCCATGCGGCAACCCCCTTTCGGGGCACCCGGCCCCATGTGCCGGCACGTGTGTGGATTTGAACGGCGCATTATAGCCTGTCTCGCGGGGCGGATACAATAAACAAGTGTGCGCGAAGCCGGGACAGACCAGCCATGAGCGCCCCCATCGAAATGCAGAGAGGAGTCTTAATGCCAGTTGCCATCAAAAATGCGCAGGAAATCGAGAAAATGCGGGTTGCCGGGCGCCTGACCTCGGAAGTCCTGGACGTCGTCGGCCAGCATGTCCGCCCGGGCATCACGACCGACGAACTGGACCGTATCTGCTACGAACATATCTGCAACGTTCAGAAGGCGATCCCTGCGAACGTCGGCTACCGCGGCTTTCCAAAGACCGTGTGCACCTCGGTCAACCATGTCGTCTGCCACGGCATTCCGGGCGACAAACAGCTCAAGGAAGGCGACATCGTGAATATCGACATCGCGGTAATCAAGGACGAGTTCCACGGCGACGCCAGCCGCATGTATTTCGTAGGCGAGCCCTCCGTGAAGGCCCAGCGGCTTGTGGATACGACCTACGAAGCCATGAAAGCCGGCATCGAGTTGGTACGCCCAGGCATTCGCCTTGGGGACATCGGCCATGCCATACAGACACTGGCGGAAAGCCGCGGCTACTCCGTGGTCCGCGAGTATTGCGGCCACGGGATCGGACGGATCTATCATGACGAGCCTCAGGTGCTGCATTACGGCGAACCGGGAACCGGACTCGAACTGAAACCCGGCATGACCTTCACCATCGAGCCCATGATCAACGCAGGCAAGCGCCAAGTGAAACTGCTGGGCGATGGCTGGACCGTAGTGACCAAGGACCATTCACTCTCGGCTCAGTGGGAACATACCGTACTGGTCACGCCCAAAGGCTTCGAGGTGCTGACCGCGCGCCAGGATGAAACCTTTTAGTAGTGTTTCGCGATTCCTGGTACTTCCAGCGAGCCGCTGCAGGTCGGATGCAAGGCGTGCGAGCAGGAAGGGTCATTCCCTGCGCGCTGCGCCTTGATCTGACGCTTGTGGGGGGTTCTGAAAGTGCCAGGAATTACGAAGCACTACACTAGCGCTGACCCCCTGGCCGGCGAACTGGCCGCAGCGCGGGAAGCGCTGGCTGCTGGCATTGCCGCATCCAGACCGCCCGGGCCGCTGCTCAAGGCCCACGCCACCGCGATGGACCGGATCCTGCGCCGGGCTTGGAAAGAGGCCGCCGGCAGCATGGATGCCGCCTTGTTTGCGACCGGCGGCTACGGCCGGCGCGAGCTCTATCCCGGATCGGATATCGACCTGGCCATCGTGCTGACACGCCCGGCTACAACCGAAATGACTGCGCTCCTGGAGACATTCATTCAACGATTGTGGGATCTGGGTCTCAAAAGCGCCGCCAGCGTCAGAACGCTGGAAGAAACACGCGAGGCGGCCGCGGCCGATGTGGCCACCTTTACCGCGCTCACCGAAGCGCGCCTGCTGGATGGGGACAAGGCCCTGGACGCGTCGCTGGCCGACATGCTTGCCGAACCCGGCTTGTGGCCCGAGCACGATTACCGCGAGGCCAAGCTGGCCGAACGGGCGCAGCGCTATGCTCGTTACGACGATACCGCGCAACGCCTGGAGCCCAGCGTAAAAGAGAGCCCGGGCGCCCAACGCGACTGGATGACGTTGTGCTGGTTGGGGGCGCGGCATATCGGCCGGCGCCAGGCCGGGCTTGCCGATCTGGAAGGCAGCGGCTTGATCACCCGGCACGAGCGGCGGCACCTCAACCGGGCCTGGCGAACCTTCGCCCGCTTGCGCCTCGGCCTGCACCATCTCTCCGGCCGGGCAGAAGACCGGCTGCTGTTCGACCTGCAGCCCCGTCTGGCGGAACTGCTCGGCTACCGGGAACGCCCCGGCGAACTCGCCGTGGAACGCATGATGCAGGACTATTACCGATCGGCGACAACGGTGGCACGCATCAATGCACTCGTCTTTCAAAGCCTTTCCGTCTCCGAAGCCCCGCCTCGCGACCTCGAGCCCGGCCTGGTCGCCAAAGGCCGCCTGATCGGTTTCAAAAACGGAACAGATCTGCAGGACACGCCGGAACTGGCCCTGCGCATCTTCAAGCGCTGGCAACAGGAACCGTCGCTGGAAGACCTGGCGCCGGAGGCCCGCCGCGCCCTAAGTAGCGCACTATCCCATTTCGGGAACGCGTTTCGCACGGCCCCCGAACATCGCGCTCTCTTCGCGGCCATCATCGGATCATCGTCGCGAGTGGCTGCTGCCTTGCGCCTGATGCATGAAACTGGTGTGCTGGACCGCTACCTGCCCGCCTTCGCCCGCGTTACAGGGCGCATGCAATACGACCTGTTCCATGTGTTCACGGTAGACGAGCACATCCTGCACGTCGTAGCCAATGTCGAGGCCCTGCACGGGAACCGATTCGAACCCGTCCGCAGCGACCTCAAGCAGGCGGCAGCGCGCCTCGACCGACCGGAGATCATCCATCTCGCGGCCTTGTTCCACGACATCGCCAAGGGACGCGGCGGCGACCATTCGGTACTCGGCGCCCGCGACGCCCGCCGCTTTGCCCGCTACCACGGACTGGGCCCGACCGATGCCGAACTCGTGGCCTGGCTGGTGCGTCACCACCTGAGCCTCTCGGTCACGGCACAAAAAACGGATCTGTCGGATCCGCGCGCCATTGCCGATTTCGCCCGCCTGATCGGCGACCAGCGCCGACTCGACTACCTCTACGTCCTCACGGCCGCCGACGTCCGGGCCACCAACCCGAGCCTGTGGAATGCCTGGCGCGGAACGCTGTTCGGAGAGCTCTACCAAGCCACCAGCCGGGCGCTTTGGCGCGGGCTGGAACATCCCCTCGACGCGAGCGCGGAAATAGCAGCGCGCAAGCGGGATGCCAGAGCCTTGTTGGGCGGCGGCAACCCCCACGTCAGCCGGCTGTGGAAAACGCTCGGCGAGGATTATTTCCTGCGCTACAGCGTCGACCAGATTGCCTGGCATACGCACATGCTGCTGGGCACCAGCGGACCGCCCGCGGTGTTCCTGCGTCCCGACCCCAAGGGGGCCGGCACATCCATCGCGGTCTATACATCCCGCCGTACCTTTGCCTTCGCCCGGGTTACCGAAGTACTGGCGCAACTGGGGCTGACCATCGTGGCGGCCCACTGCGTGCCTGCAGGACAGGACGAAACGCTGGATACCTACGTGGTCCTCGAGGCGGATGGCAGCCCCATCACAGAACCAAGGCAACTCAAGCGCGCACAGGAGCTGCTGCTCGAGGAACTGACCCACGACACGGGAGAAAAACGCCGCAGCATCCGTCCCACGCCGAGGCAAGTCAGGTTGTTTGCGACGCCGACGCGCGTAGAGTGCAACACCGACAGCGAGGCCCATCATACGGTGCTCGAACTATATGCCGGCGACAGCCCGGGATTACTGGCTGCGGTGGCTCGGGCCTTTCGCCGTTGCCAGGTCTATCTGCGCACCGCGCGCATCATGACGATCGGAGAGCGCGCAGAGGACGTATTCCATGTCACCGATTCCGACAGCCGTCCCTTGAGTGAAGAAGCCAGCGAACGACTCATCCATGCCATCAAGGAAGAGATCGCCAACGAAACCTGAGCGCGTATGCCCGCAAACTGCGGACCCGTACGACCGCAGCGATTCGGTCATCACGGCCTTTATACTGTGCCGAACTCATACGGCGCTGCGCAGAGCGCCTTACAGCGGGCCTTTGGGGCTCAAACGCGACCCACGTATGAATAGATCAGAGGTTCCTTAGGAGAAGCCGGGATGAACCCCTACATAAAACGTCTGCACCCCTACCCGTTCGAGCGTCTGGGTAACCTTCTGGCCAACGCTAAGCCACCCGCCGGCAAGGAGGTAATCTCTTTGTCTATCGGCGAACCCCGCCACGAACCGCCGAAGTTCATCATCGAAGCCCTCGAGCGCCATACGCTGGACGGATTGGCTCGCTACCCGATGGCGCGCGGCATCCCCGAACTGCGCCAAGCCATGGCCAATGCTCTGGTCCACCGCTATGGCCTGGACGCCGGTGCACTCGATCACAAGAGCCAAGTCTTGCCGCTGACCGGTACGCGCGAAGGGTTGTTCTCGCTGATCCAGGCCGTCATCGACCCGCGGGAACGCAAGCCGGTCGTAGTCATGCCCAACCCGTTCTACCAGATATACGAAGGGGCGACCCTGCTTGCGGGCGCCGAACCGTGGTACCTGAATACGCCGGAAGAAACCGGCTTCCTGCCCGACTTCGAGAACGTCCCCAGCGAGATCTGGTCGCGCTGCCAGGCGCTGGTGCTGTGCTCGCCCGGCAACCCCACCGGCGCCGTGATGTCGGAACGGGACTGGCAGAGGGCCTTCGAACTGGCGGACGAGCACAATTTCGTCGTAGTTGCCGACGAATGCTATGCCGACTTATACACCGATGAAAGCCAACCTCCGCCCGGTGCACTCGAGGCGGCGACGGCCGTCGGCAGGCGCGGATTCGAACGCCTCGTCACGCTGCACAGCCTGTCCAAGCGATCGAGCGTGCCCGGCCTGCGCTCGGGGCTGGCCGCGGGTGACGAAAGAATCATCACTCCCTTTGCGCAATACCGCACCTACCATGGCTGCGCGATGGCCTTGCCGGCGCAGCATGCCAGCATCGAAGCGTGGGAAGATACGGCACATGTCACGGAAAACCGCCACCGCTACCAGGAAAAGTTCGCAACGGCACGGCGCATCCTTGAGCCGGTCATTCCGGTACGGATACCGGCCGGTGCGTTTTACCTCTGGCTCAAGGCACCGAACGGTGACGACGAACGCTTTGCACATGATCTGTATGCCCGGGAGGGACTGATCACCCTGCCCGGACGTTACCTCTCGCGTCCCACAGACTCCGGGGATCCGGGCGTTGGCTACGTCCGCGTATCCCTCGTGCCCGACGAGAAAACCTGCGAGGACGCAATGACCCGATTGGCCAACTTCATCGAGACCCAATGAACGATAGCGAAATACGCCCCATCATCGAAGACACGTTCGAGAAACGCGCCGAACTCACGCCCGAGAGCGATGCCCGGGACGTGCGCGAAGCCGTCACCCAGGCCCTGGACCTGCTGGACAGTGGACAGGCGCGCGTCGCCGAACCGCGCGACGGCGACTGGGTGGTCAACGAATGGCTCAAGAAAGCGGTACTGCTCTACTTTCGCCTGCACGCGAACGAGCCGCGCCACTTCGGGGAGCTGGTCGGTTACGACAAGGTGCCATTGAAGTACACCGGCTACGGCGCCGAAGACTTTGAACGCGACGGCGTGCGCGTGGTGCCGCCCGCGGTCGTGCGCCGCGGCGCCTTTATCGGCCGCGACTGCGTGCTCATGCCGAGCTACGTGAACCTGGGCGCCCATGTCGGCGAAGGCAGCATGGTCGACACCTGGGCAACGGTCGGTTCCTGCGCCCAGATCGGCCGCCACGTGCACCTCTCCGGCGGCGCCGGCATTGGCGGCGTTCTCGAACCGCTGCAGGCGGCGCCGACGATCATCGAGGACCATTGCTTCATCGGCGCCCGCTCGGAAGTAGTCGAAGGCGTCATCGTCGAGCGCGGCAGTGTCATCGGCATGGGCGTATTCCTGGGCCAGTCGACCCGCATCTACGATCGTGAAACCGGTACCGTCACCCGCGGCCGTGTGCCCGCAGGCAGTGTCGTGGTCGCCGGATCCCTTCCCGCCGAAGACGGTTCGCACAGCCTGTACGCCGCGATCATCGTCAAACGCGTCGATGAGAAAACGCGGGCCAAGACCGGCATCAACGAGCTGTTGCGGAGTGCCCAGTGACCGTAATGCTCTATGGCCTGCCGAACTGCGACACCTGCCGCAAGGCACGCAAGTGGCTCGACCAGGCCGGCATTGAATACCATTTTGTCGATTACCGCTCCGAACCTGTCCCCGCAGCCAGACTCAAGGCCTGGGCCCGCGAACTCGGCGGCTGGGAGAAACTGGTGAACAAGTCCTCGACCAGTTGGCGGCAACTAGACGCAGAGCAGAAAGGCGCCAATGGCGATGCGCAATGGACGCAACTGATTGCCGCACACCCGACGCTTGTGAAACGCCCGGTGCTCGTGCTCCACGACGGCAGCGTCAGCGTCGGCTTTTCCGCGCAGCATTTCGAACAGCGATTCGGGGACACATGACTCCACGGCAGGTGGATTAGACTGAAGTCACCAGAGGGAGAGAGAGTTGGCATGGCCGATGCGCTGGAACTGACTTGCGAACTGATTCGCCGGCGTTCGTTGACGCCCGACGATGCCGGTTGCCAGGCCCTCATTGGCGAACGCCTCGAAGCCGCCGGCTTCAGGACGGAAGCCCTGCCCTCGGGCAATGTCAGCAACCTGTGGGCCACTCACGGCCATGGCCACCCCGTCATGGTGCTGCTCGGCCATACCGACGTCGTTCCCACCGGACCGATCGAAGAGTGGAAGAGTGATCCCTTCGAGCCGCTGATCGAGGATGGCGTGCTTTACGGTCGTGGAGCGGCCGACATGAAAAGCGGGCTGGCTGTCATGGTCGAGACGGTGATCGAATTCGCGCGTCAGCACCCGCACCATCACGGCACCCTGGCCCTGCTGGTCACTTCCGACGAGGAAGGCGAGGCCCGCAACGGTACGCGCCATGTCGTCGACGTCTTGATCGAGCGCGGCTTGCGCATCGATTACTGCCTGGTCGGCGAAGCCACCAGTGTGAAAAAAGCGGGTGACGAAGTGCGAATCGGGCGCCGCGGCTCCCTGAGCGGACACGTCACCATGAGCGGCATTCAAGGCCATGTCGCCTATCCCGATGAGGCGGATAATGCCGCCCACCGCCTGCTCACGGCACTGGCCGAGCTGGTGGCCGCAGACTGGCCCGAGGGCGACAAACATTTCCCGCCCCTGTCCCTCCAGGTATCCAACGTCACCAGCGGCACGGGCGCCGGCAACGTCATCCCCGGCCATGCGGCGGCGCATTTCAACTTCCGCTATCCGCCGCCCATCGAACCCGGAGATCTGCAGACTCGCGTGGAAGACATCCTGTCGCACCACACCCGCGAGCATGGCATTAGCTGGCACGACAGCGGCCGCCCCTTCCTGTCCCCGGAAGGACGGCTGCGCGCAGCCGTCATCGAAGCCATCGAGGCCGAGCTCGGCTCTCCTCCGCACCTGTCGACCGGCGGCGGCACATCTGATGCGCGTTTCATCGCGCCCACCGGAGCGGAAATCATCGAACTTGGCCCGCCGCGCGAATCCATCCACAAAATCGACGAACACGTAAGCGTCGCTGACATCGAATTATTGACTCGCCTCTACGGGAGAATCATCGAATCGGTCATGACCCAGCCCGGCCGCATTTCAGGCCTGCTCCACCGCCGCTAGGGTATTCATAAACACGGAACAGGACTTCTCGCCCTCATTCCGGCAAGCGATCCTCGTGAAACTCGATGCTTGAGTCTTCCCGGGCGTGATGCCGCAGTTCAACGCGGCGTATCTTTCCCGATATCGTCTTCGGCAACTCCATGAATTCCAGCCGGCGGATACGCTGGTAGGGCGCAAGCCTATCGCGGGCAAACAGGAAAATACTTCGTGCGGTTTCCACATCGGGTGCATAACCGTCCCGCAGGGTGATGTAGGCCTTGGGCACTGCGAGCCGAACTGGATCAGGCGCCGGTACGATAGCGGCCTCGGCCACCGCCTCGAACTCGATCAAGGCCGACTCGAGCTCAAACGGGCTGATGCGGTAACCCGAACTCTTGAACACGTCATCCGCCCGCCCGACATACCAGTAATGACCGTCCTCGTCGCGTCGGGCTATGTCGCCGGTGCGGTAGCAACCACCGCTCATCGCGGCTGCCGTGCGCTCGGGATCCCCCAGGTATTCCTTCATCAGGCCTGCGGGAGGCGGATCCAGAAGCAGCGCGAGCTCACCTTCCTCCGCCGGCTTGCCATCCAGATCGAGGAGCACGGGACGATAACCGGGCAGCGGCCGGCCCATCGCGCCGGGTTTCACGGCCTGCCCGGGGGAATTCGCGATCTGGGTGGTTGTCTCGGTCTGTCCGTAACCGTCACGGATAGTCAGTCCCCAGGCATCCCTGACCCGTTCGATAACTTCGGGATTGAGCGGCTCGCCGGCGCCCACCAATTCACGCAACCGGGTTGCGTATGCGCCAAGGTCCTGCTGGATGAACAATCGCCATACGGTAGGAGGAGCGCATAACGTCGTGACCTCCAGGTCACGAATCAATTCCAGGGTACGCACCGGATCGAAGCGCCCGGCATTGAGCGCAACCACTGTTGCCCCGGCGTTCCACGGTGCGAACACACTCGACCAGGCATGCTTGGCCCAGCCGGGCGAGCTTATATTCAGATGCCGGTCCCCCTCACGCAGCCCGATCCAGTACATAGTGGACAAGTGCCCCGCGGGATAAGACAGATGGGTATGCACTACCAGCTTGGGACGCGCCGTCGTGCCCGAGGTGAAATAGAGAAGAAAAGGATCGTCGCTGCGGGTCTTGCCGACGGGGTCGAACTCCGCAGGCTCCTCGTAAGTTGCGGTGTAATCCTGCCACCCTGATGCCTCGCCTCCGACGACTATCCGCGTAACGCCCTCGGGCAACCCGGCACACTGTTCCAGACAATCCGCGCCTGCCACCACATGCGAAACTCCGGCGGCGTCCACGCGGTACGCAACGCCCTCGGCGTTCATCAGGGTCGTCGTCGGCACAACCGCCGCGCCGATGCGCATCAGCCCCAACAGGCTTTCCCACAATGGGGGAACATTGTCGAGCATGAGCAATACGCGATCACCACGCTTGACCCCCAGGCGGGTAAAGAAATTCGCGGCCTGTCGCGAGCGTTTCGAGAGCTCGGCAAAGGACAGGGTATCGGGCGTGCCCCGGGCATCGGCGACAATCAATGCCGGCGCGTCATTGCCTTCCGCGAGCCGGTCAAACCAGTCGTACGCCCAGTTGAACTCGGACGGGCACGGCCACTCGAACCCGGCATAAGCTGCCGCATAGTCATTACGGTGCGAAATGAGCAATTCACGGGCTTGCGCAAAAGCCTGCGCTCCATCCATGCCGATCTCCGAAAATCGCGCCAAGTATCGATTTTACAGCCTGGCCGGACGCCGTATATCGCTGATTTATAGCCATTACCTTGATATAGCCTCGAGCCGCCCCCATAATGACTCTGTACGTGGGGGCGACCAGGTTTCGACGTGGGTCGCAAAACCCGAGGTGCATGCCGAGGTGCAGTCCACCTCGTAAATCAGGCTGCAACTTAAATAGCTGCGAACGACAACAGCTTCGCACTGGCGGCTTAAGCCCCGCCAGCCTCTGACCGGAGCCGCGCCTGCGCGTCCGGAGGGCCTTCGGGCTCGCTTCAGGGGTCGCTTCTCGCAGGATCGTAGCCGTAGGGGTCCGGACTATAGCTACTAAAACCCAAGTCGGACTGGCCGTGCGTTTTCCCTGCCCGTCGGGTAGCACGCGGCAAGATTAATAGACCGGGATAAGCATGTAGAGCCAACGGCGGAGGGCTCGCGGACGCGGGTTCGATTCCCGCCGCCTCCACCATTTATTAACCTATGTCTTCGCTGTATTCTGTATTCGATCCGGAATTTTCAGCGAGCATGGCCTTGTTGCGCCCTGATGCTTTGGCGGAATACAGCGCCTCGTCCGCATTACGCACCAGCGTCGTGACTGCTTGACCAGGCTGCGGTGTGCATGTTGCAACGCCTACTGAAATGGTGACGTCCAACTCACTCGACTCCACCTCTTTACGCATGCGCTCTCCCAACTCGTACGCCATATCAGCCGCCGCCCCCGGAAGTACAACAAGAAACTCCTCGCCCCCATACCGTGCAAGCAGATCTTCCGAGCGCCGCAGGCAGTGACCCAAAATCGCAACCAGGTCCTGCAACAACTTGTCACCCGCAAGATGCCCAAGCCGATCGTTGTACTGCTTGAAGTGATCGACATCGATGACCAGAACAGACAGCTGACGCTTCACGTCGAGGCAATGCTCCCAAACCTGGCCGAGATAATCGTCCATACGTCGCCGATTGGGAATCTCCGTCAGGCTATCGATATTGACCATGGTCAGCAATCGATTATTGGCCCTCTGCAATTCCGCCGTACGTTCCTCGACCATTTTCTCAAGCCGCACCTTGTCTGCAGCCAGTTGCCGCGTCCGGAACCGCACAAACCAGATCGCCAGCAGAAGGGTCGCAAGACCAATCAGAAAGATCCACATGGCCAGTGCCCATGTACTCGCATACCATGGCGGCATAACCTCGAAGGCAAACGGCCGTATCTTCGTAACATTGCCCTGTGCATCACGTCCGATCAATTCGAACCTATAACTGCCCGCCGCCAACTGGGAATAGGTATAGATGCTATTCGGCGCCCAGGCTGAAAGCTGATTTTCAACGCCTACCAGACGCGCCCGGTATAACGCAGTTTCGTGCCCAGTGTAATCAGGCAATGCAAAGCGGAAAGCCAGGGAAAAAGCGCTTTCAGGAATACGCAGTCTCCGGGGAGAATTCAATGGCAAAAATTTTGCCGTGCCGTTATGCCGAACCAGTTCCACGCTGCGCAACAATACATGCGGAGGAGGCAACGCTTGGTCGTAATGCAACGGCGTGTAACGCAATAATGTATTGGTCGTCACCACCATCACGCCGTCATTGTCCGTGAATTCCAGATCCTGAATCGCGCCGCGGCGAAACTGGCTGATCGGTTGCATGACCCAGTGACCGCTTTTGGGATTCCAGCGAAAAATACGATTGTCGCTGGTCGCCCATACTTCATTCCCGCGCACGCTGAAGGTGAACCATTCGCCGGGCTTACGCAAGGATTCCAATCCGTGTGCGCCATAGCCTTGAAAGCGCTTGCCGTTCCACAAAAACTCCCCGGCCGGGGTGGTTACGACCAATTTGTCATGCGGCAGCATGGCCACATCGCCGCCCGGGACCCCTTTTCCATACGCCAGTCCTTCGGGAACACCGTATTTCTTCTGGGCAACTATGTGCTCACCGTTTTTGCTCAGTTCTATATAATGCACTCCACCACGTCCCGAACCTATCCAGAGCCTGTCGGGTGACGTCTCGACAATGCCGTTCACCTCGATTCCGCTCATCTTCTCGTTATTGAGAATCACTTTCCATTTCCGATCCCTTTTGACCAGGATCGCAAGCCCTGAATTCGTGCCCACATAAACCCTGTCCTTGTGGAAACGCGAATGCACAAGCACAGTCGGATTCAGATTTTTCCTGGTAATCGGTTTTGCAGAATCCCCGCTGATGTCCATTACGGTATAGGATCCAGCAACCAGGGCATGATGCTGATCCAACGGCAACATGTCCCAAGCGCCGTGTTTGGTCCATGGGAGCCTGATGAATGCCGGAGAGCCGCTCTTGCCAGCGGCAGAAGCACGAAAGACACCGGAACGCGTAAGGATGTACCACTTACCGTTCCATTTAACGGCCTTGCTCATGGTTCCTATAAGGCCATGCTGTTCCTTCACCACCTTCCACGCTGTTGGCCATTGCACATGGAAGAGCTCACGATTGCCAAGAACCAGCAGTCCCCCGTCATTAGCCTTGACCACGCCGGGAAGCGAACCGTCGGTAAGATGAACCTGCTTCGCATGCTTCCCATCAGCCGAAAGAATATACAGACTCCCATTGTCCGCCACCAATACCAGCGTGTGATCACTCAAAGACTTGCCGGTAAAAAAATGATCCGCCCCGGGAAACCCTGCTGGAACGGCAAACGGCTTTGCCTTCTGATCCACATACTCTCGCCATCCGCCATCCTCTGAGAGCACAAGAAGTCCTCCCGAGCCCAGTGGAACCATGCTATATATCAGATGTTTGAAGGCCCCGCTTCCGGGCAAAAGCACCCATTTACCGTGTTTATATATCTTCAACCCCTCACCCAGGAACTGCACAATCACACTGCCGTCGTAATTGAGCATGGCGCCGAAATGCCCGGGATAGTGCCAGACGCGTACCTTTCCGTTCTTGGGGTTATAGAAGAAGACTGTTTTAAGCGTATCGAAAAACACGCCCTGCGAGGCAACCTTGACGTCCCATACGTCCTCGAAATGAGGCTTCTTGATCCATTTTTTAAATGCAGGGAGCAGGTCATGATAGACAGGCTGGCCGGCAGCATCGTGGCTGATATAACCAAGATCGTTATACCCTCCAACATAAACCCGGTTGTGGCCATCGTAGGCGAGTGACCTGATCACTTCATGATTCGGCATGGCAATAAGATGCCAATGCTCACTGTCGAAGGTGATGACGCCATCGTAATTTCCGATGTAGACGATCGAATGACGATCCTGGGTTATCGCGAAGTTTTGGGGGAAAACGTTGAGATGGGGCTCAAAAGCCGTATAGGGGGGCTGCCCCGTCAGCGCGCCTTGACCTGCGCTCGCCTGAAAGGACAGCACCAGACCAGCCAGTACCAAAACTTGCCGATGCAAGATTTTCATAGCCTCCGGGATAAAAGTTTCGGCCTCTACAGAAGGATCATAGCGCACCGGACTCCATTCGTGAAAATGACCGGAAGTGGCAGAATCCTGCTATCAGCGCCTATGGGGCGGAACCTGGCACATCTTGCTTAACGAAGCTTCGCCTACTTCTGCCGCGAGCCCCGAAACTCTCGGATGACCGCTTTTTCCAATTCCACGAAGAATAGAACGATCAGCCCGACGCCGAGGGAACGCAGCCATGAATAGATACCGATCGATTCGGTTCCGAAAACAGCGTGTAGCGGTTCGCCGTATATGAATCCGATCTGCGCCATGACCAACAACAGGATGACCAGTGGGACATACGGATTGCCCATCAAACCGGATCGGCTGAGTACGGACGCCGTCAGGAACCGGGCATTGAACAGATAGAACATTTCTATGATGACCAGCGTATTCACCGCAACGGTCCTGGCCTGTGCCAAGTCCGTGCCATGCATGCGCTCCCAGGCAAAAAGCCCGAACGTCCCCGCCAGACCGAGAAAAGAGACAAAAACAATTCGCCACACAACCAGCGGAGTGAGAAGAGGCTGTCGCGGATCACGTGGTGGTCGCCGCATAATGCCTGGTTCGGAAGATTCAAAAGCCAGTGGCAACGCCAATGTAACGGCGGTAATTGTATTGACCCACAGGATTTGCAGAGGCGTAATCGGCAATGCCACACCAAGGGCGATCGCTGCAATAATCACCAGCGCCTCAGCTCCGTCGGTCGGCAGTACGAACATGATGGTCTTCTTCAGATTGTCATAGACCGTGCGCCCCTCCCGTACAGCTGCGACGATGGTCGAAAAATTATCATCGGTCAGGACCATGGGTGCCGTCTCTCTGGCGACATCGGTACCCCGCTCTCCCATCGCTATCCCGATATCGGCCCGCTTGAGCGCCAGTGCATCGTTGACACCGTCGCCGGTCATGGCAACCACCAGACCCAACCCCTGCAGAGTTTGCACCAGGCGCAGCTTGTGCTCAGGTGCGGTGCGAGCAAATATATCGACCTTGCATGCGGCCGCGCCTAATTCATCGTCATCGAGTTGCTCGAGCTCATGACCCGTCAATACGGTTTCGCCATCGCCGATGCCCATCTGGCGCCCGATTTCGGCCGCTGTCACGGCATGATCTCCGGTAATCATCTTGACGCCGATACCGGCGGACCGGCACTGGGCAACCGCTTCTATCGCTTCCTCCCGCGGTGGGTCGAGCATCCCGACAACGCCCAGCAGTGTCAGTCCATCGCTTGCGTCCTCAAGCCGGAGGCCACGTTCTTCCTCAAAATCGCGAAACGCCAGCGCCAGGAGGCGCTCTCCTCGCCGGGCCAATGCATACATACGACTGCGCCAGGCATCGTGATCCAGAACGATGTCCTCGCCCCTACAGCGCACGTGCGTGCATACCTCCAATACCTGTTCGGGCGCGCCCTTGACCAGGACGAACCCATGTCCCGCATGATCGTGATGCAGAGAGGCCATGAAACGCCGTTCCGACTCGAAAGGAATCACATCGTTGCGGGGGAACTGTTCGCGTTCCGTAGCCGGATCCAGGCCAGCCTTTTCCGCCATCACCAGCAAGGCGATCTCGGTCGGATCACCCTCGACGCGAGGGCGAGCTTCGCCCCGTAGCATGTGTGCATCACTGCACAACACGCCGGCGCGTGCCAACTCAAGCAAATCTCCGTACGTCTCCGGTCGGATCTCGACGCCTTCGCGTGAGAACGCCCCATGCGGATCGTAGCCGACACCGCTTACTTCGAAATCGCTTTCGCTTGTAAGCGCAGAGTGAACGGTCATTTCGTTGCGTGTCAGCGTTCCGGTCTTGTCGGTACAGATCACCGCAACGGAACCGAGCGTTTCCACGGCCGGAAGGCGCCGGATGATAGCCTTGCGCCGTGCCATTCTCTGAACGCCCACGGCCAGCGTGATGGTCACTATGGCGGGCAATCCTTCGGGAATCGCGGCCACGGCCAGACCTACCCCCGCGAGGAACATCTCCATCGCCGGCAAATGGCGGACCAGAATTCCGAAGGCTACGGTCAAACCGGCAAGCCCCAGAATCGCCACAGACAGCCAAAGGCCAAAACTCGCCATCTGGCGCGTAAATGATGTTTGCAGCGTTTCGACCGTGCCGAGCAAACCGCTGAGACGGCCAATTTCCGTTTTGGATCCCGTCGCCACAACGATGGCCTTGCCCCGACCGTAAGTCACCAGGGTGCCCGACCATGCCATCGAACGGCGCATGGCCAATTCGGCGCCTTCCGCCACCGCAGCGGGATTCTTTTCCACCGGCACGGACTCACCCGTCAAAATCGATTCGTCGATGCGCAGGTTGCGGCTATCGAACAGACGGGCATCGGCAGGGACTTTATCGCCCGCCACGAGTTCGAGGACATCGCCGGGCACTAGGTTTGCTGCATCCACCTCCAAGTAAATGCCGTCCCGCCTCACGGCCGCCCGTCTGGAAAGAATGCCGGCAATCGCATCGAGTGCGCGCTCTGCACGGCCCTCCTGGATAAAACCGATCGCGGCATTGATAACCACTACGGCCAGGATGACGCCGACATCGACCCATTCGCCCAGGAACCCGGTCACAATCGCGGCAGCGACCAGGACGTAGATCAGGACATTATTAAGCTGCGCGCCCAGGCGCGCTATGGCAGTGCGGCGGCGGGCGGGCGGCAATCGATTGGCGCCGTAACGATCCAGACGGTTACCGGCTTCGATCGAGTTCAGGCCATCCGGACTGCTCCGCAGTTCATCGAATACCATCTCCGCCGCCATGGCGTGCCAGGGCTGCACCACGATGCCATTCTCCGCCATGAGGCGATGTTGCCCCTTTTACTGGCCCTCGGCCAGCATAACGAGACCGGCGTCCCCGCGACTTGATGCAGGACAGGGTTCTCTCAGGTGTGGGAGTGCCAGGATCGCGCTGCAGCAAGCAGGATTTTTAGTGCCCGCCATGCCCCGTGGAAGGCATGGGAGTACCAGTGGTACCCGTCACCGTGCCATAGGCCGGCGCGTGGATTTTCTTGGCGACGCTGGCGGGCACCTTCGGCAACGACTTGGGCCCGGTGGTATGCATCTTGGCGGTAGGGATCATGGCCACCTTGACCATTTTCCACTCGGTGGATGTCAGCTTGCCGTTGTGATGATAGTCGAACTGCTTGAAAACGGCCTTCGGGACACCAACCGATTTGGCTTCGTTCCATTCAATTTTGTGATCGCCATTTCGATCCACCTTCTTGAACGACGGAACCGGCTGTTTATATTTCGCGTATACAGCTTTCTTGCCGGCCTTCGATGCCGTTGTCACCTTCAGTGTTCCCATATTACCGGCGGCAAGAGCAAGGGCTGGCGCTGCTGTCATCAGCGGCACGAGCAAGGCTATTCGTTTAAGCATAGCGACCTCTGTTTTCATGTATCTAATTGATAAGACAAAAGAAAAACCGCTGTGTTCCTGTCATTTTCCGCTGCGCCGATCCCTCGCGCGCCTCGTGCCGACAGCTCGATGGCTTGCCAAAGCTCATATAATGTCGGCTGACGCGCCTGCATCGGGCGCGTATTGCCCTGTGAACCCAACCTCCGGATCGCCGGACTGACCACCAATGAACGAAGCAGCCGCCCCAGCAGGGGCCAGAGACGATCACGACCAGCGCAGCCTCGCCGCCGAAGTGGCGCGACGGCGCACGTTCGCGATCATCTCGCACCCGGACGCGGGTAAAACCACGCTCACCGAAAAACTGCTTTTGTTCGGAGGCGCCATCCAGCTCGCGGGCACGGTTAAGGCGCGCAAGAGCAGCCGGCACGCCACTTCGGACTGGCTCGAGGTGGAAAAGCAGCGCGGCATTTCCGTGGCCAGTTCCGTCATGCAGTTCCCCTACAAGGACTATGTCATCAACCTGCTGGACACACCGGGGCACCAGGATTTCTCGGAAGACACCTACCGCGTGCTCACCGCGGTCGACGCCGCCTTGATGGTGATCGACGCCGCCAAGGGTGTAGAGGCACAGACGATCAAATTGCTCGAAGTCTGCCGCATGCGCAACACGCCGGTGATCACCTTCATCAACAAGCTCGACCGCGAAGTGCGCGAACCACTCGAATTGCTGGACGAAATCGAGTCGGTGCTCAAGATGGACTGCGCCCCGGTGACCTGGCCGATCGGCATGGGCAAACGTTTCGGCGGCGTCTATGACATTGCCGACGACAGTATCCTGCGCTTTCGTCCCGGCGAGGAACGGGCTGACGGAGAAGTCGAACGCATCGAGGGGCTGAACAGTGCACGCTCACGCGAACTGTTCGGTCTCGACGCCGAGACCGCGGAAGGCGAGATCGAGCTGGTCCGCGGCGCCGGGGAAGAATTCGATCTGGACGCCTTCCTTGCCGGCAATCAGACGCCGGTCTTTTTCGGTTCCGCGATCAACAACTTCGGCGTGCGAGAAATTCTCGAAGCCCTGGTCGCCTGGGCACCCAAACCCCAGCCACGCGACGGCGGCAACCGCGTGGTTCAACCCGACGAGCCGAAATTCAGCGGCATCGTGTTCAAGATCCAGGCCAACATGGATCCGCAACACCGTGACCGGATTGCGTTCCTGCGCGTGTGCTCCGGCCGCTACCGTCCGGGTCTCAAGGCCAGGCACCTGCGCACCGGAAAAGATCTGCGCATCGGTAATGCAATCACATTCATGGCGCAGGAGCGTCACCGACTCGAGGAAGCGGTTGCGGGCGACATCATCGGCATCCACAATCACGGACAACTGGGCATCGGCGATGTACTCACCGAAGGCGAGAACCTGCACTACGCGGGTATCCCCCACTTCGCCCCGGAACTGTTCAAGCGCGTGCGCCTGAGAGATCCGCTCCGTGCCAAGCAGTTGCAGCGCGGCCTCGCCCAGCTCGGCGAGGAAGGACTGGTGCAGGTGTTCACTCCGATCACCGGCGGTGATGCGATTCTGGGTGTGGTCGGCACACTCCAATTCGACGTAGTGATGGAGCGGCTCAAGGCCGAGTACCAGGTGGACGCCGTATTCGAACCGGCCGCCATCAACAGCGCCCGCTGGATCGGCGCCCCGGATAACAAGGAACTGGAACGCTTCCGGAACGCGAATGGCCACCGATTGGCCACCGATGCCTCGGGCAGCCTGACCTTCCTGGCGCCCAACTCCGCAGCGTTGTCCGTCACAATGGAGAAATGGCCGGACATCGAATTCCGAACCACACGCGAAGTCCTCACCGCTCAAGCCTGAACGGAGGCATCTGCGATATAGCCCGGCCTACCGGCATCCGATCAACCCAGGCCGGTAATGTGCACCTGCCAGACGTAAATGATGGCCAATAGGATCAACAGGGCCATGCCCTGATGAAAGGCCACGAGGATCCCCGGCCGCTTGGGACTGGCGTTCACGGCGTGGAAAAGCATGAAACCCAGCACGAACTGCGCAAGCGCCAACACCAACGCCCCACTGTAGGCCTGGGCATAAAAGGCGAGCGTCAACAGAAAAGCCAACCCTGCCAGGTAATGCAGGGCAAAAACCCATTGCCCCTTGGTGCGCGGTATGACGAAGGCGCCGATCGGGCGCTGGTAGCCGCGTTGCCCCGTAACCATGCCACCGAGGAAAATCATCAGCAGGAAGGCATGCAGGGGGACCATGACAGCCAGATACCGCCAGACCGGCAGTGATGCCGGATGCATCACCAGCAGATAGGTAATATAGGTCGTATAGGCAAGCAGCCCGTGCAGGCCATGGAGAAACGCTGGCGCCTTGCCTGCCAAAACGTGCAATGTGGCGATCCCCAGAAGCGCCGTGACCGCAATAAGCACGAGTCCGGCGACGGTATTGGCATTAGGATCGAGAGCCAGGATGGCGATGGCATTCAAGCCCAGTAGCGTTGCCAGGAAGCGATGCCATATTTCGGGATCGGTGAACGCGGCCCGCGATATCATTTTCTTGTGATACGGCCATTGGGTGCCGAGAGACAGGCCATAGCCGTACCCTTCCACGAGGCCGCCAATGACGATCAATCCGGCCATGGCAATAACCTGAATGATAAGAAGCACATGGATCAGCATCGGCATCTCCTGGTAAAAACTCGTGGTCCGATCGCAGCAGCGTGCAATTTTACACCGGCCCATGTGATACTCATGGGAACGTACATCTGGATGTACCCGGCTGGATGAAATGGACCGTCACCGATCATTTCTCCGTGCACGAAACCGATCTGCACTTCGATTTCGTGCGCGCGTCGGGCCCCGGCGGGCAAAACGTCAACAAGGTGGCGACGGCCGTGCAACTGCGCTACGACACGGCACGCCTCCCGGAACCCTTGCGCGCCCGGGCGTTGAAACTCGCGGGATCGAAAGCCACCCGCGAAGGCATCATCGTGATCGAAGCCAAGCGGTACCGTACCCAGGAACGCAATCGCGAAGACGCCATTGCGCGCCTGGTCAGCCTGCTGCAAAAGGCCTCACACAGGCCACGCCCCAGGAAGAAGACCCGCATAAGCAAAGCGAAAAAGAAAAAACGCCTGGAGACCAAGCGCAAACACAGCCGGCGCAAGCAACTGAGGAAAATACCAACTGAAGAATAAACAACCCGGACAGGCGAATGCCTGCCCGGGTGTTTTAGAGCCTGTTAACTGGTCAACCGGCCTTGTGCAAGCTGATATCGCCTGATCCGGTATCCAGGTCCACCGTGATGGCACCTGATCCTCCGCTCAAGGTATAGGAGTGATGACTGCCGTGAATCAGGGCCGGAAAATCGGTGTTCACGTCACCGCTTCCGGTGGAGATCTTGCCGCCGATTACCGTAGAAGCCGGGAAATACATATCTATGTCCCCGGACCCGGAACTCGCCTTGATCGCAGCGCCTGCAGACAGTTTTCCCCAGTGCACGACGACATCTCCGGATCCGGAGCCCAGTTCAGCCGACTGCGCCAGCGCATGTCCGACGGTGATGTCCCCGGAACCCGCACCCAGGGACAGACTGGTTGCACTGCCGCTGTAGATGATGTCCCCCGAACCCGTGTGCACATTGACCGGTCCGGGCTGACTGCCCTTGGCGATTTGCATGTCACCGGAACCCGCACGCAGATAGAGCTTTTCGGAATTGCCCTTGAAATAGACATCACCCGAACCACTCTCGCCCTTCACGGACAGCGTCGCGGCAGGGTTATCAAACCGGAAATCGCCCGAACCCAGTCGGTAATCGAGCTTCATGTCATTGGGCATAACGACCGTGACCCGCACCTCGTGACTGCTTTCCCAACCGAAATGCCATCCCCAGTCATGATGATCCGGCGGGCCCACCTTGACGTCATTGCCATCGGCCCAGACCGCAGGCGTATATCGCTTGATCAATTCTTCCTTGTTGCTCTTGGAGCCGGTGGAAGACCAGATGTCGGTGGTAACGCTTACCTGCTTCCCCGGTTTTACGCTGATGACGGCGTCATGACTGGAAAGCCTCAAGCTCACCGTGCCGCCGGCATGCGCCGCAATCTGCTCGACATGGTGATAGATTAACGGCGGCCTGGCTAGCGCAGCTGCTGGAAAAGTCAGCAAAAGCAATAACATATAAGAACGAGCGGCGCGAATCATGGGATTACCCTCTAGTAGGTGTATTGGTACTATAGCACAGCAAATCTCAAAACGCCGACAAATCTAATGAGTTGATTTTTCATGTAACTCATAAGATATTCCTTATATGATAGATAAAGAGCCGGAGAGGATTGGAGAATACAGGATTGGGCGACTATGATCATTCCCGGCTGCACGTTTCCGTCCACCGGCCTGAAAAGCTTGCGCCAATCCAAGTTCAAACTTGCGAGCCCTTCGCGGGGATTGCCCTACGTATATCGGAGCCATAAATGAAGCGCCTCAACCCTGTCAATATTTCCGTGCTGGCCAGCGCTGTTCTTGCCGGCGCCGCATTCCTTATTATCAGCGGATGTCACCACGACAGTTCCAGCAACAATAATTCAGTACCTCTCACGAAACTCACACCCATATCCGACTGCACCGTGGACGTCGACTACGACGTTGAAGTTGGCGGCCCGGATGCCAAACCGGGGTGCGACACCGTAGAGATGAACCCCACACTTTCCGGCCCCAGGGCGTATGACGAAATCAAAATCAATAATGGCGGGACGCTGATCATCGATGGCGGAACCCGCAGCGCTAGTTCACCGGAAACGTTGTCGGAACCCATGGTTTCGACAATTTGCGTCGGGGACAAAGGCATGGTCAAGATCTATGCCAAGGGTACTGGAAACGACCCAATCACGAGAAATAACAAGGTCATACTTACGTTTACTGACAGAGACGAAGGCCTCGACCATACAGACATCTGCAAGGATAATAATTTTTCGAAGGGCATAGACGTTCTTGCAGGCGGCTCATTGATTATGAACGGCGCAAAGGGCGTGCCTGCCTATGGTGGAATCAGTTGGACGACGCTCGCCGCCCCGGCGGGTTCACACGTGCCCGGTGCAAAGGCGCCCGTTCCGGACGCAGGTTCGAGGACGCTGTACCTGAGCGCGGATGTGACCCAGGGCAAAGGCCCTCAAGGGGAAGCCGAGGGCTGGCAGGCCGGCGACTGGATCGTCGTTGCCACCACGGATTACGTCCCCTTCCACAGCGAGTTCGTACAGATAGGCGAGGTGAAACGGGGTGGCATCAAAGGCGCCAAAAGCACGATAATCCTCAAACAGCCGCTCAAGTATTACCACTTCGGCAGCCTGCCCCCTTCTCCAGCTAACGCCACTTGTCCGGACCCGTTTTATCCGAAATACACTTCGAACAGCGACCAGCCTGCCTTCCTCTGCGACGGAGCCGACCGGAACTTCGGTGTGGATGAGCGAGCGGAAGTCGGTCTGATAAGCCGGAACATCACCCTGACCTCGATCACCGCTCCCCCACCTCCGTTCACGGAGTTACCGCCCGCCCCCATGTCCGGCGTTCACTGGGGAGGCGAAATCAAGATCCATCAGGGCTTCGAGAAAGTCCTGATCCAGGGTGTACGCCTGTCCAAATTCGGCAAAGACAAGTTCGGCAGCTACCCAATCCATTTCCACCAGGTTGGAGATGCTGGCAACAAGCCCGTCATCAATGCCGACAGCGTGGATCACAGTTACAACAAGTGCGTCACTATCCACGCCACCTCCAACCTGACCATCTCAAACATGGTTTGCGCGCGCATCGTCGGTCACATCTTTTACGAGGAACTGAACTCAGCGGGTGAAACCAACCCGGCAAGCGACAGTGACATCGTCTTCGACCACGATCTCGGCATCGGGGCGATGAGCAATTCCTTCGATATTTATAAGAGTGCGAGCAAGAGTCGTCAGGAAATGATCGACCAATACTGGTGGGCGGGCGACAACTTGACCAACAATCCGAATTCATCGGCATACATCAACTACGACGGCTTCAACATCCCCGACACCGACAACCAAATGCAGTTGACGCATGGTGGCTGCTTCAGACCAGGGACTCTGCCCGGACAGGAAGGGCTATGGATTCAGGATGGGGGCCTGCCCTGCACTTCCACCCGGTACTATATCGAGCCGGCCAGTGGCTTCTGGATACAGAATCCGGGCACCGTGCTCACGAACGATGCGATTGCCGGTTGTCAGGGCGACGGCGTAGGCTACTGGTGGGTGCCTCCCAGCTCCGCAATCAATGTAGAGGGTATCGGCCATCCGGTAAATTTGACGTATGCGTCTCTTGGAACGGTAAAGGACGACCGCTCCAGCGCCTGCTATCATGCCTACTTCGCGGAAGGCGAAAATGGCGTGGTTTCCGGACAGCTCACGCCCGTTAAGGACGAGAAGAATCCCCCGGAACAGGCTTTCGAGAGCAAACCCAATGTTATCTCTCATTTCGAGGGATTAACGGCAACGCATGATCGCTTTCGGGCATTCTGGATACGCGGAACCGCCGCCTGGTTCGTCCTCAAGGACGGGCACTTCGCCGACAACAACCGTGGCGCCACAATGCTGACCTCCGGCGGGGTCGATGGCAACGGGCCCGGCATCTGGGACCTAATCGAAGACAGCGTGTTCGTCGGCGAGAGCAAGAACAGCGTGGGCCGTTGGGGGCCGTGCCCCGAGACCCTGGGTCAGAATACCGGCTGGAAGTTCGGCTGTATCGACTATTCGCACCCGCAGACCGTATCTACCAATTCCGTGCACAGTGGCGAGCTCGATGGAAAAGGTTACCCCTGGCCTTATCGGAACTCCTACGGTTATCAGATCTACGATGGGCCGCCACTGATCTACCACGACCGTTTCGTGAATTACAACTACGACAAATCATCGAGCAAGGAATTCTCCAGCCTGCTCGATACGGCTGACCAGGCAGCATTAAAGACTTGGCAAACGAGCGGCGGCAAACCCTACGAGGGCGACGCGGCCTTCGGCTGGTTCCCATCCAACCAGAACGCCTATCCAACGGCAAGCGCCACCAAGCAACTCATGTGGGTCAACACCAATCTTCGCCACCAGATTTTTACGGAGCACGTGAACATCGGCTCATTCGAAGATGGGGACAAGAACACGGCCTTCCTTGACGAGGATGGCACGCTGTCCGGATACGGCGTCAAACTCGCACCCAACAGCGGGAATCATCCGGTATATGCCGCCTCGCTCAACAACCTGCCGTTCAATGCGACCTCGAACTCGGTGGACGAATGCCTCTCGCGCGGCGCGCAGGACGAGAAGATCCAGGGAAGAGACTCATCCCTGATGTCGCCGGCGGAGATGGGGACTCTGGAGTTCAGCAATCTCTATCCGTGGAAAGTCGATCCCGCGGGGAAATATCCCTCTTGGCCGGGTTGGAGAAACTCGCACTGGCAGAAAATGACCTTCACCCGCACCGACAAGATAGCTGATGGAAATGGTGGCACATACCGCCCGTCCATGAGCCTGCTCAGCCGAAACGGCCAGGGATATTGGGAACCCAAGGTCAGCAACGGTTATGGTTACACGGTCACCGTGGCCCCGGCCTCGGCAACATCGCGCGTCCCGCCGGATCAAAACACTCAGAAGGCGGGAATCTATAAGTGGATCGACGTCGGCGTAGCCGATGTCTTGGATCCGAATATCAGCAGCGCCCATCCCTTCTACATCCGCCTGGGCATCGACTATGCGAGCGTCGATAAAAGTACTGGCGGCCTGATTATCCCCACCGGGAATTTCACCATCAAGCGCGGCTACAAAACGTACTATGGAGGCAACATTAACGTAGGAGCCAAGTTTAATGACGGCCAGAACAACGACCTGCTCAACTACTTCACGAAATGGGGAAATTGCCACGGCCTTGATGGCAGTCGCGTGGACCAACCCACTCCCAACATCCCTATCAAACAAGGTCCGGGCTGCCCCGCGGGGATGAACTCCAGCTTGCCTGGGGTGAAGACGCTGGCCTCGGCCGGAAGTATCAGCGCACTGACCGACAGCAATGGCAACCCGGTTCTCGACAAGTATTACTACGACACGAAAACGGGATACCTGTGGCTGAACATTGTCCAGGAGGAACCCAATGCCCTGGGCCCATCGCCTATCGGAAGCTGCGATCAAAATTTCGACGGCGGTCAACCCGATCCTGCCTGTCAATATGCCAATGGGCACGGCGAAAGCTACTACGTATGCCCCAAGAACGGCTGCATCATCTACACCATCGCCATGAACGATCCTAGCTACATAGAGGGAACTTCACCCACTGCGGCGCAGCTCCCGCCTGAGGCAGCCAATCTCATGCCGGCACCGGCTCACCCGAATGAGCTCAAGGTGATATACGGCGCGAACCCCGGCACCATCGTATCGCCGGTACCGTCAACCGACGATCAGGGCACCGTATACAACACGCCAAAAGCGGGGACAGGGTCCTCTTGCACCATCACCCAACACGACGGGGGCTAAGTCTCCCTCTCAAGGTGGCGTTAAAAACCTGCGGAACCACCGGTGTCTTCTCGACCGAGAAGACACCGGTGTCCGCCGTCGACTTGATCTGCAGTGGCGCCCGGTTCCGCAACCGGGGAGATTAAGGATTTCTTAGTCTTCAACACCAGGCCGCTATGGCCGCGCGGCTCATATGCCCAGGTTGGAACCGCAAGGCGCCCTGCGCGCCGAAACAACAGACCGTCAGTATTGACTTGCCCCTTTTTATGGACCATCTTTAATGAAAGACCTGCCCCGTGATTCAAGAGAGATCCCTTCTATGAAAACCAAAATCCGTATTTTTGCAACATCTGCCTTATTAGCCGTGGTTACCGGATTGTGCATGGTTTCCCTCGCAAGCTGCAATGGAAACGGTGTCAAAACCTCATCCGGGGACAATGGCGGACTCGGCTCCACGCCAGGCCCAGTCACTTTAACGTCTATCGATCAATGTGCCACGGCCAGTGGCACCGTGATCGTTGGCATTCCCGGTACAACAAGCGGAGCGAAACCGGGCTGCCAGAACGTCAATGCGGTACCCGGCAGCACAAAGGCTTTCGCGGAAATCCAGGTCAAAAACGGCGGCCTGCTGGGAGTGCCCGGCACCACCAGTGGTGCTCACACCCTCACGGTAGGCGACATATGCCTGGAAAGCGGCTCCCAATTCCTTATCGGCTCACCCAGTAGTCCGATCACGTCAAGTAACCAGTTCACGATCGTCTTCACCGGTTCGACGTCCAGCACCGGCTCCACCGATTCCCACTGCCAGGACAGCGGACCCAGCCATACCGGCCCCTTCAAGAAAGGCATTGATGTAACCAGCGGCGCCACACTCGAACTCTATGGCGCGAAAGGCATTCCCCAGAATGGCGGCGTGAGCTGGACGACGCTTGTGAAACCGGCAGGCCCGCAGACGGCGGGCGTTGCAGTGACAAGCTCTGGACCCCAGACGCTTTACCTGACTGCTGACGTTACCAAGGGGAAAGGTCCCAACGGCGAGAACGAAGGTTGGCAGCCTGGCGACTGGATCGTGGTCGCCACGAGCGATTTCGTGCCCTGGGATACCGAATTCGTGCAGATCGCAAGCGTGACATCAGGCAGCAATGGCGTACAAGGCGCCAATAGCAAGGTCACTCTCACGCAAGCACTGAAGTACTACCATTTCGGCAGCCTCGCACCCTCCCCGGCCACCGCCACATGTCCCGATCCGCTCAGCAAGACCAATGGAACACAACCCGCCTTCCTCTGCGACGGCGCCAGCCAAAACTACGGCGTGGACGAACGTGCCGAGGTCGGCTTGATCAGTCGCAACATCACCCTGACAGCGGAGACGGCCACCATCGTCCCGCCGTCTTCCATCACCAATCCCAACATCGACGCGGCTACCATTAACGAACACTGGGGCGGTGAAATAAAGATCCATCATAAATTTACGCAAGTGGTCATCCAGGGCGTTCGGCTGTCGAAGTTCGGCAAGCCCCAAATCGGCAGTTACCCGATTCATTTCCACCAGGTCGGCACTATCAATAGCGGTTCGCAACCGGTATTGGTCGACGCCGACAGCGTAGACCACAGCTACAACAAATGCGTCACCATCCACGACACCTCTAACCTGACCATATCCAATATGGTTTGCGCCCGAATCGTCGGACACATCTTCTACGAGGAACTCGGCGATGCCACCGCTAACAATGTCGCCGACGACAGCGGCATCACCTACGAGAACAATCTCGGCCTGGGGGCAATGAGCAATTATTTCGATATCAACAAGCTGTACACGATCGCTCCGAGCAGCGCAACGAGCATAAGCCGCGCGACACTGATCCAGGATTATTGGTGGACAGGTGACAACATGACCAACGATCCCTCATCGTCAGACTTCATCAACTATGACGGCTTCAATATTCCGGATACCGACAATCAACTGCAGACGGTGCACGGCTCGTGCTACTCGTATGGTTCTATTGGCCCGTTGGTAAACAATGGAGCGCCCAATGGCACCTGTGCACAAGGTCAACACTACGACGAGCCGGCAAGCGGATTCTGGATCCAGAATCCGGGCACCATCCTGATCGGCAACGCCATCGGCGGCTGCCAGGGAGTGGGTGCGGGCTACTGGTGGGTAACGCCGCAAACCGCATTGACCGTAAACGGCCAGACAAAGAACTTGGCCTACGTTCGACTTGGAACCGTAAAGGACAATCGTGCGCACGCCTGTTATAACGGTTTCTTCGACGACGGGACTCCCGGCGGCCTCATCAACGTCAGCCCCCTGTTTCCCCACAAGGACCCCGTCGCCGGTTCCCCCTCGGTCATCGCAACACTCCATGGCGTCACCGCAACGCGCAACCGCTTCCGCGGTTTGTGGCTCAGATCGGCCTGGATCGCCGTTGAAAACGGCCACTTCGCAACCAACCGGGACAACGTGACGCTGCTCACCTCCGGCGGTATCGACGGTAACGCCCCTGGGGCCTGGAACCTGGTTCAGGACAGCGTGGTGGTCGGTTTGAGCATGAACAACCCGGGCCGCTTCGGTCCCTGCCCGAATCCCGGACAGATTGGATCACAGCTCATACGCTATGTAGGCTCGACGTTCGGCTGCATCGATTACACGCCAGCGAGTTCGGCTCACAGTGGAGACATATACGACCAGGGTTACCAGGACCCCAAATGGAACAGCGCAGGCTACTACCTTTATGACGGGCCGGTACGCGTCTTCCACGACCGTTTCGTCAGATTCAACTACAACGCAGGCTGGACAACGAGCATGCCGTGCAGCGGCACCGGTGCCGGAACCTATTACACAGAACTCGACGATGCCGACTGCAAATTCTTGCAAAGCTACGAAACGACATACTCCAACGCGAACAATCTCCCGAAACCGGCACCGTATGAAGGCGACGCCGCCCTGGGCTGGTTCACATCCAACCAGAATTCCTACCCCACCGGCACCGCTTCGAAGCAGTTGATGTTCGTCGACACAAACCTGCGCCATCAAGTCTTCACCGCGCAGGTAGGCATCGGTGGATTTTTCAACGACGGCGACAAGAACACCTCGGTCATCGACGAGGACGGCACGCTGGATGGTCTCGGCGTTCAGCTCGCGCCCAATTCGGGAACCCACCCGGCCTATCCGATCTCGCTCAACAACCTGCCTTTCAACAGCACATCCAATTCGGTGGACGAATGCCTCTCGCGCGGCGCTCAGAACCAGCATTACGAAGGACGAACCAGCGCACTGATGTCACCGGCGAGCATGGGCACACTGCAATTTTCCTCGCTCTACCCGTACATGGGAAGCAGCTACCCGGGCTCCATCAACTCGCACTGGCAAACGGTGACCTTCACCCGCGATGACGCCGTGTCTGACGGCAATGGCGGGACCTTCCACCCCACCATGGCCATGCAGACCGGGCGCGGCGGCCTGGGCAGCTACGAGCCCAAGGTCAGCAACGGCTACGGCTATTACGTGACGGTGTCACCTACTCCCTATAGCGTGGCCAGTTCGGCTATCAATACCGGGAAAGCCGGACTCTGGAAGTGGGTGGACGTGACGCTCGCCGATATCGTGGATCCGAACATCACCCAGAAGCACCCGTTCTACATACGCCTCGGCATCGATTACAAAAGCACGACCCAAGACGGAGCGACCGTCCAGGCGCCGCCACCCAGTACGAGCTACTTCACGATCAAACGCGGATATAAATCCTATGTCGGGCAACAGGTCTGGCAGGGAGATCCGCAACTCTTGCAATACTGGACGGCCCTGAACTGCACGGATCTGGATGCATCGCATCCGGGCAACCTTCCCACGGATGCCAGCGGAGGCGGCGGTTATTGCCCCGGCGGGACATCCACCACGCTGACCAGCGTTTCCAGCATCAGCGGCTTGATGACCAAGAACAGTGACGGTACTTACACGCCCCTGACAGACGTTTACTACTACAACCCGTCGACCGGATACCTGTACCTGAATATCGTCCAGGACACGCCCAACCCGATCGCCGCCTCGCCCACTGGCAGCTGCGACAGCACCTACGATGGCGGCACCCCGGACCCCGCCTGCCCGGATGCGGCGGCAGGCGAAACCTACTATGCTTGCCCGAAGAGCGGTTGTGTTGACTACACCATCGCCGTGCAAGCCCCTCCCAGCTCTACAAGCAGTTACACCTACACGCCGGGCCCCTCGACCGGCCGCCCCGACCCGGCGAATCTCATAGCGGCGCCCACCCAGCAGAACAAACTTCTTGTTATCCGCGGGAGCAATGCAGGCACTGTCGTTGCACCGGCGATTGCAACTGACGATCAGGGCGTTCCCTACTATACGGCCACCAACTCAGCCAACGCCTGTACGACCACCCAGCCGTAGCGGACTCGACCGGATAAGAAGACGACGGCCCGCCTCACTCTTGCAATGAGTGAGGCGGGTATCTCTTAGGCAGCCAGCAATTTCAGGATTTCGTCGGTTTTTATTTCCATCAGGCCGCGGTCGCCGCGTGACTCGACGTTGAGGCGCAGGAGCGGCTCGGTATTGGAGGGGCGCAGGTTGAAGCGCCAGTTGGAGAAGGCCATGGACAGGCCGTCGATTCGCTCGACCTTCACGGCCGAATCGGCATAGTGCTGTTCGACGCGGGCCATAGCGGCCTGCTGATCGGCTACTTTGCGATTGATTTCCCCGCTTGCGGGGAAACGCTCCTCGCACTCGGCAATCATTTCGGACAAGGTTTTGCCCAGGCGTGAAATCCGCTCCGCAACCAGCAGCCAGGGAATCATGCCGCTGTCGCAATAGCCGAAACGGCGGAAGTAATGATGCGCGCTCATCTCCCCGCCGTAGATGCAATCCTCGGTACGCATCTTCTCCTTCATGAAGGCGTGACCGCTCTTGGACACGACCGGCGTGCCCCCGAACCGGGTGACCACATCCTCCGTGTTCCACACCAGGCGCGGATCGTGGAGAATGCGTGCGCCCGGCTCCTCTTCGAGGAAGCTCTCGGCCAGCAGTCCAACGATGTAATAGCCTTCGACAAAGGCGCCGCTTTCGTCATAGAAAAAGCAGCGGTCGAAATCACCGTCCCAGGCAATGCCCATATCCGCCCCGCTCGCTTTCACCTGCTCGCTAGTCTCGCGGCGATTCTCCTCGAGCATCGGGTTGGGCACGCCGTTGGGAAAGCTCCCGTCCGGCTTGAAATCCATCTTCACGAACTCGAACGGCAAATGCTTCTCCAGCCTCTCGACGATCGGACCGGCACAGCCGTTACCCGGATTGACCACCAACTTCAGCGGCTTGAGCTGTTCAGGATCGACATAGCTCAGCAGATGTTGGATATAAGCGGTCTTGTCCTCGGCGGGTATCCGCTTGCCGGGTTCGGCCCCGTCCTTGAACGCACCCTGCTCGGCCAGCTTGCGGATATCGACCAGGCCCGTATCGCCACTGATCGGATGCGCCTTCTGGCGCACCAGCTTGAGGCCGTTGTAATCGGTCGGATTGTGGCTGGCCGTGATCATCACGCCGCCATCGAGTCTACCGTTGAACGTCGCGAAATACGTCTCCTCGGTCCCGCAGACGCCCAGGTCCATGACGTCGACGCCGGAATCGGCCAGCCCCTCGGCAACGGCATCGGCAAAACTGTCGCTCGTCAGGCGCACATCCCGGCCCATGCAGACCCGCTGCGCGCCAATGAAATCGGCCCAGCCGCGCGCGATCCGGTAAGCAATGTCCTCGTCAAGCTCCCCGGGCACGCGGCCCCGCACATCGTAGGCTTTGAAACAGGTGATATCGTGGCCCAACGGCCCCGTGCGTTTGCTCATGTGTCGTCCTCCTTCTTTGAAGTTCTGCGTCCATTATACGAACGCCGCTTGCCCCGGACGCCAAATACGCCACCGGCCGACTGAAGGTTATCCCCTCGCCCCGCGTGCGGGGAGAGGGTTAGGGTGAGGGGCAAAAACACAGGGCGCCGCTACGCGGCGCACCCCACATCCCGGCCTTTTCCCCTCAACGAGGGGCGAAGGAGCCAGGACTAAATCACTGTCTGAAGGCGGAGAGTTTACGAATTCCCTATACGGGACTCTAAAATAGAGGCATGGCTTCAGACTTCCCGCGTTACGAACGTCAGGTGATTCTGCCGGAGATCGGCCGGTCCGGGCAGCAACGGCTGGCCCGCGCCCGCGTGCTGGTCATCGGCGCCGGCGCGCTCGGCACGGCCGCCTTGTACTACCTGGCTGCCGCCGGCGTCGGCACCCTCGGCATCGCCGACGACGACACGCTGGAACTGCACAACCTGCACCGCCAGATCCTGTATACCAACGACGATATCGGCCGCAGAAAAGCGGAGGCCGCCGCGGAACGCCTGGCCGCATTCAATCCCGACATAAGCGCCCTACCGCACCCGGTGCGCGTAACGGCCGATAACGCCGTGGAACTGATCAACGATTACGAACTGGTCGTCGACGCCACCGACCGGCTGGAAACCAAGTTCCTCATCAACGACGCCT
>CAZPJI010000011.1:0-9382 GCA_964586925.1 uncultured Gammaproteobacteria bacterium
CCCGTGGTACGGCCATGCCGACCATTTTCACGTCCGCCTGCGCTGCCCGTCCGGAATTGACGGTTGCCGCGCCCACCCAGGGGATGCTTGTGGTATTTGCCGTGTACGGCAAGAAACTCTAGACTCTACTCGCCAAATGGAAAATGGAAAACACACGGCACTGAGCCTCGGCCTGGGCTGCAAATAAAAACGGCCGCCTCGTATCGGGGCGGCCGTTTGTTCGAACGCTCGAAGATTAATCAGTCGGCGGCAGCGCTCGGCGGTTCCAGCGAATCTGGACTTTGCTCCTGCGTAGAGAAAAAGGCAACCGCCTGGATGATTTCGCCAATCCATATCACAAGCGCACCGAGGCCAAAAACAATGATGGCAATCGAACCAATAAAGATCAGAAGGCCGCCCGTTTTGTAGGTGCCGACCCCCGTCCCCTCGGTGAGAGCTTGCGAAGCCTTATACCAGTACCAGCTGCCGACAATGGTTAGCACCCAGGCGATCAGGCCCGCCAGGATCGTGCCGGCACCAAACGCGGCCGCCGTCCCGGTATTCATATCACCTGAATGACGGCTGTGCATGACAAATGCCAGAACGGCTGCGCCGACTATAAAAATGAACAGCACATAGGCAATAACGTTCAGGACAATGGCAATAAGAATGTCGCGTTTAACGCTCGGCAGATTAAGTTCATTACCGGCCCTGAAAAACGCAATCAGGACACAGACCAGACCCGCCAACGTGATGATCCCGGATAACGGTCCCAGCAAAAATCCAAGGAACCCGCCTACGATCAGCGCTACATAACCCCAGCCGCCAAGTAACTTGGTGGTCTTCTCCATATGAATACTCCCTTCAAAGTATGATGACTATGGAGATTTGACTATACACAAGTTTCCTGGCCCCAGGCCAATTACCCTTTAATTCAAACGATCGTCTAATCGGCGTCTGAAATCCAGAGCGTCTTGATATTCATGAACTCATGCATGCCCAGTTCAGAGAGTTCACGTCCATAGCCGGAGTGCTTGACGCCGCCGAAGGGCAGACGCGGATCGCTCTTGGTCATCCCGTTGACGAATACGCCACCCGTGACCATACCGCGTGCAAACCGTTCGCCCCGTTCGCGGTCACGCGACCAGACGCTCCCACCAAGCCCGTAGGGCGATGAGTTTGCCAGTTCTAGCGCATGCGCCTCGTCGTTCGCTCGAAATACCGAGGCGACAGGTCCGAATAATTCCTCGTCTGCCGCAGGCATACCCGCGGCCACGTCGGCCAGCACGGTCGGCTCATAGTAAAAGCCCTTGCCGTCACCTTTCTTGCCGCCCGTCAATACACGCGCACCGGCTTTCACGCTGGCCTCGACCTGCTTCGCAATACCGTCGCGCAGGTCTTCACGAGCCATCGGCCCGATGTCGTTATTTTCATCAAACGGATCGCCCATCTTGAAGGCGGCTACCCGCTCGCTGAACCGCTTGCAGAACTCGTCGTGGACGGGAGCCTCGACAATGAATCTTTTCGCCGCGATGCAACTCTGGCCGTTATTCTGATAACGTGCGGTGAGACCCACCTCGATCGCCTTGTCCAGATCGGCATCGTCGAGAATCACATAGGCATCGGAGCCACCCAGCTCCAACACGCACTTCTTCAAATGCTTGCCGGCCGTGGCGGCAACCGAACGTCCCGCGCCCTCGGAACCCGTCAGCGTGACCGCGGCAATGCGTTCGTCGCCGATTACATCCGCGGCCTGATCGGTATCGATGACCAGTGCCTGGAACACGCCTTCAGGTACACCCGCCTCGCGCAAAAGATCGGCGAAGGCCAACCCGCTGCCGGTCGAATTCGGCGCATGCTTGAGAATACCGGCATTGCCTGCGGCTAGCGCGGGCGCCGCGAAGCGCGCCACCTGCCAGAACGGATAGTTCCAGGGCATGATGGCAAACACCGTGCCCAGCGGCTGGTAGATGAACCCGCTGTGCTTCGTGTCGCTTGGGATAGACACATCGGCCAGGAATCGCGGGGCGTTCTCCGCGTAATAACGGAAGGCCCAACCGCACTTGGCGGCCTCGGCCCGGGCCTGGGCAACAGGCTTGCCCATTTCACGGCTCATGAGCTCGGCCAGGGGCTGCTGCTTTTTCTCGAACAGATCCGCAATTTGTTTCAGAACGGCTATCCGCTTGTCCAGGGGAGTCCCGGCCCAGGCTTTTTGCGCCCTGCTGGACAGCGCGAGGACCTGATCGACCTCGGATGGAGTCGCCAAAGGATAACGTTCCAGTTTTTCCCCAGTTGCCGGATTAATGGTTTCAAATGCTTCCGTTTTCATGGAACCTCCCTCTTGAACGAACGATGATCAGCAGAATGGCGAAACCGGCCAGAACCGGCCAGGGGAACCCGCCTCCGCCGCTACTGGTGCCGCCATTTATTGTGACAGCTAATTTCTGGTGTGCCACCAATCCACTCGGGTCGGTCGCACTCACGGTAACGTCCGCGCTCGATCCGCTCGCAGTGCCCGCAGTCAGCGTCAAGGTGCAGTCAAGCGTGGACACGCCGCATCCGGCGTTGAATTGCGCCGTCGCCGGATCGACGACACTTTTGTTGGTACTGGTAACTTTCAACTGCAGCGGCATCGTTCCCTGCAGCGTAAAGCTGAGCGGGCCGATCGTGGCTTTAGCGTCCACGTTTTGCGGGGTGAAACCGCTCATCGTGGGATCGACCAGGATCGTCTCCGTGACCGGCCGTGACCGCGCCAACGTAGGCGACCCCGCGCCAGCGCTGGCCGTGGCTTCCCACACGAAACTCTGAATGCCCGAGTAACCATTCGAGGGCGGTGTATAGGTAAAATCACCCGTACTTTGGGTGAAATTCAGCGTGCCCTGGGCTGGTTGGGAAATGACGTCATAGCCCAAGGAGCGTGACTGGTAATCGCTGGCCGTGACTGTATCGCTCAATTGCACGCCAACAGCCGTCGTACCGATGGTGTTGTTGGCCCAGATATCGCCCGGGCCGACGAAATCGCCCACCGCTGCCGGACTGGTGCCAAAACTCACGCCCGACACGGCATCGGTGCCCGTATCGATTACCGCCAGGCCACCGGCGCGCGGGGCATACAACCTCGTGCCGTCGGGGGACAGCGCCAGGCCTTGTGGGACCGCGCTCAACGTTATCGTCGTGGGAGTCCCGCCGGCACCCGGATAGGCATAAACGGCCGGATTGGCCAGACTGGCCGCATAAAGCGTCCCGCTCCGGGGCGAGTAGGCCATTGCTCCCACGCCGCCGCTAACGGCGGTCGCGGATTGGGAACCGGTGTTCATGGAATAAGTTTCGAACCCGCTCGCCGTCGCAATCCACAGGGTATTTCCGTCGCTGCTGAACAGCAGCGATTCAGGCTGAGACTGCGAAGACAGGGTGATGTCCTTATAGCTGCCGTTGGTAAGGTCGTAGATGCGTACCGTTGATGTGCTGCCCGTGCCGCTGGCCACCGCCAGCCGGCGTCCCGCGGGATCCAGTGCGAAGGCGTCCAGCCCGGCCGTGGCAGTCTGGAAGGTGTCTGCCAGCACGTAATTGGGCATATCGATCGCAGCCACCTGATCATTCTGCGTATCACCTATATATAGGACCTGGCCCTGTGGTCCGACTGCGACGGCGTGGAAGTCACCCTGGCCCGCATAACGCCCGATCACGGGATTCTGGTTGGGGTCCGAAATCAGGTCGGTCGCCAGCACGCTCACCTCCGCGTCCGTCCCGCGCGCGATGTAGGCACGCAATCCGTTCGGATTGACGGCGACACCAACGGCGTTACCCAGATTCGGAATCGTGCGAACGATCGTGTTCGTCTGCGCATCGACGATGGTCACGGTGCCGGCACTGGCTTCGGGCACGTACACATAGGGATATGCAGAGGCCGCGCCCGACCAGAAAATAGCCACTACCGCCATTAGGCCGGTCAATTTCTTGTACATGATTACGCCTCCTGTGGCTTCATTTATCAAGCTGCTTTCGAGTATAGACCCAAACCACGCTATACGGTTTCCCTCGCAGTGCGTTAAGCGATGCTCACTCCTGCCGGATTTCGCGCGCGAGTTCGCCGGCAGTCAATTCCAGGCTTTCGCGCGCTGCTGAAAAGGCTCGCGAAAGATCGCGAATCGCCGACATTTCGTTTGGCCGCAAGAGTAAACGCATAGGTATTTCAAGCGGCAACAGCCGATCACCGCGAGCCGCCAGGACCACGCCGGGCAGGTCCAACTCAAGGGGGTCCGCAACCGCCCTCACGGCGGCACAGGGGATTCCATGCTTCCGAGCGAGCGCGGCTATGGCTGCGGTTTCCATATCGACTGCAGCTGCGCCGCTTGCCTCGGCCAATGCACTTTTTAGCGGCTGGGTGACCACGGGCCTGTCGACACTGACTATGGCCGCATTACTGACTGCAATACCCGACGGCATCGACTTTTTCAACCAGTCTCGCCATGCCGAGTCGAGGACGTATGACCGGCCTTCAACATCCCGAACAAATTCGGGCAGCACGACGCAACCGGGGCGCAAGGCCGGCACCAACCCGCCAGCCGTCCCCCACACCAGCAGCCTTTGCACCCCGTTCGCCAATAGCCTTTCCGTGGCGGCTTGTGCCCGTTCCAGGCCGACGCCGGCATGCACCACGTGCCAACCCGCTCGACGCAAAGCGCGGGTGGTGCGGTATTCCGCAGCCAGAGGCGCAATGACGCCTGTAATCAACCCGGCTCAACCTGCCTTGGCGGATGTACTGTAGCGGGCCAGCGCCCACAGCGGGAAATACGCGCTGTAGCCGTGATAACGCAGGTAGAACACCCGGGGGAAGCCCGGTGCATTAAAAAGTTCGGTATGCCACAAGCCATCTTCGCCCTGGTGCCGAAGCAACCATTCGACGCCACGCGCCACCGCTTCGCTCCCCGCTTCCCCGGCAGCCATCAGCGCCAACAAGGCCCAGGCGGTCTGCTCGGGCGTAGCCTCACCCTGGCCGGCCAGCGAGGGATCATCATAGGTATCGTTGGTTTCCCCGAAACCGCCATCCTCATGCTGAATCGACTTCAACCATTCCACGGCACGGCGGATTCGCACATCCTCGGGCGAAATGCCCGCCTGCTCGAAAGCCATCAACACCGACCAAGTGCCATAGATGTAATTAGTTCCCCAGCGCCCCCACCAGGCGCCACTGGACAGCTGCGTACGGGTTAAATACCGGATCGCCCGTTCGCAGTTGCGGCTATACGGGTTGCCCAGGCGGGAAAACAAGGCGACGCAACGTGCCGTCACATCTTCTGTGGGCGGATCGAGCATGGCCCCGTGGTCGGCGAAAGGAATCTCGTTGAGAGCGTAGTGGGTGTTGTTGGCATCGAAGGCGGCAAAGCCGCCGTTCCGCGACTGCATGCCCGCCAGCCACTCCGCGGCGCGCGAAATATTCTTGCTGTAGTTGTCCGGATCAGCCTGGTGCATGGCCCAGGCCACGACACTGGTGTCGTCCAGGTCCGGATAATAGTCGTTCCGATACTGAAAGGCCCAACCGCCGCCCCTCACATGCGGCCGGTACTCGCGCCAATCTGCAGGCTCCTCCAATAATTGGCGATCACACAGCCAATCAAGCGCCTTCCCGATTTCTTCCTCGGCGTCACCGGCTTCCTGCAAAGCCAGCACCGCAAGCCCCGTGTCCCAAACCGGCGACACGCAAGGCTGGCAGTAAGTCATGTCACCGCGTTCGATCAGCAGCAACTGCAAAGCTTTCTTGGCGGTACGCCGCAAGGGATGATCAGGTCCGTAACCGAGAGCATCGAGTGCCTCGTACGCATTGACCATCGCCGGGAAAATGGCTCCCAGACCGCCTTCGCCATTGAGACGCGCCACCATCCAGCGTTCGCAGCGACGGAAAGCCCAGCGCCGGAAGCCCCAGGGGATGATCACTTCGCATTTGCGTGCGGCACGTTCCAGATAGAGCAGAATGCCACCGCGCAGGGAGCGGATCTGGAACCAGTTGCGTTCCTTGTCCGGCGGCGTGACGAACAATTCCTGCACGTCCACCCCACGCGGATTACGCGCCTGACGCCGCAATGAAACCAGAATCAACAGCGGCACCATCACCGTACGCGACCAGTACGACACCTTCAGGAAATGGAACGGGAACCAGCGCGGCACGAGAATCATTTCGACCGGCATGAACGGGACGCCGCGCCAGGGGATCTGGCGAAACTGGGCCAGCATGATGCGCGTAAACACGTTTGCCCGGGCCGCACCGCCCGCCGCGCGGATGACCTCGCGCGCGCGGCGCATGGCGTCGGAATCGGGATCGTCACCGATCAATTTGAGCGCGTAGTAGCACTTGACGGTGCAGGAGACATCCATCGTGCCGCCGGGGTACAAGGGCCAGCCACCGTCCGCCATCTGGTGCGCGCGCAGATAGCGCGCGATACGCTGCTGGAGATCGTCGTCGATCTCGTCCATGTAGTGCATCATCAGCACATATTCAGCGGGAATCGTGCAATCGGCCTCAAATTCGAAGCACCAGTGACCGTCCGGTTCGCGCCGATCGAGCAAGGCCCGCCGTGCGTGCGCAATGGCGACCTGCAATTTAGACGCCTGGCCGCCGCCCCCGTTGCGTTTCATGCATAGGCCCCTTGGTCGGTGGAACGCGCCCCAGGCGGTTGCCAATCTCCTGGCTCGGGGTCCGGCAAGCCCCGGGTCAGCCAGGCAAAACTGGCCTTCAGCGCAAAATCGAACCGCGACGCCAACCGGCACCAAACCACTACGGCACGTACCGAACGCCGTTTTATTTTCACCTCGGCGCCATTGGAAAAATCCGGGTGGGCAAGCATTTTCCGATGCCCCAGCACCGCCATGTAAAGCGCCCACAGGCAGAAATTGCGCAGGCCCGATTCACGTGCGGGCAACGCGAGGGTATAGGCAAGCGCAGATTCGGCATGGGCATGTGCCAATCCGATCAGCCGCCGGTAACCACGAGCAAAGCGGCGGTCACCCGGCGTGACGTCGACCAGGTCAAGGCCCTCGTCCAGAAACACGTCGCGCGGCAGCCAACAGGCCCCATTGTCCCGGTCTTCCCAGAAATCCTTGAGAATGTTGGTCATTTGCAGGCACTGACCGAAAGCTACGGCGAGTTTCATTAGTTCGTCTCGGCGCGGTTGGAGTTCCGGGAGATTGGCGACGAACAAGCGCGTCAACATTTCACCCACACACCCCGCCACCACGTAACAGTACTCGGCATGCTCTTCGAGATCCGCGAGTCCCGCAATGCTCTTCTTGCGCTGGAACGCCACCATGCCACGCATCATTACCGTGACGCATTCAAGCAGCGCCGCCTTCGCCTCGGCATCGAAGGTCGCGGTGATCGCAAGCACCCGCGGCGTGCATTCGATCAGCCATTTCTCGTCGGCACTGGCATGCTCGGCCAGGCAGGGCAGGAATTCGCTCACGAATTGGCTGGTATCCCCATGGCCGGCAACCACTTCAATAAACCGCTCACCATGGCGCTCCATATTGTCGGGATCGATCGCCGTCGCGTCCTCGATCGTGTCCGCTATGCGGCACAGCAGATAGGCATTGCCGACCACGCGTGCCAGTTCCGTGGGCAACGCGGGTATGGTCAGTGCGAAAGTTCGCGAGACCCTGGCCAGCAATTCCTTTTGCAGCAGCTCATCACGAGCGCTGGGCGTGGCCGTGCTCATTAAACCTGGTCCTTGATGTCCCTGGGTTCGTAGTGTAGTCCCTCGGCAGGCAAAGACAAGCCGCGATATTCGGCAAACCAGCGAATGGCATCGACGAAAGCGAGCATTGACGGCCGATGCACGTAGCCGAGTTCACGCTCCGCCTTCAGCGAACTGAAGTACATCGAATGCCGGGCCATGGTCAGCTCGTCGCGGGTTAAAAACGGACGGGTCCCGGATACTCGCGCCCAGCTCTCTGCCAGCCAAGCCAGGGGCATCAGCGGCCCCGGCACCAAGCGCAGACGGGGCCCCGGGCGTCCCATCAAAGCGGCTATCCGCCCCAGGATTTCACGCAGCTCCAGGTTGTCACCACCGAGGACATAACGCTCGCCGACCCGTCCGTTGCGATAAGCCGCAAGATGCCCCGCTGCGGCGTCGTCGACATGCACGATATTCAGCCCGGTATCGATATAGGCCGGCATGCGCCCGCGTGCCGCATCCAGCACCATCCGCCCCGTGGGGGTGGGGCGGATGTCGCGCGGCCCCACCGGCGCCGAGGGATTGACGACCACCGCCGGCAGTCCCTCTTCGGCCGTCTGGCGCCTGACTTCGGCCTCGGCCAGGAACTTCGAACGCTTGTAATGGCCGACCATGTCTTCGAGCCGGCTTGGTGTGTTTTCATCGGCCGGCGCACCATCGGCCCGATGCCCGAGCACGGCCACGCTGGAGGTATAAACGACACGCCGCACGCCCGCGGTCCTGGCGGCGCGCATGAGTGATGCCGTACCATCGACATTGATCCGGTACATCGGCCCGGGATCCGGCACGAACAGCCGGTAATCCGCGGCCACGTGAACCAGCCCGTCACAGTCTTCAAGTGCCGCTTCGAGGCTGCGGGGATCGGTCAAGTCCCCGCTCACAATCTCGGCTTCACGCAGTTCGGACAGATTCTCCCGCGGCGACTGCTCTCGAGCCAAAAGCCGTACACGGAAGCCGGCTCCGGCGAACATACGCGCCACCGCAGAGCCCAGGAAACCCGTAGCGCCGGTGATCAGGATACGCTCCGTCACGCTTGCCCTCCGTCTTGTTTGCTTATAGCTTAGCCCAGCCTCACCCGCTATCGGCGTTATAATTTACCGATATGTAGTGCGGTAAACGCCTGCATGGCAAGTTGATCTCGCCTTCCTGCAGCAGACTGCCCAGTGCCCGATTGCCGGAAGGCGACCCGTTCTGCTCTCCTGGAAATCGGCGAGCAGTACACTGGTACTCACCAGCAGGAGTCGATATATGCAAGTGACCCTCGCCAAACCCCGCGGATTCTGCGCCGGCGTTGTCCGAGCGATCGACGTGGTCGAGGAAGCACTGAAAATCTTCGGTCCGCCGGTCTATGTGCTGCACGAAATAGTGCATAACCAGCACGTCGTCCGCGATCTCCGGGAAAAAGGCGCCGTTTTCACCGAGGCGCTGGCCAATGTGCCCACCGGCGCCGTCACCATTTTCAGCGCCCATGGCGTGTCGGACCGGCGCGTGCAGGAAGCAAAAGACCGCGGCCTGCAGATCATCGACGCCACCTGCCCGCTCGTAGCTAAAGTGCACATGCAGGCACAGAAATACCATCGCACCGGCTATGAACTGATCATTGTCGGCCATCGCGGCCATCCCGAAGTGGAAGGCACCAGCGGCCGCGTACCCGGGCCGGTGCATATCGTCTCCGA
>CAZPJI010000011.1:9482-65891 GCA_964586925.1 uncultured Gammaproteobacteria bacterium
CGGGTCGCGTTCCGGATTCCCCCGGAACTGCGCATCCATGTCGAGCAAACACAAGGAGGCTGATTTATGTCCGTACCTATACAGCAGCAGATGAAAATCGCCAGCTATATCCTCGGCAAGAAGCTGCGGGGCGAGAAGAAATTTCCCCTGGTGCTGATGCTCGAACCGCTCTTCCAGTGCAATCTGGCCTGCCCCGGCTGCGGCAAGATCGATTACGAGGACGACATCCTGCGCAAACGCCTGAGCGTCGAGGAATGCCTCGCGGCCGTGGACGAATGCGGCGCGCCGGTGGTGTCGATCCCCGGTGGCGAGCCCCTGATCCACAAGGGCATCAAGGAGATCGTCGACGGGATCATCGCGCGCAAGAAATACGTCTACCTGTGCACCAACGCGATCCTGCTCGACAAGAAGCTCGACCTGTTTACGCCCTCGCAATACCTCACCTTCTCCGTGCACCTGGACGGACTAGAGGAGCGCCACGACGAAAGCGTTGACCGCGAGGGCATCTTCAAGAAGGCGACCGTGGCGATCAAGAAGGCCAAGGATCGCGGCTTCCGCGTCAACGTCAACACGACGCTGTTCACCGGCGAGGACCCGGAGCAGGTCGCGCGTTTCTTCGACTTCGCCACCAATGAGCTGAAGATCGACGGCATCACCGTATCGCCGGGCTACAGCTACGAACACGCCCCGCGCCAGGACGTGTTCATGGGCCGGCGCGAGTCCAAGGAACTGTTCCGCAACATCTTCAAGAACAGGAACGGCACCAAGTGGCCGCTCTCGCACTCGAGCCTGTTCCTGGACTTCATCTGCGGCAACCAGGACTACCAGTGCACCCCGTGGAGCAACCCCACGCGCAACATCTTCGGCTGGCAGAAACCGTGCTACCTGATGGACGACGCCGGCTACGCCGATTCCTTCAAGGAACTGATGGAAACCACGCCGTGGGAGAACTACGGCACCGGCCTCAATCCCAAGTGCGACAACTGCATGGCGCACTGCGGCTACGAGGGCACGGCGGCGGAAGACGCCATCCACCACCCGCTCAAAAGCCTCTGGGTCAGCCTGCGCGGCCCGAAGCTCGAAGGCGAGATGGCACCGGACCGCCCGATCCTCTACGACCGCTCCAAGGTCGGCATCGGCGGCGTCTCGGTCACGGTCGAATCCGGCTCCGACTCCGCCCACTAATCCTCGTCGACACGGAAGCCCCGCCGAGAAAGGATTTCTCGCCAAGACGCAGAGGGCGCAGAGCGAAGAAATCGGATGAGCGTGTGGGGCGTTCACCTTGCGGCGAGTCCGGCAGCAGTTACGGCGGCTCGAACTGACGGCAACCCGGGATAAAACCTATGAGTAGCGGCAACTCCGGATGGGTCACGTTGACATATGCAGGAAGCGCGACTCCTTTCCCTGACTTTTACTTCCAGGCAACCTTTGTGCTCTCTGCGCCTCTGCTAGAGACCTGCTCCGTAAATACGCAAATGGCTGAGGGAGACTTTGCGTGTTGATCCTGGCTGCGATTGCATTGGGCCTGTGGCTTGCCCTGCTGCTGGCGCCTTGGCAGGCCTGGCGTTGTCGCGAACATCTCGAAGCCGCGGGCGAAGCAACGGCGCCGGGCGACGACCTCACAATACTGATCCCCGCCCGCAACGAGGCGGCGGTCATTGGAGAAACCCTTCTCAGCGTAGCCGCCAACGCTCCGGAGGCCACGGTCATCGTCATCGACGACGAGTCGGACGATGACACGGCCGAGAAAACCCGAATGACAGGTGTTAAAAACCTGCATGTGCTGGAAGGCTCGCCTCCGCCACCTGGATGGGCGGGCAAACTCTGGGCGCTGGAACAAGGCCTGCACGAGGTTCGAACCCCTTTCATTCTGCTGCTGGATGCCGATATTGCCTTGACGCCGGGACTGCTTACCGCACTCCGGGACAAGTCGGCACAGGGCTACGCATTGGTGTCACTGCTCGCCCGGCCCTGCTTCGCGGGCTTCTGGGCGTACTGGTTGCTGCCCGCCTTCGTCTACTTCTTCAAACTGATTTACCCCTTCGCACTGGCCAACCGCGCTCGCACGCCGATCGCGGCCGCGGCCGGCGGCATAGTGCTGGTGGAGCGCGCCGCATTGCTCAAAGCCGGCGCCTTCGAGTCCTGGAAGGACGCGATCATCGACGATTGCACGCTCGCCGCCCGCGTCAAGGCCACCGGTGCCGGATGCTGGCTCGGGCTGACGCGTGACGCGCACAGCCTGCGCCGGCAGGGGCTGGCCTCCGCCTTTGCCATGGTTTCGCGCAGCGCCTACGTACAACTCCGGGAGTCCGTGCTCCTGCTGCTTGCCGCCACGGCCTTGATGACCCTGGTTTTTGCCTGCCCGCTGCTCGCCCTGGCGTTCGGGCACGGTGTCGCACAATGGCTCGGAGCCCTGGCCTGGCTGTTGATGGCGATCAGCTATCTGCCGACCTTGCTTTACTATAGGCTGAATCCTTTGCCATCAATTTTTCTTCCGGCTGTCGCCCTCATCTACTTGATCATGAGCTGGCATTCCGCACTGCGCGCCTGGACCGGGACCCGCAGCGTATGGAAGGGGCGACGCTACCGCCGGACATAATGACGTCACCAGAAGCGAGATCCGAGAATGTCATCCGATACCCCATCCGCCACCCTTTCTTCTTCACCCGCTGTCCCCTTTGACTGGCTCCCCGACGCCGATCGTGATCCGCACCCGCGCCTGACCTGGTTGACCGAGTGCGCCTTCGACATCGTGGTCGACACCTTCTACGAAAAGGAAGAAATCATCCCGGAAGACTACAGACTGGAAGACGGCACGCTCATCGTCTCCAATCACGAGCGCGACAGCGACGTTCCCGTGCTGACCACGACCCTGTGCCAGCGCCGCGGCCGCTTCATCCGCTACCAGCTGCCGTTCTATGCCTCGAGGGAAGACATCCTGCGTCCCGGTTTCCTGCGTGAACTGCTGCTTTCCCAGGGCTGGCCGGAAATCATTGCCTGGCCCGCGGGTTGGATCCCGCTGGGCTGGCTGTTGCGCATCGTGCGCGCCCAACCCATGCGGCGCGTGCGTGAATTCACGTTCAAGGAAGCGCTTGACGCGCTATGCAATAACGGCCTGGGGGACGAGGACCCGCGCGACTGGTTGCGCCCCTCCACCATCGCCGAGCTGGAACGCCGCCTGCGCGAGGTGCCCCACACCATCGCCCGCCTGAAGCGCAAAAGCCTGGGCAACTATGGGCGGCGCTTCTGGGGACTGCGCCGTCTGCGCCCTGAAGCGCTACGCCGCATTGCCCCGGACATGCGCGTCACGATCAACGCTCAGCTCAAACGTTTCGCCCAATTGCTCGACCAGGGCCGCTGCGTGTATTTCGCCCCGGAAGGCACGATTACCGACGACGGCGGGATGGGCCACATTCGTGCGGGTACGCGGCGCCTGTTTACCTATGCCCGCCGCAAACCGACCGCGCTGCCCGTCGGCCTCAGCTACGACTACTTCAAGCGTGGACGCCGCCGCGTCGTGGTCAACGTCGGCACCCCGATCCAGGGGCTGGACTCCGACAGCCTACGCGCCTTCAACGCCAAGTTGCGTGACACCCTGCTGGAGCTGCGCGCAGTCACCACAAGCCATCTGCTGGCATGGTTTCTGTCAACGGGCTCCGAGCAATTCACGGTGCCGCAGTTGACGGAATGGATGGGCAAAGCCCGCAAGGCCGTGGAGCAGAGCGGCATCAAACTCGACCCGCTACTGCAGCGCACGACCGACATGGAAGCGCTGGTGTGCACCCGACTGGCCTGGCTGTCGCATCATGGCCTGGTCAGCCGCGCGGAGGACCACCTGCACTGGCACAACCGCTGGTCCCGCGAGAAAGCGCGGGGGCGCGATGCCGCCTGGGTCGACGCGCGCCATCTTGTCGGCGCGTTCGAAGACTGGACCGCGCACTTCCCCGCACTCCGGGATGCTTTGAACGTTTAATGCCTCAGCTCCGCCACCCCGCGCCTGACCGCCCGGGGCGGCAAGCCGAGCTTGCGCCGGACAACGAAGGGGCTCGCGCGTGAACCGCCAGAGCCTCGTTCGCGCAGTTTTGCGACCGGGACTGCTGCTGCCCGTTTTGCTGGCGGCGGCGTTGCTGATCGCAGCCTTCAAGCTGGGCGACATTGGTTCGGTCATCGGTCGCATCCAGAGTATCTCCATCACGACCATGCTGTTCGCGCTGGTGCTTGGCCTGTGCTACCTCGCCCTGAAGTTCTGGCAACTGCGCCTGCTTCTGGCCGACCTCAGGCTGCACCCGCACTGGCGCCATGCGTTGATGGCCTTTACCCTCGGCGAACTGTCACTCACGCTGCCCTTCGGCATCTTTGCCCAGAACTGGGTCCTCAGCACGCATTCGCACATGCACTTCGGGCGCACGTCGGCCGCTACCGTGGTCATGCTGCTGGTCGAAACACTCGTCGTCTTGTTGTTTCTCGCCGTGGTGGGCGCACCCGGCTGGCCTCTACTTTCGCCTTTGGCGGCCGTCTGCGCCGCCGGGCTGGTGGCCTTCGTGTTAGCTATCCTGCGTTTCGACCGCTACATCCACCGCCTCGCCCAACGCACCAGAAACCGCACGCTGCACCGCGTGCTGATCGGGATCCTGGAGCTGGTCATGGGACTCAAGCGCCTGTCCAATCCGCGCGTGCTCGTGGTCAATATTCTGCTCGCGGGGCTCTACCTCGCCGCACTGACGCTGGCCTTTACCTGGGTCGGGCGCGATGTCGGGCTGACGCGCCTGCACTTCCTGACCGCGACCAGCATCTATGCCTTCTCGCTCGCGGGCGTGCTGCTGTTCGGCGGACTGATCTCGCAAATCGGCACCGTCGAAGTGCTCGGCATGGGAGCGGCGCAGGCATGGGGCTTCAATTTTGCCGACGGCCTGGCCTTGATGCTCGGTTTCCGCCTGGTCTGGACCGGCGTGATGTGGCTGATCAACCTGCCCTTGTTCGTGGCGCTATGGCACGCCGACCGGAGCGCCGCCCGGCGTTCAGTCGACGATGTCGAAAAAACGCTGGACCGCCCCGGCGGTTGAAAGCCGCGGAATGCCGCTCGCAGCCTCGGCACGCGGCAAATCCTCCACCAGGTCCAGCTTGCGCTGCGTCGTCGAATAGACGTGCCCGCGCTCATGATGGAAGCGGGCCAGGTATTCCTGCTCGCTTTGCCCGGGCGTCGGCACGAAGAGCGCCCGCTTGCCCAGCTCCGCGAGTTCCATCAGCGTGGTGTAGCCGGAGCGGGTAAACACGACCCTCGCCCGGTTGAGCATCTCGGCCTGATCCTTGCGGTTGAGATATCCGTATATCGTCGCGCCGTCACGTTCATATTTTTCACCCGCCGACTCCGGCCGGCCCAGGGTCACCACGATGCGTCCGGACAACTTCGGTAACGCGTTCAGGACATGCTTTTCCAGCAGGCCACGCTGAGGTTCAATCCCGGAGACGGAAAAGAAGTAGTCGATGTCTTCCTCGACATCCATGCGCTCGACGCCAGACAGCGGTCCCAAGTATTGCAGCCGGCCCTCGCCCCAGTCGAGATCCGGATAATGGCCCAGGTCGCCCGAGAGCCCACCGTCAGCCTCGGCATCGGGAATCAGTACCTTGGCAAAGCCTTTGAGCAGCCCGCGCTGACCCCATTCGACCAGGCGTTCCAGACCCTTGGGGCGGCCCGGGATGATCTGGCGCAGCGAGTGGAAAATGCAGTAACTCGGCACGTCGCGCGACCAGACGCCAAAGCGGCTATCCGAGACAATCAGATCGATGCCGCGCTCACGGACCAGCCGCTCGGTCAGACGATGCTCCAGCTTGTAACGCGCCCACACCATCGGCATGGACAGACTCATGCGCACGTAGAACATGGCTGGATAACGGCTGAACGGCTTGGGAATGTCGGGGTAAAGGATGTACTCGCAAGCCTCACCCAGTTCGGATTTCAGCAGGCACATCCCAGCGCTCTCCGCCATCAGTATCGTGACCTGGTCGCCGCGTTCGATCATGGGGCGAAGCAGCACCAAGGAACGCGCCGCATGCCCCAGGCCCCAATCGTGCAAGGCAAACAATACGCGGCGTGACATAGGTTTTCCCGTTCCGGACGCCCCCGTATTCTAGGGCACCGGACAGTGTCCGCCCATCGCCGAACGTCTCAGTGACTGTCTCGGATCAAGCGGGCTTCACGCAGCCCATGCTCGGGATACCGGCAGACCCCACGCTTGCAAACTGATAGACTTCGGCAGAAGTGTCGCCCGCCACAAGGGAGAAACCGTGCAAGAACAAGCGATTCCAACCGGCATGCCGCTCAAGGAACTGACCATCCGCGGCCTGATCATCGGCATCATCATCACGCTGATTTTCACTGCCGCCAACGTGTACTTCGGTCTCAAGGCGGGACTGACCTTCTCCACCTCGATTCCGGCCGCAGTGATCTCGATGGCCATCCTGCGCGCCATGAAAAACGCGACGATGCAGGAAAACAACATCGTGCAGACCGTCGCCGCGGCGGCCGGCACGCTCTCGGCGATCATATTCGTACTGCCCGGCCTGGTCATCATCGGTTGGTGGACGGGCTTCCCGTTCTGGATTTCCACCGGCATCTGCGCCACGGGCGGCATTCTCGGCGTGATGTACACGATCCCGCTGCGCCGCGCGCTGGTCACCGATTCCGATCTCCCCTATCCGGAAGGCGTCGCCTGTGCCGAAGTGCTCAAGGTCGGTGCCGGGGAAGAGAAGGGAGACGACGCCGAAGCCGTGGAAACCAGCGGCGCGGGCCTCAAGTCGGTGATCGTGGGCGGCGTGGTCTCGTCGATCTTTTATATCGTTGTGCAGACCAAAATTTTCGCCAGCGATCTCGCGACCTACTTCCACTTCGGCAGCCATAACAAGGGCGCCACGGGCTTCGATTTCAGCCTGTCTTTCGCGCTGTTCGCGATCGGCCATCTGGTCGGGCTCTGGGTCGGCCTGTCCATGCTGGTCGGTGCACTGATCGGCTGGGGCTGGGCAGTACCGCACTTCACCCTGCTGTATCCCATGGCCGGCGATGCCAGCACCGTCGCACAGGCGTCGTGGAGCCACTACGTGCGCTTCGTCGGCGCCGGCACCATCGGTGTGGCCGCGATCTGGACGCTGGCCAAGCTGATCAAGCCCGTCATCTCGGGGCTCACCGGCGCCATGGCCGCCGCCCGCGTGCGCAAGTCCGGCCAGGGCCATACCCTCGCCCAGACCGAGCGCGACATGCCCATCGGCATCGTCACCGTCATCTCGCTGGTTTGCATGATCCCGATCGGCATCCTGTTCTGGAACTTCAGCGAGACCAGCGGACTGGGTTCGCATACCGCCCTGCTGGTGGTCAGCGGCGTGATCTTCGTAGTGATTATGGGCTTTCTGGTATCGACGGTCTGCGGCTACATGGCCGGCCTGATCGGCTCGTCCAACAGCCCCCTGTCGGGTATCGGCATTCTAGTGGTCGTGATCGCCGCGGTGCTCTTGCTCCTGTTCGTGAGATCGTTGTTCCCCGCCGACGCGGGCAAGGCCCTGGTCGCCTTCGCGCTGTTTGTAACTTCGGTGGTGTTCGCCGTCGCATCGATCGCGAACAACAACCTGCAGGACCTCAAGACCGGCCAGCTCGTCGACGCCACGCCCTGGAAACAGCAGGCGGCACTGGTCATCGGCGTGCTGGCAGGCGCGGTCGTAATCCCGCCGGTGCTCGACCTCCTCAGCCACGCCTATGGCTTCCTGGGCGCGCCTGGCGTCAACCCCGCCAACGCATTGCCGGCGCCCCAGGCCGGACTGATCGCCGCCCTGGCCAAGGGCGTGATTGAGCACAAGATCGACTGGAGCCTGCTCGCACTCGGCGCGCTGATCGGTGTCGGCAGCATCGTACTCGACGAAATCCTCGCCCGCACCTCCAAGCACGCCCGCCTGCCGCCGCTCGGCGTGGGCTTGGGCATTTACCTGCCCACCTCGACCACGCTGATGGTGGTCGTCGGCGCATTGGTCGGCTGGTGGTTCAACCGCCGCGCCGATCGCCGCGAGCCCAAGCCGGAAGCGACCAAGCAGCTCGGCGTGCTGCTCGCCTCGGGTCTGATTGTCGGCGAAAGCCTGCTCGGCGTGATCTTCGCTGCGGTGGTGGCCTTCTCCGGCAAACAGAATCCGATCGCACTGGTCGGCAAGCACTTCCAGATGGCCTCGGTCGCAATCGGCAGCGTGGTCTTTGCCATCACCATTGTGGTGCTCTATCGCTGGATCATGCGCATCGCGCGCGACTAGCGGCGGAGGGTTCCGCGGGAACTACTGCGGCAATTATATAGTCGACTTATAATAAGCATCCTAATAATCCCGGATCATGTTCGTCCGGCGTCCTTGGTGACTGGGACGCCGTTTTCGTTCCGGCTACTTATTGGCTGACAATTCCCTGGAGTCTTTCCGCATGATCGACAAGCATCTTGCCCGCCGCCTCATCATCCTGGCCGTGTTCCTCGTAGTGCTTTTCGGAGGCATTTTCGGCTGGCACGCCTTTGTTTCCGGAAAAATCGAACAAGCCATGGCGAAAGCGGGTCATCAACGGACGACGGTATCCGCCCAACCGGTCAAGCAGATCGAATGGCCTGCCGAACTCCAAGCAACAGCCACGCTGAAAGCGATCCAGGGGGCGATGCTCACGCCACAGCTCGCCGGGATGGTCACCGCGATCCACTTCCATTCCGGTTCGGAGGTAAAGAAGGGACAGCTCCTGGTCCAGCTCAATGACGCCAATCAGCGCGCGCAACTGGTTCATGACCAATCGGCTCTGAAGCTCGCCAAGACCGAACTCGCGCAGCAACGCAGCCTGTACAAGCGCCACAACGTCAGCCAGCTGTCTTACCAGCGGGCTCAGACGGCCTATACCCAAGCCCGCGCCGCAGTGAGCGCGGATCGCGCGACGATCGCAAAGCTCCAGGTGCGGGCACCATTCACGGGACACCTCGGTCTGCGCCAGGTCAGCCTCGGCCAGTATGTCAGCACGACTACACCCGTGGTTAATATCCAGCAATGGCACCCGATCCATGCTGTGTTCCAGGTGCCGCAGCAGCAGCTCGCGCGTCTCGCAACCGGCCAGCAGGTGCTCCTGAGTGTCGCCGGCCTCGGCGGGAAGACCTACAAGGGCAAAATCTCGGCCATTGGCGCGCAGGTCGAAAGCGGTACCCGCAACGTGCAGGTCCAGGCCACGCTGCACAATCCCGGCCTGGTACTGCGCCCGGGCATGTACGGACAAGCCACGGTAAAGACCGGCAAGGCCCGGGAGGTCCTCGCGGTGTCGGACTCAGCCATCACTTACAACACCTATGGCTCCTATGTCTACATCATCGAGCAGGGCAAGAACGGACTGGTCGCGAAGGAGCGCAACGTGCAGACCGGGGACTCGCGTAACGGCCTTACCGTCGTGACCCGCGGCCTCGAGGCCGGAGAACAAGTGGTGACGGCCGGACAGGTAAAACTGCACCCGGGCGCACCAGTCTCGCTCGCGCCCTCGGGCAACAGTGCCGCCCAGCCCATGGCCGCCGCAACGGCCGGGAGCGGCTCATGAGCACCCATCGCGGACGCTGGACGGATATTTTCGTCCGCCGGCCGGTGCTCGCCATCGTGCTGGCGCTGCTGGTGGCCATTCTCGGCCTGTTCAGCTTTTTCAGCCTGAAGACGCGTGAGTACCCCAACCTCGTCAACACCGTCATCAAGGTCAGCACCGCTTATCCGGGCGCGAGCCCGCAGACGGTGCAAAGCTTCATCACCCAACCGCTCGGGCGCGTGCTCGGGCAGACGCCGGATCTCGACTACCTCACTTCCTCGAGCTCACAGGGCTCGAGCTCGATCACGCTCTATATGCGTCTCAACAGCGATCAGGCCAAGGCGCTTGCGAACGTGCAGACCGAGATTACCCAGGTCCGTGACCAGTTGCCCACGAACAGTCACCCGCCGATCGTAAACGTCTCCGCAGGTCACCAGACCTCACTGATGTATATCGCGCTCTACAGCCCGGGCCACGAGATGACGCCCTCGCAGATCACCGACTACGTGATCCGCAATGTGCAGCCGCTGTTCCAGACCGTCAACGGTGTGTCCAAGGCGCGCCTGATCCCGGGCGGCAGCGGCGGCAACGGCAACACGCTCGCAATGCGCGTGTGGCTTAACCCGGAGGCGATGACCGCCTATGGCATCACGCCGGCCGACGTGGAGCAGACGCTGCGCCAGCAGAATGTCATCACGGCGCTCGGCACCACGCGCAATCGGCTCATCGCAGTGCCCATCAGCAGCAACCTGAGCGCGAAGGACATCACCACCTTCAAACACCTGGTGGTCAAGACCGTCGACGACACGCCGGTGTACCTGAATCAGGTGGCAAAAGTCGAACTGGGCGCCGAGAACTACACGGCAAACGCGTATTTCAACGGCAACCCGGCCGTGTTGATCGGCATCGATACCACGCCTTCGGCCAACTCCCTCGATGTGGCCCGCGGTATCCAGAAGCAACTGAAAATCGTGCGCAAGGACCTGCCACCGGGGTTGAAACTCGGCGTGCCGTTCAACACGGCGGACTTCATCCACTCGGCCATCAAGGAAGTGATCTCGACCATCGCCATCACGCTCGGAGTGGTGCTGCTCGTGATCTTCATCTTCCTCGGGTCGCTGCGCGCGCTCGTGATTCCGGCAGTGGCGATCCCGCTCTCGATCCTCGGCGCGGGCATCTTCATGGAAGCCTTCGGCTACAGCCTGAACCTGCTGACGTTCCTGGCTTTTGTCCTCGCCATTGGCCTGGTGGTGGACGATGCCATCGTCGTGGTGGAGAACGTGCATCGCCACGTTGACGAGGGCGAGTCCGGCTTCCTGGCCGCCGTGAAATCGGCACGCGAGCTGACGCTGCCGATCATCGTCATGTCCACGACGCTGGTCGCGGTATTCCTGCCCGTCGCCTTCTCCGGCGGGCTCACCAGCATCCTGTTCACCGAGTTCGCCTTCACCATCGTGTTCAGCGTACTCATCTCCATGCTGCTTGCGCTCACCCTCTCGCCGGTGATGAGCGGCTGGCTGCTGCGCGAGACCCCCGATCACGGCCTGATGCATTTCCTCGAGACCAATTACATGCGTCTGCGGGGGTTGTACGAGCGTTCGCTCGCTGGCTTCATGCGCTATCCGGTCGTGGGCCTGGTGTTCACCGCCGCCATCCTGGCCAGCCTGTTCTTCATGTTTTCTACCGTGCGCAACGAACTGTCACCCCCCCAGAACCAAGGGGTGGTCTTTGCGCTCGGCACCGCCAATCCCGATATCAGCCCGGACCTGTTGCGTACATACGGCCACCAAGTGCTCGCGCAGTTCAACAAATTCCCGGAAATGAAGCACACCTTCATGGCGACGGGCTTCAATCCCGCCGGTGGTGGCTCGAACGGCATGTTCGGCGGCATGAACGTGAGCCAGAAAAAAATGACAGCCCATGAGCTGGTGGCGCCCACCCAGCAGGCCCTCAACAAGGTGCCCGGGCTGCACCTCTCGGTAGCCACGCCACCACCGCTGCCCGGCTCCACCAGCCTGCTGCCGATCGATTTCGTGATCAAGGCCGGCAGCGGCAGCTACGACCAACTCGACAACGTCGCCGGCACGGTGCTTTCCAAGGCCATGGCGAGCGGCAAGTTCATCTTCCTGCAGAAGAACCTGAAGATCGATCAACCGCAGTACCGACTGGTGATAGACCGCAAACTGGCGGGCACCCTCGGCATCACCATGGGACAGATCGCATCGGCCCTGCAGCCGCTCCTTTCGGGTGGCTGGGTCAACCACTTCACGATGAAGGGTTACTCTTACCAGGTGATACCCGAGGCGCCCGACGCAGCGCGTGCAACGCTGGGTAGTTTGTCGCAGTATCACGTGCGGACCGCCAACGGAAAACTGATCCCGCTCTCGACACTGGTACATTTCGAGACGCACACCATTCCCGAAGCCCTTCCCCAATTCAACCGCATCAACAGCGCGACATTGACGGGTATCCCCGCACCTGGAGTCTCGCAGGGAGAGGCCCTCGATTACCTGAAGAAACTGACCCGGGATAACGCGCCCAAGACATACAACATCGACTACGCAGGGGATTCGCGGCAATTCGAGAAGCAGGGCCATACCTTCATATTCGCCATCGTACTGGCGTTGATCCTGGTGTACCTGCTGATGTCGGCGCAGTTCAACAGCTTCCGAGATGCGACGATCGTGATGCTGACCATCCCGATGTCGGTAGCCGGTGCGCTCATCTTCATGAGCCTCGGTTTTGCATCGCTCAATATCTACACCGAGATCGCGTTGATCACACTGCTCGGTCTCATCACCAAACAGGGCATCCTGGTGGTGCAATTCGCCAACCAGATTCAGGAGGAAGAAGGCCTCGGCAAACTCGAAGCGGTGCAAAAGGCTGCTGCCGTGCGCTTGCGGCCCATTCTGATGACCACGCTCGCAATGGTGCTCGGCGTGATCCCGCTGATCGCCTCCAGCGGCGCAGGCGCGCCTCCGCGCCACCAGCTCGGCCTGGTAATCGCTACCGGCCTGGGCGTGGGAGGATTCTTCTCACTCTATATCGTGCCGGTCATGTACTACTACATCGCCCGCGATCATGGAAAACATGCCGCAGCGGAAGCCGAGAAGGAAGCGGCGCTCGCGCGTCTGGCGGAAGACCGATGAACGCAATAAGCCATGCGGGAATTGCCACGGATCAGGATCCGATAGCCACCTTCCCGCACGCACTCTCGCGTACTGCCAAGGCCTGGCGGCGACTGATGAACGTCCGCCTGGCCAAGCTCGGTCTCAGCCAGGCGAAATGGATGGCCCTGCTGCTGCTGGACAAACGCGACGATGGCATCATGCAGCGCGAACTCGCTTGCAGCATGGGTATTGAATGCGCGTCGCTGGCCGGTTTACTCGACCGCATGGCCGCTGACGGCTGGATCGAGCGCCGGCCCTGCTCCACCGACCGGCGCGCCAAGCTCGTCTTTCTCACGGCCAAGTCACGGGGAACGCTCGACGAAATACACCGCATTGCCCACGACGTATCCAGGCAGTTACTCGAAGGCGTGCTTCCTGCAAAACTTGCCGCCTGTGAAGAAGTACTCGGTGCCATCGAGGCACGTGCATTGCTCCTGATTGGTAGCGACCACGGAGGGTGTTAACCCAACGCGCTCCGGCTATTCGAAGAACCCCACAATCCCTACTGAGTGCCGCATGAACGAAGCACGTTCCCAACTCACCGCGACGGACACACCCACCGCGCTTGATCGCGCCAAGATCATTGCCGCATTCTCCGTCATGTATCTGGTCTGGGGTTCGACCTATCTGTTCATCCGTATCGGTGTCACCGATATTCCGCCGGCGGTGCTCGCCGGGCTGCGTTTCCTCTTCGCGGGTTCCGCGCTCGCGATTGCGGGGTTCGCGCGGGGTGGGCGTTGGCCTAACCGGCGTGACTGGGTGACGCTGATCGTGCTCGCCATTGGATTAGTCGTGATCGGCAATGGCGTCGTGACCTGGGCGGAGCAATGGGTGCCTTCGGGTGAAGCGGCTTTTATCGTGGCCAGCTCCGCACTGTTCATCGCCCTGTTCGGCACTCTGGGTCCGCGCGGCGAGCGCCTGATGGCTATCACCGTCATCGGGTTGGTCCTCGGTTTTGCCGGCACGGCCCTTATGTTGCTGCCGCGCATACGCGGGGTGCACGGCCCCCTGGCTCCGGCGCTGGCCCTGGTCGGATCGGCTTGCTGCTGGGCGGCGGCTGCCATGTATTCGCGCACCCGCGGGTTCACGGCCTCGCCGCTGGTCTTCTCGGGCCTGCAGATGCTGGTAGGCGGAACCGTGCTCGCCGGCATCGCGCTGGCCACGGGACAGTTCGGGCACATCCACTGGACCCTGCCCGCGACAGGCGCACTCGCTTACCTCACAATATTCGGCTCAGGGCTGGCCTATGCCACCTACAACTGGCTGATCCACCGGGCCAAGCCGGCGCAGCTCGGCACGACCGCTTACGTCAATCCGGCGGTTGCCTTACTTCTGGGCTGGGCGGTGCTCGGCGAGGAACTCTCGCCCGTGGCCTTCGCAGGTGTGGGCGTGATGTTTGTCGGCGTAATGTCCGTCAATCTACGCCGCCGCCGGACACCCCGTATTCTGACCAAAACAGGTACAGGCGCCTAAGTCCGCCCACTCTGTCATTCGGGCGCAGGCCGGGATCCAGTCAGATCAGCCATCCCGCCAACGGGCGGGATGGCCCTCTAACGGAACCACCACCAGAAACCCGCCCCCGCGCGGGATGCACATATAACCAACACAGTACCCCCATAATTCAGCTAAAACGGTAATTAGACTTGTCCAGTCAAGCTGAATTGGTTAGCATTTCCTGCTTAAAACCCGCAAGGCGCCCTGAGTCGCAACGCGCCTACGCCCGAAATCGGCACACCGTCAGGAGATACATCTTGGCCCAAGACGAACATCGCCCAGCCGCCGCTTCACACAACAATCCGCCACTCCCATCGTCCCAAGCCATGGTTCCATATCCCTATGCCAGCGACGAGATCGATCTCGTCGAAGTCGGGGTGTCACTGTGGCGCCGCTGGAAGCTGATGGCAATCGTATTCGTCATTTGCCTCGGAGTAGGCGTTACGATGGCGATTATCAAGCCTCAGTACTACAACTATACGGCGGTCATCCGCATGGGTTCCTACACCAAACAGGATGGAAGCAACGTTTCCGTGGTGTCAACGAATTCAGCCGTGGCGGCCTTGAACCAAGGGTTCATCAATATTGCCGTGCAGAAGTATGCCTCTGCCCACCGCGTCGATCCACGCAAGATAAAAATCCGTGCCTCGAGCCCACAAGGAGTCCAGGGCTCCGCTAACGACACTGTTACCCTGTCCGGGAAGGCACCACTCCATCTGGGCAACGCCTACGAGGCGATCGAAGCATCCGCGTCCAATCTACTTTCGCAAAGCACGCAAGCTCAGATCAACATCGTCCGCGCCAGATTCTCACAAAAAATGACCGAGGCCAAGCTCAAGCTGGCCCGTATCCAGGATCCCCAGCAGGTGAAGATCGAGAAATCCGCGCTCAAGGAGAATGTGTCGTCGGCCAAGAGCGATCTAGAGGGCCTCAAGGAACAGTACGCCGTCCTCAAGAACAAGAGTGAACGCCTCCAGGACGCGGGAAAACTGTACAAGCGACAGGAGCAGCAGTTCAGCAGATACCTGGACCTGGACAAGGCCCGAACGGCGAACCTGGCCGCAAGCAAGACCACCTCTCCTACCCAGGCAATGACCGCTCTGCTATTGAATAACCAAGTCCAGCAGAATCTGGATCGATTGGATGCAATCGAGCAGAAGCTGACCGTAACGCTGCCGCAGGAAATCGCCAACACTCAGGCGGACATGGCGAACAACAAGCAGCAGCAAACCGTTAAGCAAAATACGCTGGACTATGCCGAAGCCAAACTCGCGAACTATGATGCCCAACACCAGCGGACCATCGATTCCCAGAAAGCCGTTATAGCCAGCCTCAAGGCGCAGATCGACAACATCCAGTCAACCCAGCTCATCGTGCAACCGAGCCGTTCCGTAGAGCCAGTCGGCCTGCGTCGGTCTGTAATTGCGATACTTGCGGCGGTAATTGGTCTAATTTTGGCCTTAATAGCGGCAATGGTTGCAAACTACATGTCGGCTATAAGAACAAGGCTGCAAGGTATGGCGCCTGATTCACGTAGATAACGCGGCACCATAAACGAGCGATTCTTCAGATTAGCGCCGAACGAGAGATCCCCTTCCTAGTGCCCGGGCACCGCCCGGTCCTCGGCCTCGGCGGGGGCGTTCGCGGATCGAAATGGTCTCGCGATCCGGCTCCTCCCGAAGCCCTTGGGGTCATACTGGCGTGAGCGACGCATCCCACGGATCCGCCTAAGGTGCTGGAGCAGTTCCCGCTTCAAGCCCTTGCTTCAGCAGACACTCGAAGTCAATCTGTCTGGCAAGATCACCAGCGCAAAAGCCAAGGTTGCCAGCGTCGAGGCCGAAATTAAAAATCTCCCGTCTTCCCAAATCGTGGCGGGTCCACTAAGATCCGCTTCTCCGACCAGCTTACCGAGAAGCATCATCGCAATACTAGGCGCAGTCACAGGCACCATTCTGTCATTACTTGCCGCCGGTATCACAACAAACTATATATCCGCAGTTAACTCACGGCTGAAGGAATCTGACGCCCCAAGACGCACATGGACGCAGACACCGTCTTGAAAAGGCTCAATATCCACATTGTAGCCAGCAATCTAATAACGCTACAATATCAAAGTAATAAAATTGGAAAGCCTGAACTTCTGGCATAGCTGAATAGGATTTGCATTCAGGTTGGCTGCTAACAGGCAAAACCGAATTTTGGAAAATTCAGAAATAACGGGCAAGTGAATTACACGATACTAGACAAGAAGGTGGAATTACTTCGGACACTGCTTCACAAGGCTGTGATCGACTGCAACCCTGTATCTTTGGCATGCGGATTTGGGCCTGAGAGCCTGATATTGCTAGATACCATTGCACACAATGGACTTTCTATAGAACCATTCTGCCTCGATACGCTGAGACTACCTAAAGAGACCTACAAACTCGCACGAGATCTCGAGAATAGATACGAAATCAGCATTAACATGCTAAGACCTAGTTTGACAGAAGTCGATTCCTGGGTAGCTAAACACGGTTTAAACGGTTTTTATCGAAGCGTAAAACTGCGGCAGGAATGCTGCGAAATGCGCAAAGTACTACCACTCAAGCGTTACCTCAGAAGCAAGAACGCATGGGTAACTGGATTGCGGAGAACGCAGTCTCCATTGCGACGGAACCTGGAACTGAGGGAGTGGGATACCGAGAACGGCCTGTATAAGTACAATCCACTTGCTGAATGGACTGATGACGAAGTTTGGGGCTATATTTCCCGGCACCAAATACCTTACAATCCTCTTCACGACCGCGGATATGCCAGCATCGGTTGCGAACCTTGCACCCGCGCCCTCCGACCCGGCGAAAACAAACGAGCTGGGCGATGGTGGTGGGAAAAGAGCGGTCAAAAGGAATGCGGCATTCATGCTGATCTGGCAGGCCGCAGCACAACAGAGCTTGAATGGCCTGAGAGGCAGCGACAGCGAACTAGACGCATAGCACACAGAAGCAACAGCGGGAGATTTGATATGCGGATTCTTATTTTGGGTGGCGACGGATTCTGTGGTTGGCCGACTGCACTGCATCTTTCAGAGCAGGGACACGACATTACCATCGTAGACAACCTTTCCCGCCGGAAAATCGACGTGGAACTGGAATGTGAGTCGCTGACTCCGATCCGTCCGATGGGCGAACGCCTATCCACCTGGAAGGAAGTCTCTGGAAAGGAGATCGCATTTTACAACTTTGACGTATCTCGTAATTATCAACGCTTACTCGATCTTCTAATTGACCGGCAGCCCGAAGCCATTGTTCACTTCGCAGAACAACGTGCCGCCCCTTATTCAATGAAATCGAGCTGGCACAAGCGTTATACGGTTAACAATAATCTCAATGCGACCAACAATTTGTTGGCAGCCGTTGTCGAAAGCGGGTTAGATATCCATTTGGTGCATCTTGGCACAATGGGCGTGTACGGCTATGGCACGGCAGGCATGAAAATACCGGAAGGTTATCTTCAAATCAAAGTTGAGACAGATGACGGTCGGTTGATAGAAAACGAGATTCTTTATCCTGCGAACCCAGGCAGCATCTATCACATGACCAAGACGCAGGATCAATTGATGTTCTACTACTACAACAAAAACGATCATGTACGCGTCACTGATCTCCACCAAGGCATTGTCTGGGGCACGCAAACACGTGAAACCAAACTGGATAAACGGCTGATTAACCGATTTGACTACGATGGCGATTATGGCACTGTATTGAACCGCTTTCTCATGCAGGCAGCGGTAGGCCACCCCCTGACAGTTCACGGAACCGGCGGGCAAACTCGCGCCTTCATACACATACAAGACACCGTCAAATGCATCCAGCTCGCACTTGAGAATCCCCCGGAACGCGGAGCACGGGTGAGAATCATGAACCAAATGACGGAATGTCATCGCGTTAGAGAACTCGCAAGTATGATTTCCGAGCGAACCGGCGCCGAAATCATGAATCTTACCAACCCCCGAAATGAAGCCGACGAGAATGAGCTACATGTGCGCAACGATACGTTCATAGGCATGGGACTGGAACCAATCACATTGTCGGACGGCCTCATGGAAGAAGTTACGGATATTGCACATAAGTATGTGGATCGCTGTAACAGGAATAAAATCAAGTGCGTATCAGCATGGAATGTCTCGCGTCAACGCGAACTGTCTGTAACCGAGAGACCTCCCACTAAAAAGGACAAAGTAACCAATGCATGAGATACTCATGATTGGAGCACATGAACTTGCAAACCCGGGCAAAGCATAAATTTATAAAATACAGTGCGTTCAATTATGCCTTACCGAATGCCGTTGTGGGCCTCAAGTGATCTAAGCTCATGAAACACCTGCCAGCTTGGACCGGTTGGCCGGGCACCGGCCCCGCTCCGGGGCATGAGTGGCTTCCACGCTCGTTTCTGCGCTCTGTCACACTTTTTCTGGCATATGCGTTTCTGGCGCTATCGTTGACCGTTAACTACGCCGCAAGTACTACGTTCTTCCTACTTGCCATCATCGGCATGTACGTCGGATTTCGCCGCGGATTTGCTAACGGCCTAACGAGGACAGAAAAGTTCGTTATGATCATTTTCGCCGCATATCCGGCTGTAGCCATAATCAGCTATGTATTCGGCACCCAGACCAACGCCGGGTTTCGCTTCCTTGGGCGGGATCTACGGTTCCTTTTATTCATTCCCATTTATATCGGGATTCGCTGGTCTCGTCCGCGCTCCCACCACGTCGGCTGGGCGTTGGCCGGCGGCGCGCTGGGCGCCTGTATCATGGCCATGATTCAATATCAGCCTTGGCCCGCCCCCACTCCGCGCGGCGTCACGGGCACACACATCACCTTCGGCGATCTTTCAATTCTTTCAGGATTTCTCTCTGCCGCTTTGCTCTGGCCCTGGGCAACGAAGGAAGACAGCACGCACACGTCAACTTGGACCCGGCGCGTAGGCGCGGGCGTGGGGCTGCTCGCCGGCATACTCACGGGAATACTGGCGAGTGCCCGCGGTGGCTGGCTTGCCATTCCCATACTGCTGCTACTTTTTCTGTGGTTGTCGCCTATCGGTGCTCGTTTTCTATGCATACACCGCCTAACCCTTTCACTCTTTAGTGTCGCGCTGCTGGTAGCCGTCACCTGGTTGGTTCCTTCCATTCATCACCAGATCAGTCGAACGCGCAAAAACCTCATGGCATATCTCACTGTGGCCAATTCCAAAACCATCAATGCTCCCTGCGTGGATAGCAAGGCATTCCTTCGTACTCTTATGCACTATTCTTACGCTCGCGGGCCAGGTCAAACGAGTATTGTGCGTCTGCCGGCCGCGGATCAACGCGCGGTGCGGGCCTTCGGTTGCCAAGGTAGTTACGCCTTGCGCCTCTCATATGTTGGGAGGGGGGAAAAACCGTTTCAGCTGAATCTCTACCGCGGTAACGCTACTGCACAGCATCAGCTCCAACTGGGAGCGGTTTTGGCCCGAGGGTCTGGTGCATTCGATGTAGGTTGGGGTCAATGGGTCCGAATAGAAAGCCCCAGATCGTGGCAGGTTTACCGGACAACTCGCCGCTCTAGCAGAATCCGCCCACTCATAGTGCTAACGTCCGCACACACCAGTCTGTGGCTTATTCCTCTTCAGATACCCCAAGGATATTACGCCTATGCCTTGGCCAAATCCTCGACTGGAGAACGACTGGAAATGTGGCGGGCTGCTTGGGCGTTGTTTCTTCAACATCCCTGGCTTGGGGGGGGCACTGGCGCCTTCCATCCCCTTGGAGAAGAGGCTCTCGGCACTAGCGCAATGGAGCCCATCGTGGGAGATTACGAGCATGCACACAGCGACTACCTTACCAGCTTGGGGACGAAGGGTAGTATCGGCTTCCTGAGCCTGCTTCTAGTGCTGGCGGGTCCCTGGCTCGCTTTGCACCGTGAAAAAGATGCCTGGCCGCTGGCGGGCGCCGTGTTCACCGGTGGCATGGCCGTTTGTGCGGTGACGGAAACCCTGCTTGTGCACTCGCTGGTCCTCTCGTGGTTCACCATGGCCATGGCGGCGTTGCTGACGGCGGCAATGGCTGAAGAACTTCCCCGTGGCTGACTGGCAGTGGAGTCGTTCTCTCGGTTAGCAACTCGACTGTTTACAATGTCGAATAGTGTTGCAGCATGGTTTGCGGCTTTGCTCAATATAAGTCTTTTTTCAATTCGGATTCGATTTGCCCGATGAACCCGATCACATCAATACCGATCTCCTGTTACCAACGGTTACGTCGTTCCGGTTCCAAGGGCATGGATTTTATTCTTTCCGGCCTGGCCCGTGGAGGGGGGGCTCCATTCGCTCTTGCCGCCAATATTATTGTTGCTCGTCTCCTGGGGCCTGAGAAGTTTGGTGTTTATATGACATTGTTGTCTGCTGCTCTGGTTGCAGGCGTCATCGCGACCTATGGAGTGGGGCCCGTGCTCGTACGCGAGATCGCTGCACGGCCCGTGGAACAACGCCGTACCATCATTGTGACCATCGGCCTCTGGGCGCTGCGCTTCGCGGGTACGTTCACGGTGTGTGTCATGGCACTGCTCCTGGTCTGGTTAAGTTTCGGTCCGGGCTCGCCGCCAAGCGTATGGGTGGAACGTTTCGCCGCACTCAGCATAATTCCCATGTATGTCGCCGTCATCCTGGTAAGCAGCGTGCTCAGCGGCATGCATCGCGTGGCAAAGGGCCAGGTTCTTGGCAATGTCGGCAAGAATGGTTTTCTGCTTGTCGGTGCAGGTATATTCCTTGTCATGGGGCTACATCGGATTGCAGACGTACTGTGGCTGCAGGTTTTGGCGTTCGCCCTGGCTGTACTGATGGGGATTTTCTGGATATCTCGCGCGATGCCCTCAGGGGGCGCGCATTCAGTCGCTGCAACGATGTCCGAAGCTGGAGAGAGAACATCAAAGTCGGTGTATCGCGAGTGGCGAAAATCCGCGAAACATTTCTTTTCCATGTCTGTAGCCGTGGTATTGCTTGCGCGCCTGGATGTCGTGATCGTAAATGCGATTGCAGGTTCCGCTCAGGCGGGATTATTCGGTGCGGCGGCTCGTCTGGGTCAGGCGGCTACCGTTGCCGGTCTTGTATGGATAGCGTGGCTTCAGCCACGCATGGCGCGTCAGTCGAGGCAGGGCCAGGCGATGGCGCTGAAGCGGAGCTTGCGGCTCGGAATTGCGGGCTCGACCGGCATGACAAGCATTCTGGTAGGGCTGTGTTGGTTGTTCGCCCCGCAGTTGACTGGACTCTTAGGGGGAGGCTTCGCAGGCGCTATCTGGCCTTTTCGCTGGTTGTTGCTGGGTATCCTCGTATGGGGACTGTCGGTACCTTTTTACGTCTTCCTCACCATGTCCGGGCGTGAGAAACTGGTCTCACGAATAATATGGCTTCAGGTGCTACTTACGCTAGCTGCAAGCGTGCCCTTGGTGACATCTTTCGGCGCATTGGGCGGGGCATGGGCTTGGGCAGGAGGCACTTTATTTGCAAGCACATTGATTTTTATTGTTGGTGTCACTAACGCCTATCGCCCTCGTATTTCCCCCGAATCAAACACTTTTAGGCCATAAAATCATGGGTTACGAACTGATATGCACGTTATACGCGATATTGCTTTTGTTGTATGTCATTACCTTGTGTTACCTCCTTAAGAATGACACTATCAGCTTCCGCACCGGGTTCTTGGTGGCTGTCATGTACTTTATTTGGCCAGGGGTTGTCATCTTGCTGGCCACGGGGTCTCTCCCACTATTAAGTCCTTTTTGGGACACCAGCTTGAAAACGATCCATATTTCGGACTCCGGCTTGCTCTGGTTGTGGGTTTATCTGGTAGCGATTTTAATTTACGTATATCTCTCATTATTCACCCTAAAAAAGCGAACACTAAAGTTTGACAAAATCACATCGGCCAGAACAATAAATTTATTTTATGTCACGACGCTCTACGTCGGGATAATGCTTTTCTTTCTATATATATCTGGAACATTCAATGGGGGGAATTGGTACACAAGCAGACAACATTTGTTAAAAACCAATGCAATATCTGTTTTTATGCCGTTCCTTCTTTGGTCGTTGCGTTTTTTATTTATCGCAAAAGTGGTTGAAATTTTCGCAGCTAGGAATTCAAAATGGAAAGGCGCATTTCTGGCGATTATCATAGTAGCTCTTGCGGAGCTCTTGGGTGGTAGTAGAATATTCTTCGTCATGCTGTTTTTGGCAATTTTATTATTATGGTTGTATCAAAAGAAATGGACCTATGTGTCTTTAATGGGCATCGCATCTATCCCAATAGCTTGGCTAGCCATCATCTATCAAGAAATTAGGCATGCTATTTATTTGGGCCCAGATGCGATAATGCAGGCTATCAATAACGCAACCGGATCCAATTTAGTACGGCAACTAGAAAAAGTTGTTCTCAGCGTAACGGAATCTGTTGACCTCACTGTGATATTCACGATTTTCGAGAAGATGGGACACGGGATTGAACCGTTATGGGGCTCTAGCTATGCAAAATTTCTTGTTTGGATTATTCCACGGCCATTGTGGCCCAATAAGCCAGAGTCCATAACTATAATAGCTGGCAATGCCTTTGGCTATGGTCATTTATCGCTTGTGACCACTGTTATTGGCGAAGCTGACTACAATTTTTCTTGGATCGGGCCTCTTATGCTAATACTTATAATCCTTTTTGCCGAGTTTCTTTCTCGACTGGTTTTCCCTTATCGAACACTTCGCAACAGAGCGGCTATGGCCGCGTGTGGGTTTATGTTCTTTAGAATGGCATATTCTGATATGGCAATTTCATTATTAATTCTAGCTGTTATATATGTCTTTATAAATTCAACGACTAAAACCCGGTATGAAACTATGATTTATGTAGATAATGAGTAAACTTTATGGCTACTAGAACGAGTTGTATAGAGGTAATGAAATATGGATAAAAGAATAAAAAAACTACTAGGTGTCGGCACCTGTATTGTTGATATTGGATGTGGGTCCGGTCGAATGCTAGTTGACTCGAGCGATAACTTTGATCAGCGTATAGGTTTGGACCTGTCAAACCGTCGATTGGAGGAGATGTCTGGAGGCCGATCTGAGGGTTGGGAGTTCCGAGAAGCCGATCTTAACGAAGACTTTCCACTCGAAGACAGCTGCGCGGATGCGGTGATGGCAAACCAGGTTATAGAGCACATTTTAGATCCGCTCAAATTTTGTTCGGAAATATACAGAATTTTAAAACCTGGAGGTCGGTGCGTTATCACGACACCCAATATCCGCTACGTCAAAAACGTTGCACACATTATATTTTCAGGCTATGGTCCGCGCACTGCCGGGGGGAACACTCGGGATGGCAACTGGGACGATGGGCATATACATTACTTTACTCACCGGGATTTGCGGGAGCTATTCTCCCATATTGGGTTTAGCCAAGTTCACAGTTCCGCGCTCATAGACATCGATGGTGGCGGTTATCTTAGAAAGATCATGAATCGCTATGCATTAGCGTGGCCCATACGTGAATTCCTGTCCGGGAATATTTTGATTTGGGTTGAGAAATAACCTATGCGTCCTTTCGTTGTTTATTGGAATAACATACCTTCGCCTTATATGGTCGAGCGTTTTAACGCACTCGCGGATAGTGGGAATGTCGATTTCGAAGCCTGGTTCAACGATAGAATCGAGAGTGATCGAAGTTGGAATGTGGAGGAGTCAAGTTGGCGTTTTCGTTACCGTTATTTGCCTGTGAACAAAATCATCGGCCGTAGAATCCATTGGCCGTTGCCAATTTTTGGACGGAGGCCTGATGTGCTGGTTAGTCTGTATGCCGATCCGGTTTTTTTGGTTGGATGGTTCATAGCCAAACTTCGAGGCACGAAAACAGCATTTTGGGTAGTGCTTACATTTGATAGTTGGATTCAGCGTACCTCGTTGAGAGAGACACTTAAAAAATGGTTATTCCACAGGGCCGGCGCTATTGTCACCACTGGGAACGATGGCAAGGGTTTTGCTGAAAAATATGGCGCGCGATCCGATCGCATCATTTTCGCCCCACACGTCATTGACGTGCTGCATTTCCAAAAAGGCACAGATAATGCGATTCCTTGTCGTATCGCTTTGCGCGAAAGGCATGGTCTTAAAGGCGTTACATTTATATACGTAGGGCGGCTTTGGTTGGGGAAGGGGTTGGAATACCTGATGGACGCATTCGTTCGCGCTCAGAGCGGATTTAATGGAGAAATGAGCCTATTGCTCGTTGGCGACGGCGCGGATGAAAGCATGCTCCGTCGGCAGGTCGACGAAAAAGGTATCCGCAACGTGGTTTTTGCGGGTTTCAGGCAAAAGTCCGAGTTGCCGCGCTATTACGCGATGGCGGATGTGTTCGTCTTTCCTACGTTGGGCGACCCGTACGGGTTGGTGGTTGATGAAGCTATGGCCTGCTCATTGCCTGTTATCAGCACCAGTGCGGCTGGAGAAATTCGAGAACGTGTAGAGGCTGATGTGAATGGCTACATCGTACCGCCTGAGGACAGCGAGACCATGGCAGACAGGATGTTGATACTTGCCAATAACACCGAATTGCGCGAGGCGATGGGCAAACAATCCTTCGAAAAAATAAAGAACAACACACCGGAAAAATGGGCGAAGAATTTTGAAAAAATCGTGTTTCGCCTTGTTGGCCCCCGCTGATATTAGACCAGACTTCATAGCACGAGGCTTGAGACTCTGATGAGTTTATCTCGCATCAACATGGTTGGAGCGTTCCCTCCACCTACGCACGGCATGGCGGCTGTCAACGCGGCAGTACGCGATCGGTTACTTGCTTCGGGCGCCGAGCTGCAGGTAATCGATGTGGCTGCCCCGGGTCTTAACCGCGGGGTATTGCACCGCCTGGGACGCTTGCCGCGAATTTTGAGTGGTTTGTGGCGCGTGTTGGTGGCGCGAACGCGTGAAGACGCCGTTTTGTACATGAGCGTTTCTGGTGGCTTTGGCCAGATTTACGAGCTGGTTTTTTTGGCACTTGCTCGAGTCAAAGGAATGCGACTAGTAATGCATCATCATAGCTTTGCTTATCTTGACCGCCCGAATCGCTTGACAGCCGGATTAATGCGCTTGGCCGGCGAGGAATCGACGCAGGTGGTCTTGTCCAGAGGTATGGGGGAACGCCTAGTCGATTGTTATGGTGTGAGTTGCGAAATATTGGCGATGAGCAACGCGGCTTTACTTCTCGACGGCGAAGCAGAGCGGCAGCCGATGACTACGCGTGATGGTTTGTGTGTAGTCGGGTTTCTGAGCAATATTTCCGCCGAGAAAGGAGTATTCGAGTTTCTCGATGTCGTCCAGGCTGCTGCTGAGCAGGGTCTAGTACTAAAGGCTCGACTGGCCGGCCCGTTTCAGGATATGGATACAGAGTGCCGGGTCCGTGAACGCCTTCAGACGTTGCCACAGGTCGAGTATCTCGGCCCTGTCTATGGTGAAGACAAGCAAAACTTTTATCGAAGCATCGACGTGTTGCTGTTTCCAACGCGCTATCGAAACGAGGCGGAGCCGCTAGTGGTGCTTGAAGCAATGCAGAATGGATTGCCGGTGATTGCGTTTGGACGCGGATCCATTCCGGAAATCATTGATAATACATGCGGACATTTGGTGGCGGTGGACGAGAATTTCACCATGGAAGCCTTGCAATGCTTGCGCCGATGGCTGGAGGTGCCCGCGTCGCTTGGTGAGATTGGTCAGTCTGCCAAGCAACGATTCCAGTCGGTTCGATCCTGTGGGCTTGCTGCTTTGCGTGTACTGGAAGAGATTCTCCTTCACGATATAGATCATGCGCGGCCGTACGTTAAAGACAAACGCGTGGCTGACAAGGAATGACAGATGAGCTTTATCAGTAAAGTCCGCAAGGTATTCCGGACGCTATCTGGCTTCGACCGGGTCTGGTGGCATGCATTGCGCATGGGAATTGCGCCCGGTTTTGAGCATCTGCGTGTGCCTGGACTTATGAAAACTCGATCGCTAGTAGACATTAGTGCCAACCGGAGCCATCTTACCCTTGCGGCTCGGCACTGCTATCCCAGCGCGGAGATCCACTCTTTCCAGAGTGTTGCCGGGTCCTGCGGCGAATTTCCTTCATGTATTTCAAGGCGACGCTCGGGTGCGTTTGCACAAGTCGACCATTGAGCCGGAGGCAGCTAAGCGATAATTTATGTCCCCGGGCGTGCGATCCGGGCCAATTTCCAGTTTACACTGAAGTCCACTGACAGACTGCGATCTCTTGAAACTGCTGATCTATAGCCTCAACTACGCACCCGAGCCGACCGGCACCGGCAAATACAGCGGCGAGATGGCGGCTTGGCTGGCGGCGCGCGGACACGATATCGAGGTGATCTGCGGCTTGCCGCATTACCCGCAGTGGAAGCTCGATGCAGCGTATGAGGACGGACGTTCGCGGATGGAACGATTGAATGACGTGCAGGTGCTGCGGGCTGCGCATTTCGTACCCATGGCGGATGCGCTGGGTGCACGGGCGCGCATTCGGCTGGAAAGCGGTTTTACGTTAAGTGCGGCGCGTTACTGGCTACCGAAGTTTTTTGCCCGAACGAAACCGGATGCCGTGATTGCCGTCATGCCGCCGCTGCAGATCGGAGTTTGGCCGCTGCTCTATGGCTGGGTACGTCGCGTGCCATGGGTGCTGCATGTGCAGGATCTGCAGGTGGATGCAGCACTGCGGCTGAACATGCTCCCAAGAGGTGCATTTGGCAATTTACTCTACCGCGTTGAAACCTTTCTGCTGCGCCACGCAACACGTGTTTCAACAATTACAGAAGCCATGCGTCAACGCATAATCGTTAAGGGTGCGCGAGCAAATCGAACCCACCTGTTCCCCAACTGGGCGGATATCAACAGCATTCGCCCTGGAGCACGAGAAAACGAATTTCGCAGGGAGCTCGACATCGGGCCGGAGAAGTTCATTGCGCTTTATGCCGGCAATATGGGGGAGAAGCAGGGACTGGATATCGTGCTTGAGGCGGCCAGGTTGCTGCGTCCCCGAAACGACATTCTCTTCTTGATGGTTGGGAGCGGCGCAGCGCGGGGACGTTTGGAACAACGCGCACAAACACTGGGCTTAGACAATGTGCGCTTCCTGCCAGTACAACCCCTCGAGCGGCTGTCCGAAATGCTTGCTGCGGGGGATATCCACCTGGTGGTACAGAAACGCAGCGCAGCCGACTTGGTGATGCCTTCAAAATTAACCAATATTCTGTCTTCCGGGAGACCTTGCGTAGCGACTGCGGAGCCTGGAACCGCATTGTTTGAAGTGGTTCAGGGAAACGGCACTGGACTTGTGACACCGCCCGAGGATTCAGCTGCACTGTCGGAGGCTATTGGGGTTCTGGCCGGAGACGCTGCACTCCGAAATCGCTGCGGCACATCAGCGCGGGCCTATGCTGAACGCCGCCTTGACAAGGATAGTATCCTAAGCGAATTCGAAAGTGACTTATTCACATTAATAGGAAAGGGCACCCATGACTAGGCGGGCATTGATTACCGGCATCACCGGCCAGGACGGAGCTTATTTGGCCGAATTTCTATTGAACAAGGGCTATGAGGTACATGGCATAAAGCGTCGATCATCGCTGTTTAACACTGACCGTATTGATCACTTATACCAGGATCCCCATGTAAAAAATCGGCGGTTTCACCTTTACTATGGCGACCTGACGGATTCGACGAATTTAATCCGCATCCTCCAGCAAGTGCAGCCCGATGAAGTCTATAACCTTGGCGCCCAAAGTCACGTTGCTGTATCGTTCGAAAGCCCGGAGTACACCGCCAACAGCGACGCGCTTGGAGCCCTCAGGTTATTGGAAGCAATTCGAATTTTGGGCCTCGAAAGCAAAACACGCTTTTACCAGGCATCGACATCGGAGTTGTATGGAAAGGTGCAAAGCATTCCGCAAACGGAAAAAACACCTTTTTATCCTAGGTCGCCTTATGCTGTCGCGAAACTCTATGCGTACTGGACGACTATAAATTACCGTGAGGCCTATGGAATCTATGCATGCAATGGCATCCTATTCAATCACGAATCACCTGCGCGCGGAGAAACATTCGTAACACGGAAAATCACGCGCGGCCTTGCCAGAATTCACGAGGGACTGCAGGATTGCCTGTACCTCGGCAATGTCAACGCCTTGAGAGACTGGGGTCATGCAAAAGACTATGTGGAAATGCAATGGCTTATGCTTCAACAGGACGTACCGGATGATTTTGTTATCGCCACCGGGCAGCAACATACCGTGCGGGAGTTTATCGAACTAGCCGCTTCCGAACTCGGCATGCGCCTGGAATGGAGCGGCACCGGCGTCGATGAAGTAGCCCGACTTGTAGAGGCTCCTAACGAGTGCGTATCAAAATCGGGCGATGTCGTCATAAGAATCGATCCCCGTTACTTCCGGCCGACCGAAGTGGAAACATTGCTGGGAGATCCCAGCAAAGCTCGAGAAAAACTGGGATGGCACCCCACCATCTCTTTCGCGGAACTAGTCGCGGAAATGGCTCACGAGGATCTACAAACTGCGCGTCGTGATCGACTGGTACGCGAATCCGGTTTCAAGACGTTTGACTACCATGAATGAGAGGATTCCACCAGACGCCCGTATTTTTGTCTCGGGCCATCGGGGGCTTGTCGGAAGCTCGATTGTTCGTTACTTGCACAAGGCCGGATATTCCGAGCTGATTCTCGCGTCACGCGAAGAACTCGACCTTGTGGATCAGCAAGCCGTAAAAGAATTTTTCGATAAGAAGCGACCCGAATACGTTTTTTTAGCGGCCGCAAAAGTCGGCGGAATTCTGGCAAATGACACATTCCCGGCTGACTTCATCCGGGATAATCTTATGATTCAGACGAATGTAATTGATGCAGCTTACAGACACGGGACAAAAAAACTCTTGTTCCTGGGATCGTCCTGCATCTATCCGAAGCACGCTGAACAGCCGATGAAGGAATCGGCACTGCTTACCGGCCCACTTGAGCCTACGAATCAATGGTATGCGGTGGCCAAGATAGCTGGTATCAAATTGTGCCAAGCTTATCGAAGACAATATGGGTTTGATGCCATTTGTGCCATGCCGACCAACTTGTATGGCCCTGGAGACAACTTTGACCTCAAAACTTCTCATGTTCTGCCGGCGCTGATTCGGAAATTCCATGAAGCAAAAATAATGAAAAAACAGGAAGTTGTGGTCTGGGGTTCGGGAAAGCCAAAGCGAGAATTTTTATACGTTGATGACCTTGCAGAAGCGTTGGTGTTTCTTATGAAGCACTATGACGATGAAAATATCATTAATGTCGGAGTTGGCGAAGATATCAGCATCGTAGCGCTCGCGTCCATTGTTTCGGAAGTGGTTGGCTTTGAAGGTTCTATTGTTTATGACGCATCTATGCCGGACGGCACCCCGCGTAAACTACTGGACGTAAATCTTCTCAATGATCTTGGTTGGCAGGCAAAAACTGGCCTTCGGAAGGGCATAGCGGAAACCTATGACTGGTTCTTAAACAACTGTTAGTTGGTCAAAAGATCTCTGATTCATTTCGTCATTCCCACAAAGCCTGCCCTGAGCCTGCCGAAGAGCCGGAGTGACAATCAAAAGGTCATTAATCAGAGCTTCCCTAATAAGCCCCGTCTCGGAAAAGAACGACCTTTACGGTGCGGGCTAGTATGTAGATGTCCAACCAAACGGACCAATTGCGCACATAGTACGCATCCATCGCAGTTCGCTCTTTATAGCTGGTGTTGTTGCGACCTGAAATTTGCCATTGACCCGTTACTCCAGGATGTACACGTTTATAAAGATCCCATACTCCCTCATAGCGTGGAACCTCATCGGCAACGATTGGGCGAGGACCTACCAAGCTCATTTCGCCCCGGATTACATTCAGCAATTGCGGCAGTTCGTCGAGACTGGTCTTGCGCAGAAACTTTCCCACCCGAGTAATCCTGGGATCTGCCTTCAATTTCTGGGTCTCGTCCCACTCTTTCCGAAACTCGGGATGGTTCTCCAGATAATGCTCGAGGATCTCATCGGCATTCTTCACCATCGACCGGAACTTGAAGGCCGGGAATTCCTTGCCTCCTTTACCGATTCGCTGCTGACTGTATAGAACAGGCCCCGGGGAATCCAGCTTGATCGCCAATGCGATGAGCAGCGACAAAGGCAATGCAACGATTCCGCCAATGAGTGTCAGGGCGAGATCCATGATTCGCTTCGCGACTTGATCGCTCCTGCGTAGGAGCCTGTGTGTCAGCTCCAGGGCCAAGGTGCCATTGAGATCGCAGGTCTTGACCCAGAGGCTATAGCCATGCGGGAAATCCGGAACAAGCAGCCAGTGCTTGAAGTAGGTCTCGTAGCGGCGAATGAGGGCAGGAGCCTCGTCGTCGGCGAGCAGGGACAACGTCACGATGGCACAATCGACCCCTCGCTCGCGCTGGTCTTCGAGAGTCTGCCCCAATCCATTGAGTTGAGGCAACCCAAACTCTGCAGATCCCCTCGAATCGGGATCGGCTGACAGGATCGCGACCGGACGTAAGCCGAGACGCGGGTCGCACTGAATGGCCCTCGCGATACGGCCCGCAGATCCGGCATCCTTACCAAGGATGATTGCTTTTCGGCTCCACCAACGGTATCGGGAAAAAATCTTGCGTACCAGAGCCCGCATGAGGGGTGCTGCGAACAATGCGAGACCCCACGCGACAATATACATGGAAACGCCGGCATCGAAATGTTCGCGGGATACGTAAGTAACGATCGCCATGACCAACGCGAGTGTTGTTGTTGCCAGCGAGAGCCGACGCAGCTCCTCAGGCCCACCGCTCGACACGATGGGTGCGTACAAGCCAACCGCAGCATAGCTGAGCAGCATGAGGGTGCTGTAGATGAGCAACGCCGAGGTGAAATGGACATCGAAATGGATTGGATCGGCTACGTGACGCAATACGATCGCAATCTCTCCACTCACATTCAGGGCGATATAATCCCCGAACATGATGAGAAATGTCGGCAAGATTCGGCGAATTGCACGAACCAGTTGAACAGCCCGTCGCTCGCTCCGCGAGGAGCCGGACTCAAGCGACAGGTAGCGCAGCCGGGTAGCACTACTACTGGGCTCTGCCGAACTATCGCCGGCCACTAGCCGCCACTGACTCTTATCTGTGGCTCTCCGGCCCTCCTGATCCATCATGTCCCCCAATCGAATATTGCCCCCGCGTTTTGACAATACTCAGTTGAATTTGAGCTAAGCGTTATAACTTACTTATTTTGCCAGCATTCTCGCACGATCTGCAATCAGACGCAAAAAGAACAAAAATAGCGCCCCTGCCAGCCACCTCAGCTCGCATCGCGAAATTCATGCCAAGTGGGCAAATTTCACAGCCGGTCTCACGCTTCATTGGCGCTCGTAGCACTACACGGCGCCTTAACTTGGCGTGATCAGCCGCTCTCCAGCGCCTTACCGGTCGCTCGCACCGTAAACGGCAGCAGCAGCAACATGGCCGCCCCGGACAGGGCCATCACCAGCATGCCGCCGAAAAAGCCCAGCGTATCGGCGCCGAGCAACACCAGCATGGGGGCGATCGCGCCGCCGATATGACCTAGGCCATCGGTCAGTGCAACCCCGGTGGTGCGAGCCACGGTGGCGAAATGCTCTGCCGTCAGCGTATACATGATCGGCACCATCAGTCCGATGGTGGTGGAGGCGACGAAGCCGACCGGCATGATCACCGCGGGCCGCGGCACGAGACCCACTACGAGCAATGCCCCCACCCAGACAATGCCCGTCAGAAAAATGGTGACCTTGCGCTCGATGCGATCGTTGAGCCAGATCGACACCACCGCACCGACGAGGAATCCAATGCCGCTCACGATCAGGTAGCCGAGGCTGCTGGCAATGCTGTGGCCGGCTTTCTCCAGCAGCGTCGGCATCATTTCCAGCCAGCCGTAGTTGCCGATGTAATAGACAAACCAAAGCGCGATCAGCAAAAACAACGAACCCCGCTGCCCGCGGCGCAGCAAAGCCATGACGGGAAAGGTCTCGCGCGCAAGCAGATCATAAGCCGCTTCCGGGGGCGGTAATTCATGCCCCAGACGTATCTTGGCCCGATGCTCCGCCTCCGCAACTTCAGCCTCGGCCCGTGCAAGCTGGCCGTGCGCAACCAACCAGCGTGGGCTCTCGGGTAAATGCCAGCGCATGAAGAGAATGGTTACACCGCCGGCGGCGCCGATCAGAAAAAGCCAACGCCAGCCCCAGGCGAAATTCGGCACAAGCACCCGGGCCACGAACGGCACGGCGACAAAGCCGGCATAGGCACAAGCTGTGGCCCAGCTCGTATAACGCCCGCGTACACGTGCCGGAGAAATCTCCCCAAGGTAGGTCGTGACCGAGGCAATCTCGGCGCCCAGCCCGAAGCCTGCGATGCAGCGGAAAGCTATCAGCCAACCCAGTGAGGGCGATAAGGCCGCACCAATCGAACCCAGGGTGAAGCTCCCTACCGACAGGATCAAACCGAGACGCCGCCCCAGCAGATCGGCCAGGGTGCCATCGGCAAAGGCGCCGACAATGTAGGCAATCAGACTTGCGGTAATCGCCCAGCTTGCCAGATTGACCGAGATGCCGAACTGATGCGCAATCACCGGTAAGGCGGCACCGATATTGACGATATCGAAAAAAGCAAAGAAGTAGCCGGCGCCCACCACCCACAACAAGACATAGCGATAAGGCCAGATGGGAATACGATCAAGTCGAGCCAACAGCGAGGAGGTAGTATTCATGCGATGTCCTCTACAGAAAAACAGTCAGGGCATGACCAGATGCATTGGCTGGCTTCGAGCTCAGTGCACCCCGCCGCCCTTATCTGTGGAGCCGTTCATCACATGTCCGTTGATCGTCAACACGCCTTCACGATAGGTGATGTCGCTCTGGTAACGGCCCGGCTTCCCGGGTTTCAGCAACCCCTCCTTGATCCACTCGTCAAGCACCATGTCAACCTGCTGCTGCGCTTGCTCGCCGCCGAGCACATATTTGCTGAACGAGTCCACCAGTTTGCGATCAAAGTCCAAGTTGGCCGAGACATTGACTCGCTTCAGCAAGGCCTGAGACGCCTGCATGGCTGTTGCGGATGAAGGCGCCGGCTGATCCAGAACCACCTTGGCGCCGGCATTCAACCGGCCGTCGGGTGCATCCAGTTCCACACTCATGTTCCCCTGTGCGGAATTGAAGGCCTGTCCAGCCAGGGGTGCCGCCTTATCCAGCCGCCCGCCCTGATCTTTCACACTGTCCGCCTCGGAACGCATTTGCTTGAGCAAATTACGCATTGCGCCTGCATCGACATGTACCACCGACGCACCGACATCCAGGCGCGAGAAAGGCCAGCCCTTGACGGTACCGCCTTCCTGAGCAAATTCGCCAGAGCTGCTGAGCCATCGACCATTCGAGGTCTCCGTCAGCTTGCTATTGCCCTGCCCCTGCTTGAGCAGCACCGTACGCTTTCCGTTGGTCTTGAATTCGCCACCCTCGAATGTCGATAGCCCATGCCCGACCCAGAAATCGTGAGCCGCGAGCTTGCGCTTGCCCGAGAACGTCAAGCCCTTGATCTCACCGCTATAGGTATCGCCGTTACTGACGTTCTGGGCCTGGTAGTGCACCGGACCCATCTTGAGCCGGTACTTCATGTGCGTATAGGCGCCGTCCCCTTGCATCTGCAGGTGCATGCCCTCCCAGGTCACACCGAACACGCCCATGGAATAGCGGCCCGGCGGCACGGTAACCGTCGTGTACCGGGAGCCGTCGAAATAGGTTCTGGAATACATCTCGGGCTTGAAAATGCCGAGGATGGACATCGGCGGAAGTTTGTCGCCGCTGAACCCGACGGTATACAACACCGGCACGAAACTGATGTACCCCTGACCGAAAGCCGCGAACGCAATCGGGCCATGATTGATACGCAGCTTGAATTTTGGCGTACCCTGCCTGCCGAGCAACAGGCTCCAGACCTGCAAGCCTCGTTCGCTCATTCCCGCCAGGGGTTTGACCGACACTGTGGCCTCGGAACTGTAGAACCCGCGATGGTAACTGTCGACCTTGACCACAAATCCCGAGTGCTGCGAATTGAAATCGGTAATCAGCGCCTTGAAATGGGTTTCCGCAGTGCGTCCCACGAAATAGGGCGTTACGAGTGCGGCTGCCACGACCAGGACTACGGCGACAAAAATCGTTCTCATCAAGCGACGCTTCATGCACTCCCCCTTTTATTCCCTTTGTAAAGCGACTGGATCGGATTGTCACTATAGCCCCACTTCGGCCCAAACAGCAAAGGGCGGTGTAGAATCGAGGATAAATTCATGCCCGGGATCAAATGTCAGCAGACGCCACCAACAACCGTCACGGCATCCACGCAATCGATACCGGCTACGTGCGGGAACGACTCGATGCCAGTCACCTGATCGTGCGCGACGGTCGCGCAGCGTTTGTCGATTGCGGCGCCAACAGTTCCGTACCCCGCTTGATGACGGCCCTGGATGAACACAGTATTGCGCCCACCGCCGTGGATTACCTGCTGCTGACCCACATTCACCTGGATCACGCCGGGGGCGCCGGCACCCTAATGCGGGAACTGCCGAATGCAACCGTTGTCGTGCATCCACGCGGCGCCTCCCATCTCAGCAATCCCGGGAAACTCGAAGCCGGCACGCGTGCAACCTATGGTGATGCCGTGTACGACAAGCTTTACGGCGTGCTGGTCCCCATTCCTGCCGAGCGGGTCCACGCCGCCGAGGATAATGAAATCATCCACCTGGGCAATAGCCGGCTGCACTGCCTGCACACCCCGGGGCATGCGCTCCACCACATCGCCTACTATGATGAGGATGCCAACGTGGTCTTCACCGGAGACATATTCGGCATTTCCTATCGCATTTTCGACAACCCGGCCGGCGAACCATTCATCTTCCCCACCACCACACCCACTCAGTTCGATCCGAACCAGATGCATGCCTCGATCGATCGTATTGCTGCCCTGGGGCCGGAGGCTGTCTACCTCACGCATTACAGCCGGGTCGGCAACGTGAGCCGCCTCGCGGAAACCTTGCACCGCGACGTCGACAAGTTCGTTGCGATTGCCGAAGCCCACGCAGATGAGCCCGACGCAGAGGACCACATCCGTCATGCCCTGCACGACTACCTGGCCCAAAGCCTCGACAAACACGGTGTCGATGTCTCCGCCCGCGACCGTGAGACGTGGCTCGCGATGGACCTCAATCTCGACGCGGCCGGGCTCGTGGCGTGGCACGAACGCAAGGAACGCAAGTCATGACCAGAGCCCATCTCTGCCTCTCCCGCGATGGCGGTGGATTGTGTTTGCGTCGCAAAGCGACGAATGCTGTTTGGTTATTCCAAATAAGCGAGAAGCGACAAAGCCACGGACACAATCCTCCCCGTCCCTCCGAGTTACCCCCCTGCGTCGCGGCTCACGGGAGGGACTGAGATGAGTTCTCCGTTCAAAGCGTGGCGCGTACACAAGAAGGACGGGCACGTAGAAGCTCGTTACGAAACGCTGGAGCTTGATGATCTCGGCGCGGGCACGGTCACCATCGAGGCCGAGTATTCGAGCCTGAACTACAAGGACGCGCTGGCCCTGACCGGCAAGGGCAAGATCATGCACGACTTCCCGCTGGTGGCGGGTATCGACGTTGCCGGGCATGTATGCGATACCGACGATCCGCGGTTTTCAGGCGGCGACCAGGTCCTGGTCACGGGCTGCGGCATCGGCGAAAACACCGACGGCGGGTTGTCGGAATACGTTCGTGTCGCCGCCGAACACGTCATCCCGATTCCGGACGGACTGACCCCACGTACCGCCATGCAGCTTGGCACCGCCGGATTCACCGTCGGACTCGCTCTGGAGCGGCTTGAACAGAACGGCCAACGCCCCGGCACCGGTCCCATAGCCGTGACCGGGGCAAGCGGTGGCGTCGGAGCCCTGGCCGTAGCGATGCTTGCCCAGACCGGTTATCACGTGGTCGCCTTCACCAACAAGCGCAAGGCCCACGACTGGCTGCGCGAACTGGGAGCCGCGGAAATCCTCGACACCAGCAGCGAAAAGTTCGGCAAGCATGCCCTGGAAAGCGCGCGTTTTGCCGGCGCAATCGATACAGTTGGAGGCGATCTGCTCGCGCGATTGCTCACGGTCATCGATTGGTGGGGCAATGTGGCCTCAATCGGCAACGCGAGTGGCGCCAGCTTTACCACGACGGTCTACCCATTCATCCTGCGCGGCATCAGCCTGCTCGGCATAAACTCTATGGCCACGCCGCGACCGTTGCGCGACAAGATCTGGCAGCGCCTGGCCACGGACCTGCGTCCCGCCAAGCTGAATCGAATCGCCTCCAGGGAGATTCAGCTCGAAGACGTAATGGGTGCCGCAGAAGCCTTGATCGCCGGACGCGGCCCGCTGGGGCGCACACTGATCAGAATCAGTTAGTCAACAACAAGGAGTTGTGTCATGAACCGTCAGGTCCATGTGCTGGAAATCGGCGCAGTACGCCGCGAACTGCCGCTGTTCGAAGTCAAACCGGGGCTATCGATCGCCGTCCTGAACATTCTTGGCGACGTGGAGCTCGTGGAAACAGCGGCAGAAGCCCTGGCACCGCGCCTGGAAACACTCCGGCCTGCAGCACTGATCACGCCCGAAGCCAAGTCCATCCCCCTAGTTTATGCACTAGCGGCTCGTCTAGCACTCCCTTATGTAGTGCTGCGCAAGAGTTACAAATCCTATATGGGCGACGCGCTATCGGTCAGCACACACTCGATTACGACCGGCACGCAACAGAGCCTGTACCTCGACGAAAAAGACCGTGAACTGATCAACGATGCATCCGTCGCCCTGATCGACGACGTCATCAGCACGGGCTCGACACTCCGCGCCATGCAGGAACTCATGCAGCACGCCAATGCGAAAATCGTCGCGGAAGCCGCCATCTGCACCGAGGGCATGCCCGAGGATTGGCCCGACGTTATTGCCTTGGGACATTTGCCACTATTCACCCAAAGCGCATGAAGGCCGACGTGGACACCGAACTGGCAACACGACTGGCCGGCATGGCACTGGACTCGATCCAGCGCGAATACCCAAACCATATTTCGCACTGGTTGAACGACGATGCCGATGCAAGTACGCCACGCGAATTGCACCCGGCGTTCTTCGGCTGTCTCGACTGGCATTCTGCCGTGCACAATCACTGGTTGCTCGCGCGCCTGCTCAACTGCTTCCCAGAGGCCGACTTTGCGCGTGCGGCGCAAACCTTGCTGACAGAACAGCTTACCGCCCGCAATATCGCTGGCGAATGCGAATATCTGGCCACCCCGGGGCGGGAAGGCTTCGAGCGACCCTATGGATGGGCCTGGCTGCTGGCACTTGACAGCGAACTGGCCTCCCGGCCCAAGCAACGCAAGGCCTTGGGACCTCTCGTGGGCCTAATCGCGGAGTGGATCGGCCCCTGGCTCGCCGCGTTGCCCTACCCGGTGCGTGCCGGTGAACATTCGAACACGGCCTTCGGGCTCGCACTGATGCTTGACTGGGCGCGGGAATCGGGACGACAGGCGCTGGAACAAAGTATCGTCACAGCGTCCCTGCGTTTCTTTGCCGAAGACCGTGGTGCGACTTTCGCCTGGGAACCCTCGGGCCACGATTTCATCTCGCCGGTGCTGGCCGAAGCAGACCTGATGTCGCGTGTTCTCGAGTCCGGCAAATTTGCCGACTGGCTGGGGGTATTCCTGCCCGGCATCGCGACGAACGGGGGCATCTGGCTCACGCCGGCGGCCATGCCCGAATCGACGGACTACAAGCTGGCTCACCTCCCCGGGGTCAACCTCAGCCGCAGCTGGATGCTAGCGAATATCGCGAACCAGTTGCCCGCGACAGACCCGCGGCGGCCGGCACTCACCGAAGCGGCCCGGATCCATGCGCAGGCGGGCCTTGCCGCAGCACTGCGCGCGGATTACGGGGCCAGCCATTGGCTCCCCACGTTTGCCGTGCGCGCACTGACTTAGGGGGACCTGATCTATTCATACGTGGATCGCTCCGGGCGGCCGATCGCCCGCCCGGAGCCTGCTGCCGTGTTTACCGGCCGTTGTTGGCGGGTCCTGACGCCGGAGGCCACGGAGCATTGCGAGGAGCTTGGCGATTCATGGGTTTGTAGTAACGATGCCTCATGAGGCTGTGCCTTTCGGCCAGATGCGTATCGAAAACCGCACGCTGCACCGACGTTAGCTGCCCGTAGAGCTTCTTCACGGCACCTGCCAACGCCCGTGCGCCTTCCGCACGCTTCTGCGCATATTCGGCCATCGTGTCGAACACCTGGGGCGCCGGCGTCAGTCCACCCGCCTTGCTTCTCATGGCTTTTTTCGGCCATCTCGAATGCATGGATTGGAGAGCCGAAACGAAACCGTTCCAGGCCGGTTCCTGGGCCGATGTGATTTTCAGTTGCGCCTTGAGTTGCGCGAGCCGGTCCGCCTGCTTCTGCGCACGCCATCCGGCACGATCCTTCATGACACCGGCAGGCGACGGCGACTGCGCAAAGGCCGCAGTGCCCGCCAGCAGCGCCAAGGCAGCAAAACCAGTAACAAAGGGCTTGAACATGATTTGATACCTCTACAACAAGAATGACTAAAAGACGGTGTCCCCGTCGAGCTTCATTGCACCAGGCCCATGTAAGCCGGATGTGTCCGGAATTAGCTTTTTTGTGGCGCGATGGTTGCGTCGCAGGCTCCGTAACAATGTGTTACAAATTTGTTCGCTTTCCTGACAGGTTTTCGCGTATAAAACGAACATGAGCAGCACCGATCACATCTTGGTAGTAGACGATGACCGGGAAATCCGCCGCCTGCTGGGGGACTACCTGGCACGCAACGGTTACCGGGTTTCGACCGCGGCCGACGGCAACGAAATGCGCCACCTTCTTGGGCATTCGAAGCCGGACTTGGTCGTGCTCGATGTCATGCTGCCCGGCACGGATGGTTTGGAACTGTGCCGCGAACTGCGATCGCAAAGTGCAATTCCGGTCATCATGCTGACCGCGCGCGACGAGGAAATGGACCGTGTGATCGGGCTGGAAATGGGTGCGGACGATTATCTTGCCAAACCCTTCAACCCCCGTGAGCTGCTCGCCCGGGTCAAAAGCGTCCTGCGCCGCACACGCGCACTGCCGCCGAATTTGCGCCAAACCCAAGGCGCCGTGCGCTACCGGTTTGCCGGCTGGACCTTGGACACGGCCAGCCATCAACTCACGGCGCCGGATGGCGTTCTGGTCGCTCTCAGTGGTGCGGAATACCGCCTCCTGCTCACACTCGTCGAACATGCCGGCGCCGTACTGACGCGCGACCAGTTGTTGGATCTCACCCGCGGACGGGAAGCCTCGCCCTTCGATCGCAGCATCGATGTCCAGATCAGCCGTCTGCGCCAGAAGCTGCGCGACGATGCGCGCCAGCCCCGAATCATCTGTACCTTGCGCAGCGAAGGATACATACTCGCATCCGAAGTCGAGACTCTTTAACCCACATGCGCGTCCGTATTCTTCCCCGCTCGCTGTTCGGAAGACTCGTACTGATCCTCACGATCGGCCTGGTCCTGGCCCTGGTCGGCTCGGCGGCCATCAACCTGCGTGAACGCCATCACCTCCTTGAGCATGCGGGGGCGGAACGGTTTGCCCAGCGTATCGCGACCACGGTCAGCCTGATAGACCGCTTGTCCCCTCCCGACCGGCAAGAATTGATTCGCGTGATGAGCACCCCGCGCACAAGTCTGGCGATCTCGGCAAACCCCGAACTGCTGCCGTCCAATACCCCGCTCCCGCGGCATCTGATGCGCTTATCGGCGGCTTTATCGCAGCAACTGGAACCCGAATACCGAGTGGAGGTCGCCGCCCGCAAGCCCGCGCACAGAACGCGGGGCATATTCCAGGTTGCTATCTGCCTGCACGACGGTAACTGGCTGACCATTACCGACCGGCGCCCCCCTCGTCCGTTAAACCTCCGCCCCAATACATTGCTCGTCCAGCTAGGCGTGGTGCTCCTGGTGGCACTGCTGCTCTCGCTACTGGCGGTAACCTGGGTGACCCGCCCGTTGGCGATGCTGGCCGATGCCGCGCGCGCCCTGGGACGCGATATCCGGCGCCCACCGCTGGCCGAAACAGGCCCGACCGAAGTCCGGCGCGCAGCCGCCGCCTTCAATCTCATGCAGAAGCGGCTTCTGGACTTCATGAACAGCCGGCTGCGCACGCTAACCGCCATCTCCCATGACCTCAAAACGCCGGTTACGCGCTTGCGTCTGCGCTCCGAAATGCTCGACGACCCCCAGCTTCGCGAAGACTTCAACCGCGATCTGGACGAAATGGACGCCATGCTCGGAGCAACGCTGGCTTACATGCGCGGCGAGGCGAAACAGGAAAAACTGCAATCGGTTGACATCAACGCCCTGCTGGAAAGCATGGTGTCCGACGCCCATGCCTTGGGGCAAGACGTCACCTTGAGCGGCCACGCCTCGGCACCCTACCCGGCACGTCCGCGGGCCCTGCGCCGGGCGCTCGACAACCTCGTGCAGAATGCCCTGCGCTACGGCGGCAGTGCCGAAATCCTGGTAAAAGAACGGCCGCGCTCTCTGGATATTCGCGTGATGGACCGGGGACCGGGTATCCCCACGCCGGAACTGGAACAGGTTTTCGAGCCTTTCTACCGCACGGAATATTCGCGCAACCGGGCGACCGGAGGCACCGGCCTGGGGCTATCGATCGCCCGCGACGTCGCACTCAGTCACGGCGGCACCCTGCATTTGGTCAATCGCTCCGAGGGCGGACTCGAAGCCATCCTCACCCTGCCGCGCTAAGCGGCGTCGCAACGTAGGCGATGTTCACGGCTTACGACTCTTCGTTTTTTGCGCGCCGTTGCCGAGCCCGGTTCCAGAACCAGAACGCGATCACAATGATGCACAGGACGATGACGCCTGCCACCAGCCAGGCCGTAATGTGCTCGTACTGGCTCAGCCACTTCTTGAGTCCCTGACCCAGATAGAAACTGCCGAAGCCCCACAGCAGCACCCACCCGGCGGCACCGATCGAATTGAAGAACAGGAAACGCCGGAAACTCATCTTGGCCGAGCCCGCGATCAACCCGTTGATCTGGCGGGCCACATCGAAGAAACGGGCCAGGAACACGAACCAGCCGCCATGGCGATTGAAGCGCTCGAAGATTTTCTCCATCCGCTCGTGGGACACGCCGAAGCGCTTGGCATAACGGAACAACAGGCGGTGTCCGCCCCGGTGGCCGATGAAATAACCGATATTGTCGCCGATCACGGCCGCTGCAAAAGCAACCAGCATGACCAGCCAGAGCTTAAGGTTTCCGGTCGCGGCAAACAGGGCCGCGGTGATCAGCAACGTCTGTCCCGGCGCCGGAATGCCAAAGCTTTCTACGAAAATAACCAGAAAGAGGATGGGATAACCGTACTGGTTCAGATAGCTTTCTAGGATATGTACGAAGCCTCCCATTCCTCCAACCTGTGTCTGATACTATTTATGCTATCAAAGTATGCCCTTTCACCCTCTTAAATCCAAGCTCTAACGCCCCTTTTTTCCAGGGACAACCGGAGGAATTGATCGATGACCGAGTTCCGTGAAGAGACCGACAGCCTCGGGCCGGTAAAAGTGCCCGCAGACAAACTCTGGGGCGCTCAGACGCAGCGTTCGCTCGAGCACTTTAGCATCGGTCGCGATCTGATCCCGCGGGAAATGATCCACGCCTACGCCATTCTCAAAAAGGCCGCCGCCCACGCCAACCACGCGGGCAAGCGTCTCGACGACCAGCGTTTCGAATTGATCACCCGGGTCTGCGATGAAATCTTGGAAGGGCAACATGCCGACATGTTCCCCCTGCACGTGTGGATGACCGGCAGCGGCACCCAGTTCAATATGAACGTAAACGAGGTCATCTCCAACCGTTGCTGCCAAATCGAGGGCAATCCGCTCGGCTCCAAGAAGCCGGTGCACCCGAACGACCACGTGAATATGTCGCAATCCTCCAATGACACCTTCCCCTCCGCGATGTACATCGCCACGGCCGTGGGCGCCCATGAGACCCTGCTGCCCCCGGTCCGCGAACTGGCCAAGGCGATCGGCAAGAAGGCCGAAGCCTGGAAGGACATCGTCAAGATCGGGCGCACCCACATGCAGGACGCCACCCCGCTCACGCTGGGGCAGGAATTTTCCGGCTATGCAGAGATGCTCAAGGAAGACATCACCCGCATCGAAGCCGCGCTGGGCGATGTCTACAAGCTGGCCCTTGGGGGTACCGCCGTGGGCACCGGCATCAATGCTCCCGCCGACTTCGCCGGCGCCGCCTCGGCGCAGATCGCAAAACTCACCAAGCTGCCCTTCGTCAGCGCCCCGAACAAGTTCGCCGTACAGGGCGCACACGATGCACTGGTGCAGTTTTCCGGATCGCTCAAAACGCTCGCGGTTTCGCTGTACAAGATCGCGAACGACATCCGGCTGCTTTCCTGCGGCCCGCGCGCCGGTTTCCACGAGCTGCTGATCCCGGAGAACGAGCCGGGCTCCTCGATCATGCCCGGCAAGGTCAACCCGACCCAGACCGAGGCGCTGGCAATGCTCGCCGTGCAGGTCATGGCCAACGACGTAGCCGTCACCTTCGGCGGTGCCGGTGGCCTGCTGGAAATGAACGTCTACAAGCCGCTGATGATCGCCAACATTACCGAGTCGATGTCCATTCTCGGCGACGGCTGCACCAACTTCCGCAAATACCTGATCGAGGGCACCGAACCCAACCACAAGAAGATCGAAGAATACGTCGAGCGTTCGCTGATGTTGGTGACCGCACTGTCCCCCGAAATCGGGTACGACAAGGCCTCCGAAATCGCCCACTACGCCGTGGACCATGACACCACGCTCAAGGCGGCCGCACTCAAGCTCGGCTATGTCAGCGAGGAAGAATTCGACCGCATCGTCGATCCCGCCAAGATGGTGCATCCAAGCTAACCCTGGGCGGAAGTCCAGCTACCAGGAGAAAAGCCGGCCATGAGTACAAATAAACACGGATTGGAACTGCTTCAAGATCCCGCGCTCAACAAGTCCACGGCCTTTACCGAGGCCGAACGCGAGAAGCTCGGGCTGGTCGGCCTCATACCCGAGGTCACCGAGACCGAAGACCTCCAGTTGCAGCGCGTGATGATGCAGCTCAGTCACAAGCATTCGCCCATCGACCAGTACATCTACCTGGCCGGATTGCTCGACCACGACGAAACCCTGTTCTACCGCACGATCATGTCCGACCCGGCGCGCTTCCTGCCGATCGTCTACGACCCGACCATCGGCGAGGCCTGCCTCAAGTATGGCCACGTGCTGCGCCAGCCGCGCGGCATGTACCTGTCGATCCGCCGCAAGGGCCAGGTGCGCGATATTCTGAAGAACTGGCCGGTCAAGGACGTGCGCGTCATCTGCGTCACCGACGGCGGTCGCATCCTGGGGCTCGGCGACCTGGGCGCCAACGGCATGGGCATCCCGATCGGCAAGCTGCAGCTCTATACGGCTGCCGCCGGCGTACCCCCACAGTACCTGCTGCCGATGTACCTGGATGCCGGCACCAACAACGAACAATTGCTGAACGATCCGCTCTATCTCGGCATCCGCCAGCCGCGCCCTGCCACCGAGGATCTCTACGCCTTTGTGGACGAGTTCATGGATGCCGTGCAGGAGGTCTTCCCCGGTTGTTGCGTGCATTTCGAGGACTGGACCGGCGTAGACGCCGTGCATCTGCTCGAGCGTTACCGCGACAAGTACTGCGTATACAACGACGACGTGCAAGGCACCGCGGGCATCACGCTCGCCGGCATGATCAACGCGGCCCGCATCAAGGGCACCAACCTCAAGGACGAGAAATACCTTTTCCTCGGGGCCGGCTCGGCGGGCATCGGCCTGGCCAATCTGCTCTGCTCCGCCCTGGTGCAGGAAGGCATGACGCTCGAAGACGCTCAGTCCCGCGTCCATATGTTCGACGTCAACGGCCTGCTGGAATCGACCCGCACCGACCTGGTGGACTTCCAGGTGCCCTATGCCCACAAGCACGCGCCGACCCGCAGCTTCGTGGACGCGATCGAGAGCATCAAGCCCACCACGATCATCGGCGTGAGCACCATCGGCGGCGCCTTCAACCAGAAGGTGGTCGAGGCAATGAGCCGCGTCAACGAGCGCCCGGTGATCCTCGCCCTGTCCAACCCGACCGAGCATGCCGAGTGCACGGCCGAGCAGGCCTACCAATGGTCGAACGGTAAGGCAATCTACGCCGCCGGCGTGCAATTCCCGCCGGTGCATTTCCAGAAGCACACCTTCCTGCCGGGACAGGCCAACAATTTCTATATCTTCCCGGCGGTGGGCATGGCGATCGTCGCCACCAAGGCCAAGCGCGTGACCGACGAGATGTTCATCGAGGCCGCCCGTGCCGTCGCCGACCAGGTGACCGACGAACAACGCAAGCAAGGTCTGCTCTACCCACTGCAGTCCAACATCCTGGACATCGAGATCAAGACCGCCGCCCGCGTCGCCAAACTGGTCTTCGATTCCAACCTGGCAGACGTCGAGCGTCCGGACGACATGGAAGCGTTCATCCGCAAGCATGTCTACAAGCCGGACTACAAATCGCTCGCCTGAGCCCGCGATTTGCCTGAAAACGAAGAGGGCCCTTGCGGGCCCTCTTTTTTATTGGCGTGGTTTCGGACTCAGTGCTTCAGCGCGCTGTTATAGAACGCATCCAGGTCCGTCTGCAACTTCTTGAGCGCGGACGTGCGGATGTAGAGCATATGCCCGTCGTGGTAGAAGTGGATGCTGATGTTCTTCTGCAGCGACGGTGCGAGCCCCATGTGGTTCAGCTCGTACTGCGTCTTGAAGAACGGCGTGGCCAAGTCGAAATAGCCGTTGCCCGAGAAAACTTTCAAATGCGGGTTTTCGCTCATCGCCTCGCGCAGGTCCGGCAGCGTGTCCGGCACCGGATATTTACGTCCATCGACACGATGGTGCCAATCCCACGCCTGGTTGACCTTGTAGCTGAGGAAGATGTACTTGGCACTATCCTTGTACTTGAGGTCGTTGAGCAGGTAATTGTGGAACGCCGATACGACTGCGGGAAACATGGCGGTGCCGGACGGATCGTAGCCCGGGTACTCGCCCGCGGAATCGTAGTCGATGCCCTCGTAGCGGGCATCGTAACGGCCCACCGTACGAGCTTCGCCTCGGAGCAGCTGTTTCATGAAGCGCCCCGGGCGAATGCGTAATTTCGTATCCTTCAGATACGTCTTGCTCAAGCCTGTGTACTCATGGAGCTTCGCCACCACGGCATTTTCCTGCGCCGCCGAAATGCTGTCGCCCGCCATGAGCGCCTGGGCATACTGCCCCAAGGCGAATTCACGCACGGTCTCCACGAAGGCCGGCAGACTCTTCGGTTTGTTCGGCAGCTTGTCGTGATACCAGGCGATCGCGGCATAGCTCGGCAGGTACAGCTCGTAGGTCAGGTCGTTGGAGCCCGGCGGTTGAAACCAGGTCATGTCGTTGAAGTTCAACGCGCTTGAAAGCAGGATCACACCGTTCAGCGCAATGCCGTTGTTCTGCAACCAGTTCGCCAGCATCGCGCAGCGCGGGGTGCCATAGCTTTCGCCGAGGACGAACTTGGGCGAATTCCAGCGGTTGTTGTCCTGCAGGTAATTCTCGATGAAATTGCCGAACGCTCTCACGTCCTGATCGGCCCCATAGAAATCCTTGGGCTTGGACTTGCCCATGAGCCGGCTGTATCCCGTACCTACCGCATCGACGAACACCAGGTCGGTCTTGTCGAGCAGGCTATAGGGATTCTTTTGTAGCGTATAAGGTGCCGGTGGCGTGGGCTTGGCGTTCGATGTCTCGACACGCATCGGGCCGAAGCCGCCCAAGTTCACCAGCACCGAGGAACCGCCCGGACCACCGTTCCAACCGAACGTCACGGGTCGCGTGCGCGATTTCTCGCCGTCTTCGGTGTAGGCAATATAGAACATGCGCGCGGTCGGCTGGCCTTTGTCATTCTTGAGCTCGATGGTGCCCGCAGTGGCGGTGTAACGGATGGTATGGCCGTTGATGCGCACACTGCCGTGCGTCACCGAGTTCGGCGGCGCCGGATTCTCGGCCTTGGGGCTTGGCTTTTCATGGCCGCCTGCATAAGCCGCCGTCGCATATGGCACGGTCAGTGCCAAGGCCAGTACTGCAATGGCTATTCTCTTCACGCTTTTCTCCTTCTTGGGGAATGAATTAACGGTGGCCCCTTCGAGGGACAGACCGCAGACTGGCCGCCGGTTACCGGCAACCCTTACAGAGGCCATGAATCACGCACACGCCGGAAACCGGCGTGCGCATGGATTACAAGGTGATCTTTACAGCCTCCGCGACTTCACGCGCATGGGCACGTGCTTTAGTGACGTTGTCCGCGCGGGCAAGACCCACGCCCATACGCCGGCGTCCGCGCACCTCCGGCTTGCCGAACAGCCGCAACGCCGTGTCGGGACGCGCGAGAGCCGCGTCCAGATTTCCAAAAACAACTTGCCGAGATTCGCCTTCCACCAGCAGCGCGCAGGAAGCGGCCGGCCCCAGTTGCCGTATCGTCGGCACGGGCAACCCGAGTATGGCGCGCACGTGCAGGGCAAACTCCGAAAGATCCTGCGAAACCAGCGTCACCAGCCCCGTATCGTGCGGCCGGGGCGAGACCTCGCTGAACCAGACGTCGTCGCCCCGTACGAAGAATTCCACGCCGAACACGCCACGGCCGCCCAGGTTGTCGGTCAAGCGGCGGGCCATCTCGCGGGCCCGGGCAAGCGCCTTATCGCTCATCGCATGCGGCTGCCAGGATTCGCGGTAATCGCCCTGTTCCTGACGGTGGCCGATCGGCTCGCAAAACGCCGTTCCACCGGCATGGCGCACGGTCAGCAAGGTGATTTCATACTCGAAATCGACAAATCCTTCCACGATCACGCGGCCTTGTCCGGCACGTCCGCCCTGCTGGGCATAGCGCCAGGCGGGCACGACCTCGTCTTCCGTGCGGATGATGCTCTGCCCCTTGCCCGAGGAACTCATCACCGGCTTGACCACGCAGGGCAGCCCAAGCTCGCCGATGACGGCTTGATATTCCTCCTCGTTATCGGCAAAGCGGAACGGCGAGACCTTGAGCTCCAGGGTCTCGGCAGCCAACCGTCTTATACCCTCGCGATCCATAGTCAGGCGCGCGGCACGTGCGGTTGGAATTACCGTCTGGCCCTCGGCCTCCAGCCGCTCGAGCTCGGCGGTGGCAATGGCCTCGATTTCCGGAACCACGTAGTGCGGTCTCTCCTGCTCGATCAATTGCCGAATGGCATCGCCGTCAAGCATGTCGATGACATGGCTGCGGTGCGCCACCTGCATAGCGGGCGCATTGGCATAGCGGTCCACGGCGATCACTTCCACCCCGAGGCGTTGGGCTTCCAGCGCCACTTCCTTGCCCAGCTCTCCGGAACCGAGCAGAAGCAAGCGCGTGGCGCCCTCCGTCAATGGCGTACCGATACTAACCATGGTTACCGCTCCACAAACAGAAAGACATCGAGCCGCTTACCGGCCGCTGTCGGTTGATTCTTGCCGGACAGGATCGAGGTGTCCCTCGCGGCGTGCGCGCACGAGCAGGCCCAGGTAATACAGTACATAGTAGCCAATCACGAGAAACAGTATTCCGTGCAATACCGGCTGCGCGGGCAACGCTGGCGCCACTCCATGAGCCGTTGCCGCCTGCGCCATCTGCTTCTTGACCTGCGGGAAGATAACGACATATTCGTAGACAAAGCGGGCTATCAGCAACGCGATCAGACCAATGCCGAGATATAGGTTGGGCACGTACCACACACCGTCCTCGTCGCGCCCCATTTGCGTAAAGCGCAACGCGACCAGTCCGATGACAAACCCGACAAAAGCCCCACCCGCCGTGCTCGCATACTCGAGCATGGGGTCGGCGCGGCGAGCGTAGCTCACAAGCAGGAGCACCGACACCACGGCCAGAACAACGGCACGGAAGGTGATGCGGCGCTCATGGAAACGCTGATGTCCGATCAGGCGCCGTCCGCGCCGGTAGAGAATCAGCGCCACCAGCGCGACCACGGCCACGATGGCTATCCAACTGTAGTGTCCGGAGATCGATGTCATTCCGTGTCCTTTCTAGTCCCTCGAGAAGCGCTCATGATACCCAGTTCGGCACCCGCTGTGGATCACTCGGCCGGGAAAAGCGAGGGGCCCGGCGGGCCCCTCGCCAACTCGTTTCAGTTATTCCAATTACTTCGAGTTGCTCTCGATGAACTTGCTGACGACATCATGCAGGCCCTTGTGCGACTCGGGATTCAGGTAAACCATGTGCCCCGACGGGAAGAAGGCATAGCTGATGTTCTTTTGCAGCTTGTGCGGGATCGGCAACTGATGCATTACGTACTGCGAGGAGTAGAACGTCGTGCCCAGGTCGAAGTACCCGCCTGCAAGGAGGATCTTCAGGTTGGGGTTGAACTTCATGGCAGAGGCCAGGTCCGGCATCACGTTCGGGGTGAACGGCAACTGGAACGGCGCGCCCGGCTGAGCATGCTTCCAATTCCAGAACTGGAAGACATTGATCTGCGGCTTGTAAGTCATGTCCTGGCCGAAATCGAGCGTTTTGCGCACGTACTGGTTGAACATCGACACGGTCGGCGCATCAATCGAGGAATCCATCGGATCGTAGCTCGCGCTCTCGCCCATCGGATCCATAGCCGGCCCGCTGTATCGGGAATCCAGGCGGCCGGTCAGGTCGTCACTGTCCGACAACAACTCGTGCGCGAACTGTCCGCCCGTGATCTTCAGGTCGGCCTTGAGGATATACGCCACAGGCAACCCGGTGTACATATGTACCTGCTCGGCAATGTTCTGCTTGGCCGAGGCGCTCAAGTTGGCGCCGGCACGCAGGGCGTCCAGGTACGGGCCAGTCGCAAACGCTTCGACCTTCTTCAAGAACGGCATCAGCTCCTTGGGCTGGTTCGGCACCTTGTGGTGATACCAGGCCGTGGCCGCGTAGGTCGGCAGACCCAGCGCGTAGGGCAGATTGATGCCCGGGTCGATCTCGGGGAAATCGACGTTGATGTTGAAGTTCAGGATCGCCGAGAGCAGCACGACCCCGTTGAGGCCGACGCTGTCGTCACGTTCCAGGATGTTCGACAAGACTGCGGAACGGGTCGTGCCGTAACTCTCGCCAAACAGGAACTTGGGCGAATTCCAGCGGTTGTTCTTCGTCAGGTACTGGGTGATGAATTTGGCGAAAGCGTGGGCATCCTCGTCAATGCCATAGACATCCTTGGGCGTGCCCGCACCGCCGACATTCTTGCCGAGCACACGGCCGAAACCGGTGCCGGGGGCGTCGATGAAGACCATGTCGGTGGCATTAAGCAGGCTGTAATTGTTGTTCACCATCTTGTAGGGCGCCGGCGGAGTCAGCGTACCGCTGCCCACTTTCACCAGCTTCGGCCCCCAGGCCAGCATGTGCAACCAGATGGTTGATGAACCCGGACCGCCGTTATAAAAAAAGGTAACTGGACGGTCGGCGGAATTGCGTACACCTCGCTTGACATAGGCGACGTAGGACATGCTCGTGACCGGCTTGCCCTCCTTGTTCTTGATGATCAGGGTCCCGGCCGTGGCCGTATAGCTGATGCGCTGGCCTTCCACGGTGACCGAACCGGTCGTGACCGACTTCTGGGGCTGGGTCGCGGCCGATCCGGAAGCACCCTTGCTCATCTCGTGCTTGCCGGCCGCGAAAGCCGGCATTGTGGCAGTCACCAGTGCCAGAGCCGCCAGATAGGGGGTTAGTTTCTTCATCTTGTGTCTCCAGGTAACAGCACAGCCGTCACCGGCCATGCCATCCGAACTGTCCCCGGCAGACTTTGGGTTGCCGGGATGGGGGCGGCGCCCGAGGGGCCACCGATTATTGACGCCTTCTTGCGAAGATCGCGTGTTTTACTGTAATAAAACACCTGAAGCCTGTCAACCTCGGTCAGCTGATTTGCCGTTGACATAAAAAGGGGCCCCGCAGGGCCCCTTTTGTCAAGGCAAGTCCCTGACCGGCACCTACTTGGAGTTGGCCTCTATGAAACGGGCCGCGTCATCGTGGATGCGCTTGTGCGAAACCGGATTCAGGTACACCATGTGGCCCGACTTGTAGAAGTCGTAGCTGATGTTTTTCTGCAGCTTCTGCGGAATCGGCAACTGGTGCATCTCGAACTCGGCCGCATAGAACGGGGTGCCGAGGTCGTAGTAACCGCCGGTAAGCAGGATCTTCATATTCGGGTTCATCTTCATGGCCTGGGCCAGGTCGTTCATCACGTTCGGCGTCCCCGTTTGGCCATTGTGCTTCCAGCTCCAGTGCATGGACCCGTAGATCTCCGGGTGATAGTGCAGGCCCTTGCCGAAATCGAGCGTGTTGCGCACGTAGTCGTTGAACACCGAGACCGTCGGCGAATCGATTGCCGAATCCAGCGGATCGTAATAGGCCCGCTCCGACATCGGGTCCATGGCGGGGCCGCTGTAGCGCGAATCCAGGCGCCCGGTCACATCGTCGCTGTCGTCCAGCAGTTCGTGGGCGAACTCGCCTCCGGTCACCTTGAGGTTGGCCTTGAGGATGTAGGCTACCGGGAGCCCGGTGAACTCGTGCATCTGCTCGGCCACCTTCTGCTTCATCTGCGAGCTGATCAGGTTGCCCTGGTTCAGCGCGGTCAGGTACTCGCCCATCGAAAAGGCCTCGACCTTCTTCAGGAACGGACCCAGCTCCTTGGGCTGGTTCGGCACCTTGTGGTGATACCACGCGGTCGCGGCATAGCTCGGGAAGCCGGTGGCATAGGAAATGTTGACGCCCGGGTTCGAGCGCGGGTCGTCCACGCTGAGATCGAAGTTCAGGATCGATGACTGCAGGATGATGCCGTTGAGGTCCACGCTCTTGCCCTCGAGATCACTGGCCAGCACCGCGGAACGGGTCGTGCCGTAGCTCTCGCCATACAGGAACCTGGGCGAATTCCAGCGGCCGTGCTCGCTGAGATAGTTGGTAATGAAGCGGGTAAACGCCTTGGCGTCCGGCTCCAGGCCATAGACATCGGACGGTTTGCCGACACCACCTTGGTCCTTGCCGATCACGCGGCCGAAACCGGTGCCGGGGGCATCCACGAACACCATGTCCGTAGCGTCGAGCAAACTGTAATCGTTGTTGACCACTCTGTAGGGTGCAGGAGGGGTCAGCGTGCCGCTGCCGACCTTTACCAACTGAGGGCCGTAAGCCAGCATGTGCAACCAGATGGTCGAGGAACCGGGGCCGCCGTTGTAGAAAAAGGTAATCGGCCGATCGGACTCGTTGGTCACATCGCTGCGAATATAGGCAAAATACGACATGCTGGTGTAAGGCTTGCCCTTGCTGTTGTCGAGCACCATGATGCCGGCAACAGCCTTGTAGCGAATGCGCTGGCCTTCCACGGTGACTACACCGTGCGTAACCGAAGACTGGGACTGCGGCGGCGCGACGTTGGCCGCCGACTGGGAATCGCTATGTTCATGTTCGCCGGCAACCGCCAGCGCGGGTATTGCTACCAGCGCCAAGGCAAACGTTGCCGAGCGCAGGATCGATCTGTTCACTTGCATACTCCTGTTTATCTCCAAAGGCACCGCAGCGCCCTGAATGGAAACGCCGGCCCGTAACGGCCGGTCGGGGCTTTATCTGCATCGGCAAGGCCTCACCGACCAGCCGATCTCGCTTTCATACCCTAATAAACCGCGTGCGTGGGTATTGGCACCGCTCCCTGCGGATTTCTCCGGCAGCGGCGGGGCCGCAAAGCCCCGCCGGTTACCGTTTGTTATCCCTGCAAGGCCTGCATCAATGCGCCTTGTCCGTCGAATGAATAAAGCTTGCCACATTATCGTGAATCTGCTTCAAGGCGGGTAGATGCACGTACACCATGTGACCCGACTTGTAGAAATGATAGGAAATGTTACTCGTGAGCCGGCGCGGGATCTGTAGATGCTTCATGGCATACACCGCCGCATAAAAAGGCGTGGCCAAGTCAAAGTACCCCGCCTCCAACTGAACCTTCAGCTTCGGGTTGTACTTCATCGCCGTCGCCAGGTCAGGCATCACATTCGGCGCCATCGGCAACGGACCATAGGCACCCGGCGGCTGGTGCTGCCAGTCCCACTTGTCGCCCCACAGGGCGATCTCAGGCTTGTACTGCATATAGCCCGGCTTGAAGTGCAGCGTGTTGCGGACGTAGGCATTAAATCCCGCCACGTAGGCAGAGCTTATCGCTGCGGCCTGCGGATCATACTGAGCCTCCTGGCTCAGTGGATCCATGGTCGGGCCCGCGAAACGCGTATCCAGCCGGCCAGTCGATTCATCGGAATCGGCGAGCAGGTTCTTTTCGAACTCGCCGCCGTTCACACGCAGGTTGGCCTTCACCCAATAAGCCGCAGGCAAGCCCGTGTACTGGCGCAACTGCTCAGCCACCTGCTGTTCCTGCTGGGTGGAGAGGTCCGTGCCCGCATTCAGCGCATCGGCATATCCGTGCAGCGCGAAATACTCGACCTTTTTCAGAAAGCCTTGCAGGTCCTTGGGCTGGTTCGGAAGCTTGTGGTGATACCACGCGGTGGCCGCATACGTCGGCAGGGCCAGCTCATAGGACAAGTCCATGCCGGGATTCATCTGCGGATTATCGGCATTGGAGATGTCGTAGTTCAGCGTCTGCGACAAGAGCACGACGCCGTTCAAGTCTACGTTATCTTCCGTCTCCAAATAGCGCGCGAGCACCGCCGAACGCATCGTCCCGTAACTCTCGCCGAACAGATACTTGGGCGAATTCCAGCGATTGAATGTCGTCAGGAAACGGGTGATGAACTGCGCGAAGGCATGCCCATCTGCATCCACGCCCCAATACATGCTGGGCTTGCCGGCGCCGCCGTCCTTCTTGGGAATATGGCGGCTGAAACCGGTGCTCGGCGCATCGATGAAGACCATGTCGGTGGCATCGAGCAGGCTGTAATCGTTGTTGACCAGGTGATAAGGCGCCGGATCCGTGTGGGTGTGGTCGGCGGTCACCACGCGATCGGGCCCGAAGGCGCCCATGTGCAGCCACACCGAAGAAGACCCGGGACCGCCGTTATAAAAGAAGGTGACCGGGCGGTCGGCCATGTCACGCACGCCGCGCTTCATGTAAGCGACATAGAACATGCTCTCGGTCGGCTTGTCTTTCTTGTTCCTGAGGATGATGGTGCCGGCAACCGCATCGTAGCCGATACGATGGCCTTCTATGGTCACCGTTCCACGCGTGGTCGCTTTCATAGGCTGGACCAGGTTGGCCGCATCCGTATCCGGCTTCTTATGGTTGGCGGCCAATGCAGGTAACGCCAGGACGAGCGCTGCAGCAGTCATGACAATACGTTTCATCAACAAATCTCCTTGCTACACGACTTGAACCGCATTGCCCCGAAAGCATGCGGCAGTGCCTTGGTGTCGGTTACCCTCTCAACCGGCACGGGGTTGCTGTCCTGCATCCAGTCAACGGGCATCCTGCGGCGTCATCGCCCATAGCGAGGTCGAGCCGGACCGGAAAGGTCTGGAAGTGCCGAAAGCCCGTCGTAGCTTTTGCCTATTCGGGAACACCTGTCCCCGGTGCAGGGAAACTCGCGGAACAGCAAGCAGGCCCGAGTATAGGCCTGCCAAATTCGTTTGTATAGGGTGCTATACCCTCTTAACAGATATGCATGCGCAGCTGCGGCGCCCTGTTTACGATCTCCTTAAATACTCGTCCCATCTATGGGACATGCGTTTTTTGCTTATGCGTTAAGTGCTTCGGCACGCACGCCAAGATCGCTTCCCATTTTCGGGAATTGCCGCAGCGCACCTTTTTGCCAAATCTTTCGAGGCGCAGCCGAAGCATCGATCACTTACACGTAGTAAGCTGGCCTGCATTCGACAGGAGGTGACGTCATGCCGCGTTCGAACCGTTCACTCTTGCTCGCCGCCATGCTTCTAGGTGCCGCATCCGCGTTTGCCGCATCTTCCCGGGGCGGGTTCACCATGCAACAAGTGCTCGGCTACCCTTACCCGGTGACACTGGTTTCCTCGCAACAGGACAATCACATCGCCTGGGTGCTCGATGAGCGTGGCGTGCGCAATATCTGGGTCGCCACGGCACCGGCCTTCAAACCCCGCCAGGTCACGCACTACACAACGGATTCGGGGCAGGAACTGACGCAGCTGACGTTTTCTCCGAACGGCAAGACACTGGTCTATGTTCGCGGCGGCGACCACGACGCCAACTGGCCACCGCCCGGCGGCCTGCAGCCCGACCCGGACTCAAGCCCGATCCAGCCGCACGTCACGATCTGGGCCATCACGTTAAAAAACAACGCCATCACCAAAGTCGTTGAAGGCGATCATCCCGCCATCTCCAGAAATAACCGGTTCGCCTACATCAAGAACCATCAGGTCTGGACGGCCAACCTCGACGGCAAGGGCAAGCCGCACCGCCTGTTCTTCGATCACGGCAAAGACGGCGGACTGCACTGGTCGCCCGACGGCAAGCAACTCGCCTTCGTTTCCGACCGCGGCGACCATGCCTTGATCGGCATCTTCACCTCGCTCAAGCAACCGATCGAATACCTGGCTCCCTCCACCCACCGCGATTTCTCGCCGCGCTGGTCCCCGGACGGCAAACGCATTGCCTTCGTGCGCCTGCACGGCGTGGGCGGCTCGCCGCGCCCCATCCTCAAGCTGACGCCGAGGCCCTGGTCCATCCAGGTGGCCAGTGTTGCAATCGGTCTGGCTCACACGGCCTGGAAAAGTCCGGATACGCCCGACGGCTCTTTTCCCGAAACCGCCGGTCAAGCCAACCTCCACTGGGCGTCCGGCGGCCGCCTCGTGTTCCTGGCCGACGTCGACGGCTGGCCGCACCTGTACTCGATCTCCGCAAAAGGCGGCAAGCCGATCCTGCTCACTCCGGGCGAATTCATGGTCGAGTATGTGACCGAGAGCCCGGACCGCAAATACCTCGTTTATAACGCCAACACCGGCAATACGGCACACAACGGCGGCCGACGGCACCTGTTCCGCGTGCCGGTGGACGCCTCCAGCACGCCGAAAGAACTGACCGGCGGCACTACACTGGAATGGCAGCCGGTATTGACCAGCAACGGAAAAGACCTCGCCTACGTCAGCGCCGGGCCGAAACGCCCGCCGCTGATCGCCGTCGCGTCCGCCAACGGGGAAGACGCCCGTTTCCTCGACGCCAACCAGGTGCCGAAGGACTTCCCGACCGCCCAGCTCGTCATCCCGCAGCCGGTCACCTTCAAGGCCCCCGACGGCTGGACCATCCACGGCCAGCTCTTCCGACGCAAGGGCAGCAAGGCACCCGAGCCCGGCATCATCTTCGTGCACGGCGGCCCGCCGCGGCAGATGCTGCTCGGCTGGCACTACATGGACTACTACAGCAACTCCTACGCCGTGAACCAGTGGCTCGCGAATCACGGCTTCGTCGTCATGACCGTGAACTACCGCCTCGGCATCGGCTACGGCCACGCCTTCCACCACCCGAAGCACTGGGGCCCGACCGGTGCCTCCGAATACCAGGATGTACTCGCCGGCGCGAAGTACCTGCAGACCATCAAGGGCGTGGATCCGAAGCGGATCGGCATCTGGGGCGGCTCCTACGGCGGCTACCTCACGGCGCTCGCACTCGCCCGCAACTCCAATATCTTCAAGGCGGGCGTGGACATGCACGGCGTGCACGACTGGTCGAGCTTCATCGCCGACTGGTTCGGCAAACAACGGCAACGCTACGAGCAGGGCGACCGCAAGCAGGCGATGAAAGTCGCGTGGGAGTCTTCACCCGACTCGGCCGTTGCCACCTGGAAGTCGCCGGTGCTGCTGATCCAAGGCGACGACGACCGCAACGTGCACTTCCACCAGATGGTGGACCTGGTGCAGCGCCTGCGCAAGCACCACGTGCCGTT
>CAZPJI010000012.1:0-63805 GCA_964586925.1 uncultured Gammaproteobacteria bacterium
GTTGTGAAGGAGTATGGGCTCGCTTACCAGCAGCAGCGTGAAAAACGCTAGCGCGAGCCCGTAGGCGAAGTAGACGGTGCGTTCTTTTCGCCAGTCGCGGATTAGCAGCCAGGCGACGACGCAGAAGCCGATGAAATGGTTGATTGCGAGGTTCCAGGGGCCGAGCCTCAGCGCAAGGTCCAAACCGATGACGCGGCCAAGGGCGGGCGGGAAGAGCGCGAATACGGTGGCCAGCATGAAGCGCTGGTGCTGGCGGACGTCTCGGCGGTACACGATGCCCATGATGTACTGCATCACGAAATACAGCAGGGCAAAAAAGTCGGCAAAGGCGCGCAGCGTCCAGGCGCTGCCCAGCCGCAGAGGGTGCCGGGCCAGCATGATATGGACCATGAACAGCCCGGTGATGACCAGCAGTGGGACGAGTACGAATGAGAGCTTGGCGAAGGCGCGATGCCAGGTCGCCTTTCCGTGCGTGATCGCATAAGACTGGACAACCAGCAGCGTCATCCAGCCGATAGCGGTTGCCGCGTGAAAATGACGTATCAGGTCGGTCTGCCCGAGCTTGATGAAATAGGTCTTGAAGAAGCCGGCGAAGACCAACAGGAACAGCGCCAGCACATACCAATGTGCATGACGATACATGCCGCCCGAAAGCGCGCGCGCCTTGGGTGGCGTTTCTTGTTGCTGAGAATGCCCCATGCATCACTCTCCCTGTTTAACGCCAGAGTTTACAACAGCGATATCAGGGCGGGCCAATTCTCTTAGATGGCTTCGAGAATAATAGGGAACAGACCACGGTTTTGGGGTTTGAAGCGGAAGTTTTTGTGGCCGCGGAGTTGGCTGGGTCTCACATGGTTGATCTGGCTACAGTCTGCTCAGTTCTTTCCTGTACTTGTTGGCCGTGTCGGCTACGTCATCCATGGCCAGTTTCAATGATGCGGGCGTCGCGGTAGGCAGGTAGACTTCAGTCTGGCAGTCGATGTGGCCGTGATTTTCGTCGAGGACGAATTTGATGCCCACCTTGTCGTTGTTCAGTTGCATGGCCCTGGCCAACAACGCGCGGCTGAAAACATAATGGGGTCCCCGGTTCACGACCGTCATGAATATAAGGCCAAACAGGTCTTTGTTATTCGAGTAGGTGAGGTATTCGTAGATGGTTCCGCCCTTGCCGTTGTCAAAGGGGATCTTCCAGGCCTGGACTTGTGAGTTGGAGATGTCCTTGTACTTCAGGCCCGTCTTCTGCAGGAGGGCGTAGAGATCTACATGTCCCTGCCGGGCCTGGGCAATGGGGGCCACGAGCCCGACCATCAACAGCGCCAGGGCGAAGAAGAACACCGGGATTCTCATGCCTTTCTCCATCAGGACTGAAGAGTCCTGTTACCGAATAATAGGCACGGGTTCCGGAAAAATCTACGGTCTTGTGCTTTTTTAATAATTCACATAAAGCCTTTGGGTCAGGTCTCGCATTGCAACATCGCCGTCAATTACTTTGACGGTACTCGTATTTGATCCGGGCCGTAGGCGATGACTTCCGGGGTGCCGCGGTAGAGTTTGATGCGGCCGGTGACGCAGATGCGTTTATCTTTCCAGGATTCGGGCGGTGGGTTGAATTTGGGGCGGTCGTTGCCCCAGATGACTATGGTGAAGATCTGGTTGGGGTAGGGGCGTCCCAGATTGATGAAGGTGGGGTGGGCGTGGCTCCGGGCAGCGAAGTGAACGCTGGCGGCGATGCCGCATACGGTGGCTCGTTGGCCAACCGCGTTGGCGGCTTGCTGAGGCGTTAAGGGTTTGGCCCAGGCGCCTGTGGTGCAGAGTGCCAGGGCGAAGGCGGTTAGAACTAGGAAACGGCGCATCGCGATCCTCCCGGCCCAGGGCCTGCGGATGCTGCCCAAAACATGCCATATATCAAGGTGCTATGCAACAAAAACGCAGGCGCTGAGCGTTTCCAACGTGGCGAAGTGGCGGTCTTTCTGCTAGGTTTGTGGTGTCCCCTCTGGAGGGATACTCCGCATGAATACAGAAGAGCGCCATAGGTATCGCGACAATATCGCACGGGAATTGAAGGAGTGGGAGCCCGACGCGGCGCCGGATGACGAGTGGTGGCCGTTGATCCGACGGCTGCCGGAGTGGTTCGATGGGCTGGTGACGCTGGCGTCGGATGAGGCTCTCGATGACAGGCAGCGACGGCTTGTTCGCCGCGTTATCAAGTATCTGATCAGTCCGCTCGATCTGAGGCCCGAGTTCATTTACGGGCCGGAGGGCTACCGCGAGGACTTGGCGCTGATTGCATGGGAAGTGTTGGCGCTGGTCAAGGAGGTGGGGGCCGAAGTGCTGTTACGCCATGGCCTGGAGCCTGAGTCCGACTACTGGAATCAGGTGGCAGGGATTGCGGACGCCGATCTGGATGAGGATTTGTGCGAGCATCTCCATGCTCTGCTCGAGGCCGATTCAGTGGCGGGGGACGAGGATCTGGCTTGGGCGGATAGCAGCGATGAGCTTGTTGCCCCGGCTCCGGAACCGGTAGCGAGCGGGCACACCATCGTTTTTGCGGGTCCGGGTACGGGCAAGACGTATCGCCTCGAACAGGAGCTTTGGCGCCTGCTGACGGAGGAAGCGGTCGCTCCCGAGCATATCCTCGTTACGACTTTTACGAACAAGGCGGCCGACGAGCTTAGCGTCCGGGTGCATCAGCGGCTGCGTACGCAAGGAGCCGATAATGCTGATCTCATCATGCAGCGGTTGTCGATCAGCACGATTCACAGCTTCTGTTTCCGGTTGATCAGCCGCTTCCATCACCACGCGCTGTTCTTGAAGGGGACGTTCTCGCCGATGGGCGCTACGCAGAGACTTCTGTTCTTGTTCCGGTACGGTCATGAATTGAAAGTGTTTCCGATCTATCAGGATTGGAAGCAGGAACGCTTTGCCCAGAAGGACTATAGCTCCAAGGATATGTTCCATTTCTATGAGCATGTGGGCGAGATCTACGATTTTCTTTCCGAGGACGTGCTTTGCGGGGTGGAGCCCGGTCTCAGGCACCGCTATCTGCAGCTGATCCGCGAGGGTGGGGCGAGCACGGTGGATGAGCGGATCATTGCAACCTATCCGCGTTACTGGCAACTGGTGCAGGAAGAGGGGTTCCTCGATCATTCGATGCAGCTCGCTTACGCCGAAGCGTTGCTCGATGATCCGCAGGTCAGACGGCAAGTGCAGGAAACCTACCGCTATGTGTTGGTGGACGAGTACCAGGACACCAATCCGATTCAGGACCGCATCTTCCGCGCGGTAGTAGGTAGTACCGGCCGGTTGTTCGCGGTGGGGGACGACGATCAGTCGATCTATGCATTCCGCGGTGCGGATGTCCGCAATGCCACCGAGTTCACAAAGCGGTGGCCGGGTGCACGCGTCGAGAAGTTGGAAAAGAATCGACGTTCAACAAAGGGGCTCGTAGCCGCCGCTTCCCAACTGATCAGGCATAACAAGGTCCGGGAATCAAAGGATCTGTATACAGACAACAGGTCAGGCATTGCGCCCTGGCATCTGGAGGCGGAATCGGGAGAGTTGCCTGCAAAGCTGGCCAAGCTGCTTTCCGACATGCATGAGCATGGCGCCATACGGGTTTGGCGTGACATTGCCATCCTCTTTCGCGGCATGTCGAAACGCGTGCCACTTTACCTGAAGGCGCTCCACGAGGCGGGTATACCCGCCCAGGTGGTGGGTGATCATCGATTCCTGAAGGAGCCGGTCGTCCATTCGTTTCTGGGGATACTGGATCTGATCGCCAAGGAAGAGTTGAAGCTGAGTTCGCGCACGCGCAAGCACCGCGACTGGTTCAGGGCGGTGGGGATCACCGATAGAGACGAAATGGCACGCATGGTGGAGTGTTGGTATGAGCGTTTGCATGCGGGCGAGTACGAAACGCTGATTGATCTCTTTTACGCGATGCTCAGAGACAGTGGGGCACTCAAGGTGGAGGAGCTGATGCCCGCACTTGGCAGGTTGTCCGCGTTCGTTGCCGAAGCCGAGGCGCAGCTACGCAGTCCTGAAATCGTCAAGCGCCTGTCTTTCTTCAATAAATACGCGGAAGCATCCGCCACGGCCTATGAAGGTCCGGAAATAGAGCCGGAAGATGCGGTGTCGCTGATGACGATCCATAAGTCCAAGGGACTGGAGTTCCGGGTGGTCGTCATTGCCGATATGGACGAAGATTCCCATACCGTGTTTCCAGAGAATGTACGGACCCGCCTGCGCCGGAATTTGGCAGGACTCGAAAGCCGTATCGATCCGGAAGAAGAAGAGCGGCGGGTGCTCTATGTGGGGATGACGCGTGCCGAGGCGTATCTGTTGATCGCGACATCGAAGAAAAATCCTTCGCATTTCCTGAAGGAATTCGATCAGGTGCCTTCGCCGAACGCTGATGCCATACCCGATGTGACGGTGCATGAATCCGGACCTCGTCAGAGATCGGAGCCGCCGCTGCATACGCATCATAGTGCGATATACAACTATCATTTTTGTCCACGACGCTATCTGCTCGAAAGCCGTTACGGGTTTGCGGGACGCCCGATCGCACCGTTGCGGGCAGGTCAGAGTTTGCATCGTGCGCTGGAGATATATCACCGATTATTGAGGGATGGGGAGCGGGTGACGGAGGATAGGCGGCACCGTATTTTCGAACGTGCCTGGGTTCGGCCGAGGGGGAAGAAAGCCGCAGCGAAAGAGCGGCAGGACTTATACGGTGTTTTCGATACTTATGCCGATCATTGGGAAGCCGGGAAACGCGAACACGGTTTGCGTACCATAGAAGTCGAACGTCCGTTCTTCGTTGCGGAGGGACGTGGCGTGATGACCGGGCGGATTGACTTGGTGCGCGAGCGCGAGGGACGGCTGGAGATCGTCGAGTTCAAGTACCACAAGAACGACATAATGCCGGAGTATCCGCAGCTGCAGCTTGAGCATTACTCGCTTGCCTATCCCGGTGAGACGCCGGGGCTGGTCGTGCATTATCTGAAAGAAGGTAGAGAAGAGGAAGTGAGCAGGCGGGCGCCCGAACCGGTGCGCGAGGAATTGGACGAGGTTTTCAGCAATATCATGCGACGACAGTTTGATCCACGCCCGACGAAGCGAACATGCCGCCTGTGCCCCGTCCGTTTTGCCTGCCTTGCCAATGTTGCCGATAAGGCGGCCTAAAAACAGGGAGGTGTGGACTGAGGGTTTTTGGCCTGTACACCACAGACGGTTCGACTATTCGGTTTCAAGTAGTTCAGCGTTGAGGTGTTTGAACGAGGCGGCGTTTTTCAGGATAATTTTGAGCATAAAACCTTATTAAATACAATGAGCTATAGACCTTTGCCTTTGCTTTGCTACAATTCTGTGACACCGTGACGGATTCCTTCGTTCCCAATAAGAATAATTGGTGACGTTGGCTAATCCCGGGCAGTGTATTTTTCAAAGTAGCAATAATTCTCTATAGGAGTCCTTGCATGAAGTCCATTTATAAAGTGATGGCCGTTACGGCTGCGTTTGCCCTTATGTCCGCGCCTGCAGCCTTTGCGGCGGAGCAGGGCCCGTGGAGTGGTCCCTATGCGGGCGGCCAGCTCCAGTTGAACACGGTGTCGGCTGACGGCGTCAGCTCGGAAACCGCGCTGGGCCTCGCGATCTTCGGCGGTTACCAGATGCAGTTTTCCCAGCATTTCGTGCTGGGCGGCGATGTGTTTTACCAGTACAACCAGGCGAAGGATCATAACGTGCCCGGTTTCGGCACGGCCAACCTGGGCACCAAGGGCTATGGCGTGGACGTGCTTGCAGGTTTTCCTGTAGGTGACGCGGGCGCCTGGATGCCTTACGTGAAGGTTGGCTATGGTTGGCTGAGCGGACACGGCAGCGCCAGCGGTAGCAACACCGATAGCTCGATCCGTTACGGTGCGGGCGTGGCTTGGAAGTTCCACCAGAATCTGAGCCTGCAGGCCCAGTATATGTTTCAGAAGCTTGGCAGTTCCAATGGCAACCTCAAGAACAATAACTTGTCGGTCGGTATTTCCTATTATTTTTCGATGCACTGATAGCGTTGGATAATGCCGTTTAGGCAACGACCCCGTGCCGTAAGGCACGGGGTTTTTTTATGGGGCATAGGGAGCGAATTCCAACTTGATATGTTTCCTACAGAAGCTCTGAACCGCTAATGAAACAAGGCAGCCGGCAGCCAACCGCCAAGGATTTAGCCAGGTGATCTTTGTTGCCAGAGGTCGATGGACACAGTTATAGCTAAGGTCGCTATGAGGGCCGGAAGTCGGTCGGTGGAATAATTTATGATCAAGTGTAGTTTAGCGGCGCATATTAAGTCTGTACTCCGCATTATAAAGACAGTTGATTCCTTTAAAAGTTCATTAGAAATACCAGGGTCTAATTGTTAACCTGAAGGGGCGCTGAGCTAAGCCGTATTTCTACCAGGAAAAAAGGGAGGGCCGGTTTTCAGGAATCGGTTTGGTCAGCATTCGTTTCTTTACGAAGATGAGCCATTTGCATTACAGGAGTTTGCATGAGACCCATTATCAAGACAGTAGCAGCTGCGGCTGCATTGGCATTTGTTGCAACGCCCATGGCGTTTGCCGCAGGGATGGGGCCGTGGAGCGGCGCCTATGCGGGCGGCAAGATCGGCCTCAACCAGGTAAGCTCGGATCACGCGAGTTCGGAGAATGCCCTCAACCTGGGTGTCTACGGTGGTTACCAGATGCAGTATTCCCGGCATTTCGCTTTTGGCGGCGATATTTTCTACAACTGGAACCAGAAGAAGGATCACGCTGTCTATAACGATGCCGGCGTTCATGTCGGAACCGCCAATTTCGGCACCAACACGTATGGGGTCGATTTTAAGGCCGGATTCCCGGTTGGCACCATGAGCCACTGGATGCCGTTTCTCAAGATCGGTTACGGCTGGGCCAACCTGCAGGGCAGCGGCACGCCGTCCGGCAGTGAACACGCCCCGCGTTATGGCGTGGGGGTGGCCTGGATGCCGGCCCGTCACCTGAGTTTCGATGTGCAGTACATGCACCAGAATTTCGGTGGTGGTAACGATAATCTCCAGAACGACAACTGGACGGTAGGCGCCACCTGGCACTTCGGTTCCACCTACTGATCCGGAAGAGAATTAGAGGGATGGCAACCCCGTGCCGTACGGCACGGGGTTTTTTAAGAATAATCGGGGAGGTAGGCCACGCTTATTTGAGGTAGACCTGCTTCGCATTTGATTGATACTGTGTTTAGTGGTTGAGTATGAATTTGATCACTTGGCATGTGCCGGGCGTCTTCACGGGGTTTCCGCTTTTGTGACCGGGTTTGTATTTCCAGTGCGTAACGGTATAGACGGCTTCGGCCTTGAGTGCTTCTTGTGAGGCGCGATCGAACGCCTGGCTATAGTCGACGCCTGGAATCGCGGGTTTCGTCCTCCGGAATTCCACCTTTGCAATGCGTAGATTGGCGAGTGCGCCGTCCGCCTCGACGGTGAAGCAGACTTTCACGTTGCCTTCGATGCCTTGCAGTTGGGCTATGGCTGGATAAAACGGCGGAACACGATAAAGAAGAACAGGTTCTCTGTTTGTCCCCGGAGCCGGCGGAGTGACGGCTTGCGCAGGTGGCTTCGTATTGGGTCGATTGGCGCAAGCGCCAAGTGCCAATAAAGAACCTATAGCACCACAAGCGAGCAAGTGTTGTTGCTTCATACCTTTTTTTACCACATGCGCTTAATAATCGCCAAGTCCCCAGGTCGCAATTACAGAGGGCGGTGCGAATTAGCTGGGATGCGTCGGTTCAAGGCTTATGATTTTCAATTCTTTAACGTTTCGCTTTTCAGGAATTCCGCATTCAGGCGTCTAAAAGAGGCAGCGTATTGTTCGTTTTTGAATGTGAATTGGTAGCGCCGCTCGTTGTAGACACGTCGTTCGATCCTCATAGAGTAGAATTTGTTGAGGTAGATACTTATGGCTACGATGGACAACAGTGAAGCTCCAAGCCATGTGATCATGAGGAAATCTCCGTTCCTGTGCATCCACCAGGATCCCTGAATTGCCGCCACAATGGCCACGATGGAAAGCCCCAGTACAAAGAGAGCCGCTCCTCCGTAGCAATTGATCAGCCAATGAATGCGAAGTTTCCAAGCGCACTTAAGGGAGTGCGTGTGTGCCAGAACTCCGAATCGCTCTCCCGGGAGGGCGACGAAGGTGGCAGGAGCATATCTACGGGAGGTTGCCATCGTGTACTCGTCTTCCCGGCAAGGGGCATTGCATACAATGCAAATATTGTTGAATTTGGGTTCTTTGTCACCCAAATTCAACGTTATCATCCTGTCGGTAAGGCTCAAAATGAAATTCCTTTATTTTCATTTCGTCTAAATATAGTAGCGACAATCCGGATAATCCGCGGATTAGCCTCCCTGAGGCCGATTGGTAGCGCGAAGGAATCCAGGCTGCCTATGCCTCGAAGTCTTTTGAGTAGGTGGACTCATCGGCCATAACGCAGTTGCGCCCGGATTCCTTGGCGCGGTAGAGTGCCTGGTCGGCGCGCATGATCAGCGCTTCGATGTTTTGTCCCGGGATATACTCTGCCACCCCCGCAGACAGCGTCACACGCAGTTCACCCGCATCCGTCGCGAACGGCGTGCTGCTTACCCGCCCTCTCATGCGTTCCGCACACAATCGCGCGCCCTCCAACTGGGTCAGGGGCAACACGAGCAGGAATTCCTCTCCGCCGAACCGTCCCACCTGATCGTACAACGGAAGGCTGCCCAGCTGATCCAGACGTCGTACGCAATGCTTAATCCGGATGACCAGCTCTCGCAGAACCGCATCCCCTATCAGGTGGCCAAATTTGTCATTGAACTGTTTGAAATGGTCTATATCGAGCAGGCAGATGGAAAACGGTGTGCCAGCCCTGTTTGCCCGCTCCACCTCCTGTGCGAGACTCTGCCGGATAAAGCGCCGGTTGTAAGCGCCCGTCAATTCATCCTGGATCGCCAGCTCCTCAATTCGCTCCATGGCATGGCGCAATTGCATGTTGCGCTCCCTCAAGCGCGAACGCAGGCCGCTTACGAAGGAGGTGAAGAAGGTAATCCACGCCAATAGCATTCCGTAGATGCAGGCACGCGCGGCTATCTGCCCATACAGATGGTGCTGACCGGTGTCGTGCCAGAGCATGAGCAGGACAAAACCCGTAAAGGCACTGGTTGTCAGCGCCGCCATTTGACGCCATCGGAGCTGGAGCGCGCCGAACAGGAGGGCGATAATAAAAGCGATCAGGTAGATGTCTTCGGCGAAAACCGTGCGGCTCAACGAGAAAAACAGTAACTGCACGGCCAGAACCACGATGATCTGAATCATGGTCATGCTGGGGTCCGGCAGATGGCGGTTCAAACCGGAGTGGATCAGCAACGCGAAAATTATATTGATGACTAATAGAAGGCCCAATAAGCCTCCGAAAAATGCACTGCTGATCAGGACCTGCCCGTCGACCATCAGGTATCCCGTGATGATCGAAAAAATAGCATAGGCGACGTTGCCAAGCCCTAGGCGTTTGAGCCGAAGCTTCTGGGCTTTCTCAATGCGCTCACGATCTTCCCGGCGTCTCGTCTGCCCGCTATCATCCATTGATTCGCACCCAGCTTTAAGCAGCCTTGTTATGAGTGTAGCAGGATGCATACCAGGGCTTTGAGCCTTTTTCGGAGGGAATCAGGACGGGGCTGCAGGTGATGATTTATGATCTGTCGGGTTAGGCACACTAAGAGTATCGGATGAGGCGGACTGTTCTGGCCATGGCGGCAATCCCGGCATTGGGCGCTTGCGCGCTGTTGAATCCGCTGACGCCTGATCAGTGTTACGGCAGGGAAATCGTGGGGAGCTGGATCGTCGCGGGATACAGTTCGGACTATCGGCTGGTGCCGATGCATGAACGGTTCTACGGAGACGGCACCTACCGGATTTTCTGGTTTTCCGATGCCACATGCTCGAAAGTAGTCGGGGAGACGCATCTGTCCTGGAAGATCCGGGATGGCATTCTGGTTTCGAAAATTACGGCAGTTACGGGCCCGGCCTTCGGCAGGGTCGGCGATGTCATCAGGTCGAAAATCATCTCGCTCACCAAGGACCGGATGGTACTGCGATCACTGGATGATGGCAGCACTTACACGAGAGTACACTCGACCCGCTGCCTGGCTCCGAAGCTCATTGAAGTTTAGGGCTAGCCCTGGTCGACAACAAAGAGCACGGAGCAGACAGAGGCTCGCGTGCCGCCAGGTTGAGAACGAGGCCCTTCGGTCTGTTTACTGAACTCCGGCTTGGTCGAGTATCTGGCTCGGCACCTGCGAGATCGAGGTTGTCGGGACATTATCCTTGAACGTCAGGTCGATCGGGTACGGAGGTATGAGGTCGTTGTGGCAGAGCTGGGGGCCGAAAAAGGTAAGCGTGTCCGCGAGATAATTCCCTATGTACTTGAGGTGCCCGACCGGAAGGCATCCGCCCATGTCGGCGCCGTAAGGCACTAAGCCCGTGCCCAGGCAGAGTGGGCTGATCGACGATCCCGTCCCGCAGGGGCCGAAATCGACGGTCCCGACAGGGTCGTAGAGCGATACGTTCTGTTCGAGGGTGATGTAGCGGCTGCCGCCATCGGTGTAGTAGATGTTGCTTCCGGCCGCGGGCCGCTTGTCTATGGCCACGTTCTGCTTGAGCAGCAAGCCGTTTTGGAAGCTCTCGCCCTGCGAGCCGTTGGCGTAGATCGCGCCGCCGTCCCAAAGCTTCTCCAGGAAGTTCTCGATCAGGTTGCTGCTGATTTCGTTGTTGCTGGCGATCGTGGGCGTGTCGTACTGCCCCCACATGCCGCGGGTGGCGTGAGGCAATCCGGGAAAGCTACCCTTGTCGAACAGGCCCCAGCCCCAACCGATCGCGATGCCGGTCCAGGGCGTGTGGTTGATGGTGTTGTGGGTGACCACCGTGCCGGTGGTGAAGCCGACGAAAATAGCGGCGGAATCGTAGTAATCCCTGCCGGTATAGGAAATGTCGTTGTTTTTGATCAGGTTGTCGCTGGTTTCTTGTGCGCTGTCGGGCCGCATGTCTTCCGGGGTAAATCCGCCCACCTCGATCGCGGCGGAAGAAATGTCGGTGAAGGTGTTGTTAACGACCTGGTTGTCCTGGCTGCCGGTGTCCATGTCGAGCGCGGCACCGCCCAGGTGGGAAAAAGTATTGCCGTCGAAGGTGATGTCCCTTGCGTAGCGCAGTGTGACGTTACCCGGGGTCTTGTAGACGTTCTTCTGGTGGCCAATAACGTTCGGCTTATAGTTGCTGCCCTTCAGGATGTTGCCGCTCTGGTCAGAGACATAACCATTAGCCACATCGGTCTGTGCCGACGAGTCTGGTCCCTGCCAGCCGACGGGATTGGGGCCCATCCACGTGGCGTAGGAGAACTGCAGACCCTTGAAGGTGATGTGGGTAACCGGAGCGCTCGGTGTTCCCACCAGTTCGACCAGGCTCTGCAGCACCGGCAGGATCTCATCTTTGGGTGCTGTGGTGACGGGGTTCATATAGGTTAGTACCTTGCTGTAGGGGTCCAGGTACCACATGTTCTCCGAGTGGGGTTCAAGCAGGAATTCGGGTGCATTTTCAAGCCAGCTCAGGAGCTGGAAGTTCCATGGGATCGGGTAGCTGTTGGCATTGTTCCAACAGGGCTGTGCCATGGCGAGCGTGAGGTTGGACAGGCTGGTGGCCGGGCAGCGCATCATCTTCCACTGAGTGACCGTGACCGCTTCCACCAGTTCAGGATGGGTCAGGGTTGGTATCGGTGGGAAATTGAGGATGTCTTGCTCGTAGCCGTTGCTCACCCTAATGTAATGGGGATTGACGTCCTGTCCGGCATTCGAGCGTGCCCGAATGGCGCGCTCGCCGTCGACGTAGAACTGGCGGGGCAGGGTATGGGGAGGCAGGTCGGCGACTGTTCCGCTGCAGGTCTTCTGTACGCAGGTGAGCGTAACCGGAATGCCGCCGGAAATAATGACCGGCGCCGTGTTGGCGGGTGCCGCCTGGTAGATCACCGGTGCGTGGGCCGTGCCCGAATCGCCGGCGTCGAATTTCACGGGCGCAGAAAGGGCGTAGGTGCCGGATTCGACGTTGACGGCGATCGTACAGTGCCCCCTGTGAGAATCGTTGCGCACGGCCAGGCGGGCACGGTTCAGGGTCTGGAACGGGGCACTTTCGCTGCCGTCCCCGGAGGTGTCGTTACCGGTGGTGGACACCCAGTAGTCCCGGGCGCAGGATTGAGTGCTGCTCGACGAGGATGACCCGACGAAATTGCAGCCGCCGAGCAGCAGCAACGGAAGCGACAATGTCAGCAGGGCGAAGAAGAGGCTTGTTTTAACGAGAGGGACAGTTTGAATTCTCACTATCACGGCCTTGTTATGATCCTGTGGTGTAGAACAAGATAGGCCATACTCGAGCTTAATGGCAAGCTATTTCTTGGTCTTCCGGGGAAAAAATGATCGCAGCCCGATCTTCAGGTGACGCCGTGATAACTCCGTTGCGTGTTTTTGTGCTGACGGTTTTGACGATGGTGGCGTTTGCCGCCAATTCGTTGTTGTGCCGTGCGGCACTGGTGGATACGAGGATCGATGCGGCGAGTTGCCCGAGCCTGCGCCTGGTGTCAGGGGCGGTGCAGGCCACGATGATCGGCTACGGGCTTTGGAAGGGTAAGCGTTTCTGTTTGCTCCAGTGGTTTGGGTTTGCAGTGGCGATCGCGGGACTGGTGATACTGGTCCTGCCGGGATTGTCGGCGCCGCCGCTGTGGGGTGCGGGATTGATGCTCGGTTCTGGTTTCGCATGGGGCGTGTATTCGCTACGCGGGCGTGGCGCGGGTCACTCGTGTCGGCGTATAACCAGATGATCGCAAGGAGCGAAGTCAGCGGCAGCGAGGCCAGCAGGGCTGCGGCAATCGTATAGCGGCGGGCCAGGGTGGCAACGCCCGCAACGATCAGTGCCGAGATCAGGACCTTGATCAGGAATTGCATACATTTACCCCGCATGGGTCCGTTGCACCACATGCAGCATAGTGTTTTCCACGAAGAACAGGGATAAAAAAGTATGGATTCAGGTCATAGTTGATGATGCCCGGTAGTGCTTGTTCATGGCGCTCTGAGCGAAAGCAAGTATGGAATGCGTACAGCCTGGTTTTTGAAGGAAACAATCATGAAATATACAATTCGAAACATTCTGTTTATAGCCACTTGCACTTTTACGGTAACACTGGCTGCGTGCGGCGGTGGTGATGGCAGTGGAAGCGGCAGTCAGGCATCAACATCCTCCTCTATTCCGATTACCCTTGAACGTTCACAATGGCCTTCCGGGGCTCTGCCGCTCGGTGATGGGCTCACTTCGTTGACCCCGACGCAAGGCGAATTAATGTCTTGTGTCACCTCTTTTTCCGGTAGTCCGCATACTGGCCCCTGGATACAGGGCAATTACTGGTATCCCGCGCAGAAAGTCGCCGTGGAAGGGAGCGTGAGCTGGGTGGGCGATACGCAGGTCGGCACATCGGGTTCCACGACAACCATCGTATCCAACAATCTGCCTGACGAACCGTCGGGCATATTCCCGATTCAGACGACTGATCCAGCCTACCAGTACGACACCAACCCCAATTACATTCTGTCGCAAAGCATCGATCTGACCCTGCCATCCAGTCCCCAGGTGGCCACATCGGCGACCTGTGTGCCTATGGGCATGATCGGGTTTGCCGTCAATGGCGTTGCGATTTACAACGCCCTGGATGATGCCGGTGATGACGCTGTGGCGCACGAGACGCAGGACAGTTGCCATGCCCATCCGCAAAGCAAAGGGCAGTACCACTACCACGGCCCGTCGCCGTGTATGCCGAACGAGAACACGTCCGGATTGGTTGGATACGCACTCGACGGTTTCGGTATATACGGAGAAAAGGATCCGGCGACGGGAAAGACATTGCACGACACCGATCTGGACTCCTGCCATGGCACAACCAGCGCGGTAATGTGGCATGGTCAGCAAGTGACGATGTATCACTATGTGCTGACCGAGGAATATCCGTATATGATCGGTTGCTTCAAGGGCACGCCGGTAGCGGCTGATCTGACTGCTGCGCAGAAAACGGAAATTTCGAATTTCCCGTAAGTGCGGGTCTGGATGCCCTGACAGTCCCGGCAGCTACTCACGGGGATGGTCGGGGGCCGGCCGCGTTTCCCTCGGCGCCGTGGAAGTTGGGCCGGAACAGCTAGTTGTGGATGTACACAATGAGGTTGCGCACCGGTATCGGCAAGAAATGCGTAAGCGCATCATGCAGACGTTGTTCGTTGTGTTGCCATGCGATGCCGGCAAATATGATGAGAAGCCCGATGAAGGCGAGTGCCACGGGGAATACCAAACTGCTTTTGAACAGACTGGCAAGATGGCCGAGGTAGACTGCAATCCCGATGCCGCCGAATACCGCGAAGACGCGTCGCATGAGGATGGCGCCAACGGCAAGCATGAGAAGGTTGATCAGGCAATAAATGGCCTTGGAAAATTCACTGTGGGAGTTCATCAGCGTCAACCCGCCCCAGAAGGCGGCCACGCCGGCAAGATAGATCCAGAAGGCGTAATCGTGTTTGCGGCCGCTATGCACGTCGATCCAGAAGGCCAGCAGGATGATGGCAACTCCCATCCACAGCGAAAGCAGTTTGCGCAAGTATAGATACCGCCCTAAATCATTGTGCCCGATGACGTTTGTACCCATGATCAGGGGCACCAGGTCCATGGTCAGGTACCAAAGCATCAAGGCGACGAGAAGCGTCGTAAAGGGCATCCGGTAGCGCCAGAGTGCGATCGTTGCAGCCGCAAGGGTAGCCAACTCCATGAAGATCCATCGCCAATCCACGTAAATATGAAAATTCACGGGATTTGAGTTACCGGTCCAGAAACCGAGGATGTGTTGTACCGAGTAGACGGCAAGCGGCACGGTAGCTACGGCAAAAGTGACGGTAACGGCCGAGGGAATGGCGTAGTTGCGTTTCTCGAAACGCTCTGTCAGGGCGATGCCGAGTGCGCCGAAGCCGAGCGCCAGAAGCAGCATCGGCCATCCGCTCCAACTGTCCCAGGCAAGTGTTACGAAGAGTGTAAGCGCACCCATGGCGACAAAGCCGCCCAGATAGTAAAGGATGTGTGCCGCTTTGAATTCGGCCGATTCCTGGCTGCCGGATCCGAGGTGCTTCCAAAGTCGCATGGCCTGATCGGAGTCGATGATGCCTTCCCTGGCCGCGGTATCAAGATCGGCCTTCTTGATATGCATGCTTGTGTTTTCCTTGGTAGAGAGGGCTGATGCATGAAACGAACCTGTTCAGCTCGCGGTTGGTTCCTCTGCAGCGCTGCGAAAACGGAAGCCGGGGCGGTTGCCCGCCCCGGGCCTTTCGGCTGGTCACTTTGGAAACCCTTTAGTTGAGACTGTCAAAAACCACTTCCGCCATGGTACGTGAAGAGGAATTCTTCACGAAAACATAATGGTCCCATGACCAGGTCAGCCAGTTGAACGTTGCACTTGTTCCGGTGGGGAAACCAACCCACAAGCCGTTGGCATTGAAATTGTTGGAGGCCGGCACGAGCGTGTTGCCCGTCTGCGTCCCGATCAGTCCGCCGTGGTTGGTGTCGGCTCCCATCAGCACCGCATAGTAGTTGTACCAGAGTGCCGCCGGTGCCGAGGTGCTTGCCTGTTTGCCCTCCATCGTCTCATAGGGCACGCAGCTGTCGTAGCTGCCGAACTGCGCTGCCCCGCACGAGGATTGCAATGCGACAACGGAGTCGTCACGGCCGGGCAGGAACGGCTTGGTCAAGCCGAGATAGGCCCAGCCGCCGCCGGCGAAGCGCAGGTGCGGGATGGACGTCGGGGCCGTGGCAATGGTGCGCGCCATTGACGGCACGAGGTCGTTCAGCACGCCCAGGCTCTGGGTGCCGTACAGGTCGTAGCCGAGCCAGGCCTTGATCGCGGCCTTCTCGGGATCCAGGTACCAGGCGTTGTTGGCGGCCACGTTGATGGCGATCGATGCCAGGGAGTCGCCGCCGTCGGCGCCGCCGAAGTCCAGTACGGCAATCGTCTTCAGGGGCTGCAACCCGGCGTTTTCCAACCAATGTGCCTGATTGGCCAGCAGGTAGCGCAGCACCAGCGCGCCGGTGGAATGCGTGATGAAGACGCAGCCTTGTGCGCACAGCCCGGATTCGGATAGCGATTCCAGTTCCGGCCAGGTTTCCTGAGCGATGCTGGTTTGCACCCGATCGCAGGATGACCAGTCGATCCGGGCGTCGGCGTGGGCGTCCCAGAAAGCCTGCCAGTTGAGGTAGCCGTTGGTTTTTACCTGTGACGGTGACGGACAGTTTTGCAGGTCGGATGCCTGAAAGCCATGCACCAGTACGACCGGATAGCCGGCCAACTGTGCATGAGCTGTGTTGAAGGGAAGTGCCGCCGTCATTAGCATACCGGCAGCGACAAAGAGTGCGGCACGTATATGTCCCATGAGAGCCTCCTCTCTTTTTTGAATCATCCGTTTGAAATATAGCAGGCCTGAGAAATTTTGCAGGAAATCGGTCTGCAGGCTGCATTTTGACTGGGTTTTGGGGATGCGGGAAGGTTATTCAATGAAGCGATTTATGATTGACGCTTACCTTTTGCCGCTGCTATAACTGCGTGCACAGCCCTACCCATTGGCACAGGGGTGTGGCAGGTTTAAAAAAATCGACGCATAGAGGGACACATGCAAGACCCACTTTTTTATATGCCGTATTCGCCATCACCGGGCACTGGCGGATGAAGCGCCGGTCTCTATTGGTCGCGGTGGCGGTCGTGGTTCTGGGGCTTGTCATCGTAACGACAGTTTTGCTGCTGCATGATACGCAGCCTGCGGCACGGCTTGCGTCCAACGCTGAGACTCCCTCCGGCCGGCAGGATGGGGCGAAGGCGGCTTTGGGCAGATCGCGGGTAACGCTGCCGGTAGCGGGAACGCGGCATAGGCAAACGATCGCCGACGCCTATGCCAAGCGCGCGCGCTTCCCCGATTGGTCCATTCCACTCTCAAGCAAACAATGGACCTTGTTGCACCCTAACGCCTATACGCCGGTAATACTCCCGGTTACGCTTCATGGCACGACGCTGAATATATCGGTGGCGTTGCCGCATGCGACGTTGTTCTCCGACCAACCGATTCGGGTAACGGCGCACATCAGTGCCCCCGCCCGCGAACTCGGGATCATTGCCTCCGTTGAGGCGTCGATTTTGACCCGGCAGCGGAAAGAATTGGCGGTTTTCCCACTTCGGCTTACGGCAGAACACGGTAATAAACGGGCCTATAGCGGTAGCGAACCGGCCGCCACGGATCACGACTGGCCGCAGGAGCTGCAAGTCCGCGTGACGGCGCAGGTAGGTTCGCAGGCGGTTTCGGTACTGGCGCCGTTTCGTTTCCAGCCGGTTCAGGCCATCCTGACCGGCGTGGGGGATTCCTATGTCGACGGGGCCGTGCTGCGTATTCCGCTTGAGTTCAAGGTGCTGCACGACGGCTATTACCGGGTCCAGGCCAATTTGTTCAGCCAGGAAGGCAAGCGGCCGATTGCGCATCTCACTACCGAAGGACGCCTGGATGGCACTGACGATCAACTGAGTTTGCGCTGCCATGCCAGCGTGTTACGCAGCCTCGACGCGCCGGGTCCGTATCAATTGACCGGCTTTCTGATTACGCACCTGCCGGATCAGCCGGGCCAACCCACGTTACTTGGACGTAGCGCGACTGCTGCTTTCCCGGTTGCAGCCCATGCGCTGTCGGAGTATTCGAATACGCCATATCACAGCAGTATCAATCAGGCGCGCGAACATTTCTTGCAGCGCTTGGGTGGTAGCGGTTCGGGGGAGAATTAATGATCCGCTGCTTTTCCCCTCACACGTAGGCGTTGTCGATCACATCGCTGGAATGTTGCCGCTTGTATGACAGGGAGTCACTAAATCTTCATGATCGTGTCACTTTAATTATGTAATCTCGTCTAGCCGTCCAGGTAAACGTATTGGGCGTTTGCGTCCGGCGGTTCGTGTTGCCAATTATCAGAGGAGGTAATGAGATGAGATTACGTACTCAGGCGGGCATAATCGCCGCTGCTTTGGGAAGCACATTGTCATTGAGTTCGGCGTGTGCATCGGCGCGACCCCATGGGCCGGAGACGCAGACGCCGATCCGGCACGTGGTGGTGATCTTCCAGGAAAACGTGTCGTTCGATCATTATTTCGGGACTTATCCTCATGCGACTAATCCTGCCGGCGAGCCGGTTTTTCGTGCAGCGCGGGGCACGCCTGCCGTGAACGGGCTCAATCATGAATTGTTGACGAACAATCCCAACCGTGATGCGAACGGCAATGTCGCCAATCCCGAAAGACTGGACCGCTCGGAGGCATTGACCTGCGACGAGGACCATGGCTACACGGCCGAACAGATGGCGTTCGATGCGGGATTGATGGACAAGTTCGTCCTCTACACGGATCGCGAGGGCTGCAGTGCGCCTAACGTCAGCAAGCCGAACCTGGTGATGGATTATTACGATGGAAACACCGTCACCGCACTCTGGAACTATGCGCAACACTTTGCGATGAGCGACAATTCGTTCGGCACCGTGTTCGGCCCGTCCACGCCGGGTGCTCTGAACCTGGTTTCCGGCCAGACGCATGGTGCAACGCCTGCGAACGTCACGGGACTGGTTGTTGATGGCACCGTGATCAGCGATGCCGATCCCGCCTATGACGACTGTTCCAACCATAGCCGCACGACACTCGCCATGAGCGGCACCAATGTCGGCAATCTGCTCAATCAGGCCGGCGTGACCTGGGGTTGGTTCGAAGGGGGCTTCAGGCCCACCAGCCGCACCAGTGACGGCACGGCCGTATGCGGCTCGACGCACAAGAACATCGGCGGGAGCACCGTGATCGATTACATTCCGCATCACGAGCCGTTCCAGTACTATGCGTCAACGGCCAATCCTCATCATCTGCCGCCGGATTCGGTCGCCGCTATCGGGCATACCGACCAGGCCAATCATCAGTATGACCTGAGTGATTTTTGGGCGGCTGCCGAGGCGGGTAATCTGCCGGCGGTGAGTTTCCTCAAGGCCTCGGGCTATCAGGATGGCCATGCCGGCTATTCCGATCCACTCGACGAGCAGCACTTCATCGTCGAGACGATCAACCGGCTGGAGCGTCTGCCGTCATGGAAAAGCACCGCGGTCATCATTGCCTATGACGATTCCGACGGCTGGTACGACCACGTGATGGGGCCGATCGTGACTCAATCGCACAGCGGTTACGACAACCTGGTAGATGGCACTTGTGGTGCGAGCCTTGCCGGTGGATACCCCGGCCGCTGCGGCTATGGCCCACGCTTGCCGTTGTTGGTTATCTCACCCTGGGCGCGTCGCAATTTCGTCGCTCACAACGTGACCGATCAGAGTTCGATCCTGCGTTTCATCGAGACCAACTGGAAACTGCCGCGAATCGGCGACCAGTCGGCCGATGCGAAGGCCGGCAGCATCGAGCCGATGTTCGACTTCGCACACAGGCATGAGGTTCGGAGGCTGTTTCTCGATCCCATGACAGGGGAGGCGAAACGCCGCGACGACGACTGATCGATTTTTGTCTCGAATGACAAGCGGGAGGCCCGGGTATGTAACCGGGCCTCTTTTTATAGATCAGATTGAATTCAGCACATATGGTTTATCAGGGCGAATTGACTCTGTTCTTTGAAAATAAATCTCGGGTGGTGTTTATGGCCGTTGGAGTCAGCAAAAAAATACTAGTCGACAGCGAACAATTATGTCGAGACTATTGCGCTTTTCTCGCGTGTCTGCTCTAATTCAGGGATGGCTAAACCGCCTCGGAGGTGCTCCAGCGGATGAGTTGGGGCCGGTCGAAAGCATTCTGGACGGATAAGGTCCCAAGGAAACGGGCGTGAAACGGCTCCGCACGCGCCTCCTCGTGCTGGTTCTTCTGGCCGTGCTTCCTGCCCTAGGTGCGATTGTTTACTCGGGAGTCCGAGCCCAACACAAGGCTTATGAACGGGCGCGTAACGAAGCGCGCATGATCGATAGCCTGGTGTCCGCGGCTTTCCGTCGCAACTCACAAGAAGCTAAGGTTCTCGTTACCACCTTGGCCCAGGTGCCTGCCGTGTTGCGCGGAAGCCGCAAGGCATGCGATGGCTTCCTGAGGCGAGTGATGAACCAAAATCCGGCCATGGGCAACATAGGCGTTATCGATGCCGGCGGTTACCTCGCCTGTAGTGCAGTTCCTTACCATGGCAGGCTTTACCTCGGGGATCGTTCCTACTACCGGAACGCGCTGAAAGACAAACAGAGCGTCGAAGGTGTTTTCCAGATAGGGCGGGTTGTGCCTATCCCGCTGATCGTTTTTGCCGCGCCTCTGCAATCAAGGGCGCGGGCAAAGCGCACGGTAGTCTATGCCTCGCTTAAGCTCGAGTGGTTGAACAAGGTCGCTGCCGGTTCCAAACTGCCGCCTGGATCAACACTGACCGTATTGGATTCCCACCGGCATGTCATTGCCCGTTACCCGCAACCTGGGAAGTGGCTGGGCAAGGATGCACCGGGCTTGAATGATTTGACCGTCGGTTTGATGGCGCATCGCTTTGCTATGGAAACACGAGTGGGCCTTAACGGCGTAAACCAATTGTTCTCGACTTATGCAGAAGGGGGCGCGACAGACAAACCGGCTTACTACGTCATCGTTGGCATTCCTCATGCGCAAGTTGCCGAAACCGGGCGGGAAGCCATGTTGGTGAGTTTGATTACGCTGGCTGTAGTGATGGTGCTTTTTTTAATAATGGGGTGGTGGGCCAGTAAAAAACTCATCCTGCGCCGCGTTGAAACCCTGGTATCCACTGCGGAGCAGCTTGGAAAAGGCGAACGGACGGCCCGGACGCGGCTCAAGGGTAATGACGAACTGGCCCGGTTGGGCATGGCATTCGATGATATGGCAGAGTCGCTGGAGGTGCATAGCCGCAAATTGGAGGGGCAGATCGAGCGCGTCAATCATCTCAATCGCGTTTACCAGGCGCTAACAGCAATCAACGGTGCCATTCTACGAGTTCGTGAACGTGATGCCCTGCTCCAGGAAACCTGCCGTATAGCCGTTGAAATCGGTGGGCATCCAATGGCCTGGATAGGCCTCGTTTCACCCGGTACCGACAGGGTACAGCTGGTGGCCCACGCGGGCAAGAACCGTGAGATGATCGAAGCACTCTATGTGTCGATTGATGCTTCCCGGCCGGAAGGCCGCGGCACGGTTGGGTCTGCGCTACGTAGCCTCAAGCCTGTCGTGGTGAATGACATCGCGAACGTCCCCTGCATGTCTATCTGGCGGGAGAGCTTGTTGGGAATCGGATGTCTTTCGGTGGCCACCTTTCCCCTACACATCAAAGGCCGCATCATAGGCAATTTCACGATATATGCTAGGCAGGCTAATTACTTTGACGAAGAAGATATCCGGCTCTTCGAGGAAGTGGCCGTAGATACAACGCTCGGCCTGGAGCTAATCGAAACCAGCGAGCAGCGTGACTATCTGGCTCAGCATGATCCTGTCACCGGACTGGAGAACCGACAACGGTTCATAATGGGGATCGAACAGATGTTGCGGGTCTTGCCTGACGACAAGCCGTCCTTGTCCGTATTGGCAGTCGAGATTACTGAGCTGCCCAGGATTGCCGACCGGTTTGGTCTCTATGTTGCCGACGAAATTCGACGCAGGTTGATCCCGAAATTGCAGGTGGTCTTGAGTGATTCGGACTCGCTTGCTGTGTTGGGCGCCAATATCTTCGGTCTTGCGTTGCTGGAGAACGGGGATATGGGGCGAGCCAAAGTGGTTGCAGAACAATTACTCGCGCTTAGCCCGTTCGATGTCGAGGTTGACGGTCAACAGCATTTTCTTACTACATGTATCGGTTCGGCGAAAGCAGGCCGGGATATCGATGCAGAGGTTTTGGTGCGTAATGCCGAAGTCGCTTTACATTCGCTTGTTACGACGCAAAACAGCAAGTACCAGGCTTATGCTCGGCAACAGGATGATATAGAGACCCGACGTTACAAAATCCGGCAAGGACTGCGCCGCGCGATTGCGGACAATGAACTCGACATCGTGTATCAACCCTACCAGGATGTCAAAACCGGACGCTACGTCGGCGCAGAAGCATTGGTTCGGTGGAACAGTGATGTTTTTGGGGACGTTTCTCCGGGGGAGTTCATTCCTATCGCAGAGGAAGAGGGGCTGGTCGGAGAGATCGATGCCTGGGTCTTTCACAACGTACTGAAGAGAATCTGTGCGTGGCAGGATGAGAACATTGATTTGGGCGTCATCAGCGTGAACATGTCGGCTAAGGATTTCCAGGATATGGATATTGAGCACATGATCCGAAGCGGGCTTGAGCGCAATGGCATAGAACCTGGCTGCTGCCCGTTGGCGCTGGAAATAACGGAAACCGCAGTTGTGCAGGACTTTGAATATGTATCGGAAATTCTCGGAAAGCTACGCGCCTTGGGGCTGCGTACTTATCTCGATGATTACGGCACCGGCTATTCGTCATTGTTATATTTGCAGCGTGCCCCACTGGACGCATTGAAGATAGACCTTTCATTCACCCGGCGTATTGCAGAAGACTCGACATCGCTGGCTCTTACCCGAGGCAGTATTTCCCTGGCACATAGTCTGGATTTGCATGTGATTGCCGAGGGCGTCGAAACGGTTGAACAACTTGAGATATTACGTGATATGGATTGTGATTTTGCACAGGGTTATCTCTATAGCCGTCCGTTACCTCCCGATGAGTTTACTCATTTCATCTGGGACAGTCTGAATTCATTGATAGAAAATGCTTCCGGACAGGAGCAGCGGGAAGACAGGTTCTCCGATAAAAAGTCCTAGACCATCGCTTTTTTATACCACTTTGCTCCAGCCGTCTTGGCCGTTAAGTTCTTATTGGTGCTGTGAGTTGACAGCTGGCAAATCCGGGATTCAGGGATATGGCATCAGCACTCGAAATACAGGAATTTTTGCGTCGGAATACGCTGACTGTGTATTGCTGGGATTTTTGACATAATTGATCGAGAAAGCCAAGTTATTGATTACAGGAATATTCCGCAACGAATTTGTTAGGTGGAGCGGCCAATGAATAGCAGAAAGTGGACTGTGTTGATCGCGGGCTGCGTGCTGGGCTTCGGCTTGGCGGGGACAGCGTGTGCTTCTCCCATGCTGGAGCTGGGTTTGACAGGATGGGATGCCCAGGCGACAGGTGAAGGCTCGAGCACACAAGGCAGTGGAAATTCGACCATTGACTTGCAGAAGGATCTGGGCGTGCAGCGTCACTGGACCGGCAGCGCCTATTTGACCTTCCGTCATGACCTGCCGGCACTTCCCGACCTGATGCTGGAAACTGCTCATATTTTTAACGACGGCGATGCGATTATCAATCGTGACATCACCTGGCAGGGTAAGACCTTCCAGGCCAATGGAAGAGTGCAGAGTCAGGTGGATTTGAATATGAATCGTGTCGTCGGGTTCTGGAATCCGCTGGATAACCCGGCAGTCAATCTTCGGCTAGGCCTGGAAGCGCGACAACTCAGTCTCAACATCCCCGTGACGGGCGAAGTGGCTCAGCCGGGTGGGGGTACGCAAAAGGAAAGCGCCTCAGCGGGTGGGACAGTTTGGCTGCCACTGGGCTATGCTGGGCTTACGCTGCACCTGCCGGCTGGAATCGACCTGGATGGCGGATGGAGCTATGTAAGCTACTCGAACAATTACCTGTCCGATTATCGTCTACAGGCTTCCTATCACTTCGATTCGGGGGCTTTTGTAGCCCTGGGTTGGCGCCGTTTCCATTTGCACCTGGACAGCAATCATTTTTCAGTCAGTGGCGACTTGAGCTTTAAAGGGATATATACCAGTTTCGGCTACGCTTTCTAGCAGACTGTAGCCGCTGGAGAGGGGCCTAAAAAAACACCCGGGGAGCCGCTATAGCTGGAATAAGCGGTACGGCCCGGGCTTCAGGAGTAGACTCAGAAATTGATTTCGATGCACCTGGTCCGCGTGGTGGCGGTAACGTGTACAGTCTGCACCGATGCCATGCAATGGGCAGAGCCCCTCTGCACGGCCAATGCCGGTTGAACTGAGAACCTGGCGGTTTTGCCTTTTGTCTCGATCTTCATGGGAGCCCCTTGAAGGCTGTGAATGGCATATAAATACTTGACAATCGCATAATATTGCTATGAAATAGCAGTGTCAAGCGCTAACGGGGCAAAATTGCGCATTTTGCTTAGATGTGGCATAATCGTGCCAACCTTTGGGGGTGACTATGTCGGAAGAAACCATGGCTGATATGCCGTTACGCCTTCGCATGTGTGCGCAAAGGGTGGGCGGCGGAAATGAATTGGCCCGTAAAACGGAAATTCCGCGGCGGACCTTGGAAAACTATCTCAATGGCAAGACGGAGCCTGTGCCGTCGCGCCTGATAATCATTGCAGAGGCGGCGGGAGCCGACCTGCTCTGGCTCTTGGCCGGAAGCGGAGAATTCAAGTCTGCTTCACCCGGCAGTAATGGGAGTTCTCCAAAGGATCGGTTAGAGGCAATGCGCCTGATAAGCACTGTATTGCGCCAGTCGGTTGGGCAGGAAAATGCGCACATCAACCGCCAGATCTGGACCGATTTGCAAAGCCTTGCTTATATTCACAGTCTTTCACATGAGGCGATACCGGCTATCGTAGGACTGATAGTGCGTGCCTATGCGGAAGGAAGAACACAAGGGGAGGCGCCGCTTCAAAAACTTGGAAAAGAGGCCTAGCGGACGGTAAAGGCATTCCGGCTGTTTATCTCAATGCCTCGCAATATGATGGCATGAGTAGCTTGGCGCCCTCAAAACCCGTTTGTCCAATAACTATGGAACCACTGCCATAGTCTGTAACCGGGATAGGTCTCGTCCGGGTTGATGGCGACGATGAATAGACGGTTGTTGTAGTGCCTGCTTTTGATCTTTATGCGCATTCTTTTGCCGAGTCAATGCTGCAGTTCGAATTTGAATTTCGACAGACCACTTTGCATAATCACGATCTCGAAAGACAATTTTTTGCCAAGATTATCTGGATCTCTACACGGGCATAGGCGGGTCGTAATTAATTTAGAATAGATCAAAATCAGGGAGATGATATTTTTGAAAATTGATCCTTCCCAGGCATTTCCCCTGTTTTTGTTCGCTTGTCAGCGTGTATGTCGATCATGGCGTGCTACATGCAGGATGGGTGAATGACAGGCAATATGCATACATCCAATCGGTTGACCATCGAGTCCACCAATCGTGCTTTTTATGACGGTTTGTGGGCGGATGCGCAGTTGATTGAGCCCGAGCGCTTCAATACTTGGCCCTTGGTCGAGTCACTGACCTCCAAGGCCGGGGTTTGTCTGGAGGTGGCTCCAGGGTTGCGTCCGCGTTTGCCCCTGCACAAAACCCGGTTTCTCGATATAAGTGCTGAAGCTGCGTCACAATTGCATGCCAGGGGGGCGCAGGCAACCGTGGGGTTGATAAACGCGATGCCTTTCGGTGACGCAAGTTTCGATTTTATTTGTGCCTTTGATATCGTGGAGCATGTAGAGGACGATGAAACCGCATTGATGGAGCTGTCTCGTGTTGCTGTTGCCGGTGCTCCGTTCCTTCTTTCCGTACCGTTGCATGAGCATGCCTGGACGGCTTTCGATGAGCTGGTTGGCCACCGGCGCCGTTATGTGCCTGCAGAATTAGTGTCCAAGCTTGATCGTTGTGGTTTTAGTGTAGAGCGTAGTGCAGCTTATGGAATGCAGCCGAAATCTTCACGTTTGCTTGATATCGGCATGTGGTTCCTTGACCATCACCGTGAAAGAGCAATGTGGTGGTACAACCGTATCTTTATGCCCCTGGGCCTGCGTATGCAAAAGCCATTGGTTTTTGCGGATGGACTAATCGATGATGACAAGGTGGATACCGTTCTGATCCTTTGCCGCAAACGAGCCTAGGCCCTGTCGCCTTTGCGAGGCGAAAACCAACTCGAGAAAGATTGACTACCAGAGAGTATGGAGGTTCTAGTCCCGATCCAGGTGATCCGGGAGTTTGCGCGAAAACCGGTAGGTAAAAAGCAGAGAAATGGCCGGAGATGCGAGCCCGACGGCCGCCAGCGACAGCCATTGCGGCTGTGATAGTGCCGGCAGAAGACAAAATGCGATACCGATGCACAGTGTCGGGATTGACCAGATTAAAAGTTGTTTCCCGCCGTAAGCATTAATCGCGTACCAATGGGCTCGTGATTTGAATGCTGCAGGGATTCTTATTCCATAAAGATAGTTCATGGGTACTTTGCGTTTGACCAAAGGTATCGCTGCGATTATTGCAATCACGGCAATGGTGATGTCGGTAAAGCCCAGGATATATGCTCGTATGTGCACATCACAGCCATGGAATAAAGTGGAAAACACTATGTCATGGATATAGCCCGGTGGCAATCGTTAACAGTCCGGGGGGGGCTTTTTTGTAACGATTTGTAACCAGGTCGGCGCAAGTAATTTTCTGTAACCTTATTAAAGTTATTTAATACGTAAAAACCACACTTTGGCGGATATCTCTGTCTAGAATGATCGGTGAGGATCGTCTAATGCGGTCGTTGTTAAGAGGTATGGGATATGGATAGGAAACTCGCTATATTGCTGGTGATGCCGGTAATGGGTATATTTTCGGTTCCCGCTTTGGCGGCTTGGCATGGTAATCAAGCCGGCGACCAACATCACCATATAAATCCTCGGCAACAACATTATTCAGGCCATGCCGTTCACTTCGTGAAGCTGCCTGCGCATGATCATGAGGATCGTGACCAAAGCACGCACCGGAAGCCTTCGCATGACTTTATTGTTGGCAATAATGCCGGTGATAAGGGGGCTGGTAAGCGTGACAAAGGTGGATGGTTTCTCATCGGCGGTGATCATGACGGTAACAACGATCATGACCGGGGAGGTGACGGCAATCATCATGGCGACCGAGGCGGTGATCATGACCGCGGCGGTGATCGAGACAGAGATCGTTATGGAGATAACGATAGATACCGTCATCATGACAGGGGTAATGACGGAGACCGCTACCGATATGATCGCTGGCACCGGGAGCGCTATGAACGCGACGGCCGGATTTACTGGCGTTTCAATATCCACCTGTTCCCTCGTTATGATCTGGGCGTCTGGCGGGGGGGGTACTGGCACCATGGTTGGTATGGTGGCCGCTGGGGCTGGTGGTGGGTTGTCGGTGGTATCTGGTACTACTACCCGGCGCCTATCTATCCGTATCCCAATCCTTACGTTCCGGGTTCTGTCGTGATCATCAATAACCAGATGGATACACCGACTCCACCGGCCGATGCTCCGGCACAGTTCTGGTATTACTGCAGGTCGCCACAGGGGTACTATCCGTATGTGCCGGAGTGCCCCGGCGGTTGGGCGCAGGTTGCGGCGACGCCGTCAAACGCCACGATGCCGGCAAGTCCGCCCACGCAGTCACCCACCCCTGCGCCGACTCAACCGTCTGCACCGGTTCAACCGCCTGCGCCCGTGCAATACTGGTACCACTGCAAGTCGCCCGAAGGCTATTATCCGTATGTGAAAACCTGTCCGGGCGGCTGGGACAGGGTGCCGGCGACACCACCTTCCACCAGCAGCTCTAAACCGCGGGGCGGGGGATAATAAATCGGCAGCGATGTGGCCGGGCCTGAAAATCCGGTCACATCGCCTGGCGTCATCGAGAGTGTGATGCACGATGCCAGCGTACCTAGGAGATAGAACCATGTGCAACCCGGTTAAGATGCTTTTCGGCATGGGCGTAATTGGATTGGTGGCCGCATTAGCGCTCGCCGGATGCGCCGAGATGCCGAGCGGGCCGACAGTGACCGTATGGCCGGGGCCGGGAAAGCCGTTTTCCGTATTTCGGCAGGAGGATGACGCCTGCCGGGCCTATGCCAATTATCGCGTCAATCCCAATGACGCCAACGAAGCAGCCTTTAAGCGGGCGGCGATCGGCACCACGATTGGCGCGGTTGCCGGCGCGCTATTGACCGGTAGTAGTCGCGGCGCCGGTGCCGGTGCCGGCATGGGTCTGATAGTGGGTGCTTCATCGGGCGCCGATTACAGCAGTGCCTCCAATTGGACGCTACAACGCCAATACAACATCGCCTACGAACAGTGCATGTATTCCAGTGGCAATCAGATACCCGGCGCACCGGCCCCGCACTACATACCGCCGCCGCCACCGCCCGGTGGAGGGGGGTAAGACAAGACATCGGGTATCAGAAGAAATGCAGTGTGTGAATTCTCGCCTTCTTGATGAAGTTCCCATCTCGCGTTTCGTCGGCATTCGGATTCGGTGCGCAAGAAACTGGAAGACATAGTCCGGCATGAAACCTAGACTGCGATCATGATTGAACGGATAGGGCACCGGCGTGGGAGCAAGAAACAGCATTGATTGGCCGCGGGTTTTGCTTGAGGCATGCCGGCGGATTGAAGACGAGGCGGACAGGTCTTCGCTTGGCGCATTGGCCGCCGCTACGCAGGTCAGCACCTCGGAACTGCAGCGCCAGTTCAAGCGGCGCCTGGGAGTGAGTCCCAAGGCCTACGCACAGGCTTTGAAGTTGCACCGGCTCAGCCGCGGGATCGCGCATGAATCCTCGACGTTGCAAGCCACGCTGGCGGCCGGTTTCGAATCGTCGGCAAGCGCCTATACGACGGCAGGCAATGCTTTTGGCGTGGCACCCGGACGGCTGCGCAAGCCACTCGAGATCGGCTGGTGGCTGGGGCTGTCTGATCTGGGCTGGATGTTGCTCGCGGCGACCCGCCGTGGTATCTGCTGGCTGGCTTTCGGAGAGGCCCCCGGCGCGTTGCTTGAAGATATGCATGCCGCCTTTCCTCAAGCCCGGTTCAGCAATGATGAGCCGCGCTTGCGCGAGTGGTTCGACCAGGTGCGCGAATTCGTGTTGCTTCCAGGAGAGGCGCTCGATTTGCCGGTGGACATTCAGGGCACGGCTTTCCAGGCACGCGTATGGCGAGCCCTGCGGCGCATTCCCTTGGGCGAGACCACGACTTATGGAGACGTAGCCCGCCGACTGGGACAACCGTCTGCCAGCCGGGCCGTGGCCCGGGCGTGTGCCGGGAACAAGGTGGCGCTTTTGATTCCTTGCCACCGCGTGTTGGCAGCCGATGGGCGCCTGGCGGGTTACCGCTGGGGCATGGAGCGCAAGGCAGAGTTGCTGCGCCGCGAGGGCGCTCTTGATGAGGTGCAGGTCAAGCGCAAAAAGCCTTCGTTCTGATCAGCGGATCAGCGGGCGACGAATCCACCGTCGGCTGCGAGTGGATGCCCGGTGACGAAAGAGGCATCGTCGAGCACAATCACACAGCCGCGCGTGCGATTTCCTCCGGGCGGCCCATGCGCCCGACGGGTTCCAGTGCAGTGAAGTCTTTTTCTTTCTCCGGGTCGCCGCCGATAAGGCGCTCCACCATTGCCGTGTGAATGACGCCGGGGCAGATGGCGTTCACGCGTGCGCCCTGCGTGGCGTATTCCAGCGCGGCCGTCTTGGCTAACTAGATCACGCCGCCCTTGGAGGCGCAGTAGGCGGGCAGGCCCGCGAAACCCACCAGTCCGGCGACCGAGGACATGTTGACGATCGCTCCGCCGCCGCGTTCGAGCATCCGGGGTGTCTCGAAACGCATGCAATTCCATACGCCTTTGAGATTAACAGCATGATGCGGTCCCAGTTGTCCTCGCTACAGTCTGCCGTGGCCGCGGACTGGCCTTCTATACCGGCGTTGTTGATGGCATAGTCGAGTCCGCTGAATTTTTTTACGGCCCCTTCGATCAATTTACGTACGGATTCGCCGTCGGTGACGTCGACTTCCGCGAACATGGCCTGGCCGCCATGTCCCTCGATCATTTTTGCGGTTTCTTAGCCGCTTTCTCTTGTCACATCGGCTGCCGCCACGCGGGCACCGGCCTCGGCGAACGCCAGTGCGCACGCTCTGCCGATACCGGCACCCGCGCCAGTAATCACCACGACTTTTTCAATCAATTCCTGCGGTCATGGAATGCCTCCCGCGGGCAACCCCGAATCATCAAGAGGTTCATTGAAATGCAATAACCACGGTTGCATCGTGACACAGGTCAAACGCGTGCCGGTTCGTTCGCAGACGGGATATATGGCCGCGCTATCTGTATGGCTTTTACCTTACTCAGGCGGTGCTAGACTTGAACTGTCCGGAGTAGATGAGCGTTCGCGGAGGCAACCATGAAATACGAGCTTTACTACTGGCCATCCATCCCCGGCCGCGGTGAATTCGTGCGTCTTGCGCTGGAAGACGCGGGCGCCGAATATATCGATGCAGGCCGTGAGTCCGGCGCCCGGCGGATCGCGCAGTTTATGGAAAGCGAGGAGCTCGCCACGCCGCCCTTCGCGCCGCCGTTTCTCAAGGCAGGAAAACTGGTCATTGGGCAAACCGCCAATATCCTGATGTATCTGGGCGCACACCACGATCTCGCGCCCGACGATGAATCCGGACGCCTCTGGGTCCATCAGTTGCAGTTGACCGTTGCCGACTGGGTCGTGGAGATCCACGACACTCATCATCCCCTAGGCCCATCTCTGTATTACGAAGAACAAAAAGAGGAAGCCCGCAAGCGTAGCGGCGATTTCCTGAACACGCGTTTGCCGAAGTTCCTGGACTATTTCGAGCGGGTGCTGGAGAGCAACTCCGACAATGGCCGTTGGCTTGCCGGCAAGGGTTGCACCTATGCCGATTTGTCGCTGTTCCAGGTGATCAACGGCCTGCGCTATGCCTTTCCCAGCCGCATGCACAAGCTCATGAACGGTTATCCGCGTATCGAGACCGTGGTGGAGGCCGTGACCGACCGGCCACGTATAGCCTCGTACTTGTCTTCGGGCCGGCGCCTGCCGTTCAACGAGGACGGAATAGTCCGCCACTACCCGGAATTGGACGCATAAGGCGCTTCAAGCCCATGGCCGCTGCATGACTGCACGGCCAAATACCGCAAAAAAACAACCTATATTCAACTGGTTGAGAAAATTTACGTGTTTTTAGCAATGTCATACCTTGCTATTGTGAAGTTTACAATATAATCTCCTACACAGTACGGTTCATTAGGCAAGTGACATGGCAACTCCAGAGGAAGACCTTCACTTGAAGAAATTCCAGAAGGAGCTGAATGCGGGCATCGTTTCTCTCGTGCTGTTGGCGACGCTGGCGGCAGCCAGCGAACCGCTGTACGGATACCAGATCGCCAAACTGCTCGAGCCCGACAATGATGACGGCGTCCCTGTGAAGCAGGGCACGCTTTATCCGGTGCTGCGCGCGCTGAGTGGTGCGGATCTTCTGGCGAGTCATGTCGAGCCTTCGGTCTCCGGGCCGCCGCGCCGTTATTACCGGATTACGGATGCAGGCCGGGCCGTACTTGTCGAATGGAAGCAGGCATGGGCCAGGACCCGGGATTTTGTAGATTCTGCCTTGGGAGAAAGCAATCATGAATGACCGTGAATTACCACGAACTATCAGTGAATATTTGAAACAGCTCAAACGGGCGCTGCAGGGGGCCGACAAGGCCCTGATCCAGGATGCGCTTTACGATGCCGAGGAATACCTGCGCAACGAGTTGCGCGAGAATCCCGACAAGACCGAGACGGAGTTGCTGGCGAATATTGCAACCACCTATGGCGCACCCGCGGAAGTGGCCGATGCCTATCGCCAGACCGAAAAGACGGTGCAGGCGGCGCTGCGTACGCCACGCCGCCGGGATAGGACGTCTGTGCTCGGGCGGTTTTTCGGGATTATGGGCAATCCCACGGCCTGGACGGCAATGATCTATCTCCTGCTGGGCTTGCCTGTGGGCGTGTTTCTGTTCATTTGGGCCGTGACCGGCCTGGCATTGTCCGTAGGTTTGTCTGTCCTGATCATCGGTCTGCCGTTTTTTCTGCTATTCCTGGCCAGTGTCCGACTCCTGGGCTTTGTCGAAGGGCGCCTGGTCGAAGCCTTGCTGGGCGTGCGCATGCCCAGACGGCCGGTACACCCGGGTGAGTCGAAGTCTTACATCAGGCGCATCATTGATATGTTGAAGGATGGCCGCACTTGGTCCACGATTTTTTATATGTTGCTCAAATTGCCGCTCGGCATAGCGAGTTACGTCATCGTGGTGATCGGCGTGGCGGTTCCGGTAAGTTTCATCCTTTCGCCGATCTCGCAGTATGGCTTCGACAATTCCGGCATCTGGATCAATGGTCCTGTACATTTGCCTTGGTTCGCAGAAGTTGGCCTGGTGATTGCCGGGATTCTCTTGTTCGTCGCCATGATGCACGTGTATCGCTGGCTCGGCCTCGCACTGGCTCATCTGGCCCGTGCGCTGTTGGTCAAGACCGCGGAACCGGCACCGCTAAATGGTGATTGACGATGATACTTCCCTGCAGCCGTTGCCGCGTGCCTTTTATGCGCGCCCGGCAATCGAGGTTGCGCCGGAGTTACTCGGGCGCTACCTGGTGCGTACGGTCGACGGCGAAAGGCGTGTGGGTCGCATCGTCGAGGTGGAAGCCTACCTCGGTTCGCATGACCGGGCCGCGCATTCATCAAGGGGTGTGACTCCGCGCACGCGCGTCATGTTCGGCCCGCCGGGCCATGCCTATGTGTACCTGATTTACGGTTTGCATCACTGCATGAACGTGGTTGTGGATCAGGAAGGCGAGGGCGCCGCCATACTGATTCGTGCCCTGGAACCCGTACATGGCATTCATGCCCGCACGCAGGGCCCGGCGTTGTTGTGCAAAGCACTCGATATCGACCGCCGCTTGAATGCATACGACCTGTCCGGCCCGGAACTTTTCGTGGCCGAACCGGAGGAGATGCAGCCTTTCAAGATCGTGCGACGCCCGCGTATTGGCGTGGACTACGCGGGGGCCTGGGCCCGGCGGTTGTTACGCTTCTATATTCAGGGGAATTCCTGCGTCTCACGCCGCTGAGAATCCGTTCCATAATGCGTGCCTGCTGCTATATTCAAATGCGTCATCCGTGGAGGGCGCAGCATGCGTGGGTTTTTCAAGGAATTCCGTGAATTCGCCGTCAAGGGCAATGTGGTCGACATGGCGGTAGGTATTGTGATTGGCGGTGCCTTCGGCACGATCGTCAAGTCGTTCGTCTCCGATGTCATCATGCCGCCAATCGGACTGGCTATCGGCCATGTCCAGTTCAGCAGCCTGTTCTGGGTCATTGCCGAAGGCAAGCCGCGTGGGCCGTACAACACGATCGCCGAAGCCCACAAGGCAGGGGCGGTTACGTTGAATTACGGCACGTTCATCGACAATATCGTGAGCTTCCTGATCATTGCCTGGGCGGTATTTCTGTTTGTGCGCCTCATCAACCGAGTGCGGCGCGAGTTCGAAGCGCCGGAGGCGCCGGCAGAGCCGAGCACCAAGGAGTGTCCTTACTGCGCTTCGACAATTCCCTTGCAAGCAACGCGCTGCCCCAACTGCACATCGGAGCTGGGCCTGGCCTAGAACGGTCGGGCCGTGGTCACGCTCGTGGTCCGTGTTTTTTCGCGCAGGATGTCGGCGTAGTTGCGGATGCGCCGCACATAGCGGACGGCCTCGAGTCCGCGTGCATAGCCGTGGTCGAGATCATGGTAATAACGTTTCTCGCCCAAGAGCGGGAGCACGGTGCGCAGGGTGCTCCAGAGGTCCGGATTCTTGCCCAGTTTGCGGGCAAGATCGCGCGCGTCCCGCAGGTGCGCGAAGCCGATGTTGTAGGCCGCGAGCGCAAACCAGATCCGGTCTTTTTTGTGGATATCGCCACTTAGACGGCTTTCCATATGAGCCAGGTAGCGGGCACCGCCATTGATGCTGGCGCGGGCGTTGAGGCGATTGTGTATGCCGAGGGAGCGGGCGGTCGAGAGCGTCAGCATCATCATGCCGCGCACCCCGGTGGGGCTTTTTGCATACGGGTTCCAGTGCGATTCCTGGTAGGCCTGTGCGGCAAGAATCAGCGGCGGCAGGTCGTGTGATTGGGCTGCTTTGCGGAACAGGGTCCGGTAACGTGGATAGCGGCTTCTGATGCGGCGCACGTAGGTGCGGATATCCACATAGTCGAATACCTGGACATGCGCGTAGTAGTGTTGCATTACGCGATGCAACTTGCCTTGAGCCTTGTACTGCTCGAACCAGTTCTGCATGGCGTCTTCCAGTCCACTGGCACCGCGCGGTACGACCCAGGCGAGCTTCTGTGGCTTGCTCAGGTTCATGGCTACGACGAGGTTGGGGAAAAAGCGCCGATTGATGTCCACGATGTCGGAATCGGCCACGGTGCAATCGAGTTTGCCTTTCCAAACCCGGCGCAACAGCTCTTCGGTGTCCGCGTTTTTCGCGATCTTCCAACGCAGGCCGGGGTGTTTGGCTTGCAGTGCCTTCAGGCGTTCTATGTAGCTGCTGTCCGCGATCACGTTCAGCTCGACATCGGAGAGCTCGTCGATGGAATCCGCCCGTTTGCCGCCGCGCTGGCAAACGACCTGTTGTGTCACGGTTTGGTAAGTGGGGCCGAAACCGAAAGTTTTTTCGCGCGGCTGGGTGCGGGTGATGCCGCCGGCCACCATATCGCCTTTGCCTTTGGCGAGATCGTGCAGCATGCCGGCAACCGAGTCCACGATCACGAATTTGGCCTTGACGCCGATCGATTTCGCAAACGCCACCGCCATATCGTATTCGGGACCGGTGGGCTTGTCGTTGTGTCCGATGTAGTAAGTGGTGGGGGCATTGCGTGTGAGAACGATAAGAGTGCCGCGTTTCTTGACCGCGCGCAGATGCGCATCGTCATGGCCGGAACAGGCCCCAAGCATCAATGTTGCAATGGTTGCGAGAAGGCACCCTGCGGGTGCGCCGAATTGCATCCATTTCGTTCGATGATCGAAGCCGCTATTCATTGATCGTTGGTCGATTCCGGCGTGATATGCAACTCATGGTGCCATAAAGCCGTATCCTGATGTCTAGTAGATGAACCGATAAAGGGAGATTATGCGTACCTCCGATCCATTACGCCTGGGAATGAGCGTGCGGTTGGGTGCCGTGGTACTCCTGCTGGTGGCCCTCGGTCTGTTGTTCTGGGGATTGACGCTGCCGATACTGAAGGTGAGCAAATTCTGGATCTTTGGCGACACGATTTCTATCTTCTCGGCCATCAAGTCGCTGTATGGCGCGGACGAGATATTTCTGGCGACCGTATTGCTGGTGTTTTCGATACTGTTCCCGGTCGGCAAGAATCTGGTAATGCTAGCCGTATTGATCAAGAGCGCCTGGATTGGTCGTTTCAGTCAGCGGTTGCTGCGCGTGGTCGCTGTGCTCGGCAAATGGTCGATGCTGGACGTGTTCATCGTGGCTATTTTGGTGGCCAGCGTAAAGCTCGGCATATTGGCCCATGCGAACGTGCTCTCCGCACTGTATTTCTTCGCCGCCTCGGTGTTGCTGACCAATCTTTTGTCCACTTGCGTGGACTGGTATGCCCGGCGTCGGGAAGATCGGAGGCAGTGAAGCGCCGATCAGACTCTGTCTTCAGTCCGGGTAGGTTTGCCGATACGGCGGTTGTGGCCGGCGGTGTGTGCGCTGTGTCAGACGGCGCAGGTTTTGTTCGATGCGCTTTTGAGCGTCACTCGAGATCGGGCGAGGCCCCACGGCTTTCGCGGTATAGCCGGCCGAGATCGCCATCATCAATGGCGTACTCATTGCCGGCGGGAAGGCGAATACGTCGGTGGGTCCGGTAGCGCTGCTGACGGTACGCACAAAGAACGGGAACGGATCGGTGCCATCGGTGGCGAGTCCCTGGTAGTCGCCAAGAAATAAACCTTCCGCATCCGGTGCAAGATCGAGGTCGAAGAGCCCCGACACATGGCGTTCATGCCAATTTTTGCCGTCGGTGGACAGGGTTTCCCATAAATCGGTGGCCAGGGTCTGTGGGCTCGAAGTGTCATGGCGGAAATCGTAGTAGGTCACGGCCAGGGTGCCATTGGACAAAACGGTCACGCTGGGCGTGAAAGCCTGAACCGAGGGTACGGCGTTCACCTCGACAGGCGTGGACCAGGTCAGGCCGCCGTCGCTCGATTGGCTCAAGGCAATGCCGTCGAGTTTTCCGTTACTGAAGCGGGCATCCTGCCACACCACATACAGATTGCCTGCGGGCCCGGCGGCAATATCGCCGATGCCGGAGCCGGTGCGCACGGCCTGGCCGGTTTGCGGGTCGCGCGTGCCCACTGATTGAACGGTTGAGATCGTGACCGGCGCCGACCAGCTCGTGCCATGGTCGGTCGAACGGATAATCTTGAGCGACGCCCTGTAGCTCCCCGAAACGTAATCGATTTCGGTAAACAAGTTGACCAGCGTGCCGTCGGGCAGGACCACGATCTGGTTGCCGAGGGTCTGATTGCCGTTGGTCGGGTTCTGCCCCGGGTCGTAGATCAACCTCGGTGCGTTCCAGGTCTGCCCGCCGTCGCTGGTGCGGGAGAACCATGCCGGGCCATAGCCCTGATTGTTTATCCGATCCCATACCGCATAGACATAGTTCGCATCGGTAGGGTCGGCGGTGATGCTTTCCTTGTCGTTGAGAACCTGAGTGGTGTCGCGGATCAATGTTATGGGATCGCTCCATGTGGCGCCGCCGTCACTGGAGCGCGTGACCAGCATTGCACTGGTGCTGTTGCTGTCGTTAAAAGAGAGCGATATGGCGTAGGCAATGCCGGTCGGAGAAAAACTGACCCAGGGGTCGGAGGCGCGCTCGTAGTCGCCACCGTTGACGGAGGTGCCGCCTGCGCAGCGCGAAGTCGGGAGCGGTTGCCGGTTCCAACTCAAGCCGCCGTCATAGGACGCGCCCGCCATCAACCCTTGTGCTCCTCCGTTCGACCAACGATCCTGTTGCCATACGCCGAGGACGTTGAGCGTGTTGGTCGGGTTTATTGCCACATAGGGTTCGACCGCAGCCTGTCGATAGAGCGTCCCGGTTTGTGGCGCGCCGTTACAAGTTCGTGAGAAGGGGGTAGACGACGAAACCTGGGACAAGGATGCAGATGGAGGCGGGAAAACTGGAGAGACGACGTTCGATGATGATGATGACGAGCCGCCGCAGCCGGCGAGAGCTATGAGTGCCACTGTTCCGACTAAGCCCACCACCTGTTTTACTGATATCAACATGCGTCACCCACCAGCAGTATGACTAATACCAGTATATGTAATTTGAGTGAGGCGGAGCATTGGTGAGAGCTCGCGGTTACAATTCGAAGTGGAAAACAGGCATGGCATGGAGCGGGAATATGCAGCAACAAGACGGGAACGACGTCACTGAAGTGCTTCCGGCCCGCCTGGATCGCAATTTCTGGTGGCTCGTCAGCGGGAGCTTCGTGTCCATGCTGGGCGACCAGTTCACGCTGGTGGCGCTGCCGTGGCTGGTTCTCAAGCTCACCGGCAGCGCCCTGGCGTTGGGCACGGTGCTGATGGTTATGGCCTTGCCGCGGGCGGTATTCATGCTGCTAGGCGGCGCATTCGTCGACCGCTTTTCCCCGCGCCGGGTGCTGCTCGTTGCCCGTTCCGCCAACGCCGTTTTCATTGGCTTGCTGGCCGCATTCGTCTGGACGGGCAATATCCAGTTGTGGTGGTTGTATCTGCTGGCCCTGGGTATCGGCTTCGCGACCGCTTTTGTCTATCCGGCAGGCAGTGCGATTTTGCCCCAGTTGGTGGCGCCTGCGAAACTGACCGTGGCGAACAGCATCACGATGGGCCTGCGCACCTTGAGTACATTCGTCGGTCCGGCGCTGGCCGGTGTCGTGGTGGCGTTGTTCGCCGCGCCCGGCATCCATGCGCCCGGAGCGGCCAGGGTGCCGGACGCCACGGGCCTGGCCGTGGCATTCACGATTGATGGATTGAGTTTCCTGGCATCGATCGTATCGCTGCTGATTATCCGCATGCGTCCCGCCGCGAAACATGAGGGGCGTCCGTTGGCGGGCGTATTGCGCTCCATCGGCGAGGGAGTGCGCCAGGTGTGGCGCGATTTCCCGTTACGCGCTTTCATCCTCTACGTAGGTGCCGTGTCGTTTTTCGTCGGCGGCCCGCTGCAGGTCGGATTGCCCGTGTTGGCCGATCAGCGGCTGGACTGGGGTGCAGCCGCCTACGGTGCTTTGATGTCAGCCAGTGGTGCCGGTGTTTTCGTGGGCAGCGTGTTCGCAGGCGTCGGCACACGCCTGTTCGGCAAGCGCCTGGGTTTGATTGTGTTGCTGGCCGATTCGGTGGGCGGACTGATTATTGCCGCATTCGGTTTCGTCCATCACACCGTGGTAGGCATAGGAATGTTGTTCACCTGGGGCATTGTGGGCGGATTTATCCAGATCGCATTGATCACCTGGATCCAGCGCCGCGTGGCGCCGGAAATGATGGGGCGCACCATGAGCCTGCTCATGTTTACGTTCATGGGAGTGGGGCCGCTTGCTGCAGCCCTGGGCGGCGTGGTGCTCCATGCGACCAACGTGACGACCCTGTTCGTCGGTGCCGGCTTGTTGCTTACAGCTATTGCGTTGGCATCCATGCTCAACCCTGCAATACGTTCGATCAAGGCCGGTGACGCGGCACCACCCGCAGTGCCTGCTGCCACGGATTGAGCCGGGCGCATCCCTTACACTATAACGGTACGCCATTGGAATACCGTCTCATGACAGAGCCTCAGATGGTGCCGCTAGGCACCTACCGGGAATATGCCGAAACAGACATGCTCGAGCGTGCCCGTGAATTCCGGGCGGAGATGGAACGGCGCCGTACCGTGCGGATGTTTTCCGACCGGTCCGTGCCGCGTGCGTTGATCGAGGACTGCATCGCTACCGGTGCGACCGCGCCAAGCGGCGCCAATATGCAGCCCTGGCATTTCGTCGCGATCTCCGATTCCGGTATCAAGCAGCGTATCCGGGTTGCCGCGGAGGCCGAGGAAAGGGAGTTTTACGAACATCGCGCATCGCCGGAATGGCTGGAGGCGCTGGCGCCCCTGGGAACGGATGAACACAAGCCCTTTCTGGAAACCGCCCCCTGGCTGATTGCCGTGTTTGCGCAGAAATATGGCCAGCTGCCTGACGGGCGCAAGGTCAAGCACTATTACCCGACCGAATCCGTGGGCCTGGCGACCGGTATGCTGATCACGGCGCTTCACCATGCGGGCCTTGCGACGTTGACGCACACCCCGAGCCCGATGAAATTCCTCAACGAGATATTGGGCCGGCCGGCCAACGAACGGCCGTTTCTGTTGCTGGTAACCGGTTATCCGGCAGCCGATACGCAGGTGCCCGACATCATGCGTAAGCCCTTGGAAGACGTCGCGGACTTCGTCTGACCGGCGCAAATAGGCATTTCATGTGTACGCGCCGAGTTCTGCAAATACTTGCATTCATCTCGGCCACGCTCGTGATTTCAGCCTGTGCCGGCGTGCCGTTCTCCACCCTTTGGCATTACCGCAACTTCGGTCCGAAGGATTTTCTCAAGACCGAACCCTCGGCGCTGCGCGTAGCCATTCAGTTGGACGATGGCGTCAGTCTGGGGCGCAAACCGCCGGAGTTAAAGGCCATCATGCAATACAAAGGGGAAGCGGAACAGACATTCTTGATGCCGCTCAAGGTGCTCGAACAAGGTCCCTGGGTGGATGCCGGCACCGGTGGGGCGGAAAAGGGTAAGCATTGGTACTTGTTGGCGTTGTCCGACGAGGGAGTCAAGAACTACAGACGCCTGCAGGCGGAGTTGGCAATAAATATCGATGCTTCGGGGCACTTCGAGAAGCACGGGCAGTTTACGATCAGGGTGAGCACCGGGAAACTGGAATACACGGATGCCGCGCGGGCGCGCCTGGACAAGACCCGGCGTCAGTTCACGCAGATCCGTTTGGAGCTTTCTTCCAAGGATGGCTTCCATACTCTCTACAAGGGTGAAGTCAAAGTATCCCCTGAGATGACCCGCAAGTCGGCGGGGAGCGGATAGGAAGTTGGAATCCGAGGGCAAGGCCGATCGGATAAACTCTGATCGATAGACATATCGGAATTAGTCCATGAAGCTGTCCCGTCTGTTCTCCGCGACTGTCGTCGCCAGCGGCATCGTATTCTTCGCGACGGCTAATGCCGCAACGCACGTCGTCCCGGAAGCCAGTTTTACCCAGCCGAGCGTGAGCCCGGACGGCAAGCGCATCGCTTTCGTGACCGACGGCGCGATCTGGGAAGTGGCCGCAAGCGGCGGCACGGCGCAGCTGTTGGTATCCGATTCGGCGCCGGATTCGCGCCCGCTGTTCTCCCCGGACGGCAAGCACCTGGCGTTTGTCTCAGACAAGACGGGGCATGGCGATATCTACCTGCTCGATCTGGGCGACGGTTCGCTCAAGCGCCTGACGTGGAGCGACGTGGCCGATGTCCCGAGCGGTTTCTCCGCCGATGGGAAGTGGCTGTATTTCACCAGTGGCCGCGACAATATCGCGCACTTCGGTGCCGTGTATCGCGTGCGCACCAAGGGCGGGACGCCGATGCCGGTGTCGCTGGAGCTGTATCGCAACGAGGAGGCGGGCGTACCTTTGCCCGACGGCAAGCAGATCGCCCTGGTTGGGCAGGGTTGGGGCTCCACGCAGTGGTGGCGGCACGGCCACGCGCACATCGATGAGGGCGCGATCTGGCTCTTGAAGAACGACGGTTCGCACGACTACCGCCGCCTGACGCCGGACAATGCCCGCGCCCTGTGGCCGATGTGGAACCCCGACGGGCAATCCCTTTACTACATGAGCGACCGCAGCGGCACGGAAAACATTTGGAGCGTGAGCCTCGACGGGAGCGAGCATGCCGTGACGCATTTCACCGGCGGCCGCTGCCTGTGGCCGACGCTGGCCGTCAACGGCAAGACGATCGCGTTCCAGCGCAATTTCCATGTCTGGACGCTCGATACGCAGACGGGCAAGGCGCAACAGGTTCCGATCCGCCTGGGTGGCGCGGTTGCCGGGCCGGGCACCAGCGAGAAGCACTTCACCTCGCACTTCCGTGAGCTTGCGCTGTCGCCGGATGGCAAGAAACTCGCCTTCATCGTCCATGGCGAGGTGTTCGCTGCGCCGGCCAAAAAGCCTGGCCCGGCGCACCAGATCACGCATACGGCCGCGGCCGAATTCGATTTGCAGTGGGCCCCGGACAGCCGCCGCATCGTTTACGTGTCCAACCGCGACGGCGCCGATCATCTGTTCGTCTATGATTTCGCCACAGGCAAGGAACGCAGGCTTACCGATACCGCGGGCAACGATCTGACGCCACAGTTCTCGCCCAATGGCAAATGGGTCGCCTTCATCCGCAACGGCAAGCAGCTCGACGCGGTGAACGTGAAGGACGGCAAGACCCGCGAACTGGCCGCGGGCGAACTCGACCTGAACCATCCTCTCGAGTCGGCGCGTCCCTTTGCCTGGTCGCCCGACAGCCGCTGGGTCGCGTTCCTCGACTGGGGGCCGCGCATGTACCGCAACGCGGAGGTGGTATCCCTGGACGGCGGCAAGACGCGCACGGTGAGCTTCATGGGCAACACCTTCGCCGACAGCCTATGGTGGAGCCCGGACGGCAAGGCCCTGTATTTCAGCTCCGGCCAGCGCACCGAACCGGGGCAGATCGCCCGCGTGGACCTTGTCCCGAAAGCGCCGCAATTCCGCGAGCAGCAGTTCCTCGACCTGTTCAAGCAGTCCTCGGCTCCGGGCGAGTCGCATTCGGCGTCCGCTTCCGGCAGCAAGGGCAAAGGCGCCGAAGCCGGGAAGAAACACAAGGCGGTGCACGTCAGCGTGGATTTCAAGCACATCGCCCGCCGCCTGCACATCCTGCCCGTCGGTCTCAATGCCGGTGGCATCGCGCTCAGCCCGGACGGCAAGACGCTTTTGTTCAGCGCCGAGGTCGGCGGCCACGTCAACCTGTACACCTGGTCGCTGGACCCGCTGGCGCTCAAGCCGCCGGTGGCGCACCAGATCACCTCGACGCCGGGCATGAAGAGCTCCGCGCAGTTCTCGCCCGACGGCAAGACCGTGTGGTACCTCGACGGCGGGAAGATCAACTCGGTGCCTGTCAAGGGCGGGTCGCCGAAGCAGTTTGCTACTTCGGCTTCCATGGATGTCAACTTCCAGGCCGAGAAGGAAGTGGCCTTCCACGAGGCGTGGCGGTGGCTTGCGAACAATTTCCACGATCCGCATATGAACGGCGTGAATTGGGACGCCATCAAGGCCCGCTACGCGCCGTTGGTGGCGGGCGCGGGAACGAAGTCGGCGCTGCAACGCATACTCAATCGCATGGTCGGCGAACTGGATGCCTCGCATTCCGGGGTGCGCTGGCACCCGCAAGCCAAGGACATCGTCGGACGCATCGGTCTGCGCTTCGATCCGGCGGTCTACGAGCGCGGGGGGCGTTTGCGTATCAGCGAGGTCATCCCGCAGTCGCCGGCGGCACTGGCCGGGCATATCGCGGTGGGCGACTACCTGCTTGCGGTCGACGGCAACGCCGTGGGAGCCGACACCAACTTCGACGCCTTGCTGGCGAACCGCATCGGCAAGCAGACGGTGTTGACCGTCGCCGACAACGCGCGCGGGCTGCATCGGCGCGAGGTCAAGGTCAAGCCGGTCGACGCCGGCGCCGCCGAGCAGCTCATCTACAAGTCCTGGACGGAGCACAACCGTGAAATGGTAGCCAAGCTCAGCGGCGGGCGCCTGGGCTACATCGACCTGCCCGACATGTCGATGCATTCCCTGCAACGCCTCTACCAGGCCATCGATGCTCGCAACGGCGACAAGGAAGGTGTGGTGATCGACGTGCGCAACAACTTCGGCGGCTTCGTGAACGCCTATGCGCTGGATGCGCTGGTGCGCAAGCATTACCTCAACATGACCTTCCGCGGCATGAAGCGGGTCAGTGCCCGGCCCTTGCTGGGTCAGCGTGCATTGGAGCGCCCGACGGTACTCATTACCAACCGCATCACACTGTCGGACGGCGAGGACTTTACCGAAGGTTATCGCGAGCTCGGCCTGGGCAAGGTCGTGGGCGAGCCGACGGCCGGCTGGATCATCTATACCTCCAACGTGCACTTGAGCAACGGCTTCGTGGTGCGCCTGCCGTTCATCACCGTCACCACGGCAAAGGGCAAACCGATGGAAATGCATCCGCGTCCGGTCGACGTGCCTGTGGCCGAGCCCTTGGGCGAAAGTTACCGGGACGAGGATGCGCGCCTGAAGACGGCGGTCGAGGTGTTGCTCAAGCAGATCGGGAACCGGCCCGGGCACTAGCCGGACCGGTGCTACCCTTGACGGCTAAGCCGACGGACATTCGAGGCGGGAGCGTGGAGGCATCGTGACGAGCAGTTATTTCGACACGGCGCATTGGGTCACCGTCGGCGTGACGGCCGGCGTCGTTCTGACCTGCGTCCTGTTGCACTACGAGACGATGAGCATGCTGACCAACTGGCTGCAGAAGCTGGGCGGCATGCGCCGGCGCCGGATGCTGGTCCTGATGTTCGTGCTGCTTACGGCTCATGTGGTGGAAATCTGGATCTTCGGCGTGGGCATGTTCGGGTTGGCCCGGATGCACGGGACCGGTTGGGTAGCGGGAAAGGTGGCACACGGCCTTCCCGACTACATCTATTTTTCGGCCGTGGTTTATTCGACGTTGGGGCTCGGCGACCTTGTTCCGTTCGGCGCCATACGGTTCCTGGTGGGAACCGAGGCCCTGACCGGTTTCGCGCTGATCACCTGGTCGGCGTCGTTCACGTTCCTGGAGATGCAGCGCTTCTGGAAAGTCCCCTAAGCGCGAGACTATAGGGCGAGCAGGCGGGGGATGAAAATGATCAGGCCGATGGCGGCGGCGGCCAGTGCGGCGATCAGTACCGCGCCCGCCGCCAGATCCTTGGCTTCCTTGATCAGGGCGTCGTGGTCACGGCTGACGCGATCGGCGAGCGTTTCGATGGCGCTGTTGATGCCCTCGGCCGTCCAGACGCCGCCGATCGCGAGGGTGATCCACAGCCATTCCGCGCGCGATAACTTCAGCCAGAGGCCCATACCCACCACGATCACGGTGGCCAGGAGGTGTATGCGTGCATTGGGGCAGGTGCGCAGCAGCCGGTAGATGCCGCGAGTGGCGTCGGCCAGGCGGTGGGGCAGGCACGCGAACTGGAACGGATCGGTCACAGGGCCTTCTCATGTGCGTTCCCGGCATTATGCCTGTCCCGTTCCGCGAGGGCATGGACCGTGGCGAGCGTGACGCTGCCCACGATGCGCAGACTGCGTGGCGAGAGTTTATCCAGTGTATCCTTCGGCGTGTGCCAGTATTCGTTGAACGGCCCGTAATCGAAATCGATGATATCGGCGGCGGGCATTCCCGCGTTGCGGAACTCCGTATCGTCATCGCCCACTGCCATGCTGTACTTGCAGAAGTCCGCGCCGGCGCCTATGCGCTGCGCCTCGTTGCACACCAGATCCATGAGCCAAGGCGTGGCGTCGGTGTCGCGAGCCACATCCAGGTGCCGGTCGCCGATCATGTCGAGGTTGAGCATCGCGAGAATGCGCAATGCCGTCCCATCCTTTTCCCAGTGCTCTGCCAGTGTGCGGCTGCCGTAGGTGTGATCGTTGCCGACCCATGAGCGGATCGCTTCCTCGCCGTCTAGCCAGACGATCCACACACTTGGGCCGTGAGGTGGGTTGTCGTGGAAATGATCGGCCAGCGCCAGGAGGATGCCCGTCGAGGAGCCACCGTCGTTGGCCCCGACGAAATCGGGTCGGTGGGAGAGCGTGTCGTAATGTCCGCCGATGACGATCACCCCGGGGCGCGTGCCGGGGAATCGCGCGATCAGATTGGTCATCGGGATCGGGCCGTCCGGTGTGTGGGCCGTGAAAGATTCCGCCGACCAGTTCGTGCCCTCGAGTTGGTGTTCCAACCAGGTCACCAATCGTGCATGGGCCGCGCTGCCCGGAGACCGCGGGCCGAAATGCGTCACCGTCGCCGTGTAGCGGTAGGCAAGATATCCGTTGAAGGCCGGGGCCGAATCGTTGAGGGCGACGCCGTCCAGTGAATGAGCGCAGGCGGCGAGAAGCAACGGCGCCGCAACGAGCAGGCCGTTCCGAAGGCTGCGCATGAGCCTGGCGGGGGAGCGGCGAGGAGTCGAATCCGTAGAATACACAGTCACGTCCTTATTGAAGAACGCCTTGATGCGACGTATTGTCCCGTATTTGGTGCTCCTGGTGATAGCCCTTGGGCTGGGCTTTGGCGGGGGGTACTGGTTTTTTTCCGCCAATGGAGGCGGGCAGTCCCGTTTGCCCGTGATCGGCAAGGCGCCTGCGTATACGCTAACCAACCAGGTCGGACAAAAGGTCGATTCGGCGAGCTTCGCCGGGAAGGTCCAGGTGGTGGCTTTCCTGTTTCCCTACTGTACGGACTATTGTCCGTTGATTGCCGCCCATCTGGTTGGCCTGGAGCAGGCCCTGAAGGCGGCCGGCCTGGACGGGCGCGTGCAACTGGTGTCCTTCAACGTGGACCCGGCGCATACCGGCCCACAGGTAATGGCCGGTTTCATGCACCAGTATGGCTGGAACCCCCACGACACCCGCTGGCAGTACCTGACGGGAACGCCGGACGAGGTGCGCCAGATCGTGACCGGCGGGTTCCACATCGACTACGAGCAGGTGCCTGAATCCCTGGCCGACGCCCAGGCCGAGAAGGCAGAGAAACAGGGCCTGTATACGCCGCCGCCGGAAGTGTCGAATGCATTGGCGGCCGCTGCGCGCCCGGATTACGACGTTACCCACAACGATTCCCTGATCCTGGTGGATCCACAGGGACGGATACGGCGCATCTATTCCGAAGCCGATCGGGTCCCCGATTCGGAGTTGATTGCGGATATCAGCGCGTTGCTGAAGCGTTGATCCGGGGTTTATTTTCCGGCGAGCGGCAGTAATTTGACGGCCGGTGCTTGTTGGCTGTAATAATCGGCCAGCTTTTTCATCTGTGCCAGGCTCAGCCCGGAAGCCATGCCGTTCATGATGGCGTTCTTGCGCTTGCCCGATTTGTACTCCTGCAACGCACGGAGCAAGTAGTCGCTTTCCTGGCCCGCCAGCGACGGGTATTGCGGGTTGGTGCTCACGCCCCGGGCGCCATGGCAGGCCGCGCAGGTGGTTGCCATGGACGGTGGCTTGGCCTTGCCGTTGGTGGGTGCGGGCGTGGGCCCCACGCTGGCAAACCAGGCGGCGATGTCACGGATCTGCTGATCGGTCAGGGAAGCGGCCTGCGCGTGCATCGTCGGGAAATCGCGGTTTCCGCTGGCGTATTCCTTGAGAGCCGCGACGATGTAGGCGGCGTGCTGCCCGGCCACCAGCGGGACATGCATGGTCGGATAGGGCACCGTGTAGTCCTTGATGCCGTGGCAGAACGTGCAGGTCGAGGCCAGGGTCCGGCCCTCGGCCGCGTTTGCCGTCGCTTGCGCAGGGGCCGGGTTGGCCGCAAAAGCGGGCAGGGTCGAGAGGGCAAGCAGGATGGTGGCGCAAGCGCGGACTGGACGCATCGTGACTCCTTACACAGTCTGGACAGCTCCGTGAAGGGGCCATTTTACCGGATACTTGGCGTCAGGTCGCGAATGCGCTTGACCCGGGCTGATGGTTTGCTAAATTGGTGTCATTGAATGTGCGCTTGGCGCAACCGAACATGTCCCGATTATTTGTACTACTACGCTATGCGGGTGCCGCGGTACTTGCCGGCGCCCTGGTGTTTTTCGGCGCCGGACTGCTTGTCCACCATTTTGCCGGCCACGAGCCCGCCCAGACGGTCGGGTTGACCATGATCCGCGGGATCAAGTTGATTACCAAGGTGCCCGGGCAGGCCAGCAGTGCCGAATCCGATAAGGCGAATCAGCAGACCATCAAAGGTTTTGTCCAGGTCGGATTCATCGTCGGCCCCGACGGCAAGCCCCACCATATCCACATCATCGCGGCTCAGCCGCCCGGACTCAACGAGGAAGCCGCGCGCGAGATCATCGCCTCGCGGCAGTTCAAGCCGGTACCGGCGGGGAGCAAGCAGAGCGGCGTGGAACGCAGTGAGGTGGTGCACTTCCAGGTACCGACCTCGGTGCTCGCGAATTCCGGCAAGGGCGGCGGCTGATCCGCTGCTAACCCAAGCTTTTCTCAGTTTCTGCGGAAGCGGCGGTTCCCATCGCGAAGAATTGTTTATTGGCCCTCCCGGCGGGGTGACTTTTGTTTCGCTAAAAGTCACCACCATTTCGCAGGACAGCGGAATAGGACGTATGCAGCACGCCTGAAGGGTGCGCGCCATGGATGGCGTGCATCAAAAGCATTGCGCCGGAAGTCGCGGCCCCAAGGCCTGTGGCCTTGGGGCTCCCCTGCGATGCTCGCCCGCAACGGGCCGGTCGGAACTCGGCCTACGCGATATATCGCTCCGGCCTGGGAACCTCTCTCCCACCAGCGAGTGAGCCGCGTTGCTGACCTGCCTGCGTGCCATCAAGGCGCGCCGTGCAGCGCGTAGCACGGCTACGGGCAAGCGGCGCAACGCCGAGGGCGCGCAGGCGGGCCGCAACCCGAAGGGACGGGCCGGATGGCCCCCGCGGCTTTGTCGCTCCTCGCTTATTGGGAGTCACCCAACCGCACTCGTCGTTTCGCGCCCCGGAGGCCATCCGGCGCCGTCGTGGCCACGCGGTGGTGGGAGAGAGGTTCCTGACATGCCTCCCTGTTCCCCGTTGCGGGCTGCGCTTCTCGGCGCGACTAACGGTGCCCCGGATCAACGTTGAGAGCTTGGGGCGGCTGGCATTAATGCAATGACCGTGGTGCGCTCAGCGGTCCTTGAGCAATGGTGGGTACAGGCTGTAGCGGCCCGTCACCTCGGCGCGTGCCAGCACGTGCCCGTCGAGTGCCTGTTCCACGTCGGCGCCTCCGAACGAGCCTTCGACTGGGCAGTGTTCCAGGTCCGTCGCCAGGAGCACGAAGTGGTAATGGTGCATGCGCTCGTCGTTCCAAGGCGGGCACGGGCCGTCGTAGCCGAAGTACTGGCCACCCATTTCGGGATCGTCGCCCATGAAGCCGGTGTAGTCATTGAGACCCTGGCGCGCCTGTCCCGGTGAGGGCGGGTTGCTTTTCCCGCCCGGGGTCACGCCGTCGCAGACGCTGCCTTCGGCGATGGATTTGAGATCGGGGGCGATATCGACCATGACCCAGTGATAGAAACGCACGCGCTCGAAATCCTCGGCGATGGTGCGGTCTTCCTGGTTGACGTCGTCGGGACGGGCCGGCACGTCGTCGTCGTAGCACAGCAGCACGAGCGAAGTGGTGCCGTCAGGCAGGTTGTTCCAACTCAAGCCCGGGTTGCGATTGCCGCCGAATTGCATGTGCTGTTCGGCGTGGGGGATGCCAAATGCAAAGCGTTCGGGAATCCAGTCCCCTTCATTGAAGCCCTCGATCCGGAGTTCCATGTATGCCTTTCCTGATCAAAGCCCAAGTGTAACAAGCCCCGGAGGATAAAATGGCCCCTGATCGAAAAGATGGAAACGGCATGGCGCGAAGTGCGATCGAGCGCGAAACACATCTACTCGAGGGTCCGGCGGGTCAATTGCAGGCAGTACTCGAGTACCCCCGCGACGCGGCACCGGTGGCGGTGGCGGCCGTGTGTCACCCGCATCCGCTGTACGGTGGCACGCTGGATAACAAGGTCGCCTTTACGCTGGCGCGGGCTGCGCTGGAGGCAGGCGCTGCTGCGTTGCGTTTCAATTTCCGCGGCGTAGGCCAAAGTGAAGGCGAGTTTGATCATGGCCGCGGTGAAGCCATGGACCTGGAAGCCGCGGAACAGTGGCTCCGCGGGCGTTGGCCCGAATTGCCGGTCTGGCGCCTGGGTTTTTCGTTTGGTGCCGCCATGGCGCTCAAACGCACGGCGGAAGAGTCGTGTTCGATATTGGTGACGGTCGCGCCGCCGGCATCGCATTTTGCGGATTACGGGTTCAATGCCGATGCTCCGCGTGCTGCGCACTGGTTGCTGGTGCAGGGGGACGCGGACGAGGTTGTCGATCCGCAAGCCGTATTGTCATGGGCGCGCGGCCTCGAAAGCCCGCCGATGGTCGAGGTTGTGAAAGGCACAGGACATTTTTTCCACGGTCGGCTCACTGCGCTGCGTGAACGAGTCGTCGATTTTCTCGCTTCATCGGTGTCGGCATCAGGCGCGGAGGTAACGTAATGGAAGCAAGTTGGAGTATTCGCCTGCGCGAGTGGTTCTCGGTTTCGGTGTCCGAAACGGACGCCGTGCCCGATCAGCATCTGGCCCTGGCCGCCTTGCTGGTCGAGATGATGCGGGCGGACTATCGCGACAAGGGCAGCGAGAGAGATACGGTCATCCACATGTTGGCCAAATGCTGTGGCCTTGATAATGGGGAGGCCGAGGCTCTGCTGGAGCGTGGCGAACAGGCTTCGAATCAGTCGGTCTCTTTATTCGAGCATACCCGCACGCTGGATGTCGCGCTCAGCGAGCGGGACAAGTTCGAGGTGATAGCGGCCCTGTGGGAAGTGGCGTTTGCCGATGACGTGCTCGATGGCAAGGAAGACTATCTGGCGCACCGCCTGGCCGATTTGCTGCATGTGCGCCATTCCGATCTCATGCGTATCAAACACCAGGTACTCGAGCGCAAGCAGGAAGGCTGATCCCGCTTAGCCCGCGGGTATGGGCCGCTTGTTCCGCGTCGTCTTATTCGGTGGTGGTTGGATAGCCAAACCGGAGACAGCGCCGGCACTCCCCGAAGGGAGGTGCCGGCGGGCGTATCGATTTATTTGGGTTGCATCCGGATGCCGCCGTCGAGGCGGATCGTTTCACCGTTGAGCATGACGGTCTCGCAGATCTGCTCGACCAGTTGGGCGTACTCATCGGGCTTGCCGAGGCGCGAGGGGAAAGGCACTTGGGCGCCGAGGGACTTCTGCACTTCCTCGGGCATGCCGGCCATCATCGGCGTCCAGAAGATGCCGGGGGCGATGGTCATCACGCGGATGCCGAAGCGCGAGAATTCGCGCGCGATCGGCAGAGTCATGCCCACGACGCCGCCCTTGGAAGCGGAGTAGGCGGCCTGGCCGATTTGGCCCTCGAAGGCGGCGACCGAGGCCGTGTTCACGATTACGCCGCGCTCGCCGTCCTCGCGCGGGTCGTTGTTCTGCATGACGTTGGCGGCGGCCTTGATCAGGTTGAAGGTGCCGATCAGGTTCACGTGGATGGCCTTGGCGAAGTAGTCGCTGGCCATGGGGCCTTCGCGGCCCAGGGTGCGGCCTGCGGCGAGGATGCCGGCGCAATTGACCGCCAGGTCTAGGCGGCCGAAGGCCTTGCCGGCCTGCTCGACGGCGGCGTTGACCGCGTCTTCCGAGGAGACGTCGGTCTTGATGAACAGGGCATTTTCACCGAGTTTGTCCGCCGCGGCCTTGCCCTGTTCCTCGTTGAGGTCGAGGAGCGCGGCCTTGCCGCCCGCCTTGATGACACGTTCGGCGGTCGCCAGGCCCAGGCCCGAGGCGCCGCCGCTGATGATCGCGTGGATGCCCTTGAATTGCATGTTCGTTGCTCTCCCGTACTTGGAAATGAGGCGCGGGTGCGCGTGGCGGCCATTATAAGGGCCGCCTACATGCCTTCCCGCTTCGTTTCCTGCTCGCGACAGGAAAGGGAGCAGATCTCTCGCTACGGCGCTCCGGCGCAACAAAAAAAGAAATCTCGCCAAGACGCAAAGACCGCTAAGGGAAAACGATATAACTCTCCCCTTTGCTCGCGCAGCGAGGAAGGGGGAGCCGGAGGGGGATTCGAAAGACAATTGCGGCGAGGACGCCGCTCTCACAAGAGGCTGCGCATAACCCAGCGGAACGCAAGTGACGCCGGTGTTCTCCAAATATTCATCTTTGCGATCTCCGCGCCTCTGCGAGAGATCTTTCTTCGTTGCGCCGTAGCGCCGTTGCGAGCGCTTTCAGCCCGCGTGGGCTATAAGAGATCGAAGCCGCTCCGGCCCAGAAGGGCAGGAATGGGGCTTTACCGTTAGAATGCGGGGAAGGCGACCAGCATTGAAGCTGGTGCCGAGGAGAGGACTCGAACCTCCACGAGGAAACCCTCACTAGCACCTGAAGCTAGCGCGTCTACCAATTCCGCCACCTCGGCTCAGGCGCGCATTTTCTTCATTGGGAGACTTTTTGTCAACGCAACGCAAATCCAGGAAGCCATCGGGCCGTAGTTCCGGGGGCCGCCAGCGCGACTGGCGCCGCTGGCAGGAGTTCGATCCGGAGCGTGAGCGCCAGGCCGCGCGCTACGACCAACCCATCCCCAGCCGGCCGCTTTTGCGCGACTATTTCGAGCAGCGGGCCAAACCCCTGGCGCTGGACGCCGTCGCCCACGACTTTGGCCTGGGCGGTGCGCAGAAAGAGGCGCTGGGCAATCGCCTGGGGGCCATGTGCCGCGACGGCGACCTGGTGTCCAATCGGCGCAACCAGTTCTGCCTGACTCGGCGCCTGCCGATCAAGACCGGCATTGTGCTGGCACACCGGGACGGCTTTGGTTTCCTGTCCCCGGACGATGGCAGCGAGGATGTCTTCCTGCCGCCGCGCGTGATGCGCTCGCTGATGCATGGCGACCGCGCTTCGGTGCGGGTGCAGACCAATCACGATGGGCGCAACGAGGGCCGTCTGGTCGATGTGCTCGAGCGCGCGCGTACGCACGTCGCCGGGACCTATTTTCGCGAGCACGGACTGGGCTTCGTGCGTCCCGCCGACCCGCGTATGGCTGACGATGTGGTGGTGCCGAAAGAGGATGCCGGAGATGCCAAACCGGGCCTCCTGGTGACCGTGGAGATCACCGCGTTCCCGGACGCGCGTTCCCCGGCGGTAGGCCGCGTGGTGGAAGTGCTCGGCGAGCGCGGCCAGGCGGGCATGGCCAGCGAGCTGGCGATCCGCAACCACGACCTTCCGCATGTGTGGCCGCGGTCGGTGCTGGGAGAGGCGGACGAGTTGCCGACGCATGTACGCAGCAGCGATTATGCCGGCCGCGAAAACTTGACGCACTTGCCGCTGGTCACGATCGACGGCGAGGACGCGCGTGATTTCGACGATGCCTTGTACTGCCGGCGCGAGCGCAACGGTTTCCGATTATTCGTCGCGATCGCCGACGTCTCGCATTACGTCAAGGCCGACACGGCCCTGGATGCGGAAGCGGTCAACCGCGGCAACTCGGTGTATTTTCCCGACCGGGTTATTCCCATGCTCCCCGAGGCGTTGTCCAACGGATTGTGTTCCTTGAACCCGGGCGTGGATCGGTTGTGCATGGTGGCTGAAATGCGTGTCACCAGCGAAGGCAAGGTGACACGCAGCCGTTTCTACTCCGGCGTGTTGCATTCGCATGCGCGTCTGACCTACACCGAGGTCGCGGCGATCCTGGTGGACAAGGATGCGCAAGCCCGGCGCAAGCGGGAGCCGCTGTTGGAGCATCTGGAGACCCTGCATGAGGTCTACCGGGCTTTGGCCAAGGCTCGCGCACGACGCGGCGCCATCGACTTCGATTCGGTCGAACCGCGCTTCGAGTTCGGCGTCGACGGGCAGGTGACGGGGCTCAAGCCGTTGGTACGCAATGACGCGCACCGCCTGGTCGAGGAATGCATGATCGCGGCCAACAGCGCGGTCGCGAAGCATCTCTCGCATAAAAAGATCCCTGTGCTGTATCGCGCGCACGAGCGCCCGCCGGCGGACAAGCTCGCCGACCTGCGCGAATTTCTTGCCCTGCATGGCCTGTCGCTGGGCGGCGGCAGCGATCCGCAGCCCTCGCACTACGCCAAGTTGATGAAAGCGGTCAGCCAGCGCCCCGACCGGTTGAGCATCGAGACCATGCTGTTGCGCTCGCTTGCCCAGGCGGTGTACGAGCCCGAGTCCACGGCGCACTTCGGACTGGCGCTGGAGTACTACACGCATTTCACGTCGCCCATCCGCCGTTATCCGGATTTGTTGGTCCACCGTGCGCTCAAGCATCTTTTCGCGAACAGGACGCCCGCAAAGTTCCGCTACAGCGAAGACGACATGCAGGCTCTGGGCCGGCGCTGCTCAATGACCGAGCGCCGCGCCGACGACGCATCGCGCGAAGTGTCCGATGCGCTGAAGGCCGAGTACATGAGCAATCGCGTCGGTGAGGAATTCATGGGCGTGGTGACAGGCGTGACCGGCTTCGGCTTGTTCGTGCAACTCGAAGGCCTCTACATTGAGGGGCTGGTGCACGTCACGGCGTTGAGTTCTGACTATTACGAATTTGACTCGGGTACGCAACGGTTGAACGGCACACGCAGCGGCGTGAGCTACAAGGTGGGCGATAAGTTGCCGGTGAAAGTCGCACGCGTGAGCATCGAGGAGCGCAAGATCGACCTGGTGCCCGCGGAGACGGAAGCGCCTGTGCCGCAAAAAGCAAAGCCCCCCGCGCGTGCCAGGCGCCCCAAGGGCGGCAAGAGCGGCAATGACGGCAAGCGCCAGGGCACTGGCAAACGCCAAAAGAAGCAAACACGTCGCCGATGAGCAATCGGGTCTGCGGTGTTCACGCGGTGCGTCTTGCCCTGGAAGGAGGGCAGGTGCGGCGCCTGTTGTTGGATCAGCGGCGCAAGGACCGGCGGCTCGACGAATTGCGCGCCCTGGCCTCGCGACATGGTGTTGCCGTCGAGGAAGTGACTGCCGCCGAGCTGAAGCGTCTTGCGGACGGTGTCCGCCACCAGGGTGCCGTGGCCGAGATCGCTGGCGCTGCGCCGCTTACTGAAAACCAGCTCGAGGCCTGGCTGGCCGAAGCCATAAATCCGCTCGTGCTCGTGCTTGACGGAGTGGAGGATCCGCGCAACTTGGGCGCCTGCCTGCGCGCCGCGGACGGTGCAGGGGTAGACGCCGTGGTGATTCCGCGTCGCCGCGCGGCCGGGCTCACACCAGCCGCGCGCAAGACGGCTGCGGGCGCGGCTGAGGCATTGCCGGTCTATACCGTGACCAATCTTTCCCGTGTACTCGAGACCATGGGCGCTTTCGGGTTGCACAGGGTGGGAGCGGTGTTGACCGACGAGGCCAGGCCACCATGGCTGTGCACGCTCAGTGGCCCCCTGGCACTGGTTTTGGGCGCGGAAGGCGAGGGTATGCGTCGGCTCACGCGTGAGCACCTGGACGAAATGGTGTACCTGCCCATGCACGGGGTGGTGGAGAGCCTCAATGTCGCAGTGGCTTGTGGCGCATTGCTCTACGAAGCCTGCCGGCAACGCGTGTCGAACGCTTGATCCGGTAGATTCCGGACGGTGCTGAATATACTTCTCAAAAGTACCGAGTATTCGTGGTGGTGCCGGTGAGAGTGCCGGATGAGGCGTTCTGCGGTGCGGGCGACAGGCCGCAAACGGTTGCGGATCCCGATCCCCGTGCTTGGGGAAACAGCCGCAGTGGCAGGTGATCCCCCGCAGTTGAGCCGAGGCTTACAGCAACCAGGGCGAAATTCAGGTACTGCGGAGAGTTACCGGACACGTGGAGACCGCGGACACGGTACTTGCGGGAGCTGCGGTCATCGTAGCCGCCATGGCCTGCGTGAACGATAGGGCGATGAGAAAACCGCCAGCCGCGATGGTCAGCCAGAGTCGCGCTTTCAGCAATCGGGAACGCTGCTGCAGGAAATGTCCCAGCACAGGTTCGCAGTCGGGTTTTTCCTCGCGTCGTTCGTTCATGTTCGATCTTTCGGTGTTTCCGGAGCGCCCCGAATCAAGAGTATAGACAGTAATTTGCCACAAAGAGCCATTAAAGGCGCTATCTGGTAATAAATTGCCATGTGGTGGACAATACCACCATCGACAAGGCCTTCCTGCGATTTTGACCCGGGAAGCCATGGACTGGAGAATGACGGCTTGAGCTGTTTTCACCTCTTGTCTGCCTGGACAGGTGCCTCTTCCCCAGCTGCTGTGCGTGCGGCTTGGGTGGTTGCTGGTATCAGACGCCCCGAATGCTGGCCAATGAACGATCAGGATGTATTGAATGATTGACATGCGACGCGAATACAAACCTGGCGAGCTGCCGGATTTCAAGCCCTTGTCCGCCTATGGATTGATCGGCGACAGCCGGGCGGCGGCTCTCGTGGGGGAAGACGGCTCGATCGACTGGGCCTGTTTGCCCGATTTCGACAGTCCGGCGGTATTTGCCGCGATCCTGGATCCCCAAAAAGGCGGACGTTTCGCGATCCGTCCGCGGGAGTCTTTCCGTGCCTCGCAAAGCTACGAACATGGCACGAACGTGCTGGTTACCCAGTTCGTGACGGCAAGCGGCGTTTTCCGGGTGCGTGATTTCATGCCGGTCATGGCGGAACGCCGATTACCGGCCTCGGAGATTCATCGCTGTGTCGAGGGCGTGTCGGGCACGGTCCCCGTAGAAGTCGTGTTCGCGCCGAGGTTCGATTACGGCGAGGTTTTGCCGGCGATCGAGCGAGGGACTTATGGCGTACTGGCCCGCCATCCTGACGATGCCGGTCAGATTCTGACGCTATCGAGTCCGGTTCAGGTGGAGATTGACGATAAAAACACCCTCGCACACAAGAAATTCGAAATAGAAAGTGGCGAGCACATGTGGTTTGTAGCGGATTGGGACAGTCATCTCACGCAACCCGTTGCCTCTTACCGGTCTGAGCGCCGGATCGGGTTGGCGCGGGCCTACTGGCGTGACTGGGTATCGCACCTGTCTTATCAGGGCAATTACCGCGAAGCAGTAGAACGCAGTCTGCTGACCTTGAAGATGCTTACCTATGGAGCTACGGGCGCCGTGGTGGCAGCACCGACAAGCAGCTTGCCCGAGTGGTTGGGGGGGAAGCGTAACTGGGACTACCGTTATACGTGGGTGCGTGATTCCGCCTTCATCATGCAGGCCTTGTTTGCGGCCGGCTATATCAGCGAGGGAACCTCCTATTTCGACTGGTTGCTTGAGCGTTGTTTACTGGAGGGCGAAGGACTGCAGGTTATGTACAGCGTGCGTGGCGATGCCGATTTGCCGGAGCGTGAATTGGACATGCGCGGCTATGAGGACTCGCGCCCGGTTCGAGTTGGCAACGCGGCAGCGGGGCAGCATCAGCTCGATATCTACGGCAGCCTGATTAGTGCAGCACTGCATTACCAGGAAGCGGGCGGCGTACTTACCATGGTCGAGGCCGAGCGGCTTTCTGCGATCATTACCCATGTGGCCAAGATCTGGCGTGAACCGGATGATGGTATCTGGGAAGCCCGCGATGGACGCCGGCACTATACCTATTCCAAGATTTGGGCCTGGGTCGCACTGGACCGGGGTGCCAAGCTGATCCGCGAACTCGGCATGGACCTTCCCTGGGAGAATTGGGCCACTGAAGCGGAAGAGATTCGCAATGAGGTTCTGGAGCGCGCCTATAACAAGAAACTGGGCGCTTATGTGCAGTCCTACGACAGCGATGTGCTTGATTCGGCAGTACTGGTCATGCCGCTGACCGGCATCATTTCCGCCACCGATCAGCGCTTCAGGTCCACCCGCGAGGTGATCTGTGAGAAATTGGCAGCTGGGCCTTATCCGCTTCTGTATCGTTATGATCCCGAATTGGCCAGTGACGGTGTGGGTGGACCCGAGGGAGCGTTTCTCCTGCCTTCTTTCTGGATGGTGGAGGGGCTGGTGTTGGCCGGGTTGCACAAGGAAGCCCGGGCCGCGTTCGAGGCGTTGTTGCGCCACGGTTCCGCGCTGGGACTTTTCAGCGAAGAGATTCATCCCGAGAACGGCAGGCTCCTTGGCAATTTCCCGCAAGGGTTCAGCCATCTGGGGCTGATCAATGCGGCGCTCAAGATCGAGCGCGGTCCGGCCGTGCATATCGGCTAGCGGATTTCTTCTAAAGGATCATTTGCAGGAGCGGCGGTCCCCGCCGCGATGATCCTCTCGCAGAGACGCCGAGACCGCGGAGTACAAGATTTCTTGCGATGGCGCTAGACGCAACGAACAGGATGGAATGGCACGCCCTTCCTCGGCCAAACTGCAAGAGTGTTCTGTGCGTGTAGAAATGGCGGTTTCGTAGGAGCGGACGTCCCGGCCGCGATCGTTTCGGTTGGCTCCGTTTTTCGCGACGGAGACCGTCGCTCCTACAAGATTCTCGCCATTCCGGCCCTTGCATTGCTGCGGTCTTATCGTTGTGCCGTGGCGCCTCCGCGAGAGTATTAAAAAAGAACGCCGACAGAATGTCGGCGTTCCTGCAAATGATTGCGGTGACTCAGGAGCGCGGATTCGATGTTTTCGGCACCGGCGCTTCGCGTGGATGCGTCAGCACCGTGTGAATGACTCGGCTACGTTCGAAGTAGACGATGAAATCAGCATATACCCAGCGCACGATGGGCGGCTTCAGTGGCCCCTGAGCGGTGCTCGGCGTAGGCGCCAGCATTTTTTGCGGTGCGCCGAATTGAGTGCGAACCTGTTTCATGGTCATGCCGCGGGTCGGGTGGGCCGGTACTGCGGCACTGGATGAATTGCCCGCAAAAGCGGTTGCGGACAGGGGGATCGCTGCGAGACAAACGCTCAAGGCGATAGCGCGGCAGTAATTCATAAGGCAAGGATCCATATAGTCATAGCCGGGAATATAGCATTAACTGCCCTTTGCGGGTGTAGGAAGAAGCCGGTACTGTCGATTGCGGCCGGTTCCCGTAGAATGCGTTTCTTTATCTGCGCATACACTCGATAACCGGGAAAACGGGGATTTCGATGTTTCGACCTTTGCCGCTGGCCTTGGGATTGCGATACCTGCGTGTGCGGCGGCGTACACGGTTTGTATCGGTTGTCGCGCTGGTTGCCGTGTTGGGTGTCATGCTGGGCGTGGCGGCACTGATCGTGGTGCTCTCGGTCATGAATGGGATGGCCGACACGCAGACGAACCAGATATTGGCCCTTACGCCCCCGGTCACGATTAAAGCTCCGGAGGGCCAGCCGCTGCCTGATCAGCAGCAGCTGCTAAGCAAGATTCGCACCCATCCCGACGTGACCGGGATCCGGACATTTGCCGAGCGTGACGTGGTTCTCGGACAGGGCGGAGCTTTGTCGGGCGCGCGCCTCCGGGGTGAACGCATGGACACAGATGCCTCGAACCGGCGGCCCGGTATGCAGATGCTGGTAGGCTCTCTGGATGCGTTGGCGAAGACGCCCTGGGGCATCGTGCTGGGACGGGATCTCGCGTTGAACCTGAACGTGTTGCCGGGCGACAAGATCACCGTGATGCTGCCGTACGGTCTGGTGACCCCGGTCGGCTTCGTACCGAGGACGCGCCGTTTCACCGTGGTCGGTATTTTCTATTCGGGACAGGCCGAATACGATTCGGGGTTGGCGCTCGCACGGTTATCGGATACCGAGCGTCTCTTCGGCCTGAGTGCGCCCAACGGTCTGACGTTGAAGCTGCGGCATCCGTTTGATGCCGATACGCTGGCGGCCCGATTGCGAACGCAATTGCCATCCACGCTGCAAATTCACACGTGGCAGGAAACACACCACAGTCTTTTTTCGGCCTTGGCGAATGAGCAGAGAATGATGTTTATTCTCGTTGCCCTGGCCGTATTGATCGCGGCATTCAACATCCTCGGCGTATTGGCCGTGCTGGTCGCCGACAAGCGTGCGGAGATCGCCGTGCTGGTCGGCATGGGCCTGGCTCCGCGCCGGGTGTTGACGGTCTTCTTGAGTCTGGGTGCCGCCATCGGTGCCATCGGCATTTGCCTTGGGCTGGCTGTGGGCCTGGGCGTGGCTTTCAACGTCAATGCGATCGTGGAAGGCCTCGGCCATCTGATCGGGCACGCTCTGTTCGCTGCGGGGGCATTGTCGCTGCCGGGGTTGCCGTCGCGTGTGGAGCCGCTGCAGGTGACCTTGATCGTGGTCGTGGCCGCGATACTCGTCCTGGTTGCAGCCTGGGTGCCCGCACGCCGGGCATCGCGCCTGCCGCCGGCTGCGGCACTGAGTGGAGAATGAAAGTGAATCAGGATTTGTCGATTCCCGTCGTCGAGGCGCGCGGACTGGTCAAGATCTATCGGCAGGGTGGCGTGGACCAGCGTGTCCTGGACGGTGTCGACGTCACGCTGCAGTCCGGTGAACGGGTTGCCTTGCTGGGCGCTTCCGGCAGCGGCAAATCCACCCTGCTGCATTTACTGGCCGGGCTCGATGTGCCTACCGCCGGCGAGGTGGTCCTGGCCGGCAGGCGGCTGGATACGCTGGGGGCGGCAGAGGCGGCACGCTTGCGCAACCAGGCCCTCGGTTTCGTGTACCAGTTCCATCACCTGCTGATGGAGTTTTCCGCGGCCGAAAACGTCGCCATGCCCTTGCTGATCGGCGGTGCCGCGCCGCGCCGCGCCCGGCGCGAGGCCTGTGCCATGCTGGAGCGGGTCGGACTCGGCAGTCAGGCCGACAAGCGCCCGGCGAAGCTGTCCGGCGGTGAGCGTCAGCGGGTGGCAATCGCCCGGGCACTGGTCACCCACCCGGCTGTGGTGCTTGCCGACGAACCGACCGGCAACCTGGACGAGGCCACGGGTGCCGAAGTGTATAAGCTGATACTTGAGCTGAATCGCGAGGCGGGAACGGCGTTTCTCGTCGCCACGCACGATGTGGCGCTGGCGCATACCGGCGACCGGATTCTTCACCTGGAACGCGGCAAGCTGGCGGCCCATGCAGATTAGGCTTGCCTGGCGTTTGCTGTTCGTGCGCGGCCGGTTGACCACGCTACTGGCCGGTGTTGCGGTCGGTGGCGTTACGCTCGGCGTATTGGTGCTCACCACCGTATTGGCGGTGATGAGCGGATTCGAGACCATGCTTTCGCATAAGCTGGTCGCCTTGGGCGCAGCGGTTATGGTGACGCCACCGGCTGCCGAAACGAACTGGCAGGGACTGGCCGCGCGTCTGGAAAAATTGCCTGGAGTGGCGGCGGCGGCTCCACGGCTGGGCGGCGAAGCCCTGTTGATGAGTGGCAGCCGGCTGGAACCGGTCGCCATCACCGGTATTGATCCGGCGGCCGAGTCGCGGGCGACGGACCTCAACCGTAGACTCGCGAGTGGACATTTGCAGGATCTCAAAGCCGATGGTCAGGGTCTGTTGCTGGGGGCGGCATTGGCCAAGGCACTCGGTTTGCATCACGGAGACACGGTTACGGTATTGACGGCCGCCGGCAATGGACAGCGGGGCAATTTGAGTTTCACGCCGACCCTGCATCGTTATCGGGTAGACGGCATATACAGTCTCGGCATTTACCAGGTCGAAAAACACCAGGTCTACACCGATCTTGCCGATGCCCGCCGCCTGTTTCCGGGGGCGGGCGCTCCGCAGCTGGCGCTGCGCTTGAACAAGCCGCTCCTGGCGCCCGCTATCGCCAAGCGTCTGCAGGAGCGGCTGGGTCCGCGTTACGGTCTATCGGACTGGACCGAGCGCCAGGCCAACCTGTTTGCCACCATCGGGCTGGAAAAACGGATGCTGTTCATGGTGCTTGCGGCGATTCTGGCCGTGGCGGCTTTTACCGTGGTGGCAACCTTGATTGTCGCGGGACTGGATCGTGAGGCGGACATCGCCGTACTCAAGACGTTGGGTATGACGCCACGGCGTATCGCCGGCGTGTTCCTGACCCAGGGGCTGCTTCTCGGCGTGACCGGTGTGGTGCTTGGTCTGGGCCTGGGTGCCGCGCTGGCGCTCAACGTCAATAATCTTTTGCGCGGACTGGATCACCTGTTCCATACGCAGATACTGCCGCCTTCGATTTATCTGATTACCGAACTGCCGGCACACTTCCGCTGGCAGGAAATGACGGCCACTGGCGGGGTTGCGCTGCTGCTCTGCCTGCTTGCGGCGGTGTACCCGGCCGTGCGTGGTTCGCGCCTGGCGCCGGCCGAAGCCCTGCGCCACGAATGACCTCGGGGCCAAGTTTCACCCGGTTGCCGCGATAAGGAGGACTGCCGGCACATTCAGCTTGAGGAACCATGGATTGGATTTTTTGGGGAAAAGGAATTCCCCACGCACAAAATCAAGCGAGACGGATTGTTCCACGCCCGGGGGGATTGGCCCTAGCCTGGGTGGCCGGGGCAACGCTGTCACTCGCCGGGCATTCGCTGGCGCCTTTATGGCTTCTGACGTTGACCTCCGGTTTGGTCTTGCTTGCCGCGGTGCGCTGGCGGCCTGTACTGATCCTGGCAGTGGGCTTGGCAGGAGCGCTTTGGGTGACTTTCTTTGCCTCCCAGGGGCTCGCGAGCCGTCTACCGAAAGCACAGGAAGGCCGGACGCTCATAGTGACCGGCCGTGTCTCCGGCCTGCCGCGCAATGAGCCGGGCCGCGCGCGCTTCGGTTTCTCCGTCGAGTCCGCGAGGACGCTGAACGGCAAAGCGGTTTCCGGATTAGGGCGCGTAAATTTGAGCTGGTATCGTCCACCGTCGGTGACGCCGCACGCCGGCGAACGCTGGCGTTTCCAGGTCCGGCTCAAGCGTCCGCGTTCACTGGCCGATCCCGGCGCATTTGACTATGCCGGCTGGGCCTTCGCGCACGATATCGATGCCGGAGGCTATGTCTATCACGGTCACGGAAAGCGGTTGGCAGCGTCATCAGGCGGGCTTTCGCCTTTGCGAGCGCGCATGGCAGGTGCCGTCTACAAGGCTTTGCCAGGCAGCCCCTGGGCGGGCTTGGTGGCCGGACTCGCGGTAGGTGCCCGCGGCAGGATCAGCAACGCCCAGTGGCAGACTTTGCGCACGACAGGCACCTCGCATCTTCTGGCCATTTCCGGCCTGCACCTGGGACTGGTTGCGACCCTGGTATTCCTGTTGACCGGTTTCTTCGTGCGCCGTATTCCGAGGCTGGTGCAACGCATCCCGGCACGGTTGATTGCCGCTACCGCGGGCATGCTCGCGGCAATCGCCTATGCGGCGCTGGCTGGTTTCAGCTTGCCGACGCAACGCGCGTTGATCATGCTTGCCGCGCCACTCGCGGCATTACTATGGCGCCGCCGTATCGGCGTAACTACCGCCTTGGGGCTTGCGGCATTTGGGGTAACTCTGCTCTCGCCGCTCGCGGTCATGACGGCCAGTTTCTGGCTGTCTTTCGGTGCGGTATCGGTTCTCGCCTGGGGATTGGCGGGTTGGCGCGGACGGGGTTGGCTGCGCCCGCAGTGGGTTGTGTCACTGGGACTGGTGCCGCTGGTGGCACTGTTTTTCGGCCGCATTACCCTGATCGGGCCGTTGGCGAATCTCGTGAGTATTCCAGTGGTGGGTTGGATTGCCGTGCCCCTGGCGCTGACGGGGACGGTTGCGGAGTTGATGCATCCCGGCTGGGGGGCGCCATTGTTCCACGGGGCGGCATTTGTGTTGGCTCATCTCTGGCCGTTTCTCCAGTGGTTACAGGCCCGGGCGTTTGCCTCAGTAAATGCAGCGCCGTCATGGTGGGTGTTTGCTGCGGCAGCCCTGGGCGTTCCCCTATTGCTGGCACCGCGGGGACTGGGGGTTCGCATCGCCGGCGCGGGTTTGTTGGTGCCATTGTTTTTTCCGCCGGCGCATGTGCTTGCATTCGGAGCTTGCCGGGTGACGATGCTTGATGTCGGACAGGGCCTGTCCGCAGTCGTGCGGACGGCGCATCACGTCCTGCTGGTAGATACAGGGCCACGCTGGTGGCACGGCAACGACGCCGGCCGCAGCGTGATCGAACCGTACCTTCGAGTCCGGGGCATTTCGCGGCCGGACCGGATTCTGCTGTCGCATGCCGATTCCGATCACTCGGGTGGACTGGCGACTCTGAAAAAGCGTTGGCCGGATATTTATGTGTTGTCAGGCGTACGCGGGGCCAAGCATCCCTGTTATCGCGGTGAGCGTTGGCGCTGGGACGGCGTGACGTTCCGCATCCTCGGTCCGGACAGGGGAGCGCGGGGGTCGCGCAACGACCGGGCATGTGTTTTGAAGGTCAGTTCGCCGGGCGGGAGCATCCTGTTTCCGGCCGATATCGAAAAGGCGGGGGAGCGGGCCTTGCTGCATGATGGCGCCGGCCGTCTGGCGGCCCAGGTGCTGATCGCGCCACATCATGGCAGCAACAGTTCCTCAACGCCGCCGTTCGTGCAGGCCGTGCATCCGCATTACGTCGTGTTCTCGACCGGTTACCGCAACCGTTATCACTTCCCGCGCCCGCGGGTGGTGCAACGCTATCGGCGCATCGGCGCGCGCCTGTTGAACACCGCCTATGCCGGCGCGATCACCTTTGTCGTCGATTCAAACCGGGGTGTCAGACTGGTCGGGCGTTACCGGATTGCGCACGTTCACCCCTGGACCGATCCCTGATTGATTGAGTGGCGCTCTGCGCCGCGTGTTATTCGATTGGATTCCGGCCTTCGCCGGAATGACGATGATTCCTAGACTCAATATTGACTCCTCCGTGCGCCGTTAGTCGCGCCGAGAAGCGCAGTCCGCAACGGGGGAACAGTGAGGCATGTCTGAGGCCGGAGCGATATATCGCGCAGGGCGAGTTCCGACCGGCCCGTTGCGGGCGAGCATCGCAGGGGAGCCCCAAGGCTGTGCCTTGGGGCCGCGACTTCCGGCGCAATGGCTTTGCCTACTTTCGCCGAAACGAAAGTGGGTCCGCCGGAAGGGCCAATAAACAATTCCTCGCGGCGCGGACCGCCGCTCCT
>CAZPJI010000013.1:0-56359 GCA_964586925.1 uncultured Gammaproteobacteria bacterium
TGGGTCGGTTTTGACCGTCCCGATAACTGAAATTCAGACAGTCAAAATCCTTTGACAGGACTGGTTCATGAAATTGTGAGTTAGCTTGCGGGGCCGGGCAGGCGCAGGCGGGCGACGGCGCCACGCGCGTCTTCGCGGTTGGCGAGCACGAGGGTGCCGCCGTGGGCTTCGATGATCTGGCGGGCGAGAACCAGGCCGATGCCGCTGCCGCCGGGCTTGGTGGTGAAGAAGGGCACGAACAGGTTTTCGCTTTCGGGAAGGCCGGTGCCTTCGTCGCGTATTTCGATTTCTATCCGGGCATCGTTACCGCTCCAATGCAGTTCTATGCCGCCACCTGTCTCCAGGGCGGCGTCGGCGGCGTTCTTGACCAGATTGATCAACGCCTGTTCGAGCTGTGCGGGATCGGCTTTCAATGGCAGGCGTTGCGGACCCTCTGTATGGACCGGCACCCGGGTTTCCAGCGTGGTGACGCGATGCAGCAGGTCACCAAGATCCGTGGCTTCGAGTCGTGGTGGCGGCAAACGGGCCAGGTCGGCATAGCGGCGGATGAAATCCGAGAGGTAGCGGGCTCGCCTTTCGATCAGAGCGAGTCCGCTCGTCAACTCTTTTTGCGGATGGGGCTCGTCTGGATTTTTCTTGAGACTTCGGCTGAGCGTGTCGGCAGCGGACTGGATCGGACCCAGGGAATTGCTGGCCTCGTGGGCGAGCACGCGGATCAGTCCCCGCCATGCGCGGCGCTCTTCCTCGCGCAGCGCCTGCGAGAGATCGGTGATCACGAGCAGGCTGTGGGCACGCCCACCGCGGCGGAATCGGGCAGTGCGCACTTCCCAAGGACCTTCGCCGCCCGGGAAGTGGCGGCTTTCACGTTGCGGTGTGGTGGTCTCCAGCCAATCGCCGAGTCCCAATTCGTTGGCAGAGCGACCGAGCAGTTCCGCGTCGCCGCCGCCGAGTAGTTGCAGGCCGGCACTGTTGGCGCTGATCAGTCGCTTGACCGGGTCGAATACCAGAATGGCGAGGTCGAGGGTGGAAAGTAGCTTGCCCAGCAAAGCGTCGGATTCGATGCCCGCGCGTTGCAGGCCGGCGAGCTCGCCGCTCAGCAGGTTGACTGCTTCCAGGGCGCGCCCATAACTGCCGCGTTCGCGCCGGGCGCGCATGCCGTATTCGCCTTCGCGAACGCTGTGTACCAGGCCCGAGAGGCGTTCGAAGGCGCGTGCCGAGCGGCGCCATGCATGGACAGCCAGCGCTGCGGCCCACACCAGTGCGGCACCGAGTCCCACCCATAACGCCCAGGCTGGCTCGTGAAACAGCGCGGTCAGTACGGCCAGGGCGAGGGCGGGCAGTGCACCAGCAAATACCAGCGCGGCCAATCGCCATTCGAAGGGGATTCTTCTCACGTGCGGTGTTTCGCGAGGCGGCGGTAGAAGGCGCTTCGCGAGAGTCCGAGTTGCCGCGCGGCGGCCTCGGCGTCGCCGTCGGTTCTCTCCAGCGCACGGCGCAGCAGGTAACGCTCGGCTTGCTCGAGTGACATGGTGTCCAGCGACAGCTCGCCTTTCGAATCGGGCAGACGCAGGTCGCTGGTGCCGATGTGCCGACCTTCGCTCAGCAATACGGCGCGCTCGATGACGTGTGCGAGTTCGCGGATGTTGCCGGGCCAGTCATAACTCACCAGCGCTTCTCCTGCCGCGTCATCGAAGCCCTGTAACGCCTTGCCATGCCGTGCCGCGAAGCGTTCCAGGAAATGCTTGGCCAGCAGCGGTATGTCTTCGGCGCGTTCGCGCAAGGGGGGGAGATGAATTTCCACAGTGTTCAATCGGTAAAACAGATCCTGGCGAAAATCGCTGGCGGCGATGCGCTCGGCAATGGCGGCATTGGTGGCGGAGACGATGCGCACGTCCACCTTGCGCGCACGGGTCTCGCCGAGGCGCTCGACGGCATGGCTTTCGAGGACTGTCAGCAAGCGCGCCTGGGCCGCCGCGGTCGTGTTGGAAATTTCGTCGAGAAACAGGGTGCCCCGGTCCGCCAGTTCGAAGCGTCCGGCTTTTTCCGCGCGGGCATCGGTGAAGGCACCGCGGGCGTGGCCGAAGAGTTCGCTTTCGAGCAAAGTTTCCGGCAAGGCGCCGAGATTGACGTGTACGAAAGGCGCTTCGCTGCGCTTGGAGCGGCGGTGGATCTCGCGGGCTATCACGCCCTTGCCGGTCCCGCTTTCGCCGGTGATCAGCACCGCGACGTCGCCCCGGGCGACCTTGGCCACCATGTCCATGACTTTTTGCATGGCCTGGGAGCGAAACACGACTTCATTGTCGTCGGCGGGCACTGCCTCGGCGCGCAGGCGCTGGTTTTCCGTGCGCACCTCGGAGAGCATCATCTGGTTGTTCAGCACCGAGAGCAATCGCGCGTTTTCCCAAGGCTTTTCCAGGAAATCATTGGCACCCGCGCGCATGGCCTGCACCGCCAGTTCCACATTGCCCCAGCCGGTCAGGACGATGATCGGGACATTGGAGTCACGCATCCGGATCTTCTTGAGCAGGGCCAGCCCTTCCCGCCCCGACGTTGTATCGGCGCGGAAATTCAGGTCAAGGATCAGGGCTGCGTAGCGGCGGCCATCGAGCGCCGCCAGCACCTCCGCCGGCGAGGCGGCGGTCTCCGTTTCAAACCCTTCGTTGGAGAGCAGCAGGGTCAAGGCCTCGCGCACGTCGGGCTGGTCGTCGGCGATCAAGATTCGCGTGTCACTCATAGGGATAAAGATACACTGGTCGGAAAGAATTACTGGGGCCGCAGCAGCGAGAGCAGGTCGGCCCGGCGGGCTCGGCGGGCAGGGACGGCGGTAGCAAGCAGGGTCGCGAGCGCCATGACCAGTGCTGCGACGACGTAGGCGAGAGCGGTTTCGCTCATGCTGCCGGCAATCAGCCCCGCAAGTGTGCGGGCAAGCAGAAATCCCGCGACGACACCGATACCGATGCCGAGCGCGGCCAGTACGATACCTTGCGCGAGTGCCAGCATGCCGATCCGCCCGGGTGTGGCGCCTACGGCCTGGCGTACGGCGAATTCGCCGAGTCGTAGGCGGATCAGGTAGGCGACCGTGCCGTAGGTGCCGACGGCGGCAAGCACCAGCGCGAGCAGGCTGAACAGTCCGAACAGGATCGGCAGGGCCTGGTCGCCGTGATACGCGCGGCTCTTGAGTTCCTGCATCGGCTTGATGAAGCTGAAGGCCTGCTCCGGAGCCAGCTTATGCAGCAACGTTTCGGTTTCCTTCCTTACTGTTGCAGCGGGTAGCGTGCTGCGCATGGCTAGATCCATAGTGGAACCGGCGTAGTAATTGGAATCCGCGGAGGCAACTGTATAGGGCAGCCACATCGTGCCGACTTCACCGTTGGGCGAGGCGCGCCAACGGATGGGGCGGATCACGCCGACGATGCGATAGCTCTGGTTGTGTTTCACTTCGCGCCCGACCACGTCGGTCTTGCCGAACAATGCCTGTGCGAGCCGTGTATCTATCACCGCAACGTTAGCCTTGGCGTTGACATCGGAGGCGTTTATGAGCCGGCCGTGCACGAGCGGCGTGCCCAGGGCCTGCAGTGCGTGGCCGTCGACGAACTCAATGACGGAAGTCAGGCTGTGGGTTTCGATGCCGCCGACGCCATCCACGTTGTAGCCGTCGAGTCCGCTGGCAAAGGGCAGTTCGCTGGCTACGCCGGCACTTTTGATGCCAGGCAGATTGCGCATCGCGTCGCCGAACTTTCGGTAGAAGGCAAATTGCGGTTTTTGCCTTGCGAAATCCGTTCCGTGCAACCCGAGATCGGCGATGTAAAGATTTTCCGACGTTACGCCTGTGGGGTGCGATGAGGCATGATTGAAGGCGAAGCCCAATAGCGCCGCATTGATCATCAGCGCGACGCCGAGCGCTATTTGTACCACTGTCAGCCCGCGTTGGGTCAGTCGAGCTGGTCGGCTGACGTCTCCGCGCGCTCCCTCGCTTAGGCGCGCGAGCAGGTTCCTGCGCGATCCGAGGGCCGCGGGCAAGGCGGCTAGGGCGCCGACCGCACCGCCTAGAACGAGGCTGAATAAAGCGACGCAGAGATCAGGGGTGATCGAGAATGCGGTGCCTGCGGTGCCGATGCCGTAGTCGCTGATCAGTATGGTGCCCCACCAAGCGAGTCCGAACGCGAGTGCGCCGCTGACCAAGCCCAGCGGCAAAGTGTCAGTCAGCGCCGTGCGCCACAGCGACCAGCGGCCGGCCCCCAGCGTGAAGCGTAGCGCCGATTCATGCCGGCGGGCCAGGCTGCGCATCGTTACCAGATTGGCGAGTATGGCGACGGTCAGCAGTAACAGCAGAAAGGCGCCGAGTTCGATCAGGAGCAGGCGCGTTCCGGTTGACCCGAAAAGCGTTTGGCGGAGCGGCATGGTCACGATGTGATAACCACGATTCCGGACATAATCCCATTCGTCTTTCGGGGCCAGGCTCAATTGACGCTGTGCGAGGGCGTTCAATTCACGCGTTGCGGTCCGACGGTTCACACCCGGGCGCAGCCGGGCAACGAAGGTCCAGCCGCTCATGTCCATGATTTTTGCGGGTGACAAGTCAGACGGCCGGATTTTGATGGGCAACCAAAAGCTGGCGTTGCGATAGGGGAAGTAAAATCCGCGCGGCATTACGCCTATGATCGTACGGGTCGTGGCGTCGATCTTGATCGTCTTGCCGACGATCTGCGGATCGCCGTGCAGGGCGCTTTCCCAGAAGTGGTAGCTCAGCACCACCTGGCGCGGACCGCCGGGTTTGTCTGCGTCCGGTCCGAAGGTGCGGCCGAGAAATGGTTCGACGCCCATGGTTTTGAACCATGATGCCGTGACTGCGTCCATTCGCAGCTTTTGCGCGTTGTCGTTCCCGACGACGACGATGGCGCCCTGGCCGTAGGAGAGTCCGCCTGAGGAAATGCTTGAGGAATGGCGTCGCAGGTACTCGTAGGTGGACATCGAAATCTGTCCGGGGCCGTATACGCCCGCGGTGCTTGCGGTAATGAGGCGGTTGGAATCCGGATACGGCAGCGGGGCCAAAAAGTAACCGCGCAGCGCGCTGAATAATGCCGCGTTCGCGCCTACGCCGAGCGCTAGGGTGATGACAAAAATCGCCGCAAACGCCGGTTCGCGGCGTAAGCGCATGGTGAATTGCCGGACCATTTTCATCAGAATGTCCTCACTGCGGACGCAACAGCGAAAGCAGGTTGGCGTTACGCGCGCGCCGTGCCGGTATCGAAGTCGTGACGAAGACGATGAAAGCCATGGCCAGGGCAGTTAGCGCATAGACGGCAGTGGTGGCCGAAGCATTCATGGCGATAGAGTTGAATATAACGCGGGACAGTAGAAAGCCGCCGCCGATGCCGAGTGCGATGCCTGCGATGGCAAGCAGCGCACCCTGTGTCAATGCCAGGATGCCAATACGGCCTGGCGTGGCGCCCACGGCCTGGCGCACGGCGAATTCACCGAGGCGGAGGCGGATCAGGTAAGCGACCGTGCCGTAGACACCGACGGCCGCAAGCGTCAGCGCGATCAGGCTGAATAGCCCGACGAGCACCGCAGGCGCCTGGTCGCCCTGGTAGGCGTCGGCGGTCAGGGCGCGCATGGAATGCACCCAGTTGAAGGCCTGGTCAGGGGCCAGCCGCAACAGCAGGCCCTTGAGTTGGCGCCCCGCAACAGGCGTCGGCAGGGATGTCTTTACTGTCACGTAGACGCCGTTGCCCGTTTCGGAGTCGGGCAACAACGAGTAAGGCAGCCACAGGGTGCCGGTCAGGTTGCCGAATGGGTGCGGGAACCAGCGTACGTAATCGGTCACGCCTATGACGCGCAGGGTCTGGCTACGCGCCACGATGGTTTGGCCGATGGCGGCTTGCGGTGACGGGAACAGCGCACGGGAAAGATCGGCGTCGATGATCGCGACGAGAGCATGACTGTTAATGTCCTGGGCGCTGAACGTCCGGCCGGCCGCCAGATGTACGCCGAGTGTCTTCAGCAGATTTTCCGTGCCGTAAGAGAAGGCAGGGTAGATCTGTTTGGCGGTCGTGCCGCTGCGGTGGACGTTGTTGGCGATGAGCGTATCGTTGAACGGGATCGCATTGGCAATGCCCACGGACCGGAAGCCGGGCAGTTTTTCGGCGGCCGTGGCGAATTGCCGGACAAAGGCGACGTTGGCAGCCTGTTTGGAGAAGCGCTGTTCCCGCAATCCCAGGCTGGCCACGATCAAGTGCGAGCTTTCGAACCCGTTCGTTCTGGCCGAAAGTTGATGGTAGGCCACGCCAATCAGGGCGGCATTGGCCAGCAAGGCGACGCCCAAGGCGATTTGCGCGATCGAGAGCCCGCGCTGCAGGAGGCGCGATTGGCGTGAAGGAGTGCCGTGGCCTCCGCCTTCCACGAGTTTGGACAGAAGACGCGAACCGGAGCCGACCGCGGCCGGCAAGGCTGCCAGAAAGCCCGCGACCAGAGCCAGCAAGACGGCCATGAGTACGGTCCAGCCGCTGAGGGAGACCGTGAACGCCGAGTCATCCCCGCCAAAGCCATAGCGCAGCAGCAGGCCGATGCCGGCCCAGGCCAGGAGGATGGCACCAGCCGCGCCGAGTACCGCGAGCGGCAGGGTTTCCCGCAGGGCGTCGCGCCACAGGATAGTTCGGTTGGCGCCCAGTGCCAGCTTCAGCGCATGCTCGTGGCGGCGGCCGAGGGAGCGGGTCGTGACCAGGTTGGCGAGGATGGCGACTGCCAGCGCAAAGAGCAGGGCGGCTCCGCACTCGATCAGGCTCAGGCGCGTTCCCGCGTGCCCGACGAGTGTATTGCGCAGTGTTTCGGCCTTTAATAAATAGCCTTGTTTTTCAGCTAATTTGCGCTCGCTCGGCTTGAGGTTGTCGATCTCGGTTTGGGAGCGTGCCTTCAACGCCGTATTGAGTGATGACAGGCTGGTGTGCGGTTTCATCCGGGCGATGAAATACCAGCTCGACACATGCATGTAGTCATGAGCATCCGTGGCGGCGATTTGTAATGGCAGATAGACTTGTGGCCTGCGGTTCGGGAAGTAGAACCCCTGTGGCATGACGCCGACGATGTTGTAGGTCTGTCCGTTGACGTTAATCGTTTTCCCTACCGCGTCAGTCGCACCGCCGTATGCGGTTTTCCAGAATTGATACGACAACACGGCCTCGCGCGGACCATCGGGTTGGCCGGAGGTTGTCTTAAGCGTGCGGCCGACAGCCGGTGCCACGCCCAGGGTTGCAAACAGCGACGGCGTGACCGTGGCGGCGAGGACCGAGCGCGGCTGCTCGTTGCCGCTGATAGTAATTCGCTCGGTGCCGGCCAGCGAGCCGTCTGAAATCTCCTTGGTATTGCTCAATACGTCGTGATATGAACCAATGGAGATACCGCCAAAGCCCTGGAAATCCTGCTGGATGTTGACCAGCCGGCCGGTGTTGGGGTAGGGCAGCGGAGCGAGATAGTAGCCGCGAAGCGCGGTCAGTAGCGCCGCGTTGGCGCCCACGCCAAGCGCGAGGGTAATGATGAAAATCGCCGCGAACATGGGTTCGTGTTTGAGGCGGGTAAGGAATTGTTTAATGCTGCGCATGCGGTTTCTCCTATTGCGAACCGGGTCTGCATTGGGGTGCAGGTAAACGGGCGCGAGGTGTTCAGGTTCCTGAAGCCTTATGGCAGCGGACGCCAGTTGCTTTTCGCGGCGATGCGCCAATGCGAACCAAATAATTGCGTACGGCCGCGTCGGCTGCCTGATTCAAAGGCGTACGCCACTGGATGCGATTGGCGCAGACGCCGAGGTTCGCGTTTGCCCCATGCGCTACCAGGTATTCGACGACAATCAGGTGTCCGTTGCGTGAGGCATTGATAAGTGGCGTTTCGTCGCCTGCAACGATGGCGTTGACTCGGGCGCCTGCGCCGATCAGGCGTTTGGCAACATCGAGTTGCCCCGTCATCGAGGCGGCGATCAAAGGATTGCCATCACCGCGTGATGCCTGGTTGACGTCGGCGCCCAGCTTGATGAGTGCATTAACCATTTTGAGTTTGCCGCGTTTTGAAGCCACGATGAGGGCAGTGCCGTCACCGGGTGCACGGGCATTGATGTCGGCACCATCCTTGACCAGGTCCTGCACGATGGCGATGCGCCCCGCACGTACGGCCTGGATCAGCAGCCGTGCGTCATCGGCCGTTCCGGCATGGCCGATGCGCGGAAACGCCAGCGACGAGACGGCGACGGTCAGGGCCATTGCCGCCAGCAACGGCAGGAACTTGCGGTTGGATCGTTGGTGGCGCGGATTCATTTCAACACTCCTTGCTGTGAATAGCGGATTCTCGTTGGGCGGAATTTACTGTGCACCGCCGCCACCGATCAGATCGTGTATATCGGCACGCGCCGCGCGCCTGGCCGGTACAAAGGCCGCACATGCCGTGATTGCCAGCACTACCGCGAGCACTCCGGCGACAGTCGTGCCCGCGGGCAGGCCGAGTTGGGGTTGGTTCGCGGCGAGTACCCGGGCGAGCAGGTAGGCGGCGGGCATGCCGATGATGCTGCCCGCGATCCACAGGAGCAGCGCTTCCCTGATCACGATCAGGTGCAAGCGCCTCTGTGTGGCGCCGATGGCCGAGCGGATGGCAAATTCGGCCCGGCGCACGAGTGTGCGGTAAGCCAGTAGTGCGAACAGGCCGACGGCCGCGATCAGGATGGCGATCAGGGACAACGTTCCGAAGAGGCGTGCGAGATGGTCGCGCTCGATATAGGCGCCGCTTACCAGTTCATTCGCCGGGTGGAATTCGAGGAGCTTCGCCTGGGGATTGATTTCGTGCATCACTCGGATGATTTCCCCGCGTAACAGGTTCGGTGCCAGCCTGCTGTGGATCACGAAACTTTGCCGGCCGCCCGACATTTCATTCGCGCGGGCGTCATAGGGCACGAACATCGTGATGCCGGTCGAGCCGTAAGGCTTCATGCGCAGGGATTCGACCACGGCAGCAACGCGCAGCGGCTTGTTGACCTCGGCATAGAGGGACTGTCCCACGACGTCCGAGAAACGCATGCCCGGCCAATAATGCCTTGCCGCCGCGGCGTCGATAAAAATCGCTTCGCCTTTGGCTGAAAAGACGTTGCCCGGGTTCCCCGCCAGGACCCTCAGGCCGAGCGCGGGGGCGATGGCTTGCGATACGGTCTCGACATTGATGAGCGTGCCGGTGTCCTGTATCGAGGGTTTGGTGCTGGCGCTGGTAAAGGACGTCCCATTGGAAAACGGCGTGATCGAAAGCAGCGCGGCATTTTCTATGCCTGGGACACCTTTCAGGCGCCCGAGGAGTCTCTGGTCGAATTTGCTGGCGCGGGCGACCCGGGCCTCGTACTGGGCTCGGGTCTGGCGCCCGCCCTGGCCGCCCGGGAGGATGAAGCTCGCGAATGTGCGCTCATGTGGGGTGAAACCGAGGTCGCCGTTAGTCAATCCGAATACGTTGGCGCGCAGGTGTCCGGCTGTAACCAGCAAAACCATGCTTATTGTGAGCTGCAACACGATGAAGGCGCGCAAGGCCCGGGTCAGCCCGCGTCCGCCGGTGGCATGCCCGCCCGACATCAGGTCCGAGCACAAGGCATTCGGGGTGCGCAGGCGCCGGATTCCGGTTCCGGCCAGCAACGTCGTGATAATCAGAACGGCAGCCAGTGTCAGGAGTAATACGGGTACGGAAAAGGTGACTGATTGACCGGCCTGGCCGATTACCTGGGTGAGAGCCCGGTTCCCGAGCCAGCCGAGCCCGATGCCTACGGCCCAGGCGATGAGGCCCAGAGCGCCCAGTTCGCGCGCTCGTTCGGCGAAGAGGCGCGAGGCGCCCGCCCCGAGCGCGACACGCGTCGCGAGTTCGTGGCGCCGCGCGAGCATGTCGGACGTCGCGAGCCCGGCCAGGTTGGCGAATACGAGCAGCAACAGGAGCAGTGCGGCCAGTTCGAGCAGTTGCAATTGCGTGGTAATCGGACCGTATGCGCGCTTGGCGAGGGTGTCTATCCGCGGCACGAGCTTTGCCTGTTCGATGAAGTGGCGCATACCGTTGTTGTATTCGGGCAGGGCCTCGGTATAGGCGCGGCCCAAGGCGGTGCGAATAACCTGCCGTGACGTGCCCGGACCGGGGCGTATGAGCGCGTGCAGGCCGAACCCCATGCTGCCCTGCGGTCCGGCTTTCTCGGGCGGGAACGTCACCCAGCCCGAGCTTGGGTGGTCGGCGGGAAACGCGAACCGGTCGGGCAGTACGCCGACAACGCGATAGGTTTTCCCATCCAGTGAGAGCGCCTTGCCTATAGCGGCTCTCGGAGTGCCGAAACGGGCTCGCGCGGCGGAACCTGAAAGCACCATGACCGGCGATGCGCCACGTTGTTCGTCGGCGGCATCGAGGAGCCGTCCGGCAACGGCGTGCACACCCAGCACGCGGGCCAGCGAGGGTGTTGCCCGGAGGTAGATGAAGTGCGCCCCGTTAGCTGTGTCGCCCGAGGCGAGAGTGCCGCCGCGTGTTTGATAGAGAGCGGTCTCGGCCTGGCCGGCAAGCGAACTTGCCAGGTGGTCGTAGATCGGGCGGTAGACGCCCCAGGCCGAAGAAGGCAATGCCTTGTTCTGCAACGGCTGCATGTAGGCCTCGAGGAGATGCTGGTGCGTAGCGCCGGGCACCACCCGTCCGAACATGACGCCGAGATTGCCGAGCACGGCCACGTTCGCCGCCACGGCGATGGCAAGCGTAGCCACGACGCCGATCTTGAACGAGGCACGACGGCCGGTCAGCCGGGGAAGCAGTGCGGACAGGCGTTTCATCTCATCGGCCCCTGCTTTCGATCGGAGTGCGAATCGTCATTCCGGCGCAGGCCGGGACGACGAATCAGGGGTGCTTCAGGCATTGGCCTGATCGCCGAGGTGCAGCGGCGGTGGCTCGTCGGCGGTGGTTTCGTCGACCACCTGGCCGTCGTGCAGGCGCACGATGCGCTTGGCCCGAGTGGCGTAGTGGGGGTCGTGGGTCACCATCAGGATGGTGGCGCCCTTGCCGTTCAATTCATCAAGCAGCGACATCACCGCTTCGCCGGACTTGGAGTCGAGGTTGCCGGTCGGCTCGTCCGCGAGCAGGATGTCGGGTTCGCCCACCAGGGCGCGGGCGACGGCGATGCGCTGCTGCTGGCCGCCGGAGAGCTGGCCGGGGTAATGGCGCAGGCGGTGCGCCATGCCGACTTCCTCGAGCACGCGCGTGACGCGTTCGCGGCGCTCGGCCCGGGAGATGCCGCCGCGGTAGACCAGCGGCAGCTCCACATTCTCGAATACGGACAGGTCGCCGATCAGGTTGAACGCCTGGAACACGAAGCCGATGTGGCGATTGCGCACATGGGCCCGTTCGCTGGCGTTGAGCGACTCGACCGGTGTGCCCGAAAGCAGGTAGCTGCCGCTCGAGGGTTCGTCGAGCAGGCCGAGCAGGGAGAGGAAGGTCGTCTTCCCGCAGCCGGATGGGCCCATGACGGCGACGTACTCGCCTTCCTCGACGGTCAGGTGCACGCCGTTCAGGGCGTGGGTTTCCACTTCCTCGGTGCTGTACACCTTGGTCATGTCGGTCACCTGGATGACAGGTGTCGTTGCATTCATTCGTCGTCTCCTGTGGATGAGTCTTGAAGGGTTGAAGGTCGGGTTGCAGCCGTGGGCGCCTGCATCAGGTTTTGCGACAGGGCGTGCAGTCGCGCATCGTTCAGCGTGCCGCTCGCGCGGGCCAGTGAAATCTCGTCGGTGATCGCGGTCGCCACGGCATCGTTGAGCGCCTGCTGGGCGGCCAGTAGGCGTTCGCGCTGGGTCACGAGATCGTCCTCGGTGCGCACTCCCGCGGGCACGCCGCGGGTGGTGGCCTGCACGGCATCGCGGGCGGCGGCGACGGCCGCACGCAACGTCACGAGCCGCTGGGCGTCGATTTGCAGCGCGGCATAGCGGGTCTTTATTTCGCGGGTCACGTCCAGCCGCGTGCTGGCCGCTGTGGCTGCGGATTGGTCGGCCTGGGCCTGGGCTTGTGCGACCCGGGCCCGGGTGGCGCCGCCGGAGAAGAAATTCCAGCTCAATTGCAGGGCGATCTGGTTGCCGGTGGCGTTGTAGTCCGCCGGGGTCGGAACGACCTGCCCGGGGATCGAATAGGAAGACGTGCCGCTCTGGATCTGCTGGTTATGGATCAGCGAGAGCGAGATGTTCGGCAGGTAGCCGGAGTCGGCGGCGCCCACGCGGTGATTGTCGGCACGGGCGCTCAATTGTGCCGCGGCGAGGCGCGGGTTGTCCTTGAGCGCGCGCGTCACCCAGTCTGCCTCGCTGTTCGCGACCTGTACCTTGTAATGCGTGGGCAGGAGCGCCTGGGCGCCGGGTAGCAGGCCGCCCGTCAGTGCCTGTAGCGCATTACGGGCCGCCGTGAGCTGCTGGCGGGCGGCCAGCAATTCGCCGCGCGCCGATTCCAGGCCCGCGCGTGCGGCATCGGCGCCGATCACCCCGGTCGTCCCCGCGCGGTAACGGGCGTCGGCCTCGCGCGACTGTTCGGCAAAGCCCTGCACGGTGGATTGGGTGGCTTCGAGTGAGGCCCGTGCCGACAACACGTTGAGGTAGGCCGTGGTGACCTTGACCGCGAGCTGGGAGAGCGTGTCCTGGTAGGTCGCGGCGGCCGCGGCGGCGTCGAGATCGGCGGCCTGCAGGTTCTTGATGGCGGACCAGTCGAACAGGGGCTGGTTCAAGGTAAGCCGCCAGTTGGTCGTGCCAGTATTGGAGACTTGCGAGACAGGCAATATCTGATTCTGGCCGAAGTACTCGGGGCCTTCGCTGGTGTCGTTGTCGTAAGCACGCGAGAGCGAACCGTCCACGTGCGGCAACAGCGCCGACAGGGCCTCGGGCTTGGCGGCCTTGACCTGGGCCAATGCAGCGGCCGCGGACTGGAAATCGGGATCGTGCGCGCGGGCCGCCTGCCAGATTTGCCACAGCGTGGCGGCCTGTCCGTTGACGCTGAAGCCGAGCGTGCACAGAATGATTGCCGCGAGGCGGGCCAGGCTCCAGGTTCGCACGGTGCGCCAGGCATGCGCGAGCAAGACCATGGCCGCGCAGAGCGCGAGCGAGGCGATGCCCAGGATCGTGCCGCTCATCGGATGCGCACCCGTTTGCCGGTCGCGAAGTCCGAGGTGTCGGAGACGATGACCTGCTGGCCCGGCTTGAGGCCCGAGATGATCTGGATGGCCTGGTCCGAGGCGCGGCCGAACTTGACCTGCACCGGCACCGCGGCGTCACCCCCAGAGACCAGCCGGTACAGGGTCTGGGTGGAATTGGGCTGGCTGTAGACGGGGCGCTGCACATAGACCGCCTGCTTGAGCGTGGCGATGTCGATGGTGCCGGAGACCGACAGGTTGGGGCGCGCGCCGGCCGGTAGATCGCCGGGGAGGGTAACGTCCACGTCCACGCTGCCGTTGGAGACCGAAGGCGCGACCCGGGCCACCGTGCCCTGAAGCGAGGCATTCGAGCCGACGTTCATCGCCACCGAAACCGACTGGCCGATGGCGAGTTCGCCGGCCTCGCTCGGCGGCACCTGGAGGACGGCCTTCAATTTCTTCAGGCTGGCGACGCGGGCGATGTTGCCGCCCAGCGAAAGCGTCTGGCCATTCTGCACCGGCACGCTCTGGACCACGCCGTCGATGTCCGCTGTGACCTTCAGCGCGTCGACTTCGGATTGTTTTTCGTCCAGGGCCGCTTTCAGGGCGTCCACTTTTGCCTGCTGGGCCTGGAGTTGTGCGGTCATGTTCCGGCGGAACGAGGTGATGCGCTGTTGGGTGAGTTTGACCTGTTGTGCGTAGTTGTCGGCGTCGAGTTGCGAGCGCTGGTAATCGAGCTGGGCGACCACGTGCTCGGCGACCAGCTCCTTCTGCGCCTTGGCCTTGAGCTTCGCGCTCTGTGCGCTCGCCTGCGCCGTGGACAGGTTGGCCTTCAGGTCGAGCAACTGGTTCTGCAGCTGCGCGCGTAGCGAGACGAGCGTGGCACGGGCGTTGGCTAGGTCGGACTTGGCGGCGACCACGGCCGAGTTCAGCTTGGGGTTGGCGAGCACCGCGAGGACCGTGTCGGCCTTGACGTGATCGCCCGGCTGTACCTTGACGTCTTCGACGACGCCCGGCGAACGGGCCGTGACCCAACGACGCACTTCTGGCTCGAGCGTGCCGGGGGCCTGCACGCGCACGTCCAGCCGGCCGGATTGAACCGTTGCGATCAGCAGGTCGGCGCGCGCGACCGCGGCGCCGGTGGGGATGAGGAAATACACGAGCAGAGCCGCCGCGACGGCGCCCGCGATGCCGGCGCCGATGACGATGCGCTTGCGCTGCTTGCGGCGGCGCTGAACGGCGGCGGGGATCTTGATATCGGGCATAAGTTCTTCCTTGGCCTATGAATCAATGTGAATGGGGAGGGCGGTACAACCGTTACTGGTCGTGCATCACCTCGGCAGGATTAAGTTTCGACGCGTGCCGTGCCGGCAGATAACAGGCAAGAAATGTGATTAAAAGCAGAACCACTATCGTTCCCGCCAATGTCAGCGGGTCGAAGGGTAAAACGTGGAAGAGTCTCGATGAGAGCATTGCACCGAAGATCACGGCCAGGACGAGGCCGACGGAAAGACCTATGGCAAGAAGCCTCAGACCATCCCGGATCACCAGTCGTTGAATGCTTTCGGGTATTGCGCCCAGGGCGAGCCGGACGCCGAATTCGTTTCGTCGCTGCCCGACCGCGTAACTCAACACCCCGTAGATCCCGATGACGGACAACGCTAATGCTGCAGCACCAAACACCAGCAACAGGATCATCGTCGTTTGCCTCCGGCGCAGCAAGTCCGACATCTGCTCGTGCATCGTATGAATATGGTTGACCGCGAAGTTCGGGGCGACGGAAGCGATCAGGTTTTTCACCGGAGTCTTGAGAGCGCTCGGAGGCACGCTGGTGTGAATCAACAGGTACATGTCGCTGGACGGGAAGGTGTCTACATTGAGGTACACGGCGAATGTCGGCCCCGATTGGGACAAGTGCGAATACTTGATCGCCGGCACGACTCCGATGATCGTCCACTTTTTGTTCCCGTACTCAATCTGTTGGCCTATCGGATTGTCGCCGTGGAAATACTTTGCGACTACCGAGATGTCCACGATCGCCCGCCTTTCTCCCACGTCGCGCTCATCGAAGCGGCGACCACGGAGAATTGGAATGTCGAGTGTCTTGAAGAACCCCGGCGTGATGCGATCCGTCATGGCGACCGGCGGGTTGAGCGAAGGCGATTTGCGGCCGGCGATTGCTATGGTCCCGGTCACGTTCCCGCCCGTTAACGGCATAAAGTCGGAAATACCGGCACTGGTAACGCCGGGGAGCGTACTGACCTTACGGGCGATGTTCTTGTAGGCATTGCTCATCGCCTGCATCGTCGGGAAATCGTCCCAGGACGCGGTCAGGTGCGCGACCAGCATGTGATCCGTGCGGTAACCCGGATTGACGGCGCGGATATTCATGAAGCTGTGCAACAGCAGCCCGGACACGGCGAGCAGTCCGGTCGCCAGCGTCAGTTGCACGATAACGAGCGCATTGCGTGTCCTTTTTGCCCCGTGTCCGCCGCTGCCGGTGCGCACGCCTTCCTTCAGGACCGCCTGCAGGTTCGTTTTTGCGAGATGACGAATCGGGAGGACGCTGACGAGTGCAGCGGTGACGACGACCGCGCCCAGTGCGAACAGCCCGACGCGCCAATCGAGTGCGATGTCGAATACGCTGGCGCCTGCCCCGAGAGCCGACGTGGCAAGAAAATGCAGCCCCAGCCAGCCGAGCGCGAGCCCCACGAGCCCGCCCGGCACCGTCAGGCAGAGAGCCTCGGTCAGCAGCTGCTTCGCCAGCGTGGCGCGCGTGGCGCCGAGCGTGCCGCGCATCGCAATTTCATGACTGCGGCCAAGGATGCGCGAGAGCAACAGATTGGCGACGTTGACGCAGGTAATCAGCAGGATCAAAAGCACCGCGCCCTGCAGCAGCCACAAGGTAGCCGGTCGATCGCCGAGCAGACTTTGGCGGTAGGGCCGCAGTTGCATCGAGAAACCTGTTTTTTTCAAGAACTGTTTGTCGATCCGCTGTTTGCCCGCCATGATAGGGAGGTGTGCATCCAACCAGACGCTTATCGCGTGCCTGATCTGCCGTTGGGCGTCCTCCACGCTTACACCCGGTTTGAGCGAACCGATCATCGGTCCCGTCAGGGCAAAGAATCGGTTTGACTTGAAGGTGTTCGGGCCAATGCCCATTGGTGTCCACATCTCGGCATCGCGATCCGGGAAGGCAAAGCCTGACGGCATGACGCCGACTACCCGGTACGGCTTGCTTGCAAAGGTGAACGTCTTCCCGATGACCACGGGGTCTGCTCCGAAAGTCTTTTGCCACGTGTCGTAACTGATGATCGCCACCTGGTCGCCGCCCTGGCGTGAATCGGCGTCGTTAAACACGCGTCCAAGCATCGGTTTTACACCGAGCACCTGGAATAGCGGTCCGGCAATCATGTAGTCGTATACATCGAACGCTTTCCCGTCGACTCGCATGTTGTAATCGTCACCGGCGTACAGTGCGGTGGCGTCGAATGCATTCGTATGCTCTTGAATGATTTTTAGCATCGGCATCGATACGGGGAGATCGCCCGCTGTATACTTCGGCAACTTCACGTGTACGCCCGTCAAGCGGTTGGCGTGTGGATAAGGCAGCGACTTGAACAGGTAACCGCTCAACATGCTGAACACGGCGATATTTGCGCCGATTCCGATGGCCAAGGTCAGTATCGCCGCCGCTGCGAAACCGGGTTTCGCGGCAAGCTGGCGAACCCCGAAGCGAAAGTCATTCATCAATCCACGCATGTCTTTACTCCATACTCCATCATTCGTCGAAAATTGCCGCGGCGGGGTTGAGTTTCGCCATGCGGCGGGCCGGGAAGTAGCAGGCGAGGATTGTGGTGGCGGCCATCACGAGCATGGCGCCGATCAGTGTCAACGGGTCATACGGTGCGATACCGAACAGCAGCGAAGAAAGACTGGCGCCGAACAGTACGGTCAGCAGGAGCCCGACGACGAGGCCGACGGCGAGCAGTTTCAATCCGTCCTGCAGAACCATCCACAGCAGGCTACCGGGCAACGCGCCGAGCGCCTTGCGGATGCCGCATTCGGTGTGGCGCTGGGTGACGGCATAGCTCATGATGGCGTAGACGCCCACGATTGCGAGGGCAAGAGCAATGAGCGCGAACGCGAGCAGCAAACCCATGGTCGTCCGCTGGCCGTTCAGCGAATCGGACAGTTGATCCTGCAGGCTGTGGACGTCATACACGGCAACGCCGGGATCCACGGAGGCCACCAGTTTCTTCAGCGGCTTGACGAGGGCTTCGGGCGGCAGGCTCGTATGCAGGATGAAGTACGGAACGCGCAGTGCCTTGTTGGGGACGTAGATCATGACCGAGCCCGAGGTCTGCGAGAGCTGGCCGTATTTGAGTGCCGGCGCAATACCGATAATGGTGTACTTCCTGGCGTTTTCGCCATAGAGCCGAATGGTTTTGCCGAGCGGGTCGACGCCATGCGCGGCGAAATATTTCTTGGCCAGGCTGTTGTCGATGATGATCGTGTACTTGTCCTTGCCGTCGGCGCTGAAGTTGCGCCCGCGCAGCAGTGGAATGCCGAGTGCCTTGAAGTAGCCGCGGCTGATGTTGTTTCTCCACGCCGTGGGCGTCTTGCCGGACGCCGATACTTTTTCGCCGGGGATGAAAAAAGTCGAGTAGGCGAAATCGAAGTTGTCGCCCATCGGGATGGCATTGGCAACGGCGGCCTGGCGCACGCCGGGCAGGGCTTCGGCGCGCTGAATGAGGTTCGCGTAAAAGCTGTCGAGATCGTCCCGGCTGGCTTGATCGCTCTGCGGGACCAGCAGGTGCGCGATCAGGACGTGGTCCTTGCGGAATCCCGTATCGACCGAGGTGAGGTTCATGAAGCTGTGCAGCAGCAGGCCGGAGGTGGCCAGAAGTCCGGTGGCCAGCGTGAGCTGGGCGGCGACCAGGACGCTGCGCACGCGGCGGGCACGCCGGCTCTGCTGCCCGCTGCGGCCGCCTTCCTGGAGCATGGTGCGCAAATCGGTGTTCGCAAGGTGGCGGATCGGCAGCAGGCTGACGAGTGCGGTCGTCAGCAGAACCGCTGCGAGCGCGAACAGGGCCACGCGCCAGTCCAGCGCGATGTCGAATACGCTGGTGCCCGTACCGAGCGGGGTCTGGTTGAGGAAATGCGTCGCCAGCCAGGCCAGGCCCACACCGATGAGACCGCCCGGCAACGCCAGCGCCAGCGCTTCGTGCAGCAGTTGTCGCGCCAGCATGACCCGCGTTGCGCCCAGGGAACTGCGCAGCGCGATTTCGTGGCTGCGGTCGAGAATGCGGGCGAGCAGCAGGTTGGCCACGTTGACGCAGGTCATCAGCAGGATCAACAGCACGGCGCCCTGCAGCAGCCACAAGGTCGTCGTGCGCCCGGAGAGCAATACCCGGCGCCAGGATTCGACGCCCATCGTCAGTCCCGCACCCGCGGCCATTTTTTGCAGGTCTGCAGGTGCCGTTGTCTGGAAGTAGGTGTCGACCGCATGCCGAATCCGGGTTTGCGCGGCGGCCGGGCCGATGTCCGGTTTCAGGCGCCCGATGAAGTTCACGCCCAAACTGATGGCATGATTCGGTGCGTAGCTTCCCGGCATGACCATGTAGGGCACCCACAGCGCCGCGTCGCGTGCAGGGAAGGCAAAGTTCTTCGGCATGACGCCAACGATGCGATGAACGCCGTCGTCGAGGTGCAGGGTTTTGCCGACTATGTCGGGGTCGCCGCCGAAACTGCTCTGCCACAACCGGTAGCTGATCAGCGCCACCATATTGTTACCGCGCTGCATGTTCTTTTCGGTAAAGACCTGGCCGAGTAACGGGCGCGCACCGAGGACGCGGAACAGCGAGGCGGAAGCGTAAATCCCATAGAGATGTCTTGCCTTGCCGTCGTAGTTCAGATCAAAGGTACCCTTGTGATAAAACCCCGCCGCGGAAAAGGCCTGTGTTTGCGTGCGCAGGACGCGGGCCATGGGGAGTGATACGCCGAACGGTTCGGCGCGGACTTTGGGTACGGACGTATAGACGCGCACCAGGCGGTCGGCATGCGGATAGGGCAACGGCTTCAGCAGGTAACCGCTGAGGAAACTGAACACGGTGGCGTTCGCGCCGATGCCGAGCGCGAGCGTCAGGATCGCCACGGCAGTAAAGCCGGGGCGTTTGGCGAGCTGGCGAAAGGCGTAGCGCAGGTCGGAGAGCGTTCCCTTCAGGGGCATTATCAGTTCCTCAAGGCGGTGGAGGGCACGGTGCGGCTGGCGCGCCAGGCGGGCAGCCAGCTTGCGGCGAGGGTGGCGAGGCAGAGCACGGCGGCGACCATGATCATGCTCACCGGGTCGAAGGGGGAGATGCCGTAGAAGGCGGAGGCGAAGGCGACGCCGATGGCGGCGAGCCCCGCCAGGCCGATGACCAGGCCGATCACGAGCAGGCGCACGGCCTCGCCGACGACCATGGCGAGCAGGCGGCCGCGCTCGGCACCGAGGGCGATGCGGATGGCGAACTCGCGTGCGCGCTGGGCGACGGCGTAGGCCTGTACGGCGTAGAGGCCGAGCGCGGCGAGGATCAGCGCACCGATTGCAAACAGCAATATGAGCGCGGTAAGCAGCCGATTGGAAGCAAGCGAGTCTGTCAGCCGCTGATTCATCGTCTGCACGTCGTAGAGCGGCACTCCGGGAAGGATGCGTTGCGCCGCATTCTTCACCTGAGAAATGATCGTGCCGGTAGACAGCGGCGAGCGCACGGATAGGTACCAGTCGGGAAAGCCCCACGTCCAGCCGCTGGAACGTGCGCCGACGATTTGATCGGCATCCATGTACACGCTGCCTACCATTGGCGCAGTGCTTAAATCCTTGCGACGCACGGTAGGCACGACCCCTATGACCCGATAAAGTAGCGCAAAGCGGTTGTCGCTGGGACTGTCGAAACTGAATTCTCGTCCGACGGCATTATCGGTACCGAATAATTGTTTTGCCGCCAGAGTGTCGATGATGGCAAGGCTCACTCCTGCGTTCTTGTCAGCCGGTGTAAAGTTTCGCCCCCTGAGCAGCGGCAGACCGAAACTCTTGAAATGCTCCGCATCGGTTGCTACCGGAAACACCTCGGGATGAACGTTGGAATTCGCCGGACGCGGATACCCGGAATTACCGCGGTCACTACCGTCGAAGGGCACGTCGGAACTCACGCTCGCGGAGGTTATCCCTGGCAGTCGGGCAACCATGTCACGTAATTCTTTGAGCGAAATCGTCATTTTCTTTAGCGAATATTGAGGCGAGGGAAAACTCATCTTGAAAGTCACGACATGATCCGCCTTGAAGCCGAGATTGACGGCATTGAGGTTCAAAAGCCCGCGACCGAGGAAAAGCCCGGTGCCCGCGATCGCGCAGGCAAGGGCGATCTGCCCGGCGATTAGACTCAGGCGAAAGCGGCGCGCGAGAGGTCCCGGCGAAGCGCGGAGACTGCCTTCGCTGAGTGCGCGGGTCAGGTTGCGTCCGCGCAATGATCCAATGCCGACAAGTGTGAAAATCATGGTCGATATCAAGGCCAGAATGGCAGCGATAAAGCCAAGTGCAGCCAAGGAGGTGTCCGGAATGGAAGAGGCTGCCGCCGCGATGTTGCTGTTGGAAAAAAGTCCGAGCAGGAAGCGGCCGAAAATAACCCCGAGAGAAGCGCCGAGCAGACTGAGCACCAGGTTTTCGCGCGCCAGCGATGCGGCCAGCGTGCCGGTGCCTGCGCCGAGGACGCGGCGTAGCGTCAACTCGCTTCGACGCGTAAAGGAGCGGGCGAGGAAAAGGTTCGCGAGATTGAACCAGACGAGCAGCATCAGCAGCGCCGTCGCGCAGAACAACAGCACGAGAGACTGATGCAGATTTCCAAGCCTGCTTGCGCGCCAGCTCTGTGCGGAGATTCCGAGATCCATTTGCCTGAAAAGCGGGATCGCTTTGGGGTCGGGGAATTTGTTGATTTCGCGTTCGAGCACCGCCTTCGCCTGGGCAAGGAATTGCCTGGTTGACGTATCAGGCGCGAGGCGAGCCACCATGCTTCCGTCGAAGGCCGTCAGCATGTCGTCGCTCTGATCGAACGCCGTAATGATCCGCGGCGTCCACAACGTGGTCCTTACGGTCGGGAAATTAAAGTGCTTCGGCATGACGCCGATGACGGTGAACAGTTTGCCATTCAACTTGAGTGTGCGGCCGATCGCCGAGGCTTTCCCGTCGAAGAGCTGACGCCATAGCCGATAGCTCAGTACAACGACGGGCCGAGCCCCGGGTTTATTGCTTTCCGGGCCGAAAACGTGGCCAAGCACCGGCTGAACGCCAAGGGTGGAGAAGACCGAGGCGGTTGCCTCGACACCGTTCAGGCGAGTCAGATTGCCGCCGCGCTCCACGTTGTAGCCCTGCTCGCTGTATAGACCTGAATCGGCGAGCTTCGAGCCGTCTTTCTCGATGCGCTGCCAGGTGGGGGTGGACATCGGTCGCCCGATCGGCTGGTTCGCCGTGAAGTACACGCTCAGGATCCGGTTGCCCTGCGGATAAGGCAGCGGCGAGACGTAGTAGCGGTAGAGCAGTCCCAGCGTGGCGACGTTGATGCCGATGCCGAGGCCCAGGATGAGCACCACGGTCAGCGCGAAGCGCGGGTTGCGCAGGATCGGGGCGGACCAGGTCCGTAGCGTTACCAGGAGTCTCATGCCTGCAGGTTCCTTCGGCGGTACGAAAGTGCTTGTCTACCCGGATACAAGCAAAAAGCGTGCCAGACGGGCCACAGGTTCTGTAACTGTTTGATTGGTAGTGATTACGGGATCACAACGTCCACCCGGACTGCCACGCGGGCGTCGTGATAGCGGGACGGATTCCCGGACCAGTCCCAGAACCGGGAATCCGCCCCCGGAGTCAGTTTTTCTCGCGGGGGGCGGACTGATCCCGCCCGTTCTGGTGGAGTATGAGGCCGGTCACCTTGCCGTTCTTGCCGCGCTGGAAGCTGATTTGCGCATCGACGACGGTGTAGAAGAACTCGTCTTTCTTGCTGGCGTAGATCGGGAAGGCGCCCTGGCCGGTCAATTGGGCGTAGAGCTGGCCGTTCTTGAGCGCGATGTCGAATTCACTGCCGGGCGCGAGCCGGTAAAGTCCGACGTATTCCTTCAGCGTGGATACCGGAAGCTTTACGGTCGACTTGCCCGATGCGTCCCGGGCCGCTTCGTCGCCGCTGATCCGTGGGGCGCGATGGTCGCCGTTCTGATGCAGTACCAGGCCGGTCACCTTGCCGTCGCTGCCGCGCTCGAAGGTGATCCGGATATCGGCTATCTTGGCGAAAAACTCGTTCCTGGCTCCGGGATAGATGGGCAGGGCGCCCTGTCCGGTCGCCTGCGCCAGCAGCTGGTCGCCCTGCCTGAAGACGGTCAGGATGAAATGCGGCGCGAGCTGGTAGCTGCCGGTGTATGTGTCCAGCGCCTGTTTCGAGAGGTGGATCGCGGTTTCGGTCGAGGCGAGCTTTGCGTCGGGAAGCAGGGTGGCGAAACCGAGGTCGTCCACTGATTGCTGGGCATTGGTGAGGATCACGACCCCGTGCTTGCCGTCCGCGGTGAACCCCACGAAGCTGGCATAGCCGCCGGTCATGCCGTTGTGCCAGACGACGTCGCCGGCCTTGTCGTGACGCGTCATCCATACGAGACCGATCTTTTCGTTCCCACCGAGCGGCAGGCGCGGCTTGTGCGCGAAGCGCATCGCGGCGTCGAGCGGCGACTCGAGCACGCCCATGTTGGCTTCGAGGTAGCGCAGCATGTCGTGGCCCGTGCTCTTGATGGCACCGGCGCCGGCCAGCACGTCGAGGTCCCAGTTTTCGGTGGGCTTGCCTTGTCCGTCGTGGCCGGTGGCGAGGTGGGTGCGCATTGCGGAGCTGATCTCCACGCCACTGAGCGTCATGCCGAGCGGTTTCAGGATCTTCTTCTCCACCAGTGCGCCATAGGTCGTGTGGCTTTGTTGCGCCAGGGCGTAGCCGAGCAGGCCGACGCCGAGGTTGGAGTATTCGTATTGGCTGCCGGGATCGCGCGTCAGGGCGTAGCCGGCCAGAAATGCTTTCAGTTTCGCCGCGTCGTAATCCGCGTAGGGATTGCCCGGGTCGGACGGGCTCATGTTGGCCGGCAGGCGCGGCAGACCCGAGTGCTGCTCGGCCAGGTTGCCGAGCGTGATCTGCTTGCCGTCGCGGGACGGGATGCTGAAGCCGGCCAGGAGCTTCGCCACCGGCTCGTCGAGCGCATCGTGCCCGGCCTCGATCGCCTCGGCAAGTAGCGTGGCGGTGAACGTCTTGGTGACCGAGCCGATCTCGAACACGGTGTCCTTGTCCGGCGCCTTGCCGTCGGCAAGCTTTCCAAAAGCATAAACGTGACTTTTGTCGCCGTCGACGACGGCAATCACCAGGGCCGGGTATTCCCCCGCCGCGACGCGCGATTGAGCCGCTTGCGTGACGCGTGCCGGCAGCAGCGACGGCTTCGCCGAGGCGGCCCGGGCGGATTGCGGCGCGGCGAATGTGGAGATCAGTGCAAGCAGCAGGGCTACGCTGAAATGTGCCGTACAGTGTTTCATGGGATCAGCCTCTTTTCGATGTGGGTTGCGATGGCGGCAGCGCCTGCATGACGGCCGCCAACTGGTTTCGGTAATCGTCGAGCGCCTTGCGTCCCGCTAGGGTGATGCTCAGCTCGGTGAGCGGGCGCTTGCCGCGGAAGCGCTTGTTTATCTTGATCAGTCCGGCTGCTTCGAGTTTGCTCATGTGGCTGGAGAGATTGCCTTTGCTCAGGCCGCTCAGCTTTTCCAGGAACGTGAACTCGACGCGCTTGGCCCCGGCGAGTATCGTCAGGATCAACAGGCGCGCGGGCTCGTGCACCATGCGGTCCAGCCCGAGCAGCTCCCGCGGATCGATTTCGCCACTCACTCGCCCGCGTCCGGCGGGGCTTCGAGACGGGCGCGTATGCCCCGGAAGTGACGATGCTGCGCAATCCCAGCACCGATTACTGCGAGGGCGGCCAGCAGAACGACGACCATAAGGAACGACACCGCGCCTTTCGCCGTACTGTGCGTCAGGCCGACCACGGGATAGCTCTGTCCGCTGCAGGCCATTCCCGCCTGGTAGATCAGAAAGACGCCGATGATGACGTCCATGGGGCTGCGCATCCACCGCCAGGTCGCCAGCGGTAGCAGCCAGAGCATGATCAGGTACCCGGCGAGCCCGACGGAGAGTGCACCGGGATGGTAGAAGAGGTCGGTCACGTCGACCGCCGTGATGATGGCTGCGACCCCTATTGTGAGGATCAGTGACCACCGGTGAACCAGGTGCTCGTTCGGTGTTTCCTGTTCCTCCACCCGGCCGAATCGCTGGTAGTAATTCCGGCTCAACCAGACCTTGGCGCCCAGCCACAGCAGAGGCATGATGATGAGTGCGGCGCGCACGGGCGGCGTGAGTGGCAACAGGCCACCGACGAGATAGGACGCTAGGCAAAGTAGGCCGCCGAGTACGGAACCGAGCCCGCCCGCGCTTCTGGAATAGCGGGCGTAGGCACGGGTCAATGTCTCCAGTTCGCTGGCGGCGCGAGGCGTTCCGCAGGTCTTTGAATAAGTTTTCATCGTGCTAGGTCTGTAAAGCTGCAAATAAGTTTGTAGTACAAACCTAGTTTTGTCAAGGACGGTCAAAGAGCGGTTTGGACCGGGTCTAGAAGGGTTCGAGGCGCAATGCGGCCTGGATGCGGTCGCGATACTCGGGGTCGACGCCGGCAGCGTCGGCATAACCGCGCCAGTTGAATACAGTCTCCCGTACTTCCTTCACGATGGCTTCAGCGCGGCCGCGTTTTAGTGAGACTGTGCGTGCGCAAGCCTTGAAATCTTCGATCGTGAAACCGTCGCGTTTGCCGTTGAGTGTCATCTGGTGGGTGGAGGTCCACAGACCCTCCGGGTTATAGCTGTAGGTGACATCAAATGCGGGCGCCAGCGACCAGGTGCCGGATTTATCCATCAGGAAGGCAATGTTCTTGACGTGGTCGTCCTGGTTGCGGGCGACGATGTTGAACACCATGCGCCGGAACTGTTGCTCGACGGCGGACATCGGCAGGCCGAGTTCGCGGATGACTTGGAGGGCTTGCTCGTATCCGTAGGCGCCGGCCAGGTTGTAATCGAAATGTCCCAGTGCGCCCAGGGACTGCATATGCAGTTTCTGACCGTCGGGCAGGCGGTCGAAGCGCCGTGTCATGAAGTGGCGGCGGCCGTTTTCCTCGAACAGGCGGCACTCGCTCATTTCGATGCCGGCATCCTTCGCCATTTGTGCGTAGGCATATTCGATCACGCCGTAGCACTGCGGATCCTCCAGTTCCTTGTCGCGGTTGCCGCGCACGCCGTCGAACTTGAGCACCCAGTACTCGAAGTCTTCCCCGGCCCGGACCTGCCCGGAGCGCACCTCGTTGGTTTGCGGGTTCCAGGCGATGACGGCCTTGGCGCGGGCGCCGCCCGCCGACGTGCCGACCCGCAGGATGTCGCGCAAGGCGTGGCGGCTGTCGGCCTCGTCGAAGGACGTCGCGAATTCGTTGCGCTGGGTCAGCACCTCCGACGCCAGTTCGACCAGGTGGTCGATCCGGATCTTGCTGGCCTGACGGGCCCGCGGTCCCGTGGCGGGGGCGAATTCCAGCGCCCCCATCCCGCGGGTGCCGGTGTAGCACAGTCGCTCCACGGCATTGAACGAGTCGGGCGTGCGGCCCTGCGTCGCCAGCCAGGCATCGATCAGCGCGTTGCCGAAGCGGTCCGGCAGCGAATCCGCGAGCAGGCCGGGCAGGCCGTAGAAACTCTCGCGCGACAGTTGCGGAAAGGCATAGACGCGGTGAGCAAGCGGCATCACCAGCGGCGAGACTTCGATACCGCTGCCGATGAACCCGGGTGCGTATTCGAAGGCCGCCACCTCGGCCCCGTCCTCCAGCGAGACCGCGCCGATGGTGCGTCCCCAGAGCCGGACTTCGGCAAGCGTGGTCATGGTTTTTCGTCCCAGGTCCAGCCCGACCCGGACGGTTTGTCGTCACGGTCCGAGGCTGGTGCACGCTGGCGGGCCTTGCCTTTCAATTGCAGCAGGTCCATGGGCCGGGGTCCGGCCGGTGGCGCGAGCTGTTCCAACCCGTCCACCAGGTCCAGCGCCCGCAGCACGCGGACCAGGCTCGAGAGCTGCACGCTGGCGCCGGCCTCGAGGCGCTCCAGCGTGCGTTTGGAAACCCCGGCCCGTTCGGCCGTAGCGGCCTGCGTCATCTGCAGGTCCAGGCGTCGCTGGGCCAGCCTTTCGCCCAGGGCTTCGAGCATGGCCTCGTCACTGAGGTTTTTTGCTATTCTCATTTCGTCAGAACTGCCGAATTAGAGCCTTATGCCGCAATATATCGCCATTTATGACGAATTGCAACGGGGTGGACAAGCAAAAGTCTTCAGGAGGGGCCGGCGCCGCGGCGTCGCCGGTGAGCTTCAGCACCAGCCACGGCAGCGCCACCAGCGTGAACTGGTCGCCTAGCGCCGAGAGCGTGCTGCCGCCAAACAGCAACTTGTAGTCGCGGTTGGCGAAGATCGAAGGTTTGCCGGATTCCTGTTCATAGACATGTCCGATCGACGATGCGTTGGTGAAGGCTTGGTGGCCGATCGTCTGGTCGAGCAACACCGCGTGCCGGGTGGCGGAAGTTTAACGTATCCATTTCCCTATAGCGGCAAAGGCTGTCGGACTGTGTAGAATGCTGTCGTGCGTTGCGCCTGCAACGATTAGTGCCTGTCCGTTGTGGTGCAGGATCACAACATCCGGATAACGTTTGGCGATGAAGGCTTTGTCTTTGTCGCCCGCGACGATAAGTAACGGTTTGGCGTCGGCTGTCAATGCGGTTTTGTAGTCGGTTGGGGCTACGCTGCGCATGGCGTTGAAGCGATAGCAAGCGAGGTGCCCGGCTATCTTTACGTTGAAGTACATCGTGCACAAATGATTCAATCCCGTGAAACCGATTTTGTTGAACATCAGCAAACCGAGGATGCGCGGTATATCGAGTCTTATGGGCTGATCCTTATGCGGGTCAGCCGGTGACTTGCGGGCAGTCGGCGAACTGTCGCCAAGATGCGGTGCGAAGAGCAGATAACCATCGACAGGCGGCAGTGTGCGTCTGGCGGCGTAACGCATCGCAATGCCGCCGCCCATTGAATAGCCTGCCAGTATCAGTCGTTCGCCAGGGTGATCCTTGCGGAGGGCTGTTATAACGTCTGCCACGTCGTCCTCGTATTGGCCGACATAGGCAAGATCGCCCCAGCGTCCCGGCGACTGCCCGTTGCCACGCAGATCGAGACTCACTACACCGGAGCCTGTAGCTGATCGTAACCGGCGTGCGGTATCGTCCATCGCCGCTGCGCTGCCGCCGAGACCATGCAGCAGTAGCACGAGCTGTTTGGTGTTGCCCGGATAACGGCGCGCGCTCAACAACACGCCATCGCGCATGCGGAAACATTCGATGGTTTTACTGTCGTGGCAAGTTGGCGGAGGTGGTGCTGCTGGTAATACCAGAGCCGATTTGGTGAATGACGGTGCCGGTATGGCGACCAGAATTCCTGCGGTCGCGATCCAGAGCATGGCGATGGTGGCAACGCCGATGATCGTTCTACGTATGACTTTATTCATGGTTTCTTCCTGACCGATAGAGGAATGGGGTGAGATAGTCATTCCTGCTCGAAGCAGGCGATCTCATTGAGTGCGGCCTGGGCGCGGCGGATGCTGCCGCCGGCCGCGCTGTCGTCGAGCGCCCGTCCCAGCCGTGTGTGCTTCGGCCGATGCGACCAGCGATAAAACCACCAGGACGCCAGCAGGCCGGCGATGCCGATGACAACGCCGATGTAGATGAATGACGGCGCGGTGTGGAATATATTGGCGCCGCTGCCCAGGTTGGCCAGAACGATGACCAGCGGTATGTACAGAAACCACCATGGCAAGCCGAGGATCAGTGCGCCATACACCACATAAATGTGGCGCAGGTGCAGAAGTTGACGCTGGATGTTCAGCACCGGTGCGGAATAATCGATACGCGCAATCTGCGTCTGCATGACCGCGCCGAATACGATCAACCCGAGGCAGTACAGGTGCATGATGAGGCCGGACACCAGCAATCCCGGCTCATGCAGGTGCGCGATCCAGAACGACGCAAATAGCAAGGCGCCGCCAACACCGATCAGCATCTGGATGACTTGTCCCCGTTTCAGCGGGAGCAGTCCGCGGCGCAGCCTGTCCAGGCGGGTGTCGCGGAACAGTTCCAGGTTCAGTGCGTGTTGTTGTTCCAGGCGCTGGTCCAGCGCCTGCCAGGCGGATTTGAGATCGTCGAGTTCCATGATCAGTCTCCTATGGTGTGGGCGGTCATGCGCTCGCGCAGTGTCTGTTTGATGCGGTTGACCTTGGTGGCCACATTGGTTTGGCTGATGCCGAGAACGTCGGCGATTTCGGCATAACTGCGGTCTTCCAGATACAGCATCATCAGGGCGCGATTGAGCGGGTCGAGGGCGGCGATGAAGGCGTACAGTGTCCGGATGCGTTCGTCGGGCTCGGCTATTTCCGTTCCGCCGCCGATGGTCTCGAGGTGGTGCGACTCCAGCGGCTCGAAGCGTTCGGTCCCGTGCCGAGGCCGGCGCCGTGCCTGTGAGATCGCCACGTTCAGGGCGATGCGGTACATCCAGGTGGAGAACTTGCCGCGGCGTTCGTCGTAACGGCCAAAGGCACGCCACAACTGGGTGCGGATTTCCTGTTCCAGGTCGGCGCGGTCCTCGGGGGTGCGGGCGTAGATGGCCGCCACCTTGAAGACGATCTTCCGGTGCTCGTGCAGCAGTGCCGTGAAGCGTTGTTGGTGTTGCCTGCCCGTCATGGTCGAGGTCGTTCCTTGCCGTTCACCCCATGATTCGCGAATCGGCGGAAAAAATCACACGCCAAGCTGGATTGGGTGTGTTCGCTTATCGTGCCAGGGGCGCTTGCCTGTCATGGAGCAGGCGAGAGAGGTTCCCGTAGTCGGTTGGAGAGAGGGTATCGGGCCTGGCTCCGGGATCGAGGCCAGCGGCTTCGATGACGACGGTATCGGCATGGGTGCGCAGGGCATTGCGCAGGGTTTTGCGGCGGGCTCCGAAGCCCGCGCGCACCAGTTTTTCGAACAGCTTCCAGTCGCCCGGGTCGAACGGCGGTTCGGCATGCGGCACGACACGCACGATGGCTGATTCCACCTTGGGTGGCGGCGAAAAGGCGCCGGCCCGCACGATGAACAGTTTCTCTACCCGGCACCGTGCGGCCAGCATGACGGTGAGGCGTCCATAGTCGCGGGTGCCGGGTGAGGCGACCATGCGCTCGACCACTTCGCGCTGGAGCATGAGTGTCATGTCGCGGATGTGCTCCGCGGCCTCCAGGAAGCGGAACAGCAGCGGCGAGGAAATGTTGTAAGGCAAGTTTCCGACAAGCCGGAAAGGGCCGTCGCCGGCGAACTGGGCGTAGTCGATTTCAAGCGCGTTGGCGTGGTGCACGTGCGCATGAGTCAGCTCAGGATGTGTGGTGAGCGCTTCCGCCAGGGTGCGGTCGAGTTCGATGAGATCGAGGCGCGCGCCGCTGGCGGCCAGGGGCAGCGTCAAGGCGCCGCGTCCCGGGCCGATTTCGATGATGTGCTCATCGGGCCGGGGATTGATGGCCGAGATGATGCGGTCGATGATCGCCGGGTCATGCAGAAAATGCTGGCCGAGGCGCTTGTTGGCGTACATGGCCTAGCCGCGAAGGTGCGCGATGGAGACGGCTGCATCGAGGGCCGCCTGGAGGCTGCCCGGATCGACGCGGCCGGTGCCGGCCCGGTCCAGTGCCGTGCCATGGTCCACCGAGGTACGTACGATTGGCAGTCCCAGCGTAATGTTGACGGCGTGGCCGAAGCCGGCGTGCTTGAGCACGGGCAGTCCCTGGTCGTGGTACATCGCCAGTACCGCGTCGGCGTTGGCCAGTCGGGCGGGAACGAAGGCTGTATCGGCGGGCAAGGGGCCCTCCGCGTTGATTCCTTCACTACGCAGTTTTTCGAGCACGGGAATGATTGCCGTTTGCTCCTCGGTGCCGAGGTGCCCACTTTCGCCGGCGTGCGGATTGAGGCCGAGCACCAGGATGTGCGACTGCCGAATTCCGAAGTCACGTTTGAGGCCAGCCGCGAGAATCCGCAGGATACGCTCGACGTGGTCCGCGGTGATGGCGGCCGGCACGGCGGCGAGGCTCAGATGGGTAGTGACCAGTGCGACGCGAAAAGTCCCGGCAGCCAGCAACATCACCGGAAGGTCGGCGCCGCTTCGCTCGGCGAGCCATTCGGTATGCCCGGTGAATGCAATGCCCGCTTCATTGATTATGGCTTTGTGCACCGGGCCGGTCACCAGTGCGTCGGCTGTGCCTTCCAAGCAGGCGTCGCAGGCGGTCCCGAGGGCTTCGAGGACATAACGCGCGTTAGTCGGATCGAGTGTCCCCGCCGTGACTGGGGCGGCAAGTGGTATCGGGTTCACCTTGAGGCGACGGGCTGCTGTCGCCTGGGGTGAGTCGCCGGGCCGGTGCTCGATCAACTCCAGGGGTAGTCCCAGTTGGCGGGCGCGATCCTCCAGGAGTTGAGGGTCGGCGTACGCCACGATTTCGGATGCGTGTGCGCGCTGGGCCAGCAATACGGCCAGGTCAGGTCCGATGCCCGCCGGTTCGCCGACCGAGAGCGCAATGCGGGGGATCACTGCGAGCTGTCGTCGCTCCCGCGATTCGCCGGATTGAGGATGTGGATGTAGGCCTGGTCCCGCAAGCTGCGCTTGAACTGCGCGAGCTGTTCCTTGAGCTTGCGTTGGAACAGGACTTCGTAGGCATTATGCCGTTGCTTGGCCTCGCTCTGGTCTTGTTGCCTTTTCCCGGTTACCTCGATCAGATGCCATCCATAGCGGCTGTGGATCGGGTTGCTCACCGTATTGAGTTTCAGGTTCGGAATGGCGTTATCGAAACTGGGAGGAAGGTCGCTCATGACATGCCATCCGAGATCACCACCGGTGCCCGCGGAGTTGGGGTCGTCGGAATATTGCTTGGCGGCGTCGCTGAAGCTTAATTTGCCCGAGATGATTTCCTTGCGGATCTTTTCGGCCAAGGCCTCGGATTGCTTGGAGTTTCGCACGGGGTTGGGCCGCAGCATGATGTGGCTGACGTGATACTCGGTTGCCTTTGGACCGCTTTGCTCACGCCGGGCAATTAATTTGACGATGTGGTATCCACCGGCACCCGCGATCGGGCTGGAGAGCCCTCCCACTTTCATCTTGGGTACCGCATCGGTAAACAGCGTTGGCAAATCAGTGCCTGACATCCAGCCCAGGTCGCCTCCGTTCAGCGCCTGGGGGCCGGCGGACTTGGCGGCAGCCATAGCCGCGAAGTTGGCGCCTTTCTTCAGTTGGGTCTCGATCTTCTGTGCCTGAGCCAGTGTCTTCTTGGCTTGCTCGGGGGTCGGGTTCGATGGGAACGGAACCAGGATCTGAGCCAAGTGATAGCGCACTTTTGCGGATTGGTTCTGCGACTGGCTTTTCAGGTAATTGTCGATCTCGGCCGGAGTGACTGAGATATTGGAGGCAACCGCCTGCTGTTCGAATTGGTGCATCACCATCTGGTCGTGGATGGTGCGGCGAAAGGCGCTGTAGCTCTGGCCTTCGGCCGCCAAGGCTTGCGGCAACTGGGCCAGGGTGAGGTCGTTGCGTGACGCGATCGTGGACAGGGTCCGGTTTACATCGTCATCGCTGACCTGGATGCCTTGCTGTTTGGCTGCCTGCAACTCGAGGCTTTGGGTGATCAGATGCTCCAGAACCTGGTGCCTGAGGTCGGCCGGGGGCGGCAGCGGGGTGCCCTGGGCCTGCAGGCGGCTACGGACTTGTGCCAGTTCTTCGTTCAGGCTGCTTTCCAGGATCGGCTGGTCGTTCGCGACGGCCACGACCTGATCGAGCACGGTCCCCGGCAGATTGGCCGTGGCACTCGCAGCAGCTTTCCCGGACGTGCCCATGGAGCCCGGCTCGGCCGGTGCGGCGTACGCCATGCTCCCGGCGGTTGCCAGGATGAGGGCGAGGAGGTAGTTAATCGGGGTTCTGGCCATAGCCTTGTATATCGTCATGAAGAAAATCGCTCAATCGGTTGCCTAGACTGCCCAGTCCCTTGAGCTGCAATTCAAGGGAAAGAGCTGTATTACCCTGGCCATTCAGGGTTACGAAACGACGCTGGACGATGCGAAATCGCCAGCAGCAGCTGTCATATTGTAGGCCCAGCATGTTCTCAAGGGTTTGATGGTCCTGAACTGAATAGTTCCATCGCCCCACAATGCTCCAGTGCCGTGCCACGGGCCAGGCAAAGGAAAAGTCGCTCTGATTGAGCTCGCCGCGCCGGTATAGGTAGCCTACATTGAGGACCTGGAACGGTCCCGGCTGGTACTGCAGCGATACGTATCCCTGATCGAAATCGTGCGTATAAGGATTGTAATCCCCCACGATGCGCGTGCTCAGGTGGTGCGCCAGATTAGTGGTCAGCTCGCCTACGTAATCGGACCGCGCCTGTGTCTGCGGGCTGCCTCCGGGCAGCGTCACATCGCGGTTGCGGAAGTAGAAGGCCTGTCCGAAGCCGAGTGTGAACAGTTGCTGCCCACTGTTGTCGTTGAGAAAGCGCGATGTGAGGCCCAGTGAAATCTGGTTGGCGTCGCCGAGCCGGTCGGGCCCGGAGAAACGGTTGTCCGAGAACAGACGCTGCATGTCCAGAGGCGGCAGGTACGTATCGAAGACCGGTATGTTGCTCTGGTCGCGGTAAGGAACATACAGGTAATAGGCGCGCGGCTCCAGGGTTTGGGTCAACCAGTCGTTTTTGCCCCAATAGCGTTCAAAGTCCAGGCTGGTGTCGAGGGAGAAGATCGGTGCCGTGCGATTGATCGAGCTTGAGGGGGCGCCGCCGAAGGCGTCAAGGTTGTAGCGGGCGGCGTCTAAGGCGAGCGTTGGGGTGATATTCCACCCCGCATTGCCGTAATCGGCGCGCAGGTAAGGCCTGATATCGGCACGCAGGGCATTCTGGCGCTGGGGTGCCTCGAAGTGCGTCACATCGCCGGCGAACCCCGGCGTATATGGGCTGGGATACAGCGGCCAGGCGAAGCTGAACCCGAGTTCGGGCAGCTTGCGATAGGGCCGTTGCGCCGGGGTGATGGAGGGGTCCAGCGGCACCTCGTCCTGGACCCTGATAAAGGCCGAGCCGCTAGGTACCTGGTAAGTGGCGGTGACCTCTCGGGTCTGGAAAGTCTGAGCGACCTGGCGTAGCGAGTTGCCAAGGTCATCGAAATAGTTGACGTCCGAGACATATTCGAGATTGGTGTTGATACGCCAGTGCGAATCCAACTGGGTAGTGTCATCGAGATTCGCGAGCCCTCGTGTCCGATTAGCCTTGCGGTCGTGAGGCAGGTACTCGAAGTGAAATTGGCCCTTCGTCCCCGGGAGCAGCCAGCGGGTGGTGTCCATCATCATGATGCCACGCTGGCTGAGGAATCGCGGCGTCAGGGTTATGTCGAAGTTCGGCGCGATATTGAAGTAATACGGCACTTCCAGGTCCAGCCCGCTGGTCGAAGAGCGGGCGATGCTGGGTGCAAGCAAGCCGGACTTGCGCGCATCGGTCAACGGGAACGACAGGTAGGGCGTCCATAGAAACGGCACGCCCTTGAAGCTGAGCCAGGTATTGGTGGCGTAGCCGACCTCGGTGTCATGGTTCAGCGTCACATGACTGGCGTGCAATTCCCAGGACGCGTCCCCGGGCGGACAGGTGGTATACGTCAGGTGATTCAAGTGCGTCTTGTCCGATGCCTCGGTGCTGATCGCGTCGGCGCTGCCGCGCCCATGTTTGGCGGGCAGGAAATACTTGTCGTCCCAGAAGGTGCCGTGATCGTTGGTGAAGTCGTACTGCATGTGATCCGCGGTCAGTCCCAGGGTCGGGCTGCTGTAGCGCAGGTGGCCGCTGGCATGGAGGAGCTGGGTATTGCGGGAATAGTTGATCACATCGGCCCAGATGCGCCGGGATCCGCGGTCGGCCGTGGCGTTACCGCTGAGCCGGATTTTGTTTTTGCCCGAAGCGTGGGCCCGGTCGGCCGAAAAATGAGTCGTCTTCGAAGGCTGTGCTGCCGTCGATGGGGGCGGCGGTACGAAGGCCGGATTGGCCGGGCAGAGCTTGAATAAATCTTCTTTGGCCATGGGCGCTTGTGCCATGGCGGGCGTGCCAAGCCCCATAAGAATCAGGGTTGCCAGGACTCGTCCGGAGGGCACCATTACGTCCTTTGGGTCTCAGGCCAGGAGGGCGCTGCGGTAAAGCGGGCATGGGCCGGGTCAAGGCGGTATGGCCTAACCGTCTCCGGATTCATTTCGCGTGCTTCTCCCCTGTCTCGGGCTGGCCATGGGTTAAAGTTCGTGACCCATGAAGGATTGCGCAGGTTAGCGCGGTAAGATCGCATAATGACAAACTCGATGGCAAACGTCACATCCGGCGATAAACGCCTCGCCGCCCTCGAGCACTGGCTGGCACAGACGCTTGGCGTCGTCCCGCGACTGGCGCCGGCCTCGGCTGATGCCAGTTTTCGCCGCTATTTTCGCCTGTCGGGGCAGGGTGGCGCCACCCTCATTGCTATGGACGCGCCGCCGGAACACGAGGATACCGCCCGTTTCCTCGCCGTGGCTGCCCTGATGCGGGATGCGGGACTGCATGTGCCAGAAGTGCATGCGGCGGATGCGGGGCAGGGGTTCGCGTTGCTCTCGGACCTCGGAACTCAAACCTATCTCGATGCCGTCGGCACAGGCAGTGCCGACGCCCTGATCGATCCGGCTTTGGAAGCATTGGTGCACCTGCAGTTGGCGACACAGCCCGGACAATTGCCCCCCTACGATGCCGCGGTGTTGCAGCGTGAGTTGGATCTCTTTCCAAACTGGTACATCAGCCGCCATTTGGGTATCCAGCCGGGCCAGACCTGGATGAATGCGTGGCACAGCCTTTGCAAAAGACTCGTCACCGAAGCCTTGGCACAACCGCAGGTTTATGTGCACCGTGACTATATTTTGCGCAACCTGATGGTCTCCGATCCTTGCCCCGGGGTGATCGATTTCCAGGATGCCCTGATCGGGCCGATCGCCTATGACGTGCTGACGCTGTTCCGCGATGCATTTCACAGTTGGGACGAGGACTGGATCGAGACAGAAGTGGCGCGGTACCTGGAGCTGGCGCGCGCGGCCGGATTGCCGGTGCCCGCGGACAACGCACGCTTCATGCGCTGGTTCGACCTGATCGGCATCCAGCGGCACCTCAAGGTGGCGGGTATCTTTGCTCGCCTGGCCTACCGGGATGGCAAGGCCCGTTACCTGGCCGAGGTGCCGCGCTTCCTCGGGTACCTGCGCGCCATCGCGCCCCGCTACCCGGAGACGCAACCGCTCGTGGCCCTGCTCGACGACCTGGAAACGAACTGATGCGCGCGATGATCCTTGCGGCTGGCCGCGGCGAGCGATTGCGCCCGCTGACCGATACGGTGCCCAAGGCCCTGGTCGAGGTCGGCGGTAAGCCCTTGATTGTTCGCGCCATCGAGCGTCTGCGCGCCGCCGGTATTCGTGAGCTGGTGATCAACTTGGCCTGGCTGGGCGGACAGATCCGCGAACAGTTGGGCGACGGCAGCGCCTACGGCGTCGCGATCGCCTATTCCGACGAAGGCGACACGGCGCTGGAGACGGCGGGCGGCATCGTCAAGGCGCTGCCGCTGCTCGGCGACGCCCCCTTCTGGGTCGTCAACGCCGACATCCTCTGTGACTATCCGTTCGTGCCAGTCACCCTTGCACCCGATGATTTGGCCCATCTTGTCCTGGTCGACAATCCCGCGTACAGGGAGCACGGCGATTTCTCCCTCGCAGCCGGCCGCCTGCGCCGGGGCAACGACTACACCTTCGCCGGTATTGGTCTCTACCGCTCGGCATTCTTCGTCGGCGAAAAGCCGCAACGCAAACCCTTACTGCCCGTGCTGCAACCCTGGATCGAAGAAGACCGCATCAGCGCCGAGCACTATCGAGGCCAATGGCATGACATCGGTACCTCCGAGCGCCTCGCTGTCGCCCGACAATTTGTGACGAAGGGATAAGGAGCCTTCGATTCATTCCGTCATATCGATGCTTCGAGACCCTCCCCTTTGCTCGCGTAGCGAGGAAAGGGGAGCTGGAGGGGAATTCTTCATCAGGCTATCGGAGATTTTCTAAGTGTTGCTGTCAACTCGAGCGAGGAAGTACGGCAGGAAGGCGTCGGCGACGGTGTCGAGCTCTGAGGGGCCGCCGAGTTCCGAGACCTGGGTCATCTCGAGGCCCGCGTAGCCGCACGGGTTGATGCGGGTGAACGGCTCCAGGTCCATGTCCACGTTGAAGGCGAGGCCATGGTAGCTCGCGCCGCGACGCACGCGCAGGCCGATGGAGGCGATTTTCTTTTCCCCGACATATACGCCCGGTGCATCGGGGCGGGCGTGGGCGTCGACACCCCATTCGGCGAGCGTGTCGACCGTTGCCTGTTCCAAAGCATTGACCAGGGCGCGCGGCCCCAGCTTGCGCCGGCGCAGATCGAGCATCGGATAGACCACGAGTTGTCCCGGGCCGTGATAGGTGACCTGGCCGCCGCGATCGATGTGCACCACGGGGATGTCGCCCGGCGCGAGCACGTGTTCACGCTTGCCGGCGAGGCCCAGCGTGAAGACCGGGTCGTGCTCCAGCAGCCATATTTCATCCGGCGTGTCGGCGTCGCGTGCGTCGGTAAAGGACTGCATCTCGCGCCACGTCGGCTCGTAGGGTACGCGCCCCAAGTGACGAATCTTAATATCCATGCCGACCTCCGCTGCTGAGCCGCGGCAATGCATATTTACCACGGAGATCAAAGAGGTCGCCGAGAAAACACCCCATCATTCCTGCACTGGTGCGAATAGACAGAAACGAATATTGTGCAAGTCTTCTCTGGCGCCGGTGGTGTATAGCGTGAAGATGCTCGATAACCGCCTCTGTGTTCTCTGTGCGCTCAGTGGTAAATCTCTTCTTCACGGCAAGGAGCGTGCCGCCTCGTATCGGAAATGCGGGTTTACCGTAGAGGTCACGGAGAGAATGTCCTTTCATTCCCGCGAAGGCGGGAATCGAAAAGAAGGAATATTTTGCATATCTGTTCTGGCACAGGGGCCGCATAACGCGAAGGTTCTTAATGGCCGTCTCTGTGCGCTCTGTGGTGAATTCCTTCTTCACAGCAGGAAGCGTACCGCTTCGCATTGGCGCAGCTCGGTGTAGACGTTGATCAATTGCTCGCGGCTGTCGGCCATGAAGATCGCCGTCAGCGCGACGTACTTACCGCCGCTGCTTTCTCGGATTTCGAATTCCACCGTGGTGCCCTCCGGCAGATGCCGCGCGAGCGCCGTGTGGAGCGCGTCGCGCAGGGCATCGCCATTGTCGCCGACGACTTTCAGCGGCACCTGCTGCGGATAGAGGTCCTCGGGATTCTGCGGTTCGTTCATGGGCCGCACTCGCGTTGTTTCAGCGCCTGGAAGCCCTCATACACGCGTTTCCAGACCGGGCCCGGCTTGCCAGTCCCGATCGGGCCTTCACCAAGACGCGTAATCGCGAGCGCTTCGCGCGTGGCGCTGGAAATCCAGGCCTCGTTCATGTTCTTCAGTTCATCAATCGGCACTTCGCGTTCGGTGACGGGCAGTCCGAGTTCGTCGAGCACGTCACCCACAATCTGGCGCGTGATGCTCGGCAAGCGTTCGCGGCTGGCCGGCGGCGTGATGACCTCGTCTTTCTTGACGAGAAAGATCGCGCTCGAGGAGCCTTCGGTGAGATGCCCGTCGCGCACCAGGATCGCTTCATCGCCGCCCTGTGCTTCCGCTTCGCGGCGCAGCAGCACGGCTGCGAGCAGCGCCGTGGACTTGATGTCGCAGCGCAACCAGCGGATGTCTTCGAGGACTACGCCGGTCAGGCCTGAGTCCAGTTGCTCTTGTGCGGGCGGAGTGAGTGGCCAGACGAAACCGAAGATAGTGGGCTCTAGGCCTTCGGGCGGCAGGAAGTCGCGCCCCTTGCCGGCACCCCGCGTGACTTCCAGGTATACGCCCATGTCGCCGCCGCCGTTGGCCTCGACGAGTTGGCCGAACAGTTCGTGCCAACGTGCGCGTGGGTAGGGATCGGTCATGCCGAGTCCTTCGAGGCTGTTGGCCAGGCGGTCGAGATGCGCGTCCAATCGCAGGGGCCGTCCGTTATAACAGGGCACGACCTCGTAGATGGCGTCCCCGAACAGGAAGGCGCGGTCGAACGGCGACACACGGGCGTCGCGGGTCGCGATCAGCTCGCCGTTGAGCAGGCAGGTGGGAAGTGCGTCGGCCATGGGTAAATTTTAGCAGGGGTAGACCGTGCCTAAGCTGGATTCTGCACCTTCCGTCGGACGTAAAACAGCAGCCACCCGAGCGCGGCAATCTCCAGCAGCGTGCTGAGCGCGGTCAATGCCTCGGGCGATACCGCGTACAGCGCGCCGAGCAGGACACTGCCGCCCAGCCAGGCCACGCCGGTCATCGTGTCGAGCAGTCCGAAGGCTTCTCCGCGGCGGCCTTCGCCCACGCTGCGGGCGACCTGAGCGCGCACTACGGCACCCTGGATGCCCAGGCCCGCGCCCCAGATTACGGCGCCGACCCAAGGCACCCAGGCGGAACCGAGGAACAGCAGGGCGGTGCCCACCAGGCCGCACAGCGGGAATCCGGCGAGGAGCAGGAAGCCGCGGCGGTCGCTCATGCGACCCAGTACCAGCGCCGTAAGGCCTTCGCTGGCCATGGCGACGGCGAAAAGCACCGGAATGAATGCCGGGCCGAAGCCCATGGCCGCGAGGTCGAAGGCGACCAGCGTGAAATGGGCGAAGCCGGCGGTGGAAAGCATGACGAACACGACCCAAAGCCAGAATGTCCGCGGCAAGCGTTCGAATTTTTGGGCGCGGGTGAGGGGCTGGATCTGGAAGCGCTGAGCCACCACCAGTGTGGCCAGCGCGGCGACGGCAGGCACGGCGAGCACGGCGAAGCCGGCCTGGTAACCGGCGCTCAGCACCAGCGCGGCGACGATCAGGGGACCGGACAGGGCGCCCAGCTGGTCCAGGAATTGATGCACGCCGAACGCCGAACCGTGACCGAGGCGTTCGCCCGCACGGGCCAGCAGCGCATCGCGGGGCGGGCTGCGCACGCCTTTGCCGAGCCGCTCGGCCGTAATCAATGCGGCGGCACTGCCAACGGAGCCCGTGAGCGCAAGGCACGGTACCGCGAGCAGATTTAGCGCGTAGCCGCCGTAGAGGAACAGCCAGTGGCGGTTGGTGGAATCGGCACCGCGCCCGGACAGCCAGCGCACGGCGTAGCCCAAGCATTCCGCGCCGCCTCCGATCAGCCCGGCCAACACGGCCCCGGCCCCGAGCTGGTAGAGATAGGCGCCGATGATGCTGCGTGCGCCCTCGTAGGTCATGTCGGCGAACAAGCTCACTACGCCCATCGCGATCACAAATCGCCAGGCTGCGCGTCGAGGAATGTCCGCTCTATTCATATCCGGAGTCTTTGTGCACGCAGGAACGGCGTCATTCGATGACGACGTCGGTGTCCTGGTAGCCGATGTGCTCGAGTTTGGCGGTCAGCGCATCGACCTGGTTCACGGTTTCGTAGGGACCGACCAAGACCCGGTAAAAGGTCTTGTGGTGGACTTTCTTGCGCGAGATATGGATTTTTCCGAGTTGGCGCAGGATCAGGTGTGCCCGCATTTTTTCCGCGTTGGCATGTTCCGTGAAGGCCGCGACCTGCACATACAGCCGTGCCCGGTGGTGGAGATGTTTGGCCGGGAAGGTTTTGCTGACCTCCTTGATGTTCCTGGGGGCGGTGGCGGAGGGTTTGGCAATGGCCTGCACTTCCACGAGCGCGGTACCGTTATGCACCACGCCCAGGGCCTTGGCCGCGGAATAGGACAGGTCGATGATGCGGTTGCGCACGAACGGGCCGCGGTCGTTGACCTGCACGATGGCGCTCTTGCCGCTTTCCAGGTTCGAGACCTTGACCCAGGTGCACAGCGGCAACACCTTGCTCGCGGCGGTCATCGCGTACATGTTGTAAGTCATGCCGCTGGATGTGAGTTTGCCGTGGAAGTTGGGGCCGTACCAGGACGCGATGCCGCGCTCGTCGTAGCCGACGGCGCTGTCACGCACGTGGTAACGGCGACCGAATACGACATAGGAATCGCCCGCCTGGTTAGAAGACGGATGGCATTTGCCCTTGGGTGGCGCCATGGCCGGTATGCTTCCGTCGAAGTTGTTGGCGCTTTTCGGGAAGCTGCTGCATCCGGCCAGGCTGCCCAAACTGCATATCCCCGCCGCCAGTACAAGCGCTTGGGGAAAGGCCGGGCGCACCGTTCCTGACTCAGCGCTTTTCTGCGACGGACGTTGCTGCCGCCGAAGGGTCTGCCGAGGTGTCGATAGCGGCCGCCAGTTGCGTCGCCGCAAGGGCATAAAGGGGGCTGCGGTTGTATGACAACAGCGCAGAAAAATTGGGCAGGCCCACCCAGTAGCGGGTCTTGTGCCGTAGTTCGATCCTTATCAGCCGGACCGGAGCGGTTCCGGGCACAGGGGCATCGAACACTATGCCCAGATGCCGCAGTTGAGCGGCCTTCATTTTGCGGTCGAGCAGTCTGTCGACATCCATACCGGGCGGGATACCCGCGGGTGCCGCGAGCGGTTCGCCGCGCCGCCAGCCGTGCTGCGCCAGGTAGTTCGCAATGCTGGCCGCGATGTCATCCCAGCTGTGGAACAGGTCGCTGCCATGGCCGTCGGCATCGATGGCGTAATGGCGATAGCTGGACGGCATGAACTGTCCGGCGCCGAGTGCGCCGGCATAAGACGATTTCAATTGCGCGGGGTCGAAACCGTTTTCATCGCAGAGGATCAGGTATTGGGCCAGTTCGTGACGGAAGAAATGCTCACGCGGCGGATAGCCGAAAGCAAAGGTAACCAGGGCCTGCAGGGCCGAGTGCGAGCCTTCGTGTTTCCCATAGAAGCTTTCCATTCCAATCAGCGAGGCGATGACCGCCGGCGGTACCCCGTATTTGGCCTGCGCGGCCGCCAAGGCTTTCTTTTGCTGAACGAGGAATTCGCGGCCGGCCTCGATGCGTGCCGGGCGCACGAAAATGGCCCGGTATTCGTACCAGGGCTTGGCTTCCGCGGGATGGGTGAGTGCCGCAATCAGCTTTTGACTGATCGGTGTTTCCTTCAGAAGCTTGTCAAGCTTCGGGCGGGGGTATTGGTATTTCTCGACCATATGGTCGATGAAAGCCTTGACCTCGGGCTTTTGGATGTCCACGGCACGAGCCGGTGGGCTGAATGACAGGGCGAGGACAATGGCGGTAAATAGCGAAAGTAGCTTCATGTGTCGATCAGGCGGCGATGGGCGGAGATACTGAGCAGGATACCGAAACTGGCAAGCACCGTCACGATCGAAGAGCCGCCGTAGCTGATCATGGGCAGCGGTACGCCCACTACGGGCACAACGCCGGCCACCATGCCGACATTGATGACGACGTAAAGCAGGAATGTAGTGATCATGCCCGCCGTGATCAGTCGCCCGAACCGGGTGTGGGTTCGAGAGACGAGCACATAGCCGCGGCCGATAATGAAAGCGAACAGCAAAAGCAACGCGAGTACGCCGGCAAAACCGAACTGCTCGGCGAATACGGCAAAGATGAAATCGGTGGTGCGTTCCGGCAGGAAATTGAGCTGGGCTTGGCTGCCGCCCATGAACCCCTGTCCGAACAGGTTGCCGGACCCGATGGCGATCTTCGATTGGATAATGTGATATCCGGCGCCGAGCGGATCGCGCTGGGGGTCCAGGAAAATGAGCAACCGCTCGCGCTGGTAGTCGTGCAGGAAATGCCAGCCGAGCGGGAGCACTGAACCGATAACGACGGCGAACACGATGATCCAGCGCAGCGGCATGCCACCCAGGAACAGTACGCAGGTGCCGGCGCCTATGATCATGATGGCGGTGCCCAGGTCGGGTTCTTTGGCGATCAAGGCAGCCGGGATGGCGATCAGCACCAGGGCTACAAGCACCTGGTGCCAGCGCAATGGCGGTGTTCGCTCGTGGAAATAGGCAGCCAGTGTCAACGGCAGTGCGATCTTCATCAACTCTGCGGGCTGGAATTGGAACAGGCCCAGATCGAGCCAACGTACTGCCCCTTTGCCTGAGGCTCCGATTACCAGCACGGCGGCAAGCAGCAGCACGATCACCACATAGACCGCCGGCGCGACCAGGCGGAAATAGCGTGGCGGCGTGAAGGCAAACGCCATCATCAGGGCAAAGCCTGCCACTACGCGCGCGCCCTGTCTGCCGACCAGGCCCCAATCGCCGCCGCTTGCGCTGAACAGGATGATCAGTCCGCCCATCGCCAGCAGGATCAACGCAGTGAAAAGCGGCTTGTCAATACGATTACGAAACATGACAATTCACGAACCGGTTTGCGGGCGCAGCTTTCAGAACTCTCGCAACGGCACAAAGGCGCAGAGAGCCAAGAGAAGAAGATAAGGCCGAAGAAAAACCAGGTGCGATTGTCCGGACCAGGTGCGATGAGGACATGAGTGTCGACAAGAGAATCCCTTCCCTTGTCTTTCTTTGCGCCTTTGCGTCTTTGCGTGAGCAATAGGAATTCATTGCGATGTCTGCGGGTTTTCCGGCTTGTCATCGCCATGCATCCAGGCGTCGATCACCATGCGTGCGATGGGCGCCGCCGCCGAGGCGCCGCCGCCTCCATGCTCGACCACCACCGCCACGGCGATGCTGGGGTGTTTGACGGGCGCCATGGCGATGAAGAGCGCATTGTCGCGCAGCTTCCACGGAATGTTCTGTTCGGGAGCGAAGTCGCTGTGATACACGCTGGTTACCTGGGCCGTGCCCGTCTTCCCGGCCATGGAGTAATCCAGCCCCCCGGCAATCCGATGCGCCGTGCCGTGGGGATTGACGATCACCTCGTGCATGGCATGGATCATATACGACCAGTAACTTTTTTCCGGCAGGTTGATTCTGCCCAACGACTGGGCGGTGGATGTGGTGCGGGTATCGGTGGCCGGGTCCAGGGTGGCGGCCAGCACGTGCGGCCTCATGCGGTTGCCATGATTGGCAAGCGTTGCCGTTGCCCAGGCCAGTTGCAGGGGCGTCACCTGGAAATACCCCTGGCCGATGCCGATGTTGATCGTTTCCCCGAGATACCAGGGTTTGCCGCGCGTGCGTTTCTTCCAGGCCGGCGAAGGGTTGATGCCCGCCAGCGCGCCAGGCAGGTCGATCGGGGGACGCTGGCCGAACCCGAAGCGGTCGAGGAAGCTATGGATGCGTTCGATGCCCAGTTCGTCGGCGACCTTGTAGAAAAAGGTATCGGTCGATTGGGTGATCGCCTGGGTCAGCGTCTGATCGCTGTTCTGGTAAGGATTCCAGTTGTGATAGACGTGTGAGTAGTTGGGCAGCGTGAAAGTCGGTCCGGCAAAAATGGTCGAAGTGGGCGAGACGACTCCCCATTTCAACGCGGCCAGTCCGATGAAAGGCTTGATCGTGGAGCCCGGTGCGTAGCGGCCGCGAAGCGCGCGGTCCACTAGCGGATGTTCGGGCTGGTTCAAAAGATCGTGGTATTGCTTGTTGGAAATACCGTTGACAAACAGATTGGGGTTATAGCCGGGTGAACTCACCAGGCACAGGATGGCCCCCGTGTCCGGTTGAATAGCCACCACGGCGCCCGGCTGGTCGTTCAGCGCCAGATACGCGGCTTTCTGTAGCCGGTCATCGATGGTGAGGTAGAGATTTTTGCCGGGCACGGGGGGGGTGGTGCTGACCGTGCGCAGAATGCGCCCATTGGCATTGACTTCGACTTGCCGGTAACCGATCTGCCCGTGCAAGAGTTTTTCGTATTGCCACTCCACGCCGGTTTTGCCGACGTGGGCGCTGGCCCGGTACTCGTCGGGATCAAGACGTTGCAGGTCACGTGCACTCAACAGGCCGACGTAGCCGACGACGGCGGCGGCATCGGTGCCCTTCGGATAGTAGCGCTTGAGTGTAGCGCGCACGTCGACGCCGGGAAAGTCCTGCCGGTTGACGGCGAATTTGGCCAGTTGCTTCTGGTCCAGGTCTGCTTTGAGAGGGACCGGCTGGAAGGGCTTTTTCAGTTTACGCAGGTGCTGGAAATTGTCCAGGTCTTCGGGGCTCAGTTCGACCAAGGGGGTCAACCGTTTGAGTGTCGATTTCAGATCTGGCACCTGGTCCGGTGTCACCACCAGTTCATAGGTTGGGACGTTTTCCGCGAGCACTTTCCCGTTGCGGTCATAGATCAACCCGCGTGTGGGAGCGATCGGAAGCACCCGAATGCGGTTGCCTCTTGCCAGCGCCGTGTAGTGCGGGGCCTCGATAAGCTGGAGCCAGACCATGCGGGCAATGAGTGCGCCGCCCAGCAAGGTGGCAATGACGGCGATCAGAGCCAGGCGACGCCGGAAGTGGCGCTGGTCGTAACCGAAAGGCGTGAAGCGAGTCACGGTCCGGATCAGGCGGGAATGAAGTGCTGTCTGACGCGCCGCAACAGGGCGTAGACCCAGGGCCAGATCAGGGCACTGATGACGACCGGAATAAACCGGTCCAGCGGGCGGGCCATGTGCCCGGTGATGCCGCCGATCCAGAAAAGGAGCACGGCATTCAGCAGCAGCGCGAGAGCCAGGGTGAAGCTCTGCTGCCACTGAGGATGCATGCGCAGCTTGAGGTGCCAGCGATCGGCAATGAGGGCGATGATTGCCAGGGTCATGGCGTGGGCGCCAAGCAGGCTGCCGGTCAGTGCGTCCACCAGCAGGCCGGTCAACCAGGCCCAGCCGACATTGAATCGCTCGGGCAGCGCGAGCACCCAGTAAAAAACGACCAGCGACACCCAGGCCGGGCGTAGCATCTCGGCCCAGGAGGGCAGAGGCGCAATGGTCAGTATGAGTGCAACCATGATCGAGAGCGCGATCGTCAGCGGGGCAGCGAGCCAGCGTGGATTCACTGCTGTCCCCCCGACGGTTGCGGGTGCGACGAGAAATAGAGCATCACTTCGTGTTCCCGGCCGATGCTTGCCAGGGGACGGGCCTCGACCTTGGCGAATGGATCGCCGGTCTGAGGGGTGACCGAGGTCACCACGGCCACCGGATAGCCGCGGGGGTAGCGTCCGCCGAAACCGGAGGCGATGAGTTTGTCGCCGGCTTTGATGTCGGTGTTATTTGGCAGGTAGGGCAGGGAAAGCACATTGAGCTGCCCGGTGCCGATGGCGATGGTGGCAAGCCCCGTACGCTCGATTTCCACCGGTGTGGCGCTGGCGGGATCGGTAATCAGCATGATCTGCGACTGCAGGGGGCCGACGTGCGTGATTTGCCCGACCACGCCGCCTGCGTCGATGACGGGTTGCCCCGTATGCACGCCCATGTTGTGCCCGGCGTTGATCGTGACCAGGTTCTGGAAGGGGCTCATGTCCACCGAAAGAATACTGGTGGCCACCACGCGTCCCGGCATCTGGCCTACGGCATTGAGCAGGAGGCGCAAGCGCGAATTTTCCCTTTTGAGGGCGCTCATGCGTGCCGTGGCGACCCGCGCTTGTATGAGCGCCTGTTCCAGTTGCGCATTGCGTTCAAGCAGAGCATGGCGGGTAGCCAGATCGCCCGCCAGTTTGCGGCCGATGGCGCCCGGCATGTTGACCAGCCACTGCACGGGATACACCACGGCCATCAGAGCCGAGCGCAAGTGGTTCAAGGCCTGGTACTGATGGTCGACGCCCATCAGCACGATGGCCGCCATGATCAGGATGGCGCCAAGCAGCGTGCGCCTGCGCGAACTGGCATGAAAGAGGCGGTGCTCGCGTGCGAACCTCACGCGGGAAATGCCTTATTCGAGCGCGAGCAGGTCCGGTCCGTGCTCGTCAATGAGCTCCAGGGCCCGTCCACCGCCCCGGGCGACACAGGTGAGCGGATCCTCGGCAATGATCACGGGAATGCCGGTTTCTTCGGCGATCAGGCGATCGAGATCACGCAGTAGCGCTCCGCCGCCGGACAGGACCAGGCCGCGTTCGGCCACGTCGCCGGCCAGTTCGGGCGGAGTCTGCTCCAGGGCCTGTTTGACGGCACCGATGATGCCCGACAGCGGTTCCTGCAGCGCCTCGAGGATTTCGTTCGAGTTAAGCACGAAACTACGCGGCACGCCTTCGGCCAGGTTGCGGCCCTTGACTTCCATTTCCAGGACTTCGCGGCCAGGGAAGGCCGAGCCGATGGTGATTTTGATGCGCTCCGCCGTGGCTTCACCGATCAGGATCGAATAGTTGCGGCGCACGTAATTCATGATCGCTTCGTCGAAGCGGTCGCCGCCGATACGTACGGAGGCGGCATAGACGATGCCGTTCAAGGAGATGACCGCGACTTCCGAGGTGCCGCCGCCGACATCGAGGATCATCGAGCCGCGTGGTTCGGCGACCGGCAGGCCGGCCCCGATCGCGGCCGCCATGGGCTCGTCGATCAAATACACTTTGCGTGCGCCGGCGCCTTCGGCGGAATCACGGATTGCCTTGCGTTCGACCTGGGTCGAGCCGTGAGGCACGCAGACCAGCACGCGCGGGCTGGGCCGGAAATAGCGGTTACTGTTGGCCCGGCGGATGAAGTGTTTGAGCATCTGCTCGGTGAGCGTGAAATCGGCAATTACGCCGTCCTTCATCGGGCGCTCCGCGCTGATGTTGCCCGGCGTGCGGCCCAGCATCGCCTTGGCTTCGCTGCCGATGGCCTCGGGGACGCGCGAACCGCGCTTGGGGTCGAAACGCACAGCAACCACGGAGGGTTCGTTGAGCACAATTCCGCGGCCGCGGACGTATACCAGGGTATTGGCCGTGCCGAGGTCGATCGAGAGGTCGCTGGAGAAAGCGCCCAGAAGCTGGCGGAGCATAGTGATGAGCTCGTTTAGGTAACAGTCGCAACAAGCCGTCTAATCTAGCAATCCACAGCCTGTGACGCAAGGGAAAACGCGTATTTTGTTACGATAAATTAGTTTTTCCATCCAAGGTGCACGTGTGGCCCTCGATTCTGCCGCCGTCCGGCGCCTGGCGCATCTGGCGCGCATAGCCGTAGACGATGAAACCGCCCGTTCCCTCGGGACCGACCTGGAGCATATCCTGGCCATGGTCGACCAATTGCGTGAAGTGGACGCTCAGGGCGTCGAACCGATGGCGCACCCGTTGGCGGTCAACCAGCGTTTGCGCAACGACGCCGTGACTGAAACGCCCGATCCCGCCCTCTATCAACAGAATGCACCGGATACCACCGAAGGCGTGTACCTGGTGCCCAAGGTCATCGACAACTCATGAGCGACAAGGACATCAAGACCCTGGCCAAGGCATTGGCCGCGGGGGAAACCACCAGCGTGGCGCTGACCGAGGCGGCACTGGCCGCCGTCGATGCGTGCGGCGCGGAACTCAATGCTTTCATCACCGTGGACGCCGATCGCGCACTGGCTGCTGCGAAGGCTGCCGATGAGCGGATCGCGCGCGGGGAGGCGGGGCCGCTGACCGGCATTCCCATGGCGCACAAGGACCTGTTCTGCACCAACGGCGTGAAGACCACTGCCGCCTCGCGCATGCTCGACAACTTCGTCCCGCCCTACGATGCGACCGTGGTCGAGCGTCTGGCGGCGGCCGGAGCCGTGTCGATCGGCAAGACGAACCTGGACGAGTTCGCGATGGGCTCATCCAACGAAACCAGCTACTACGGTCCGGTGAAGAACCCGTGGGACAAAACCGTGGTGCCGGGTGGCTCCTCGGGCGGTTCGGCGGCTGCGGTAGCCGCGCGCCTGGTCCCCTATGCCACCGGAACCGATACCGGTGGCTCGATCCGCCAGCCCGCGGCGCTGAGCGGTATCACCGGGCTGAAGCCGACCTACGGCCGCGTCTCGCGCTACGGCATTGTGGCCTTCGCCTCGAGCCTGGATCAGGCGGGCGTGCTGTGTGTCAGCGCCGAGGACGCGGCCTACGTACTCCAGGCCATGGCCGGGTACGACGAGCGGGATTCGACCAGCGTCAATGATCCGGTTCCGGATTACGTGTCCGCGATTGATGGCGACATTCGCGGCAAGCGCGTCGGCATCCCGCGTGAGTTTCTCTCCGAAGGTGTCGAGACCGGCGTACGCAACGCCTTCAGCGCGGCGGCCGACGAGCTGAGCGCGCTGGGTTGCGTCGTAGAGGAAACCTCGTTGCCGAGCTTGTCCCTCTCGGTGCCGACGTATTACGTGGTGGCGCCCGCCGAGGCCAGCTCGAACCTCGCCCGTTACGACGGGGTGCGTTTCGGCCACCGGGCGGAGAATCCGAAAGACCTCACCGATCTCTACGAGCGTTCGCGCGGCGAGGGTTTCGGCGCCGAGGTCAAGCGCCGCATCCTGATCGGCACCTTCGTCCTGTCGCATGGCTATTACGATGCCTATTACCTGCGCGCCCAGCAGGTCCGGCAGTTGATCGCCGACGATTTCAACCAGGCGTTCGAAAAGCATGACTTCCTGATCGGGCCGACGACGCCGACCGCGGCTTTCGCCCTGGGCGAGAAAACCGCCGATCCGGTGCAGATGTATCTCAATGACATCTTCACCATCGGCGTGAACATGGCCGGGCTGCCGGCCTGCTCTGTGCCCATGGGCTTCGACCGCAAGTTGCCGGTCGGACTGCAGATCATCGGTCGCGCCTTCGACGAGTCCGGCATTCTGAGCCTGGCGCATCACTACCAGCAAGCAACAGATTGGCATACGCGCGTGCCGCAGGGGTATGAAGAATGAGTGATTGGGAAACCGTCATCGGGCTGGAGATACACGCCCAGCTCAAGACGCACAGCAAGATTTTCTCCGGGGCTTCGACGACCTTCGGCGCCGCGCCGAACTCGAATGCCTGCCTGGTGGATCTTGGTTACCCCGGCATGCTCCCGGTGCTCAACAAGGAAGCTGTGCGCCTGGCGGTGCGCTTCGGATTGGCCATCGGGGCAGAAGTAGCCGAGCGCAGCGTGTTCGCGCGCAAGAACTACTTTTACCCGGATCTGCCCAAGGGCTACCAGATCAGCCAGTACGAGCTACCGATCGTCAAGCAGGGTACGCTCACCATCGTGCTCGATGACGGCACGGAGAAAGTCATCGGCGTGACCCGCGCGCATCTCGAGGAAGACGCGGGCAAATCCCTGCATGAGAATTTCAAGGACTCGACCGGCGTCGACCTCAACCGGGCGGGCGTGCCGTTGCTCGAGATCGTCTCCGAGCCGGACATGCGTTCGGCGCAGGAAGCCGTCGCCTACATGAAGGCGATTCATTCATTGGTGCGCTACATCGATATCTGCGACGGCAACATGCAGGAAGGCTCGCTGCGCTGCGACGCCAACGTGTCCGTGCGCCGCCGCGGCGCGAAGGAGTTCGGCACACGCGCCGAGCTGAAGAACCTCAATTCCTTCCGCTTTGTCGAAAAGGCCATCGAATACGAGGTCGCGCGCCAGATCGACCTGATCGAATCCGGCGGCGAGGTGGTGCAGGAAACCCGCCTCTACGATCCCGACCGCCACGAGACCCGCTCGATGCGCGCCAAGGAAGAGGCGAACGACTATCGCTACTTCCCCGACCCGGACCTGCTGCCAGTGGTGCTGGACGTGGCGTTCATCGAATCGGTGGCCGAGGAATTGCCGGAACTGCCGGGCGCGCGCCGCGAACGCCTGATGACGGATCATGGACTGTCCGCCTACGACGCGGGCGTGCTCACCGCTGAGCGTGACATGGCCGACTATTACGAAGCCGTGTCTGCCAGCGTGGGCGGGGAAGAGAAGCTCGCCGCCAACTGGGTGATGGGTGAACTCGCGGCCGCGCTGAACCGCGACGGACTTGCGATCCACGAATCGAAGGTGGATGCCGAAACGTTTGCGGGGCTGCTGCGGCGCATCGTCGACAACACCATCTCCGGCAAGATCGCCAAGGAAGTCTTCGAAGCGATGTGGGCCGGCGAAGGCGATGCCGACACCATCATCGACAAGCGCGGGCTGAAGCAGATCACCGATACGGGCGCCATTGCCGCGATTATTGATCAAGTCATCGAGAAGAACCCCGCGCAGCTCGCCGATTACCGCGGGGGCAAGGAAAAGCTCTTCGGCTACTTCGTCGGCCAGGTCATGAAGGCCACGCAGGGCAAGGCCAATCCCGCCGAAGTCAATCGCCTCCTGAAGGAAAAGCTCGCCGGATAGACGACGCCGTTTCTTAACGCCGTGAATGGCCAACGTCTCTTGTAGGAGCGACGGTCCCCGTCGCGAAGGGCCGGACCACCGGAGGCCGTTCGCGGCCGGGGCGTCCGCTCCTACACCGATTGGATTTGCTGATTCCGGATCGGCCGGGAATGACGGGATAGAGTTATCCGCCCGGGAACAAGCTCAGTCCGGATTATGGCGCGCGACGGCGTAGCGGCCGTGGAATACGGCGCCAATGGCTTGGTCGCCGCCGCCGATTTCCGCCCGGATATTGATGCGAGCCCGGGCGCGCCGTTCAAGCAGGGCCGTGAAGCGTTTCCACTCTGACGGCTCCGGCAATGTTGCCGTGGCTTGAAGATCGCCTTCCAACGGCGCCTTGAACGTCGTATCTGCATGCTGAATCACGATCCTCATGCCGGGATCGTCCAGCGCCAGCCACAGCAATCCCCAACCGGCGAGTGTGCCCAGGCATTCGATGGCGCCACCGAAGGCGATGCCGATGTGGTTCATGCTGGGCCTGGCCGGCGCGCTCAGTTCCAGTCGCCGATCTGCATAATTGGCCACCCGGATTTGCATGGCGTGAACCAGCGGGATGTTCGCAAGTATGTCGGCGAGGCCTTGTTCTCGGTTGTTGCTCATCTTCGTTACTGTACAAAAAAATGGATTATTGCCGCCGTGCGCTGACGGCACGTGGGAGGCCGGCGAGGTCTTGGTGCCCGTGGCATTCCATGAAGTCATGGGTTGCGAGCAATTCAAGCACTGCCTGTTGTTGATCGGCGCCGTGTTCGAGCAGCAACCAGCCGCCTTTGTTCAGATGCTCGGGCGCCTGGGTAATGATCGTCCGCAGGTCATCGAGTCCCTCGGGCCCCGCGGCCAGGGCGGTCAAGGGTTCGTAACGCACGTCGCCGCGTTGCAGGTGCGGGTCGGCCTCGGCCACATAGGGTGGGTTCGAAACGATAAGGTCGAAGCGTTGTCCGGTGACGGGCTCGAACCATTCGCCGTGTACGAAGGTCAGGTTGGCGAGGCCATGATGTTTTGCGTTGTCGCGGGCGACGGTCAGAGCCTTATCGGAACGATCCACGCTGACGATTTGGGCCTCGGGGCGTGCCTGCGCGATGACGATAGCGATGGCGCCGCTGCCAGTGCCGAGGTCCAGCACACGCGCCGGTTCGTCGGGCGCGAGCCTGTCCAGCGCCAGATCCACCAGCAACTCCGTTTCGGGACGGGGAATCAGGACGTCCGGCGTAACGCGCAGGCGCAATCCATAGAATTCGCGCGCGCCGAGCAGGTGGGCTACCGGTTCGCCCGCTGCCCGCCGCGCGACGAGAGCGCGGGCGCGTTCCGCGTCTTCTGTTCCGATCTCCCGTTCCGGGTGGGCATAAAGCTCGATGGTCGACAGGCCCAGGGCATGGGCCACAAGCAGGTTGGCCTCGCGTGGGTATGAAAGTTCGGCGCGTGCCCGGCGGAGCAATTCGCCCAGGGTGAGCGGCAAGTCGGTGGTACTCATGCTGATAACATAACGCCTTTATTTTCGGCCTGGGGTGACACTGGATATGTCCGTCGCGAGCAGTGTATTGGAGCTGATCGGTCACACGCCGATCGTGGAGGCCCAGCGCCTGGATACCGGCCCGTGCCGGTTGTTCATCAAGCTCGAGGCGCTCAACCCCGGTGGTTCGATCAAGGACCGGATCGGTCTGCAGATGATCGAGGCGGCCGAAAAGCGCGGCGACATCAAGCCGGGCGACCTTCTGGTGGAAGCCACCGCCGGCAACACCGGCCTGGGGCTGGCCCTGGTCGCGGCCGTGCGCGGCTACAAGCTGCTCATCGTGATGCCCGACAAGATGAGCCGCGAAAAAGTCTTCAATGTGCAGGCGATGGGTGCCGAGGTCGTCATGACCCGCTCCGACGTGCAAAAAGGCCATCCTGAGTATTACCAGGATCTGGCCGAGCGCTTGGCGAAGGAGCGCGGCGGATACTACATCAATCAGTTCGCCAACCCCGACAACCCGGCGGCCCACGAGGCGACGACAGGCCCGGAGATTTTCAAGCAACTTGACGGCAAGGTGGACGCCGTCGTACTCGGTGTGGGCACCAGCGGCACGCTCACCGGCGTCAGCCGCTATTTCGCCAAGGCCTCGCCGCAGACCGAGTTCGTGCTGGCCGATCCCAAGGGCTCGGTGCTGGCCGATTACATCAAGACCGGCAAGCTAGGCAAGGCCGAACGCTGGATGGTCGAGGGCATTGGCGAGGACTTCATCCCTTCGATCGCGGATCTGTCCGCAGTCAAGACGGCGTATACGATTCCCGACGCCGAGGCGTTTGCGGTTGCGCGCGAAGTGCTGCAGAAGGAAGGCCTGTTGCTCGGCTCCTCGTCGGGCACCCTGATTGCTGCGGCGTTGCGTTACTGCCGCGAGCAGACCGAGCCGAAGAACGTGGTGACGTTGGGCTGCGACACCGGCGCCAAGTATCTGTCCAAGCTCTACAACGACTTCTGGATGGTGGAACGCGGTTTCACCGCATCGCCCCAGACCGGCACCCTGGCCGATTTGGTGACGCGCCCGCACCGTTCCAACGCGACGGTTACCGTGGGACCGGACGATAATTTGGCCACCGCGCATGACCGCCTGCGTGACGGCGGCTATTCGCAGGTGCCGGTGGTACGCGACGGACGCCTGGTGGGCGCCGTGACCGAAGGTGATCTGCTGCGTGGCGTGCTTGAGGAAAAGCTTGATTTCGACCAGCCCGTCAGCCGGGTGATGAACGCTGGTTTCCCGCGTATGGACGTTAATGAGAAGCGCAGCTACCTGGCGGAACGCCTGGCACTCGAGCCGGCCATCGCGATCGAGGACGATGGCGAATTCCTGGGCTTGGTCACCCGTGCCGACTATCTGACCTGGATCCGCAACGGAGGCGCTTCATGAGTGATACCCGCAATCCCCATTTCGACACCCTGTGCATCCACGGCGGGCAATCGCCCGAACCGGTGACCGGGGCCGTGATGCCGCCGATCTCCCAGGCTTCGACCTATGCGCAGAAATCGCCCGGGGAGCATACGGGTTACGAGTATTCGCGCACGCAGAACCCGACACGCATGGCCTGGGAGCGGGCCGTAGCCAGCCTGGAAGGGGGTGCCGGCGCGCATGCTTTCGCCTCGGGTCTGGCGGCCGCTGCGACCGCGTTGGATCTGTTGCCGAGCGGCAGCCGCGTGGTGGCAATGGACGATCTATACGGCGGCACCCGGCGTCTGTTCGAACGGGTGCGGGCGCAAAGCGCCGGGCTGGAATTCGTGTTCGCCGACCTCTCCGATCCCAAGGTCCTGGAGCAGGCGGTGACGCCGGAGACGAAGATGGTCTGGGTGGAGTCGCCGACCAATCCGCTGCTCAAGCTGGCCGACCTCAAGGCCGTTGCCGAGGCCGCGCATAGCGTGGGCGCGTTGGCGTTGTGCGACAACACGTTCGCCAGCCCCTGGTCGCAGCGGCCGCTCGAACACGGCATCGACATCGTGCTGCACTCGGCCACCAAGTACTTGAACGGACATTCCGACATGGTGGGTGGCGTTCTCGTGTCCGCGACGCCGGAGCTGGCCGAGCGGGTGGCGTTCCTGCAGAACTCCGTCGGCGCAGTCGCCGGACCGTTCGATGCCTACCTCGCCTTACGCGGCCTCAAGACACTGGCGCTGCGCATGGCGCGGCATTCCGAGAGCGCGCTGTCCCTGGCGAAGTGGCTGGAATCGCATCCGAAAGTACGGCGCGTGATTTATCCCGGCCTGGCGAGCCATCCGCAGCACGAGCTGGCCAAGCGCCAGATGCAGCGCGGCTTCGGCGGCATGATTACTGCCATGCTCGACACCGATGTGGATGGCGCCCGGCGTTTCCTCGAGCAGGTTCGTTTGTTTACACTGGCAGAAAGCCTGGGCGGCGTGGAAAGCCTGATAGAACATCCGGCACTGATGACCCATGCCGCCGTCCCCGAGGCCGAGCGTAAGGCCCTGGGCTTCGAAGACGGCCTGGTGCGCTTGTCGGTAGGTATCGAGGATGCCGCCGATCTGCGCGCCGACCTGGAACAGGCCCTGGCCGTTGTTTGAATAATTCTTGATTGATTTTGAATGGAGCAAGTGACTCATGAATGAAGAAGGGCAGTCAGCCGACAATCTGCCGCCGCCGGCCTTTGATCCCAACGCCGAACTGGAATATCTCCTGGACGGCGCGAAGTCGGGCAAGGTCTCCATCGTTACGGTTTACCAGGCTCTCTTGAGGGCGCCGGTCTATGCCATGTTCGACAAGCCGATGGATCCGGACAACCTCGACACCTCGGCCAATGCACTGGTGTTTGAGACGAGCGACATGGGCAAGCTCATGGTGTTGTTCACCGCGCCGGAACATGCCGATCTCATCAAATCGGATCTGGGCGAGTTTGCGCATCCTGGCCAGCTTGCCGGCGAGTACGTGGTGAGTTCGCTGGCCTCCGATACCGGCATCATCATGAATCCGGGCCATGATTTGGGCATGAAGTTGTCGGCGGAAGGCCTGGCGCGCCTGAAGACGGATTTCGGTTCCAAGGGCGGTCCCCAAGGCAGCGACGGTTCCGGGGCTCAGGGTGGTACGGAAACGCCGCCTGCCGGCGGTATGCCTTTCCCTCAGCTCAACTGATCTTGCTCCGGTATTGAGCAGAAGGAAGAAGGCCCGGCAATTGCCGGGCCTTCTTGTTAGTGCCTGACTGGCTCAGCCGCCCCCGGTGCTTGGTGCGGTTGCTTCGCTCGGCGCCGTCTCGGGCTCGGGGGCCGTTGACGGTTCTTCCGGCGTCATGGGCTCTTCGGCCGTCGCGGGCTCGGCCGTAGTCATCGGCTTGGCCGTTGTCATGGCATGTTGAGCCGTCATGCTTGGCGGAGGCGGTGGTGCGGTCTGCTGCGGCTTGTTCTTCGAGCAGGCTGCCAGAGCACCGGCGCAGCCGATCAATGCAGTTATCAAAAGAAAACGCTTCATGGGAGAAATCTCCTGGTCATTTGCGCCACCCCATGCTAGCGCCATGCGGGTCCTGCCTTCAATGGGCAGGCAGCAGGAGAGGAATTCCGCTTGCGGCTTTCAGGCATTATCCACACAGGATTGCCACAGGAGCGTCAGCCGGTCTCCCGGGCGAGGGCGGCAAGTTCATCTTCCCGCGCGGCAGCGATCAGGGGATCGATAACGAGATCCAGCTTGCCCTCCATGACGTCGTCGAGCTGGTAGATCGTCAGGCCGATGCGGTGGTCGGTGACCCGGCCTTGCGGAAAGTTGTAAGTGCGGATCCGCTCCGAACGGTCCCCGCTGCCGACCTGGAGGCGGCGGCTGGCCGATTGCTCGGCTTCCTGGCGGGTTCTCTCCGCGGACAGCAGCCGGGCCTGCAACAGCGACATGGCGCGTGCGCGGTTCTGGTGCTGGGAACGCTCGTCCTGGCATTCGACGACGAGCCCGGTCGGCAGATGCGTAATGCGTACGGCGGAATCGGTGCGGTTGACGTGCTGGCCGCCGGCGCCGCTGGCGCGGTAGGTGTCGATACGCAGATCGGCGGTATTGATCTCGACTTCTTCCACGGCGTCGACTTCCGGCAGCACTGCGACCGTACACGCCGAGGTGTGAATGCGGCCCTGTGACTCGGTGCGGGGCACGCGCTGAACGCGATGTGTGCCCGATTCAAATTTGAGCCGGGAAAAAGCGTCCTGTCCACTGACGCGGGAGATGATTTCCTTGAAACCGCCCACTTCGCCTTCGCTGGCACTGACGATGTCGATGTGCCAGCCATGCGCTTCCGCATAACGGGCATACATGCGGAACAGGTCGCCGGCAAACAGGGCGGCTTCGTCGCCGCCGGTGCCGGC
>CAZPJI010000014.1:0-54627 GCA_964586925.1 uncultured Gammaproteobacteria bacterium
CCAGGAATTACGAGACACTACACTGGGTCTTCGAGGTGCGTGATCTCACCCTTGCTGAACAGGTACGTGCGCAGCTCCTTGTCAAAGGTTTCGCTGTTGCGCCGCAACCACTCCAACACCATGCAGGCATGCTCTATCTCTTCGCGCATGTTGTGCAGCAGAATTTCCTTGAGCGCCGAATCGGTGCAGGCATCCGCGCGCTGTTGATACCAGTCGACCGCTTCCAGTTCCTCCTGTAACGAGGTCAGGGCCTGATGCATCTGTCGCGTCTTGGGCGAGAGTTGATCCAGTGGTTCGTGGTACCCGATGCTATTGGCCATGTTTATCTCCTTGGGTCAGCGTGTAACAACCAGTCGAACGAGACTAGAAATTCCAGTCCACACCGAACGTGGCAGTGCTCGTATGGTAAGTAGTGCCGGTATTGCCCGTGCCACTCTGGAGCGTTATGTTGCCGAGCATAAACCAGTTGTAGGCAAAATCGAGTGCCAGCGACGAACTCAGATGCAACTTGAAACCGGCAAAGGCCTGGTAGGCGAAGGCACTGTCGGAAGCATCCAGTGCATACCCGGTGGTAGTAGCCGAATCGTAACCATAGAAGTTGCCGAAATGTACGCTGGCATAGCCGAATCCGACACCTAGATAGGGGTCGAATTTGGACTCCGGCATGAAGTCGTTGTACAGGTTGTACATCAAGGCCACCATGCGAGTGTGGCCAGTGACGCCGGAGAATTGCTGCCCGCCGCTGGACAGGCTGTCGACGCCGTTGTACTTCGCCTTAAATTCGAATTCGCCCCGAATGCCGCCCCCGATCCAGACACGGCCAAGATCCCGGCCCAGCGCCAAGTCGATGCCCTCGCCTTTCTTCGACGTGGTTTGGATTGTAGTACCGGACGACACCCAACCGTTGTCGGGCAGAGAGTTATAACTAAGATCCACGCGCCCATACCATTGCCCCTGCGCCAGAGCTTTCGGCGCCAACATCAAAGCCGCAGACAGCACACCTGTCACCCCTATTAAACGAATTGCACGCATGATCGCTCTCTCCTGTGGTTATTTCTGCACGGTGCAGCCGTGCTGCTCAGCTAAACAATGACGGAGATGCCCGAATTTTGCAAGGGGCAACCTCCTAATAACCCCGCCGCCGCCCGTTTTCCGGTGCACTCAGCTTCGCGTCACGGCATCGATAGCATCCCGCGTGACGCGGCCAAGATGCGCCACATCCTCGCGCGTCACGACATAGGGCAGCATCCAGTAAACGGTATTTCCCAAGGGCCTCATCCAACATTCATGCTCCAACCCATAGCGGTAGACGGCAATGCCCCGGCGTTCCTGCCAGGGATAGGCTTCGCGCGGGCGTTTGCGCACCATCTCAACTGCGGCAATCATGCCGGTTCGGCGCACATCGGAGACATGCGGATGGTCACGCAAGGGAGCCAGCTCTTCATCGATCCATTGTCCCCGTTCGCGGTTTTCCCCGATAACGTCCGTATCCCGGAAAACATCCAGCGTCGCAAGCGCCGCCGCACAGGCGAGCGGATTGCCGGTATAGCTGTGTGAGTGCAGGAATGCCTTTTCGATATTGCGGTACTCGTCGTAGAAGGCCTCGTACACCGTATCGTTCGTCATGACTACTGCCAATGGCAGGAAGCCCGCCGTGATGCCCTTGGACAGGCACAGGAAGTCGGGGCTGATGTCCGCCTGTTCGCAGGCGAAGAGCGTTCCGGTACGGCCGAAACCCACGGCGATCTCGTCGGCGATCAAGTGCACACCGTAATGATCGCAGGTCTCGCGCAAAAGCGACAAATACACCGGGTGATACATGCGCATGTTGCCGGCGCACTGCACCAGCGGCTCGAGTATGACGGCCGCGATCTCGTCGCCCTGCTCCGCGAGTATCCGCTCCATCTCCGCAAACTGGCGCCGTGCGAAAGTCTCGGCATCTTCGCCGGGTTCGGCGAGATAAGCATCCGGGGACGGCGCAATGATCGCTTCGTTGAGCAGAGGCCGGTACACCTCCTTGTATAACGCAACGTCGCCTACACCCAAGGCGCCGAGTGTCTCGCCATGATACCCGTTACCCAGGGCGACAAAGCGGCGCTTCCTCGATTTACCGATGTTGCGCCAGTAATGGAAGCTCATCTTGAGCGCGACCTCCACCGCTGCGGACCCGATATCGGCGTAGAAACAACGTGTGAGCCCCGGCGGCGTTATTTCCGCCAGGCGCTCGGACAGTTCGATGACCGGAGGATGGGTCGCACCGGCAAGCAAGACATGCTCCAGCTTGCCCGCCTGCTCCGAGATGCGTGCCGCAATTCCCCGATGGCCGTGGCCGAAGAGATTCACCCACCAGGAACTGATGGCATCGAGGTAACGCCGGTCCTCGAAGTCGTAAAGCCAGGCCCCTTCGCCCCGCGCGATCGGCACCAAAGGCAGCCATTCGTGATCCTTCATCTGGGAACAGGGATGCCACACATGGGCCAAGTCGCGTTGCATCCATTCCGCGTTACTCATGCTCTCCTCCGATTCGTTCAATGCTTCCCATCGACGGCGTTCGCCAACGCTTCGGCGTCGAGATGCCTGGCCACTACTTCCGGCGTCGCCGCGGCCAGGTGCGGGACGATGCCCAAACAGGGTACGGGCAACAGTTCTTTGAGGGTGCCGATGTTGGCCTCCTCGCGTGCCATCGGCTCGGCCGAGGCCACGTTGCCGACCCAGCCAACGAGTTTGCAGCCGGATGCCAGGATCGATTCGGCACTCAGGCGCGCATGGTTGATGCAACCTAGGCGCAGGCCGACTACGAGAAGTACGGGCATCTCCAGCTTGCGCGCCAGATCCGGGATACCGAAACCCGGCGCCAGGGGCACCTGCCACCCGCCGACACCCTCGACGACCAACGAGTCGGCACGCGCGGCCAGAACCGCGGCCGCATCCATAATCACCTCGGAACGAATGCGGATGCCGGCTTCCTCGGCCGCCAGGTGCGGCGCAATCGGTGGCTCGAAACAGTACGGATTGACCTCGGGATAGCCGGCTTCGACATTGGCAGCCGCAATCAAGTGCAGGGCGTCCTCGTTGCGCAAACCGGCATCCGTCTGCTCGGCACCGCTGGCCACCGGTTTCATCGCGGCGACCTTGCGGCCTTGCGCGGCAAGCGCATGCACCACGCCGGCGGCAACCACCGTTTTACCAATTTCAGTGTCGGTCCCTGTGACAAAAAAGCCTTTCAGTAATTCGTTCATCGGCGGGGCAGATCCAGCGGTGTCCAAGCCGTACCGTAAACGACTTCGTAGGTAGCCGGCAGCCTGCCGTCGCGGCGGAAGCGTTCGTAAGCCTGTTCGACCGCGGCCAGGCGCCGCGGACCCATCAGGCCGCGCGGCCGTTCGCTGCTCGCGTTGCGGGCACCGATGCTGCGCAGGTCCTGCATGAGTTTTCGCACATCGCCGTACGTCAGTGTGAGGCGTTCTACATCCATCACCGGCTCGACGAAGCCGGCGCGGATCAGGGCATCGCCGATATCGTGCATGTCCATAAAAGGATGCACATGGTCATGATCGTCCACGGCGGCCCAGGCCGAGCGCAGTTCATGGAGCGTATCCGGTCCCAGGGTCGTGAACAGGAATACGCCCTGCCCGCGCAACACACGCCGCACCTCGACCAGCACCGGATCCGGCTCGGGACACCATTGCAGCATCAGGTTGCTGAACACTAACTCGAAACTACGATCGGTGAAGGGCAAGGCCTCGCCGGCGCCGGCAGCGAAATTCACTGGCCGGAACCGCGGCCGTTTACGGTACGCCTCGCTCAACATTCCCGGGGCAAGGTCTGCCGCCGTAAGCCTGGCCTTGGGGTAGGCACGCGACAGGGGCTTCAAGGCGCGCCCGGTGCCAGCCCCGAGGTCGAGCACGCGCTGTGGTGTGAAGCCCAACAACTCCAGCCGTTCCAGCAGCCGGGCCTGCACCTCGGCCTGGAGTACTGCCTCGGCATCATAGTTGCTCGCCGCCGCGCCGAACCGCGCCCGCACGATGCGCCGGTCAAGCCGCGTCATGGCTTTCAACCTCTTCACGCAGGAAATCCGTCACTCGGTCAACAAACTCCTCGCGGTGCGAGAGGAACGGCGCGTGAGCCGCGTCCTCAAAAACACAGGCACGGCCATGGGGCAGCATGACCGCCAACGCCTCGATTGCCGCCGGGCGGACCAGGCGATCGCGCGCGCCCCCCATGGCGAGCACCGGCATCACCAGCGCGGATAAGCGCGAGCGCAAATCGAGCACTTCCAGCAGGTGCAGGCCATCGTCCAGCGCCTGCTGGCTTGCCATGCCTCGATCGTGGAGAGAAGCCTGCAACTGGCGCAACGCAGCGCGCCCGCCCCGGCTCGACAATACTTGCAGGGTCAGGAAGTCATCGACCGTCTGCTTCATGTCCGCAGCCAGGTCGGAAGCCATACGTCGCAAACGCTCCGCCGCCATCCCCTGCGCCCAGTCGGAACGAGCCACGAAGGACGGGCTCGAGGCCACCGTCACCAAGGCCGCGACCCGCTCCGGTGCGGCCGCCGCAGCAGCAAGAGCGAGCATGCCGCCGAGCGACCAACCCAGCCACACGGCGCGCGGTGGCGCCAGTGCCAGGAGTCCCTCTACCAAAACGTCCACGTCACGACCGAACGGCTCGTCGCGACGGACGCCGTGGCCGGGCAAATCCACGGCCAAAAATTCACGGCCCTCGAAGGCATCTGCCAGGGTCGCCAGCGTGGCGGCATTCAGTCCCCAGCCGTGCAGGGCGAAAATAGGCAAGGCTTCAGACATCGGATTCGAGCCCCTCTGCCAGGGCCGACACCAGGGCATCGACCTGTTCCGTCGTGTGCGCCGCCGACAAGGTGATCCGCAAACGGGCACTGCCTTGCGGCACCGTGGGCGGGCGAATGGCAGGCACATAAAATCCACGCTCGCGGAGACGGGCGGATACCGCCAATGCCCGCTCCGACCCGCCAACGATAACCGGCTGGATCGGGGTCTCCGAGTTCATCAGTTCAAGCCCCGCATCGAGGCACGCGGCACGGAAACGGGCGACATGGGCATTGACCCGCTCGCGCCGCCAACCTTCTTCGCGCAGCAAGTCCAGCGCGACCTTCATTGCCGAAGCCAGCGCCGGCGGCAATGCGGTGGTGTAAATCCAGGGGCGGGCGCGCTGGACCAACGTGTCGATCAGCACCCGGTCGCCAGCGACCGCGGCACCGAAAACGCCAAGCGCCTTGCCCAGGGTCACGACGTGGACCGGCACCGAGCCGGGTTCGAGTCCGCAGTGCTCCAGACTGCCCCGTCCGCTTTCGCCCAGCACGCCGAAACCATGGGCGTCATCCACCATGAAAACGGCATCGTGGCGTTCGGCCAAAGCCGCGAGCTCGGGCAGTGGCGCCAGGTCGCCGTCCATGCTGAACACCCCGTCGGTAACCAGCAGGCGCGTGCCCTCTGCCTGCTCCAGCCGGTCTCCGGCGGCCCGCACGTCGGCATGCGCGTAGCGCAGCAGGCGTGCCCGCGAGAGGATGGCCGCATCGATCAGCGAGGCATGATTGAGCTTATCCTCGACCACGCTGCCGCTGCGATCGACGAGCGCTCCCACGGCGCCTAGGTTGGCCATGTAGCCGGTGGAAAACAGCAGCGCCGCCTCGCAGCCGAGGAAGTCCGCCAGGGCCTCCTCGAACTCGGCATGCGCACGGGTGTGACCCGAGAGCAAGTGCGCCGCACCGGAGCCGGCCCCCCAGCGGCGAGCGCCCTCGGCCAGGGCCTCGGCCACGCGGGGCTCGGCGGCAAGCCCCAGGTAGTCGTTCGCGGCAAAATTAACGAACTCCCGGCCATCCAGTTCGATCGCCGGGAAAGCCTGCGCGGACCGTGTTACGCGCACACGGCGCAAGCCAAGCGCACGCAGTCGCTCGAGTTCGGCAAGGAGGCGTTCCTTCATTCCACGGCAGTGGCGGAGTGTGCTTCCTCCGGCTGGATGCCGAGGCGGGCAAACAGCGTCGTATCGACCGTGGCACCCGGGTTGGGTGTGGTCAGCAGCTTCTCGCCGTAGAAAATCGAATTGGCGCCCGCGAAAAAGCACAGGGCTTGGAGTTCGTCGCTCATGCCGGTGCGTCCCGCCGCTAGACGCACGTGCGCCAACGGCATCAGGATGCGGGCCGTGGCGATAGTGCGAACGAAATCAATCGGATCGACGCTGGAATTCCCGGCATAGGGCGTGCCTTCCACACGCACCAACTCATTGATCGGTACGCTTTCCGGGTGCTGGGGCATCGTTGCGAGCTGATGCAGCAAACCGACACGATCGGCCGCTGACTCGCCGAGTCCCACGATCCCGCCACAGCAGACTTTCATGCCCGCCTTGCGCACATTGGCAAGCGTCTCCAACCGATCCTCATAGGTGCGCGTGGTGATGACCTCGCCATAAAACTCGGGCGATGTGTCGAGGTTGTGGTTGTAGTAGTCGAGCCCCGCCTCGGCCAGGCTCGCCGCCTGCTCTTCGTTGAGCATACCCACCGTCAGGCAGGTCTCGAGCCCCAGCGCCTTGACCTCCTCGATGACCGGCAGGATCTTGTCCAGATCGCGGTCCTTGGGTCGCCGCCAGGCACCGCCCATGCAGAAACGCGTGGCACCCGCGGCCTTGGCCGCCTTGGCGCGTTCGACCACCGTATCCATGCCCAGCAGCGGCTCGGCCTCGACGTCGGTGTTGTAACGCACACTCTGCGGGCAATACTTGCAGTCTTCCGGGCATCCACCGGTCTTGATCGACAGCAATGTGGATATCTGCACGCGATTGGGATCAAACACCGCGCGGTGCACGCTCTGTGCGCGAAACAGCAGATCGTTGAGGGGTGCGTTGTAGATCTCCGCGATTTCCTCACGGGTCCAGTCATGGCGAAGGCTTACCTGGCCGTGGTCCGGCATAGTCGTCGCTGCTTGAGGGATTGGCGCTCATTTTAGCAGCCGACGGCCCCGGAGCGGTGCTACTTGACGACCTTCAAGTGCGAGCGCCGGGATGCGCCATCTCCATCGCCATCCGGCTCCGGCGGCGATTCGGGGGGTGGGGAATATTCCTCGGCAAACGCCACCCCCTCACCGGTTTCCTGGGCATAGATCCCGAGAACGGCGGACATGGGCACCCACAACTCACGGGCCACGCCGCCGAAACGCGCGGTGCAGGCGATGGCATCGTTGTCGAGCCGCAGATCGCGCACAGCTTCCATTCCGATATTGAGGACAATTTTGCCGTCACGCACATGTTCGGGCGGCACGTTGACCCCCGTGACGGTGGCGTCGACGATCACCTGTGGCGTCAGGCCGGCGTCACCCATCCATTCATGGAGGGCGCGAAGGAGATAGGGTTTGCGGGAAGGGCGGGACGACTCAGTCATGCATCTGGAATTGATCAGCTCTCGATCATGGCCCGCTCACAGGCCACCAGGGAATGCACAAACGTTGCACGGCGGAAAACACGTTGCATGTAACCACGTATCGCCTTGGCCTCGCGCGGCAACTGGATTCCCAGGTGCGGCAGGCGCCACAGCACCGGTGCGGCCACGCAGTCGGCGAGCCCATAATCAGCGCTCAGCAGATAGGTCGTACCGGCGAACAGCTCGTCGCTGGAGACGACCGCCTCGGTCAATTCCTTGCGGGCCCGGGTGCGCTCACGGCCGGCGCCGTTACTGACCTCGTCGCAGAGTTCATACCAGCTCTCGCCGATTTCGCTGATAAACAGCCGGGCCCGGGCACGCAGCACCGGATCGCTGGGCAACAACGGCGGATGCGGATAACGCTCGTCGATGAATTCGGCAATGATGCGCGGGTCGTACAAGGTCACCTCGCGCGAGACCAATGTGGGCAGCGTGCCGTAGGGATTGAGGTGCAACAGATCTTCCGGCGGGGCATCCGGTTGCACATCTACCACTTTGACGCCCACCGCTTTCTCCGCCAATACCAGGCGGATACTGTGGGCTGCCGGATCGTCGGGCCGCGAATAGAGAATCATGCCTGCGGCACTCTTGAGTTCACTTCGATTATAGCCCCCTGCACGGCGCATGCAGAGCGCCGCACCGCGAAACGCGTCAGGCAATCAGGCTGAAACACGCCTGATGCGGGCGCCGAGCTGCGCCAGTTTTTCCTCGATGCATTCGTAACCGCGATCGATGTGATAGATACGATCCACCACCGTCTCGCCCTCGGCGACCAGGCCCGCCAACACCAGGCTGGCCGAGGCGCGCAGGTCGGTCGCCAGCACCGGAGCCGCAGTCAGGCGCTGCACACCGTGAATCATGGCGGTGTTGCCTTCCAGCTGGATGCGGGCGCCCATGCGCACCAGTTCCTGCACGTGCATGAAGCGGTTCTCGAACACCGTTTCGGTGACCGCGCCCGCGCCCTCCGCCACGGTGTTCAACGCCGTGAACTGGGCCTGCATGTCGGTGGGAAACGCCGGATAGGGCGCCGTGCGGATAGTGACCGCCTGGGGACGCCGGCCCTTCATGTCCAGCTCGATCCAGTCGTCGGCGCTGGTGATTTCGGCACCCGCCTCGCGCAACTTGTCGAGCACGGCCTGCATCATGTCGGGCCGGGTCCGCTTGACCCGGACACGGCCGCCCGTAAGCGCGCCTGCCACGAGGTAGGTTCCGGTTTCGATGCGATCGGGCAGCACCTCGTAGTAACACCCTTGCAGGCTCTCCACGCCCTGGATGCGCAGGGTCTCGGTCCCCGCACCCTCGATTTTCGCGCCCATCTTGATCAGGCAATTGGCGAGGTCGACCACTTCGGGCTCGCGCGCGGCATTCTCGATCGTCGTCTCGCCCTCGGCGAGCGCTGCGGCCATCATCAGGTTCTCGGTGCCCGTGACCGATACCAGGTCCATGAGAATATGCGCCCCATGGAGCCGCTTGGCGCTGGCATAGATATAGCCGTTCGTCACGTCGATGTCGGCGCCCATGGCCGCCAGCCCCTTCAAGTGCAGTTCTACCGGGCGCGAGCCAATGGCGCAGCCCCCCGGCAGCGACACCTCGGCACTGCCAAAGCGCGCGAGCAGCGGGCCAAGGACGAGGATCGAGGCGCGCATGGTGCGCACCAACTCGTAGGGCGCGACCATTTCCTTGATGGTGGAAGAATCGACCTCCAACGCCATGTGTTCGCCCACGGTGACCTCCACGCCCATGCGGCGCAGCAAAGTGACGGTGGTCGTAACGTCATGCAAATGCGGCACATTGCCGATCGTAATCGGCGTTTCGGCCAGCAGGGCCGCCGCCAGGATCGGCAGGGTCGCGTTCTTGGCGCCGGAGATGCGAATTTCGCCATCCAGCCGGCCGCCGCCTTCGATCAGTAGTCGGTTCAAGCGTTGGCTCCGCCCTCTTCGGGCGTCAAAGTCTGCAATGACAGCGCATGGATCTCGCCCCCGATACGGGTGCCCAGCGCTGCATACACGGCCTGGTGGCGCGCCACCCGGCCCAGACCGGCAAATCCGCTGTCCACGATGCGGGCGGCAAAATGGACACCATCTTCGGACCGGACCTCGATTTCGGCGTTGGGAAATGCCGTTTCCAGCAATTGCTGCAATCCTGTCCGGTCCATGCCGTGCCTGTTTGGGAAAGGAGTTCAAGTTTACCAGAGCGCCCGGCTACAATAAGGCGGTCTCCCCCAGGGAAGCCGCGTGAACCGTTCCGCGTCCAATGCCTCCGCCTCCGGATTGATCGAATCCGGGCGGGAAGTCATCCAGATCGAAGCCGCCGCCGTCTCCGCGCTGGAGTCGCGGCTGAACGAAACTTTTGCCGCCGCCTGCGGGCTGCTGCTGGCCTGCCGGGGCCGCGTCGTGGTGACCGGCATGGGCAAGTCCGGGCACATCGGGCGCAAGCTGGCCGCCACCATGGCCTCGACGGGCACCCCGGCCTTCTATGTGCACCCGGCCGAAGCCAGCCACGGCGACCTCGGCATGATCACCCAGGAGGACGTGGTCATCGCCCTGTCCAATTCCGGCCAGACCCCGGAAGTGGTGACCATCGTGCCGCTGATCAAGCGCCTAGGGGTGCCGCTGATCGCCCTGACCGGCGAGCCCGATTCGATGCTGGCGCGCGCCGCCGACTGCCATCTGGATATCTCCGTGTCCCGCGAAGCTTGCCCCCTGAACCTCGCCCCCACCGCGAGCACCAGTGCGACCCTGGCCATGGGCGACGCGCTGGCATTGGCCGTGTCCGCCGCGCGCGGATTCACCAGCGAGGACTTCGCCCGCTCACACCCCGGCGGCCGCCTGGGACGACGCCTCCTCGTCCGGGTCTCCGACATCATGCATACGGGCGAGGACATGCCCGTGGTCAACGAAAGCGCCCGCCTGTCCGAAGCCTTGGTGGTGATGAGCGCCAAGGGCCTGGGCATGGCGCTGGTGACCGATGCCGAGGGACAATTGGCGGGTATCTTCACCGACGGCGACCTGCGCCGCCACCTGGACCAGGGCGCGGATCTGTCGACCCCCATGCAGCACATGATGACGCGCGATTGCACCGTGGCCGATCCCGAGATGCTGGCCGCCGAGGCCCTGCGGCTGATGGACACCCGCAACATCAACGGCCTGCCCGTGGTGGAGAGCGGCCGGCCCATCGGGGCCTTCAATATGCACGACCTCCTGCGGGCGGGCGTCGTATGAGCACGCCGCTAGCCGCGATTCGCCTGCTCGCCCTGGACGTGGACGGCGTGCTGACCGACGGGCGCCTCTGGTACTCGGAGTCGGCTGGTGAAATTAAGACGTTTTATGCGCATGACGGTGCCGGCCTCAAGCAATTGATGCGCAACGGCATCGTGGTCGCCCTGATTACGGCACGCCAGTCCCCGATCGTGACGCGCCGCGCCGCTGAGCTGGACATAGAACATGTTTTCCAGGGCGTGGCCGACAAGGGCCGCTGCTTCAGCGAGTTCCTGGAGAGAGTCGGAATAAAACCGGCCTTCTCCGCCTACATGGGCGACGACGAAGCGGACCTGCCGGCCTTCGAGATAGCGGGCCTGCGCATCGCACCCGCCAACGCCGTACCCCGTGTGCGCGACGCAGCGGACTGGTGCACCCAGGGACGCGGCGGGGAAGGTGCGGTCAGGGAAGTCTGTGACCGCCTGCTCGCAGCACGCGACGCAGACGCGGATAGCAGCGGCAAGTGATGCTGACCCGCCGTTGGCCGGTTTTCGCGGCCTGGTTCGCACTACTGGCAGCCACCGGGCTGACCAGTTGGCTGCTGATCCGCAGCCATGGCACCGTCCCCATGAGAAGCGCATCGGCACCACAAGGCGAACAGCCCGATTACCTCCTCCACCAGGCCACCTTGGTCCGTTTTGCGGACGATGGCGAGCGACGCTATATTATTGAAGCGCAGAAGATCACGCATCTGCCGCGCAACGACGTTACCTTGCTCTCGGACATCAAGCTCGACTACTTCCCGGCATCCGACACCTCCTGGCATCTGCGCGCAGACCACGGCCATCTCGACCAAAACGACAACCGTCTGAAATTGAGCGGCAAGGTCCACGCACACCAGATTGATGTCGCGGATCCGATCCGCTTCGATACCAGTACGGTCACACTGCTCTTATCCAGCGAACAGCTGCATACCGAGGCCAAAATCATCCTGCGTCAGGGCCACCGCGAAACCCGGGGCACCGGCTTGGCGGCCAACCTGCGAGACGATACGCTGTCGGTGCTCAAGGACGTTACCAGCCGCTATGTTCCCTAGACCCTCTCATGCAACCCTTCTGACGGCCTGCCTCGTCGCTTCCGGGCCGGTTTTGGCGGCACCCGCCACCACGCCGGCACCAGCTTCGGCCTCTGCGTCGAAGGTCCTCACCGTGACCGCCGATAGTTCTTCGGCCATGACCACCCCCGATCACAAGACCGAGGTGGTGTATTCCGGTCATGTGGTCATTCATCGAGGACAGCTGACGCTGCACGGGGATCGCGCGGTCATTCACACCAAGGCACAAAAAATCGATACCGTCCGGATCACGGGCCAGCCGGCGCGGTTCAACCTGCTACCCCCCGGCAAACCCGAAATCAAGGGCAGCGCGCGCTCGATTACCTACCACGCCGCAGACAGCCTTCTGGATCTCGACGACCAGGTTCATTTCTCACGCCCGGGCGAGAACTTTTCGGCAGACCATGTCCGTTACCGGATCGATACCCGCCAGCTGGAAGCGCACGGCAAGGACCATGGACGCGTGCATGCCGTGCTGAGCCCGGCTGGCGGAAGCTCATGAGCGTGCTTTACGCCGACAACCTGCACAAGCGTTATCGCACGCGTGAGGTGGTCTGCGGCTTGAGTCTCAACGTGGAATCCGGGGAAATCGTCGGCCTGCTGGGACCGAACGGGGCCGGCAAGACCACCACGTTCTACATGATTCTGGGGCTGGTGCCGAGCGACCGTGGCAGCATCCGGCTGGACCAGCGCGATCTCACGAGATTGCCCATGCACGCCCGGGCCCGGGCCGGACTGGGCTACCTTCCCCAGGAAGCGTCCATCTTCCGCAACCTCAGCGTGCGGGACAACATCCTTGCCGTACTCGAGCTCGGCGGCCGCGGCACCCGAGCCGAAAGGCAACACCGCGCGGACGAACTGCTCGAAGAACTGGGCGTCTCCCATCTGGCCAGAGACAAGGGCATCAGCCTGTCCGGCGGCGAGCGGCGGCGAGTGGAAATCGCGCGTGCATTGGCCAACGAACCGGCCTTCATGCTGCTCGACGAGCCATTTGCGGGCGTCGACCCCATTTCGGTGGCCGACATCAAGCGCATCATCCACCACCTCGCCGAACGGGGTATCGGGGTGCTGATTACCGAGCATAACGTCAGGGAAACCCTGGATATATGCACGCGGGCCTATGTAATGAACCGCGGGCAAATGCTGGCCGAGGGCAGCCCCGAGGCCATTATTTCCAATCCGGCCGCACGGAAAATCTACCTGGGCGAGAAATTTAGGCTATAAATAGACTATGACCGTGGGAATTCCCCTCCGATGAATGCCGGCCCCCGCCTCAGTACCAGCCTGTCCCAGCGGCTTGCGCTCGCACCCCGCCAGAGTCAGGCCCTACGGCTGTTGGCCCTGCCGACCCTCGACCTCGAGAAGATGCTGGAAACAGCCCTGGAGGAGAATGCGTTGCTCGAACGCATGGAGCCCGCGGCGGAGGATTCACCCGACACTGATTATGAAGCCAATCCCGCCGATAACGCGGCGGATGCCGAAGCGGACAACTGGGAAATCCTGGACTGGTCTTCCGGCTTGCCCGGTCATGGCGAAGGCCTGGATCAGGATCGTCTCGAGGCCTCACCCGTTACCGACCTGCGCCAATATCTCATCGAACAATTGGAGCTGGAGCGCTTTTCCCCGCGCGACTATGCCATAGCGCTTGCGATCGTCGACGCATTGGATGAGAACGGTTACCTGAACGAAGAATTGGACGACATCGCAGAGGAGTTGGTGTCCTTAGACCCCGCGCCGGAAACCGTGGAAATAGAGGCCGTTCTGAGCCGCGTACAGCGGTTGGACCCGGTAGGTGCAGGTGCTCGCAGTGCGTCCGAATGCCTGTTGCTGCAACTGGACGCAATGCCTCCCGAAACACCGGCACTGGATACCGCGCGGGCCCTGATCTCGACCCATTTCGACCGTCTGGCGCGGACCGATGTGCCCACCCTGATGCGCCTGACCCGCCAGGACGAAACCACCGTGCATGCGGCGTTGGTACTGGTACAAAGTCTCAATCCCCGTCCCGGCAGCGACTTCTCTGCTGCAGCAACCGAATACCTGGTCCCCGAGTTGCGTACCCGGAAAACACCGGACGGCTGGCAGGTGGAGCTGTATCCCGGCACTCGCCCGCGCGTCACCGTCAATGAAACCTACGCCAAGTGGCTCAACGCCCATCGCCAGGAAGCCAACACCCAGACTTTTTGCCAGCAGCTCGAGGAAGCGCGCTGGCTGATTCGCAGCCTGGCGCAACGCGATGAAACGCTGCTGCGGGTGGCCCGTGTTCTGGTACGCCATCAAAGCGCCTTTCTGGAACATGGCCCGCTGCACCTCGCGCCACTGACGCTGCGTGACGTCGCGGAAGAACTCGAGATGCACGAGTCGACGGTTTCCCGTGCAGTTCAGGGCAAGGCCATGTCAACGCCGCGCGGCGTGATCCTGCTCAGGCACTTATTTTCCAATACGGTGTCTAATGATAGTGAAGAAGGATTGTCTGCAACGGCTGTGCGAGAACATCTACGCCATCTTTTGACTCACGAGGACCCGACGGCACCGCTCAGCGATGCCGCACTCGCGGAAGCGCTTGCCCGCGAGAACATCCCGATCGCGCGACGAACCGTCGCCAAATACCGCGAGGCCTTGGGCTTCGCTTCCACCCGGGAGCGCAGGCGCCCGGCACATTCCGCAGCTACCAGCAAGAGGTGAACGCTATGCAAAACGCGATTACTGGCCGTCATTTAGAAGTGACTGAAGCCTTGAAGGATTACATCAACACCAAGCTGGCGCGACTCGAACGTCATCACGAACCTCCCACTTCGAGCCAGGTCATCCTGAGTGTGGAGAACCTCGACCACAAGGCGGAAGCCATCCTCCAGCTTCGAGGCGAAACCGTCTACGCGGAAGCCAGTGAATCCGATATGTACGCTGCGATCGACGTGCTGACCGACAGACTCGACCGACAATTGTTAAAACACAAAGAAAGGCGCACCGACCACCATGCCACGCCAGCCGCTCGCTTGAATATGGAGACCTGACGGTTCGGTGAATCCCGGCAACAACAGGCCGGGCCCGGTTCATCCGGTATCGGCCTGTTGTTGCAACATACATACGCTAAACTTCCGCTCATGAACTTGATTATTTTGGGCGGACTGTCCGGTGCCGGAAAAACGGGCGCCCTGGACATGCTCGAGGACATCGGCTACCACGTGGTGGATAATCTACCGTTGTCCCTGATTGCACCCGCCGTCGAAAAAATCCTCGGAGAAGGCCGCCAACGTTATTCCCGGCTGGCCATAGGAATCGATCCCTACAGCACTCCAGCCGAGTTCGAAGAACTGGCTAAACTCATCTCCCTCTGGCGGACCCGTAAACATGGCTGCACGGTCCTTTACCTGTTCTGTGAACCGGCAACGCTGATCAAGCGTTACCGTGCCACGCGCAGGCGCCATCCACTAACGGACGGGAACGCGGACCTGGTTACCGCAATCGTGCGCGAAGCCGAGGCTTTGGAGCCCCTGGCCCAATTAGCGGATGCACGCATTGACACGACCCACACCAACATTCACCAGTTGCGGGAAATCATTCGCGAACGGATCGCCAAGGGCCGCGAACATCCCATGACGCTCATGGTGGAATCATTCGGTTACCGTCTCGGTTTGGCTCAGGATGCGGATTTCATCTTCGATATGCGATGTCTGCCCAACCCCTACTGGGATCCGGCCCTGCGTGAATACACCGGCCTTGACCAACCCATCATCGAATATCTGGAAGGGCACAACACCGTGACCCGCATGCTCAACAACCTGGTGACCTTCCTGTCGGACTGGCTGCCCAGCTATGCGTCCAGCAATCGCAGCTACCTGACGATCGCCCTGGGCTGCACGGGCGGGCGCCACCGATCGGTCTTCATGGCCGAACAACTCAGCCACCAACTGGCTCACGCCGGTTGGCGTGTCACCGTCCAACATCGCGATCTGGACGTGTCCGCCCGCGAGATCAAAATTGCGCCCACCGACGGCTGACGGCAGCGGACACCACATCTCCTGCAGGAGCGGCGGTTCCCGCCGCGAAAAGTTGTTTATTGGCCCTCCCGGCGGGGTGACTTTTGTTTCGCCAAAAGTCACCCCCATTTCGCAGGACAGCGAAATAGGACGTGCGCAGCACGCCCGAAGGGTGTGCGCCACGGATGGCGCGCATCAAAAGCATGGCGCCGGAAGTCGCGGCCCCAAGGCTCAGCCTTGGGGCTCCCCTGCGATGCTCGCCCGCAACGGGCCGGTCGGAACTCGCCCTGCGCGATATATCGCGCAGACCCGGGAACCTCTCTCCCACCAGCGCGTGGCCACGACGGCGCCGGATGGCCTCCGGGGTGCGAAGCGACGAGTGCGGTTGGGTAACCCCCAATAAGCGAGGAGCGACAAAGCCGCGGGGGCCATCCGGCCCGTCCCTTCGGGTTGCGGCCCGCCTGCGCGCCCTCGGCGTTGCGCCGCTTGCCCGTAGCCGTGCTACGCGCTGCACGGCGCGCCTTGATGGCACGCAGGCAGGCCAGCAACGTGGCTCACGCGCTGGTGGGAGAGAGGTTCCTGACATGCCTCCCTGTTCCCCCGTTGCAGGCTGCGCTTCTCGGCGCAACTAACGGCGCCCGTAAGAATCCCCTTCCTCGCTAGCACAAGCAAGGGGAAGGGAAAGCTGAGGGCGCGGCGGGGACCGCCGCTCCGGTGTTTCTCAGGCGGCGCGAACTTTGGACAGGCCGAGAAAACGGCTGATCTCCTGGCGGCGGGCATGCGCATCCTGCCGGCCCAGGGCCACCATCTCACGGCAGTAGGCGCCCTGGAAAAGCATGTAGCTCAAGAGCTGATCCCCGCCTTCGGCCTCGCCGCCCAATGCCCTAAGGATCCAGCGCATGGCTTTGGGCAAACGAGCGACATGCCGCGCGGCAATTTCCACCGGCCTGCGCGAAGGCGCAATGATCAGGGTTTCGATTCGGTTAAGGCCGAGACCCACGGGCGGCTGCCTCGTTTCCTGGCTGAAATGGTCCAGCGTGTGATTAATGCGTTGGGCTCGCTCCAGATCGGCATAAAGGCTGTCTGAAAACACCGTGTCGAAGAGATAACCCATTACCCTCGATAGAGAGGGGTAGGCACCGTCGCTGCCCGTGTTTTTTTGCGGCGCCGGATACTGAGTGTCTATGACCAGGATCCGTTCTGCTCCCAGATGGATCGCCGGAGATAAGGGCGCGAACTGTCGGGTTGACCCGTCACCACACCACTCTCCTGAAATCTTTACCGCGGGAAATATGATCGGCAATCCCAGCGATGCCATGACGTGATCGAGGCTTATCTGCGCGGGACGCCCTTCGCGGCGCTGACGCCACCAGGATTGCACGCCCGCGGCCGCCTGAAAATAGCTCAACGAACGCTCCGAGCTGTACCCCGCCACGGTCACAGCTATGCCTCTCAACAACCCGGCATCGATATGCCCGGCCACGGCATCGAAATCGATGTTCTTGGCCAGCAGTTCGCGCAACGGTGAATTGTCGAGCAGGGATCGGGGATTGGATTCTCCCAATCCACCCGAAAGCAAAGACCAGGCCCAATGCATCAGTACGCCGAACACCTTGCGGTACTCGGGCCGGTATACCTGTTTCACTTCCAATTGCGACCACAAGGCCACCAGCCGCTCGACGGCTTCATCGAAGCTCTGCATGTTGGCCGCGAGAAATGCCGCATTCATCGCACCGGCCGACGTGCCGGCAATAACCGGGAAAGGCACGATGCTGTTACCGCCATAACAATCTGCTATGCCGGCAAGCACCCCTGCTTGATAAGCGGCACGGGCACCACCGCCCGGTAATATCACTGCAGTAGTCGACATATTTTTAGTGTACTGCAACGACCCATTTCCAGATACCTCTGAGGGAAAATCCGGCATGACGACAGACATGCCCTTTGCGCAGTACACTAAGTATGGAACATTATGGATTCATGCATGAAAAAGGTGGTTGTCGCCAACCTGAAAGGAGGTAGCGGAAAGACGACCGTGGCCACGACTCTGGCCGCGTGGTGGGCAGGCGAGGGCTACAAGACCTGTCTGCTCGACCTGGATCAGCAGCATGCCGCCAGTGCATGGCTGCGACGCCGTTCCGATAAGCAGCCCAAGATCCACTCGCTGAACCTGCCTACGCAAAGATCGGGGGTGACCTTGAGCTACGCCTTGCGTATGCCGCACGATGCCGAACGTCTGGTGGTCGATACGCCTGCCGGACTCGTGGGTGGAGCGCTCGCCGACACTGTGCGCGGCGCGGCTGCAGTGCTGGTTCCGGTCCTGCCGGGTGCTCTGGACAGCGATGCAGCAGCACGTACCGTCTCCGACCTTCTACTGATCGCGAAACTGGGACGTCACTCGGGCCGCCTCGCGGTCATTGCCAATCGCGTTCGCCGTGGCACAATCGGTGCCGAACGCCTGCAACGTTTCATCGATGCATTGGACATCCCCCTGATTGCGACGCTGCATGACCTGCAGGCCTACAGCCACGCAATCCGCGACGGGCTCGGATTACACGAGCTACCCAAGCGACGCCTGGGGGGAGAACGCATGGCCTGGTTGCCGTTGCTCGACTGGGTCGAATCGCGGGAGATGGAAATCAGTGCCCAGACGGCACTCGGGCCGCGGAGTTTGTTGATGCAGATCGCGGGACAGCCAGCCGTCCTCGACCCCACGGCTTAAACACCAGAGTTGCCTTGGCACGTCCCGGTGCAAGTGGCGTCGGTGTGCCATCGGCCCAAGCCTGAAATTCATCGTCATACCACGGTGACAGAGGGTGTCCGCTTTCACCGCCCGGTAACTCGAATATCCCCGGCGCCTGCGGCTGTGGTGAAACCACCATGCGCATGGACGCACCAAAATGCGGCGCCTGCACCCGGGGCATGTTGCTATCACCCGGCAACGGCGTCGGCGGCATGTTCAACCAATGCCCCAATGGCCCAAGTGCCGCAGCCAACGGTTGATCGATGCGCACAGTATTGCGGGCGCCCCAGGTCGCCTGACTGAACCCTTCGCCGGGTTGCCAAAAACGGTGAATGACTGCGTCCGCGGCGTGCATTAACAAGGCATTCCAGGTGGGGTATGCCGGATTGAGCCAATTGCGGGGACGCGCTTGTACAAGCCGCCATAACGGACCTTCGATCTGATTGGCAAACGGCAGACGCGCACCGGGGTCACGTGTATGCAAGCGCTTAAGTATCGGCGCAAAGACCGTGGCTGCAACTTCGCTGCGGAAAGCCCTCACCAACCGGTAGCCCACCGAATCGACCGCTGCACGGGCACCCCAATTCTTGACCACGTCGCGCAAAGCCTTGCGCCGGGAATGAAATTCAACGGCTGAAGGCGCCAACAACTTGAGCAGCAGATCGTGCCAACGGGTCAGAAAAATGGCGCGATCGTCAAGCTGCACGCCATGCAAGTCCCGCGCCGTCACCTTGCCGCGCTGGGCGAGCGCGTGCAAATCGGAATTGATCTGGTGCGCGCGCGCACCATCGGCGAAACCCTGGCTGCCCAGATCCAGCATCGCCTCCGTCGTGTCATCAACCCGATTATTGGCCGTTGCCAGATAGCCTTGCGCCGGATCCACGATCTGCGGATAACCGGCCGGATCGAGCCAGCCGGTCCAGCCACAGTGCCCGTCCGCCCAGGATTCGGGGACCGAGTAGTCGCATCCCGCCTTGCGCACAGGAATCCGCCCCGCAACGGTCCAGCCGATATGGCCCTGGTCGTCAGCAACAAGAAAATTCTGCGCCGGTATCCCGGCATGCGCAGCAAGAGCCAATGCCTGCTTGACGGTGTCCATCCCATCCAGGCGCATGAAGGCGAGATTGACACCGCCGGGCTGGGCCAGCGCCCAATGCGAAACCAGTAACTCGCCCTTGGCCGTCGTACCGACCACGGGCCCCCAAATGGTCCGCCGGATGGTCATCGGGCGTGACTGTTCGCCGCGGACCCTCAACACTGTGTGCTCTACTGTCAGCGTGGCAGTCCCGTTCGGCGTGGCATAAGTCGGCGGCGATTGCGCCGTGGCGCCCGGGGTGGTCTTCACGCGTATCAGATCTGCCCAGTCCCCGCCGCTATTGGTCAGTCCCCAGGCGACGTGGCCGTTGGTCCCGATCACCAGCGCCGGCATCCCCGGCAGGAAGACCCCGGTCAGGGTCGTGGGTTCAGCGTCCGTTGCACTGGATTGCGGATAGACGATCCTGGCCCGGTACCACGTCGGCGGCACGCGCAGGGTCAGATGCGGGTCATTGGCCAACAAGGCCTTGCCTGACTGGGTGAGATAACCACGCACGGCAAAACTGTTCGAACCCGGATAGGGTTGCGGCAGAGTCAGTCTGGCGACGGTCCTGGCAGTCACAGCCGTGGCCGGCGCCGGCGCGGCCTGGGAAGCGGGTTGGGCGGCCAGATTGATGGCCCGGGTTCCCGGCAAAGGCGGAAGTCGCGGCGGCTGGCCCTCCATGGGCGTCGCCCAGTGAGCGTCCGGCGCATCCAGGAAATCGGTAACGGCGGACGGATAGAGTGTCTGCAAGGCGGCGCGGGCACGCGCATTGGCGTTGTAGGGGTCCTGCAGCATCCAGCCCATGGCGTAAATCACCAATACGCAATCTGCCGGCTTCCAGGGCTGCGGCTGGGTGCGTGTCAGCAGATAGGGCCAGGGCCGCACACTGAGGGCATTCAGGCCCTCGTTAATCCCGAGGGTATAGGCTTCGAGCCGCGCCCGTTCGTCAGGCGAGGCATCGAGATAGATGCGCTCGGCCATCGCATTGAGATCAAAGCGGGCGTGTGCACGATCCAGCTTGATTGCCGCAGGCCCAACGAGCGCGGCAAGATCGCCGGCTGCTATGCGGCGCATGAAGTCCATCTGCGGGAAACGATCCTGGGCCTCGACATAGCCCAGCGCACGCCAAGCATCCAAGGCATCGCTGGCACGGATGGTCGGCACACCCTGCGCATCGCGAGTCACCACGACTTCACCGTTCAGGCCCGGCAACGTGACGGTACCACGGGTTTGCGGCAAGCTCGCCCGCAACAGCCCATAACCCGTACCGACAACCACCAAGATCAGCAACACCAGGCTCAGGAATATGCGCAGTGGCCAGCGGTTACGGGGACGATGGTGCCAGACCCGGGCAATCCCATGCCCGATACTCAAGACAGCCTTGTTACCTCGGCGTGGCCTCGCCGGTAGGTCCTCGGAAGATGCCTGGTCAGCACTCACGCTTGCGTACGCGCATGGTTTAGCGCGCCATCTCCCCTGCGGTTGCGGTGCCAGTACGCCCACGCCGGCGCAGCCAGAGACCATAACCGATGGCCGCAGGCGTAAGCACGGCAAGCCAGACCAGCAAGGCGATCAGCACCGGCCGCTCGGACGCCGCATTCCAGATCGTGAGACTCTGCGCGGGCGTGGAAAAAGACGGCAGGATGACCGGGTAGGTCATGGCACCCAAGGTTGCCACCATGCCTATTACGGCAACGGCAACCCACGTAACGACACGCTCGACTCTGCCCCGCCAGACATGGAACAAACCTCCCACGATGGCCAGTGCCGTCAGCGCCGGAATCACAATCAGGGAAAGATGGGAGAAAAACCGTTCCAGGTAGGCTCCACCCACGGCGAAGGTCGTGCCATCCAGCGGGCTGGCACCCACCTTGGGAATGCCTCCAACCGCGTAGCCCGGCAATTGGGTCGCCCAAACGGCACCGCCGATGAAGATCAGCAGAACCAGACCACCGGCGGGCAACAGCAGCTTACGCGCCCGACCAGCCATGGCATCAGAACCATCCCGGGCCACACTGGCCGCCCCCATCCAGATTCCGAAAGCGATGGTCATCAAACCCGGGACCAGCACGTCATAGGGCGTAAAGCGCTGTGCAAAACCGCCCCACACGGCCTGTGCGTGCTGATCCAGGTGCAGCGGCACTCCGGTGACCGCAACGCCGGCCGCAATGCCGAACACCAGCAGGGCGGCGAGCGCGATCAGCATCCAGGCGCCATCCCATGCGCTACGCAGAGACATGCCGATGCGACTGCGATACCCATGACCTATGGGTCCTACGAGCAAAGCCAGCGCAATGAACAACAGAACCAGCCACAAGCCACTGAATAGAGTTGCGTTGAACAACGGCCACCAAGCCCCGACCAAAGCGCCACCGAGCAGCAACCACACCGGATGGACTTCGCCGGTTCCCTTGCGGGCAATGAGGGTGCGGCGCTCGTCATCCGTACGTCCCAGATAAGGCAGCAGGACCGCCAAACCGAGTTCGCGCACCAGCATCACTCCGATGCAGGCCATCCAGACGCCAAGTACCAGCCACCAGAACAGTCTCAGTACCGTATCCCCGTTCATCGCTACCTCTACTTTTGTTTGCCGTGCGCCAGCGACTTCTGCACCGCGGCTTTCCCTCCGCTTCCGGCGACGATGTAGTCAACCGCGGAGATGATCTGGTCTTTGCTGCAACTGCTGCACCCGCCCTTGGCCGGCATCGCATTAATCCCGTTCAGGGCATTTTGGTGCAGCTTGCCCAGTCCGAGCTTCAACCGGTTGGTCCAGTCCTGCGTATCGCCATACTTCGGGGCACCCGCGGCACCGGTCGCATGGCAGGCCGCGCAATGCGCCTGATAGACCTTATGGCCCACATCGAGGCTGATGACATTGGTTGCCAATGCCTGGCCTGAAGCCTGTGCCTTTTTCTGGCCGGAGCCGGAATTGGCCTGACTGTTCTTTAGCATATAGACGACCGCAGACGTGATGTCTCCATCCGAGCAGCTCTGGCAGCCCCCTTTGGGCGGCATGATGCTGACACCGTGCCACACATTTTCAAAGAGCACGAACAAGGGGGTCTTGCCCAGCGCCGTCCAGTCGCTTGCAACTCCCACCTTGGGTGCCCCGCCAATCCCGGTGGAATGACAAGCCGCGCAATGAGTCTGGTACGTTTTTTTGCCGTTCGCGAGATCGACATCGTCCATGGCTACAGGTCGCGGCCCCGGGGGCACAGAACTACGCACGCTCTGGATGTAAGTCGCAACCGCTCGCATATCCTGCGGGGTCATGTAACGCATGCTGTTGGCGATGGCATCGAGCATGGGACCCTTGAGATCGCCGCCACCCAGGCCTTTGGCCTCTTTGAACACACGCGTGATCGTGTCCACCGGATGCGGCTTCGTCGCCAAGGCCGTGATATTCGGCGCCCAGAATCCGGTAATGTCGGAGCCACCCAGGAAAAAGCGCTTTTCGGAGCCGCCCAGCATATTGTGCGGCGAGTGACAGGCACCGCAGTGCTCCGGGCCTTCGACGATGAAGCGCCCGCGATTCCACTCGGCCGAATGTTTCGGGTCGTACTTGTAAGTATCCTGGGTCGGCTTCACGAACATGAAGCGCCAGCCAAACTGCAACCAGCGCCAACTGAACGGCGGCGGCATACCGAGTGGCTTGTTCTTGTGTTGCACGGCGGGGACATGGCGCAGGTATTCCCAGATGGCATGATCCTGGGCCTTGGTCATGACGTTGTAGTAGTTGTACGGCATGGCTGCAAACAGATAGCCGTGCGGGCTCGTACCGTAACGGACCGAACCGTCGAACTGCTCGAACGTCCATTTCCCGATTCCGGTCGCATCATCCGGCGTAATATTGGGCGTGTATATGGTGCCGAACGGCGTCTTGATCGGCAGGCCACCGGCGAAAGGCTTGCCCGACTTGCCATTGCCATGATCGGTGTGGCAAGCCATGCAGTCGGAAAGCTTGGTCAGGTACTCACCCCGGCGAATTTCCTTGGCCTGGGCCGGCGGCAGATTGCTGACTGAAACCGGAGGGTAAGCCACCGCCTCGCTCGCGATGCCATCAGCCAGCGCGATGCGTCCCGCACACGCGAAAAGCACCGCCAGGGATAATCCGATAAAGCCTTTTGTTCGTTGCATTCGCCGTGTTTCCTTCACTCGATGCCCGCACATTATAGGACCTGCCCCGTGAGCACGTCGGCAACGCGGACCAGATGCAGGCTGTTGGTGCCGCCCGAGACATGCCTGCGCTTGCCCCGGGTAACGATAATCAATGCCTCGCTGGTCACGAGGCCGCGCTCGAGCAATGCCGCAGCCACATCGGGCAGGACTTCGTCCGATTCATGTTCATCCTCGAACGCGATGGGATAGACCCCGCGGTAGAGGGTGAGCCGCCGCCGAGTGCGTTCATGGCGGGTTAGCGCATAAATCGGAATCCCCGAACGGACCCGAGACATGTACAGGGGCGTAGTCCCCGACTCGGTCAGAGCCACCAGGGCAGTGACATCGAGATTCAGGGAGACGTACATGGCCGCCATGGAAATGGTTTCATCCACGCGCTGGAAATGGTCGCTGTCGGCACGCCTGTGCTGATCCTCACGGGGTTCGGCTTCCGCCCCCAGGCAGACCCTGGCCATGGCCTCGACCACCTTGACGGGATGCTTGCCCACCGCGGTTTCTTCCGACAGCATGACGGCATCGGTACCGTCCAGTACGGCATTGGCCACGTCCAGAACCTCGGCACGCGTCGGCGTCGGACTGGTGACCATGGACTCCATCATCTGGGTGGCCGTGATGACCACGGTATTGCGTGCACGAGCATGGCGCACGATGCGTTTCTGCACGCCGGGCAGCGGCGCATCACCGATCTCTACCGCCAGATCGCCCCGGGCGATCATGACCGCGTCGCTGGCTTCGATGATCTCGTCCAGGTTCTCCACGGCTTCGGCCCGCTCGATCTTGGCCACCACGGCCGCCTTACCGCCATACTCACGCAGCAGCTCCCGGGCCCGTTCCACGTCAGCCGCGGAACGCGGGAAGGAAATGGCCAGGAAATCGGCTTCCACCTCGGCGGCCAATTGCATGTCCACAAGGTCTTTTTGGGTCAGCGCCTCGGCGCTCAAGCCGCCGCCACGCCGGTTGAGTCCCTTGTGGTCGGACAGGCGGCCGCCCGTCTCGACCCGGCAGCGCACCTCGTGCTGATCCACTTCGCAGACCTCGAGCACAATTTCCCCGTCGGCCAACACCAGCATGTCGCCGGGATGCACATCGTGCGGCAGCTGCTTGTAGGTCACCCCGACACGCCCGCTGTCGCCGGCATCGCTGGGAAGCGCGCAATCCAGGACGAAGGCATCGCCTTCTCGCAATTCGACGGCACCGTCCCGAAAACACTCGATGCGGATCTTGGGCCCCTGCAAATCGATCAAGACACCCACGTCGCGCTCCTGCCGCGCCGCTGCTTCCCGCACTGCCGAGACCCGGCGGCGATGCTCTTCGTGCGTGCCGTGTGACAGGTTGAGCCGCACCACGTCCACGCCGGCGACGATCATCTTTTCGAGGACACCGGCCTCATCCACGGCGGGTCCGAGCGTGGCAACGATCTTGGTCCGTCTGCGTCTTATGGCATTGTCAGTCACGCGCCCGTTCCTCGAGTATGGCGACAGCCGGCAAGGTCTTGCCTTCCAGAAACTCCAGGAATGCTCCACCGCCGGTCGAAATGTAGCTGACGCGATCAGTAACGCCGAACTTGGCCAGAGCGGCAATCGTGTCACCCCCGCCTATAATCGAAAATGCCCCACTGGCCACCACAGCCTCGGCAACCGCCCGGGTCCCTTCGGCGAACTGGTCGATCTCGAACACCCCGACCGGGCCGTTCCAGACAATGGTCGCGGCCTGGGCCAATAAAGGCCGGTAAAGGGCCGCCGTTTCCGGGCCGATGTCGAGAATCATGTCGTCCTTGCCCACGGTGTGCACGGGCTTGACGTCGGCCTCGGCGTCCTCGGCCAGCGCCTCGGCCACCACGGCATCTACCGGCAAAGGCAAGCTCACGCCGCGTTCCCGGGCGGCTTCCAGCAACCTTTTCGCTTCGTCGACAAATCCCGGCTCGTAGAGCGATTTCCCTACGGGATGGCCTGCCGCCGCCAGAAATGTGTTGGCAATACCGCCACCCACGATCAAACCGTCACAAAGCCCGATCAGGGCATCGAGCACGCCCAGTTTGTCCGACACCTTGGAACCACCGACGATGGCCACCATGGGCCGGGCAGGCTCCTTCAACGCCCGTCCGAGGGCCTCGAGTTCGGCGTGCAGCAACTCCCCCGCCACCGCTTGCGGTGCGAAGCGCGCAACGCCATGCGTTGAGGCCTGGGCCCGGTGTGCACTACCGAAGGCATCCATGACGAAGATATCGCATAGCGCCGCGTAGCGACGTGCCAGCGCCTCGTCATCCGACTTTTCACCCCGGTTGAAGCGCACGTTCTCGAGCAGCACCGCCTGACCGGGCTCCGGCTCGGGATCCCGCTCCAGGTAATCGGTGACCAAGGGCACCTCAGCATCCAGCAACTCGCCCAATCGTTCCGCCACCGGTGCCAACGAGAATCGCCTCTCGGGTTTTCCCTCCTCCGGGCGCCCGAAATGCGACATCAAAATCAGCCGGGCACCCGCCTGCAGTGCCGTACGTATACCCGGCAGGACCGCACGGATGCGGGTGTCGTTGACGATTTCCCCATCCTTGATGGGCACGTTGAAATCCACGCGCATGAGCACGCGCCGATTGTGCAGGTCACAATCCCTGGTGGTCTTGATCGCCATTGCTCAACCGTGGCCGTACATGGCGGCGGCCGTATCCAGCATGCGGTTGGAGAAGCCCCACTCGTTGTCGTACCAGGAGCACACCTTGACCAGACGGCCGTTGACCTTGGTGAAGCCTGCGTCGTAGGTCGAGGAATGTGGATTGTGGTTGAAGTCGATCGAGACCAGCGGTGAATCGTTATAAGCAAGCACGCCCTTGAGCCGGCCGGTCGCAGCCTCGCGCATGGCGCGGTGAATGTCCTCGGCAGTGACCTCACGCGCGAGACTCAGAGTCAGGTCAACGAAGGAAACGTTCTGGGTCGGCACCCGGATGGCGAAACCGTCGAGCTTGCCGTCGAGCTCAGGCAATACTAGGCCGATGGCCTTGGCCGCGCCCGTCGAGGTGGGGATCATGCTCGCGGTCGCCGCCCGCGCCCGGCGCAGGTCCTTGTGATAGACGTCGAGCAGGTTCTGGTCGTTGGTAAAGGCGTGCACCGTATTCATGATGCCGCCCTCAATGCCGGCCAGCTCGTGCATCACCTGAGCGATCGGCGCCAGGCAGTTCGTGGTGCAGGAGGCATTGGAGACGATCTGGTGATTATCGGGGTCCAGCGTGTCGTGATTGACGCCGTAGACGATGGTGGCATCCACTTTGTCCTTGGCCGGCGCCGAGAGCAGCACCTTGCTCGCGCCGCCCTGCAGGTGCATCGCCGCCTTCTCGCGGGTCGTGAACAACCCCGTGCACTCGAGCACCAGATCGACGCCCAGCTTGCTCCAAGGCAGCTTGGACGGGTCGCGCTCGGCCAGCACGTGGATGACATCGCCGTTGACCACGAGGCAGTCCTTTTCCACGCGGACATCGCCCGGGAAACGCCCGTGCACGGAATCGTACCGGGTCAAATGCGCATTGGTTTCGGCATCGCCCAGATCGTTGATCGCGACAACTTGCAACTGGTCGCGCCGCCCACTCTCGTACAACGCACGCAGCACGTTGCGCCCGATCCGGCCATAGCCGTTAATACCCACCTTGATCATCGCTCTCTTCTCCTCAGAAGGACTAATCCAAAACCATTCGCTCCGCGCGCCCTCACCCGGCGACGTCCGCCACGGTCTCGCGCACCGCGGCCGCCACACGCTCGGCCGTGAAGCCGAATTCTTCGAAAACCTGCTTGGCCGGCGCCGACTGGCCAAAGCGCTCGAGCCCGACCACGCGACCATGTATACCGACGAAACGGTGCCAGGGCATTGTCACACCGGCCTCGACCGCTACGCGTGCACTGATTATTGCTGGTAACACGGCCTCCTGCCAGTCGATGTCCTGCGCCAGGAAGAGTTCCTGGGAAGGCATGGACACGACCCGTACCGGCAAATTCTCATCATTGAGCGCGGTCGCCGCCTCCATAGCAAGCGCCACTTCGGAACCCGTGGCGATAATCAGCGCCCTGGGCGTGCCCTCGGGTTCATAGAGGATGTAGCCCCCGCGCCGAATGGCTTCGAGCTGCCGCGTGTCGCGCTCGTAATGCGGCACCGACTGGCGCGTGAGCACCAGCGTGGTCGGACCGTCGCGCCGCTCGATGGCATCCCGCCAGGCCACGGCCGTCTCCACATCATCGGCCGGGCGCCACACGACCAGATTGGGCATGGCGCGCAAGCTGGCCAGGTGTTCGACCGGCTGGTGCGTAGGACCGTCCTCGCCGAGGCCGATCGAATCGTGGGTATAGACGAGGATCGTCGGGTAGTGCGACATCGCTGCCAAACGGATCGCGTTGCGCGCATAGTCTGAAAAAGTCAGGAAAGTGCCGCCGTAGGCAATCTGCCCCCCATGCACCGCCATCCCGTTGAGGATTGCGGTCATCGCGAACTCGCGCACGCCCCAGTGCAGGTAATTACCCCCGGGCTCTCCGGGCCGGACCACCTTGGCATCGGGCCAGAACGTATCGTTGGACGGGGTGAGATCGGCCGAACCGCCGACGATCTCGGGCAGGATCGGCGCCAGGACCGCCAGGGTCGCGCCAGACGACTTGCGGGTTGCCTGTGACTTGCCTGACTTGGCAATCTCGGCAATGTGCTGTTCCACGGTCGCCTGCCAGTCTTCAGGCAGCTCTCCGGCCAGTTGGCGCTTCAGCTCCGCGGCCAGCTCCGGATGCGCTTCGGCATAGGCGGCAAAGCGTTCGTGCCATTCGGCCTCGGCCCGCTCGCCCCGGCTGCGCGCGTCCCAGCCGGCGTAGATGTCCTGGGGAATTTCGAAGGGAGGGTGCGTCCAGCCCAGCTCTTTGCGCGCCTTGGCGACTTCTTCCTCGCCCAGGGCGCTGCCGTGGCTGGAGGCCTTGCCCTGTTTGTCTGGGGCCCCGAAACCGATGATCGTGCGCGCAAGAATGAGGCTGGGCTTCCGGGTCTCTTCGCGTGCCTCGACGAAGGCCCTGCGCACGGCCTCGGCATCGTGCCCGTCGATCGGGCCGACCGTGTGCCAGCCGTAGGCCTCGAAGCGCTTGCGGGTGTCGTCGTGGAACCAGCCCTCGACCTCGCCGTCGATCGAGATGCCGTTATCGTCGTAAACCATGACGAGCTTGCCCAGGCCCAGGGTGCCCGCCATGGACGCCGCTTCATGCGAAATGCCTTCCATGAGGCAGCCGTCGCCGCAGAAGACGTAGGTGTGGTGGTCGATGATCTCGTGCCCCGGCCGGTTGAAACGCGCGGCGAGGAGGGCCTCCGCCAGGGCCAGGCCCACGCCGTTGGCCACGCCCTGCCCCAGGGGCCCGGTCGTGACCTCAACGCCCGGCGTATGGCCGTATTCGGGATGTCCCGGTGTTTGCGAGTGCAGCTGGCGGAAATTGCGGATCTCGCTCATGGGCAGGTCGTAGCCGGAGAGGTGCAGCGTGGCGTACTGGAGCATGCACCCATGCCCATTGGAGAGCAGGAAGCGATCGCGGTCCGCCCACTGCGGATTGGCCGGGTTGTGGCGCAGAAAGTCGTTGTACAGTACCTCGGCGATATCCGCCATCCCCATCGGCATGCCCGGATGCCCTGAATTGGCGTTTTGTACGGCATCCATGGCCAATGCCCGGACGGCATTGGCGAGTTCGCGGCGTGTCGGCATGAGAACTTCCCTGGCTAAGAGAGCATATTGTCGCCGACACCCCCGCTGCGGGGCAACCGGGGCCGGGCAGGGTTCGCAATTCAAGCCTGGTTGATCGGCTGCAACAGCTCCATACCGGCGGTCGAATCGATATATTTCTTACTGTCCTCACGGCTCATCGGCTTGCCATACAGGAACCCCTGTAACAGGTGGCAGCCCATCTCGGCCAGGATGTCTATTTGTTCCTGCCTCTCGATACCCTCTGCCACCACAACGAGATCCAAATCACGGGCCAGGGACACGATATTGCGTACGATGGCTGCCGTGCGCATGTCACTCGGGAGCGCCTCGATAAAACTGCGATCGATCTTGAGGGCATCGAAAGGCAGTTCGCGCAAATAGGACAGGGCCGAATAACCGGTACCGAAATCATCCAGATACAGCTTGACGCCCAACGCATGCAACCGGCTCAACGTACGGCGCGCCAGGGCCGGAGTTTCCAGGAAAACCCGTTCGGTCACTTCCAGATGCAGCAGTTCCGGGGGAAGCCGGGCATGCTCCAACTCACGGGCAATGTATTCGGGCAATTGCGGCAGGCGGAACTGGGCGTCGGATAGATTGACGGCGACACTGACCGGAGCGCCCGTGCCGTGAGATTGCCATTCACAGCAAGCGTCCAGTGCATGCCGCAACCCAAGCCAGCCCAGCGGTACTATCACGCCACTCTCCTCGGCCACCTGCAGGAAAGCCCCGGGACGGAGTAAACCCTGCTCCGGGTGCCGCCAACGCAGCAGGGCCTCGAAACTTTCGACCCGGTTGGTGGATGCGTTCACGATAGGCTGGTAATAGCAATCGAATTCGTCGCGCGAGAGGCCTGCACGCAACGTGGTTTCAAGCTCCAGCCGCTCCATCGCTGCAATGTGCATACTGGAACTGAAGACCACATGACAGACCTTGCCGAGACGCTTGCCGGCAGCGACCGCGGAATCCGCATCGCGCAGGACCTCCTCTGGCATGTCGTATTCCCGCCTCCCCAGGGCAATGCCGATAGTGGCCTGGTTGTAGATCTCATGTTCATCGATACGGAAAGGCTCTGCCATTGCGGCTTCGATGCGCTCGGCGAGTTCTACCGCATCGATTTCGTGGGCGATGTTCGTGGCCAGGATCACGAATTCATCCCCACCATGGTGACAAACCAGATCTTCGGGCCGCACAATCCGGCACAACCTCGCGGCGACTTTACCCAGCAATTCATCTCCCGCGGCATGACCGAGACTGTCGTTCACCAGTTTGAAGGCATCCAGGTCGAGGAACAGCACCGCCCAGTCCGCCTTTCCGGTTTCACGCGTGCGGGCAAGGGTTTCCACCAGACGCTCGCGCAGCACCATTCGGTTGGGCAGGTCGGTAAGCGGATCGTGCGTAGCCAAACGGCGCAAGCGGGCTTCGGCGTGCTTCTCACGTGTAAGATCCTGCACGGTGATGATAGTGACCGGAACTTTCTCGAACATGACCGTTGCCACGCTCAGGTTCGCACGCACACGACGCCTCCCGTCGGCGGCCAGCAGAGAAGTCTCGTAGACATGCGGATCGGCGGCATCCACCAATTCATGCTCCAGTTGAGCCAGGGTATCCATAGCTTCAGGTGCGAAAAACGCTGTCAGATTTTTGTCGACGAGTTCCGATTCCGCATAACCCAGCATCTGGGTGGCCGCCCGATTGGCATAAGACACCACTCCATCCCGCAGCATGAAAATGCCCACATGCGTATTCTCAACCAAAGTGCGGAACAGTTGCTCTGAACGATGCAGGGCCTGTTCGACCAGTTTACGTGCCGTAATGTCGGCCATCATCCCTTCATAAAAGAGTAGATTTCCGGGCTTGTCATAAACGGCGCGCGCGCTATCCTGAATCCACAATTCCGTTCCGTCCCGATGACGCAGACGTAATTCGGCGCCCTGCACCTGACCTTCGGCCTCCAGCTTCTTCAAGAACGCATCCCGGTCATCCCCGTGCAGGTAGAGCTCACGCAGGTTATGCACCTCGCGGCGCAGTTCCTCGACCGAATCGTAGCCAAGAATCCGCGCCAGCGCCGGATTGGCCGCGAGTAACCGGCCATCGGCCGTACTTTGGTAAATGCCGACCACGGCATGCTCGAAGATGTCCTGGTAGCGCTGCTCAACGAGACTGAGCCGTTGTTCCGTTTTGCGATAGGCGGTGATATCACGCACCGTTCCCGTACTGGCCATCTCGCCCGCAAAATGAATAGGGCCCGAGCGCACGGATACCAATACGCGCGTCTTGCCGTCCTTCTTCAGCAGGTGTGCCTCGTACGCCTCTTTTTCCCAGTGCCCCGCCTGGCGTTCGTGCCATATGTCGACTATTTTCTGGCGGTCCTCGGAGGCAAAGAAGCGCAGGAAAGATTCCCCGAGCATTTCATCCGGACTGTAACCCAACATGGCCGCGTAGACTTGGTTGACAAAGACATAGACGCCGTCACGGATAACGAATACGCCATCCTGGCTATGTTCGACGAGGCTCCGGTACTTGTCCTCCGAAATGGCTAATGCGTCCTCTGCGGCCACCTCTTCCGAGATTTCACGCAAGGTGCCCACCCGGCAACCGCTTGTCTGGTCGTCTTCGACCGCCTGCATGGTTTCCAGCGCCCAGAATGAGCTGCCATCGACACGCCTGACCTGCACCTTGCGCTGAAGCTCCCCGCTTGTGCCGCGAACCTCTTTCTCTGCAAAATCAGCATCAATATGCCAATTCTTGCGCAATACACTGTCGGACTGGAGCAATTGCTCCGGGGATTTATAGCCGAGCAATTCCGCCAGAGCCTGATTGACATGCGTCAAACGCCCTTCCGCATCCACGCGGTACAAACCAATCGCGGCATACCGCACCAATTCTTTCTCGTGGTCAGGCGAAACAACAGGCGCAGAGGCCGGCTTGAGCGTAATCAACACCCTGCGCGCATTTTTCGTATGGAGCAATTCCGCATTGACGTTGACCCGTTGCAGGGCACCGCCGGCCGTGCGCACGTGAATGCCTTCACGAATGAAGCCGCCCTCGAGTTTGACAGCGCTTTGCAGGTGCTGCCAAAGGCAATTCGCATCGTTGATCAACGTCAGATCACAGAACAACTTGCCTCTTATTTTGTTGGTTTCCATGCCAAAAAAACGCTGACCGGCGGAGTTAACCTCCAGTACCGAGCCATCGTCATAATTCAGCACTAATGCTGGCCCCGCAAGTTGTTGGAACCAGTCTGCTGAGTGCACCTGACCCCCAGAGCACGCCGGAAACCGGTCCGGAATGCGCTTGTCTAGGCTTTAACTGTAGCCCAAAATGAGTGCTTTAGGGGAAACCTGCTGATTTGAGACGGCTTTTTTTAGCCCCAAACCGAACTTAGAGAGGTCAAAGAAACGGCGCCGCCGTGGCAACGGCGCCGCTTCTCCACGTCACTGGTTCAGGCTATTGGGGTCAGGGCGACTCCGCACCTTCCTCGTATTCTTCCAGCAGTTCGACTTTCTTGAGATCCGCGAAGTAGCGGTCGGCTTCATCCCGCGGCAAGGCACTGCTCATGGCCATGTAGAGGATGATCAAGCTGAATACCGCCACGGCCAGCATGTCCCAGCCCAGCGACAACGCATCCAGCGGAACTACGTTGAACAGACTGACATGGGCCGGGCCGAGACTGGATGGGCCGATATAGGACAGCACCCACATCCCGATGAAGTAGGGGAAGACCCACCAGGCCTGCTTCCACCCGAACTGAGCTGAAGGCTTGCGTGCGATCAGGTAGTACCAGAGCGCATAGAGAATGAACAACGAGCCCAGCAGCCCGAACAGGAAGGTCACCGTCGTGCAGCCGGTCCAGAAGATCACCCAGTTGGAGGCGATGAAAGCCAGCGGCGCGATGATATTGGCGCCCTTAAGCCGGAAGGGACGCGGCTCCTCGGGATGACGCTTGCGCATGATCAACAGCACGACGGGCCCGATCCCGTACGACAGCACCGTGATATCGGACACGTAGCCGACCAACTGATGCCAAGACGGGAACGGGAAAAAGAAGATGCATGCGATCAGGTAAGTAACCAGCAGCGAGGTCCAGGGCACGCCGTTGCGGTTGAGCTTTTCCATGAACTTGGGTGCGCTGCCTACCTCGGCCATGCCGTAGCCCAGGCGCGAGGTATTGGCGGTGTAGACCAGGCCGGTGCCGAACGGCGAAACGATGGCATCGGCATAGAGCACGTAGGACCAGAATACTGCGCCAATGCCTACCGCCAGGGCCGCGAACGGGCCCGCGTCTCCCTTGAAACTCAGGCTTTGCCACCCGTTGGCGAAATCCGCCGGCCGTACGGCTGTGATGGTGGCTACTTCCAGTCCCACGTAGATCAGAGTGGCGATCAGCACCGAGCCGATGACTGCAATAGGTATGTATTTGCCCGGGTTCTTTGTCTCGCCGCCCAGGTTGATGGCGAGGCGGAAACCCAGGAAGCTGAACACGATGCCCGCCGTGGACACGGCGGTCAGCATCCCCGCCGCGTGCACCGAGCCCAGGTGCAGATGGAAATTGCCTGGATGGAACGAGTAGCTCATCAGGACGATGATGCTGATCGCGGGGATGAACATTTTCCACCACGTGGCAAGGCTGTTCACCCACAACACGAACTTGATCGCGAAGAAGTTGAAGATAACAACGACGCCGAGCAGCGCGATGGCCACGAAAAAACCCACGGCGGTCAGGACATGCGTCGAAGGATGGACGAAATAGGGAACCTTGTTGTTGAGGTAGGTCAGCACGGCCATGACTTCGATCGGCGGAGTCACCACGCTCGACAGGAACAGGATCCAGGACCAGATCCGTCCGATCAGTTCGCCGTGGCCGATATGGCTGATATGGATCAGCGCGCCGCTCTTGGGCAGCATGGTCGCGAGTTCTGCGAAGACCAACGCCAGCAGCATCACCACGGCAGCGCCGATGATCCAGGACGCGATACTCCAGGGCCCGGCGGCCTTGGCTGCGTCGAAGGGCCCGAACAACCAGCCCGATCCGATAATGCCACCGAGGCTGAAATAAAGCAGGCCGATAATGCCCGCTTCCTTTCTCAGCTTGCCTGTTGCTGCCATATTTCGTCTCCTTTGTAGTAACCAGCACGCAAGGCAAAATGCCTTTTGCAAAGCCTTGCATGCCGCCGTATAGTAAAACATTTGCCTGAGGCCCGTTGCGCATGATGGACAAAATCCGCATACGCGGCGCCCGCACTCACAATCTGAAAAACGTGCACGTCGAGCTGCCCAGGGGGCAATTGACAGTCATTACGGGCCTCTCCGGGTCAGGCAAAAGCTCGCTCGCGTTCGACACGCTGTATGCCGAAGGGCAGCGCCGCTATGTGGAATCCCTGTCGGCTTACGCCCGCCAATTCCTGGCCCTGATGGAAAAACCGGACGTCGATTCTATCGAAGGCCTGTCGCCCGCCATCGCCATCGAGCAAAAAGCCAGTTCCCACAACCCCCGCTCCACGATCGGCACCGTCACCGAAATCCATGACTACCTGCGCCTGCTCTTCGCGCGCGCCGGTACGCCGCGCTGCCCGCATCACGGCTTGGCACTGGATGCGCAGACCGTCTCGCAAATGGTGGACGGCGTGCTTGCCGATCCGGTGGAGCGGCGCGTTATGCTGCTGGCCCCGGTCGTACGCGGGCGCAAGGGTGAATACCAGGACCTGCTCGAAGATCTCAAATCACGCGGTTTCGTCCGGGCCCGCATTGACGGCACGGTCTGCGAACTCGATCCCCTGCCCCGGCTCGATCCGCACCGGGCCCACACCATCGAAGTCGTCGTGGACCGCTTCCGTATCCGTGCGGACATGGCGACCCGCCTGGCCGAATCGTTCGAGACGGCGCTGGGGCTGGCCGACGGCATCGCCCTGATCGCGGACATCGACGACAGCGAGGCGCCCGAGCTCACGTTCTCCTCCCGCTACGCCTGTCCCGAATGCGGCTGGAGCATCGCCGAGCTGGAGCCGCGCCTGTTCTCCTTCAATAACCCCGCCGGCGCATGCCCCCAGTGCGCGGGCCTGGGCCGGGAAAGCTTCTTCGACCCCGAGCGCATCGTGAATCAGCCTTCGCTCTCGCTCGCCGGAGGCGCCATTCGCGGCTGGGATCGCCGCAATGCCTACTATTACCGCCTGATCGAGAGCCTCGCGCGGCATTACGGCTTCGACCCCGAAACGCCCTGGGCCGAACTGTCCGAAAAAGTGCGCCATATCCTGCTCTACGGCAGCGGCGACGAGGAAATCGTCTTTATCTACGTCTCGGCGCGCGGGCAAAAGCAACAACGCCGGCATCCCTTCGAAGGCGTGCTGAACATCCTCGAACGCCGCTACCGGGAAACCGATTCGGACGCGGTTCGCGACGAGCTGGCCCGCTATCGCTCCAGCCGGGCCTGCACCGCTTGCGACGGCACCCGGCTGAACGAAGTAGCGCGCAATGTGTTCATCGGCGACGCCACTCTTTCGGGCCTTAGCAACCAGGCGATCGATCAAGTCTGGCATTTTTTCACCGAGCTGAATCTGCCGGGCCGCAAGGGGGAAATCGCCCAGCGCATCCAGCGTGAACTCCAGGCCCGCCTCGGTTTTCTGGTCGACGTCGGCCTCGGCTACCTCACCCTGGCGCGCAGTACGGAGACGTTGTCCGGCGGGGAGGGCCAGCGCATACGGCTCGCCAGCCAGATCGGCTCGGGTTTGACCGGCGTAATGTACGTGCTTGACGAACCCTCCATCGGCCTGCACCAGCGCGACAACCGGCGCCTGATCGACACCCTCACCCGCCTGCGCGATCTGGACAACACGGTAATCGTCGTGGAGCACGACGAAGAAGCGATACGCAGCGCCGATTACCTGATCGACATGGGGCCGGGCGCGGGCGCACACGGCGGCGAAGTCATCGCGGCAGGCACGCCGGAGACGGTCATCGACAACCCGGACTCGCTCACGGCGGACTACCTCGCCGGACGCCGCAACATCCCGGTACCCCAGGCGAGAAAGCATCCCGAGCCGGAGAAAGCGCTGACCATACGCGACGCGCACGGCAACAACCTCAAACACGTCGACGTGGAAATTCCCGTAGGCCTGTTCACCTGCATTACAGGCGTATCCGGATCGGGCAAGTCCACCCTGATCCTCGACACTCTGCAGGCGGCGGGCGAGCAGATACTCAACCGGGCCCGCACGGAACCGGCACCGCATGCCGGTATCGACGGCCTCGAACAACTGGACAAGGTCATTGCCATCGACCAGAGCCCGATCGGGCGTACGCCGCGCTCCAACCCCGCCACCTACACGGGCGTATTCACTGCCATCCGCGAACTGTTCGCGCAGACCCCCGAGGCCCGCGCGCGCGGTTACAAGGCGGGGCGCTTTTCCTTCAATGTGCGAGGAGGCCGATGCGAAGCCTGCCAGGGCGACGGCCTGGTCAAGGTGGAAATGCATTTCCTGCCCGACATTTATGTCGCCTGCGACGTCTGCCATGGGGCGCGCTATAACCGCGAGACGCTCCAGATCCACTACAAGGGCCGCACTATCGAGCAAGTGCTCGACATGACCGTGGAGGAAGCCCGGGAATTCTTCGCCAACATACCGAGCATCCACCATCGCCTGGACACGCTGGTCACCGTGGGGCTCGGCTACATCAAGCTGGGCCAGAGCGCGACCACGCTGTCCGGCGGCGAGGCCCAGCGCATCAAGCTGGCGCGCGAGCTGAGCCGCCGCGACACGGGCCGTGTACTCTATATCCTCGATGAACCCACCACCGGCCTGCACTTCCACGACATCCGCCAGCTCCTGGCCGTGCTTCTGCGGTTGCGGGCCCACGGCAACACCGTGCTCGTGATCGAGCACAACCTGGACGTGATCAAGACCGCCGACTGGATCATCGACCTCGGCCCCGAAGGCGGAGACGGCGGCGGGCGCATCGTCGGCCAGGGCACGCCCGAAGACCTGGCGAAACTTCCCGGCTCGCACACGGCATTATTCCTGGATCAGGTTCTGAAACAGGGTCACGGCAAACGGGACAAACCGCAATGAGCTGGGAGGCCATCCTCACCCTGGCCGTTCTCGGCGCCGTGGTGATTGCCCTCGCCTGGCCACGCATGCCGCCGGACCTGCCACTTGTCGGGGGGCTCGCGATACTCGCCGTCACCGGCTGTGTGCCGGTGGACAAGGTGTTCACCGGCTTCGCCAACCCCGGACTCATTGCCGTCGCTGCCCTTTACGTAGTGGCGGCGGGTCTCCGGCATACCGGAGCCGTCAGCGCGCCGGCGCGCTGGCTGTTCGGACGCAGCCGGTGCCTGTGGGTCGCCCAGCTCCGGATCATGTTCCCGACCGCCGTCGTCAGCGGGTTTATCAACAATACGCCGGTCGTCGCCGCATTGCTGCCCGCCGTACTCGACTGGGGCAAGCGCCACCGCTTCGCCGCATCGCGCTTGGCCATGCCGCTGTCCTTCGCCGCCATCCTCGGCGGCACCTGCACCCTGATCGGCACCAGCACCACGATCATCGTCAACGGCCTGCTGACGTCGGCCACGCAGGGGCCCGGCATGGGCTTTTTCACCATCGGTGCCGTAGGCCTGCCCGTCGCCGTCGCCGGTTTCCTCTATATCCTGCTCTTCGGCCGCCGGCTGCTGCCCGACCGGCAAGGCGCCATCGGCGAATTCACCGATCCACGCGAGTACACCGTGGAAATGCTGGTGTCCACTGGCAGCCCATTGGCCCGGCAGACGCTCGAAGCCGCCGGCCTGCGTCATTTGCCCGGCCTGTACGTAGTCGAAATCGAGCGTGCCGGGAACCTCATTCCGGCACCGGGACCGGAGGAACTCCTCGAAGAAGGCGACCGGCTCGTCTTCGCCGGTATCGTCGAATCAGTCGCCGACCTGCAGAAAATGCGCGGACTCGTTCCCGCCACCGGCCAGGTCTTCAAGCTCGATACGCCGCGTCCCGACCGGCGCCTGATCGAGGCCGTGATCGCACCAGAAAATCCCATGGTGGGACGCACCGTGCGTGAGGGACGGTTCCGGTCACGCTACGGTGCTGTCGTCATTGCCGTCGCCCGTGCCGGACGGCGTGTCACCGGCAAAATCGGCGCGATCACGATCGCCGCCGGCGACACGCTGCTGCTCGAAGCGCCCTCGGAATTCCAGCGCCGCTACCAGCACAACCGTGACTTCCTGTTGCTGCGTCCGCTCGAAGGCAGCGTTCAGCCGCATTACGAGCGCGCCTGGATCGCCTGGCTGATCCTCGGCGCTGTCATCGGCCTGGTCACCGCACGTATCGTGCCACTCGCGCCTGCTGCGATCTTCGCGGCCGTCGCCATGGTCGGGACCCGGTGCATCAACCTCGCCGCTGCCCGGCGCTCGATCGAACTTCAGGTCATCCTTGTCATCGGCTCGGCCTTCGGCATTGCCGCCGCGCTCGTGCATACCGGCGCCGCCTCGGTGATCGCACAGCCGCTGCTCGAACTGGCCGAAGGTTCCCCGCTCGGATTGCTGATCGTGGTGTACGTCGTTACCGCGGTGTTCACCGCCGTCATCGGCAATAACGCCGCTGCCGTGCTCATGTTCCCGCTGGCCTACACGGCGGTCGCCGATCTCGGCCAGCCTCTGCTGCCCTACGCGATCACGATCGCCATGGCCGCTTCGGCAAGTTTCACGACGCCCATCGCCTACCAGACCAACCTCATGGTGTACGGCCCCGGCGGGTACCGCTTCAGCGACTTCGTGCGCTTCGGCTTACCCCTGAACCTCCTCGTCGGCATCATTTCCGTCGTCGTCATCTCCTGGCTATGGCTACCCTGAATCAGTGCTCCTCCGGTAAGGGCGAAAACGGTAATAGCGTCACGTTGACGTCCGTACGCGTCATATTCCTGCCATAAAACGCCCCTATCCTGCGCCGCAAATGAATCCATGACTTGGGGGCACCATCCATGTCGGAAGCAGTCAATCCACAAGTCCGCTATCAGGTGGAAATAGCCGGATCGGAGCAGATCGTCGCCGTTCAACAGTTACGGTACCGGATCTTTGCCCGCGAACTGGGCGCCAAACTGCCGCATGCGGAAGAAGAGCTCGATCGGGACGAATTCGATCAGCACTGCCAGCATCTCATCGTTCGCGATCTCACCAGCGGGCGCATTGTAGCCAGCACGCGGGTACTGAACGAGGCTGGTGCGGCACGCACCGGCCGCTTCTACTCGGGCGGCGAGTTCTCGCTCGAGAACATCCTGACCCTTCCTGGACGGCGTGTGGAAATCGGGCGCACCTGCGTGGACCCCGCTTACCGCAATGGCGCCGTTATCGCCACCTTGTGGCAAGGGATCGGCCAGTTAATCGGCGAGCAGGGCGTTGACTACCTCTTCGGTTGCGCCAGCGTCTCGCTGGCCGGCGGCCGCGAGTACGCTGAGGCCATCATTCGCCAAATCATGAAAAAACACCTGGCGCCGGAAAGCCTGCGCGTGCGTCCTTTGCACGCTCTACCACGGCTGGATTCAAGCCTGGACGATGTGGTGCCGCGCATGCCGCCGCTGTTGCGCACCTACGTCAACCTGGGCGCCAAGGCCTGCGGCGAACCATGCTGGGATCCGGACTTCGGCGTTGCGGACGTGTTCATGCTGCTCGATCTCCGTCAACTAAATCCGCGCTTCGCCCGGCATTTCCTGCCAACGCTCATTGCACCCGCGACAGCAGGACCTCGGGTTGCCTGGGCGTAGCCTGCGCCTCTGCGGACTGATTCTGCTGGGCCTGCTGCTCGCAGGGCCGGTTCGCATCATGCGCGGAACAGGACGAGACAGGATCATTGTCCGCTGGTGGATGCGGCGGCTCGCCCACGCTCTCGGCCTGAGGATCCGGGTTCGTGGCCGCTGTCCTCGCGAGGCATCGCTGTGGTGCTGCAATCATGTGTCATGGCTCGATATTGTGGTGCTGGGTGCCGTCGGCGAATTCGTATTCGTATCGAAGTCCGAAGTCAGCGAATGGCCCCTGGTAGGTTGGCTGGCAAGGGCAGCGGGCACGATATTCCTGAAGCGGGGGACCGGCCACAGCAATAGTGTCTCCAGAACGCTTGCGGAACACTTGCAAAATGGACAATCGGTCGTAATCTTTCCGGAAGGGACCACGACCGAAGGTCGGACCGTGAAACCGATGTATCCCCGTTTATTTGCTGCTGCCGTTGCCTCTGCGACACCCGTGCAACCGGTCGCCTTGCGGTTCAGTGAACGTGGCGCGCTCAGTTCATTGGCCCCATTCGTTGGCGACGACACCTTTCTGTCTCACTTGAGACGCCTCCTGAAACAACGGGAGGGGTTCGATGTCGATCTCAGGCTGCTACCCCAAATCAACCCGGAAGGGCTGGACCGGCGCAGCCTGGCCCATGCCACACGCGCGATCGTCCAGTCGGGATTGAATGAGCTGTTCGATTGTAGATTCCCTATGACGGGAAACTCATCGATTGCCTCGTCAGCCCCCTATTCGACCAACTACGAAAACAACCTCGCTTCACGCGCAGGCTAATAAAATCCGTGCACCCGGAAAAGAAAAACCACCCGATGGGTGGTTTTTCTTTAACACCATCCAGCTCCGGTGTCAGGCGGCTTCGCTGCCTTCCTCACCTACAAGCTGGACTATCGCGACGGGGGCGTTGTCGCCGGCGCGGAAGCCCGCCTTTAGGATCCGCAGGTAACCACCCGGACGCTCCTTGAACCGCGGTCCGAGGTCGGTGAACAGCTTGGCCACGATGGCATCGTCGCGCAGGCGGTTGAAAGCCAGGCGGCGGTTGGCCACGCTGTCGTTCTTGGCCAATGTGATCAGGGGCTCCACAACCCTACGCAATTCCTTGGCCTTGGGGACGGTGGTGCGGATCTGTTCGTGCTGGATCAGCGACTTGCTCATGTTACGCATCAGCGCCGCGCGGTGCGAGCTGGTGCGGCTGAGAGCACGGCCTGAATTACGGTGACGCATTTCGGTGATCTCCTCAGGATGCGCGACGCTCGGCGAGTGCTGCCGGCGGCCAGTCCTCAAGCTTCATTCCCAGTGCCAGCTCGTGGCGGGCCAGGACGTCCTTGATTTCAGTCAGTGATTTACGGCCCAGGTTCGGAGTCTTGAGCAGCTCATCCTCGCTCTTCTGAACCAGGTCACCCACATAGCGGATGCGCTCGGCCTTCAGCGCGTTGGAAGAGCGCACGGTCAGCTCGAGTTCTTCGACGGGCTTGAGCAGGATCGGCTTGATACTGCGGCTTTCCGTCGGCGTATGCGAGCTGACCGAGCTGAGATCGGCAAAGACCGACAACTGGTCGGTCAGGATACCCGCCGCACGACGCAGCGCGTCCTCGGCACCGATCGTGCCATTGGTCTCGATATCCAGGATCAGCTTGTCCAGATCGGTACGCTGCTCGACACGCGCGGCCTCGACGTAATAGGCAACGCGACGGATCGGGGTAAACGTGGCGTCCAGCTTGAGCTTGCCGATCTTGCGTCCCTGGGATTCGTCGGCATAACGCTTGATCACCGGCATGTAGCCGCGACCACGCATGACCTGCAGGCGCATGGACAGCTTGCCGTTCTTGGCCAGGTGAGCGATCACCAGGTCCTTGTTGACGATTTCAACATCGTGATCGACGCTGATGTCACCGGCGGTAACCACGCCCGGCCCCGCAGCATTCAGGGTCAGGGTCGCTTCTTCGCGGGCATGCATGCGGATGGCGAGCTGCTTCAGGTTGAGCAGTATTTCGACTACGTCTTCCTGCACGCCGTCGATAGCCGTGTACTCGTGCAGTACGCCGTCGATCTCGGCCTCTACAACTGCTGCACCCGGCATCGAAGACAAGAGAACCCGGCGCAGGCTGTTACCCAGCGTGTAGCCAAAGCCGCGCTCCAGGGGTTCCAGAACGATGCGGGTACGGTTTTCACCCAGTTCGGTCAAACCGGCAATGCGCGGCTTGAGGAACTCGGATACGGACATTTCCATGTGTTCGAACCTCGACGTTTACGTTTACTTCGAATACAACTCGACGACCAGATTCTCGTTGATATCCGGTAACAATTCATCGCGCTCGGGCATCGCCTTGAAGGTGCCCTTGCACGTCTTTTCGTCCACCTCGACCCAGGCTGGACGCTCTATCTGGCGCGAAATTTCCAGCGCCATTTCCACCCGTGTCTGCTTGCGTGAACGCTCGGTCAGGGCAATCTCGTCGCCCGCTTTGACCTCGAAGCTGGGAATATTCACCAGCTTGCCGTTGACCATCACGCCCTTGTGACTGACCAACTGGCGTGCCTCGGCCCGCGTGGACGCGAAGCCCATCCGGTAAACCACGTTGTCCAGCCGCGACTCGAGCAACTGCAGCAGGAGGGCGCCGGTCGCACCCTTGCGGCGTGCCGCTTCCTTGTAATAACGGCGGAACTGGCGCTCGAGCACGCCGTACATGCGGCGCAGTTTCTGCTTCTCGCGCAACTGCAGGCCATAATCCGACATGCGGCCACGGCGGGTCGCGGCGCCATGCTGGCCGGGAATCCGATCAATCTTGCACTTCTGGTCGAGTGCCTTGATCGGGCTCTTGAGAAAAAGATCCGTGCCCTCGCGGCGTGCCAGCTTGCACTTGGGTCCGAGATATCGTGCCATTGTCTACAAAACCCCCATCAAACCCGGCGCTTTTTCGGCGGCCGGCAGCCATTGTGCGGAATCGGCGTGACGTCGGAGATCGACAACACGCGAAAACCCAGATTGTTCAGCGCCCTTACCGCAGACTCGCGGCCCGGGCCCGGACCCTTGATTTCGACTTCGAGGTTCTTGACCCCGTATTCCTGGGCGACGGTACCCGCACGCTCGGCCGCTATCTGGGCTGCGAACGGGGTCGACTTGCGCGAACCGCGGAAACCGGAACCGCCGGCCGTGGCCCATGACAAAGTGTTGCCCTTGCGATCGGTAATCGTAATGATCGTGTTGTTGAACGACGCATGCACGTGCACGATGCCGTCAACCACCTGCTGCTTGATGCGCTTACGCGACTTGGTAGCCGGTTTCGCCATGAATCAGTACTCTCCTGAAATCTTCAGCGCTTGGCGCTACGACGCACACGACCCTTGCGCGTGCGGGCATTGGTACGGGTACGCTGGCCACGCACCGGCAAACCACGACGATGACGGATGCCGCGGAACGTGCCGAGATCCATCAGGCGCTTGAGGTTCATGTTGACCTCACGGCGCAGATCGCCTTCAACCTTGTACTTGGCCAATTCCTGGCGGATGGCCTCCAGTTCGGTCTCGGACAGATCCTTGACCTTGCGGGCAGGGTCGACGCCGGTAGCGGCGCAGATCTCTGCCGCGCGGGTACGGCCCACGCCGTAAATAGCCGTCAAGCCAATCACCGTGTGCTTGTGCGGCGGTATGTTTATGCCTGCAATACGTGCCATTACTTTCCCTCAGCGCGAGTTCAAAGGATCGCGAGGTGAACCATTCATTTTAACAACAGAAGCTGACCAACTCAAGCCGGATCAACCCTGGCGCTGCTTGTGCCGCGGATCCGAGCAGATCACGCGCACCGCACCACGGCGGCGGATGATCTTACAGTTGCGGCAAATTTTCTTGACCGAAGCTCTTACCTTCATCGTTAACTCCCGGCTACCGCTGCAAGCCGCGCATGCGGGCCCGCTTGAGCAGTCCTTCGTACTGGTGCGTCATCATGTGAGCCTGCAATTGACCCATGAAGTCCATGGCCACGACGACGACGATCAAAAGAGACGTGCCGCCGAAATTGAACGACACGTGCGCGTAAGCGATCAGGAATTCCGGCAGCAGGCAGACCGCGGTCAGGTACAGCGCGCCCCACAGCGTCAGCTTGGTCAGCACGGTGTCCACGTAATGCGCCGTCTGCTTGCCGGGCCGAATGCCCGGAATGAAAGCGCCGGACTTCTTCAGGTTATCGGCCGTTTCCTCACTATTGAAAGTCAACGCCGTATAGAAGAAAGTGAAGAAGATGATCAGCACCGTGAACAAGGCCACGTAAAGCGGTTGTCCGGGCGAGAGCCACAGGCTGAGACTCTGAAGCCATCCAAAGCCCGAACTCTGCCCCAGCCAACCCGCAAGCGTGACCGGGAACAGGATGATGCTCGAAGCGAAGATGGGCGGAATAACACCCGACATGTTGAGCTTGAGCGGCAGGTGGCTGGTCTGCGCCGCGTACATGCGCCGCCCCTGCTGACGCTTGGCGTAATTTACGGTAATCCGTCGTTGGCCGCTTTCCACGAACACCACGAAGGCCGTGATCAGAATCACGCCCAGGAAAATGAGGATCGCGATGATCGAGTTCAACTCGCCATTACGCACTAATTCGAGGGTACTGGCGATCGCCGACGGCAGTCCGGCGACGATTCCCGCGAAGATGATCATCGAGATGCCGTTGCCCAACCCGCGCTCCGTAACCTGCTCGCCCAGCCACATCAGGAACATGGTGCCGGTCACCAGGCTCACGGTCGCCGTAACGATAAAACCGGGACCTGCCACTAACGCCACGCCCTGGCTCTGCAGGGCAAAAGCCGCACCCAGGGACTGGAACAGGGCCAAAGCCACCGTGGAGTAACGCGTGTAGCGCGTGATCTTGCGCTGACCTGCCTGGCCTTCCTTCTTCAGGGCTTCCAGGCTCGGCACGACTGAGGTCAGCATCTGGATGATGATCGACGCAGAAATGTAGGGCATCACCCCAAGGGCGAAGATCGACATCTGCTTCAGGGCGCCGCCTGAGAATACGTTGAAGATGCCCAGAATACCGCCCGAATTCTGGCTGAACAGGCGCGCGTAGTGCGCCGGATCGATGCCCGGCACCGGGATATGGATACCGATGCGGAATACGATCAGCGCACCTGCCAGATAAAGCAGACGCTTGCGCAGATCACCCGAGCGGAAAATATCGCCGAGTGAGCCGAAAGCCTGTTGTTGGGCGGGTCCGGCCATCAGTCTTCTACCTTGCCTCCGGCCTTCTCGATGGCCGCACGCGCACCACGCGTCGGCACGACATCACCGCTCACCGTGAAGGCGCGCTCGGTGGTGCCTGCCAGGATGATTTTCACACGCTCGGTACCCGCCGGCACCAAGCCAGCGGCAACCAGGCTCGGCAGATCGACCGTGTCGCCCTCGAGCTTGTTCAGCGTACCCAGACGCAGTTCGGCACGGGTCTGCTTCATCGGAGAAGAGAACCCGACGTGGGGCAAGCGGCGCTGCAATGGCATCTGACCGCCTTCAAAGCCCACCTTGTGGAAACCGCCCGAACGGGAATGCTGGCCCTTGTGGCCGCGGCCGCAGGTCTTGCCCAGGCCGGAACCCAGACCGCGCCCGACACGGGTGCGTTCTTTCTTGCTGCCGGCAGCCGGCTTGAGATCATTGAGTCGCATCAGGAAACCTCCTCGACCTGCAGCATGTAAGAGATCTTGTTGATCATGCCGCGATTCTCGGGTGTGTCGAGCACAACCGAGCTCGAGCCCGTCTTGCGCAGACCCAGCCCACGCACGCACTCACGATGCGCCTTGAGGCGCCCCGCCGCGCTCTTCACTAGGGTCAGCTTGACCTGCTTGCTGGTTTGTTTCTTAGCCATGATCAGCTCCGGATATCGGCAATCGATTTGCCACGCTTGGCGGCAATCATCCCAGGAGATTCAATGGCCGCCAGCGCACGCATGGTGGCGCGGACCACATTGATCGGGTTACGCGAGCCAAAGCTCTTGGCGAGCACGTTGCGCACGCCGGCAACCTCGAACACGGCACGCATGGCGCCGCCGGCGATCACGCCGGTACCGGCCGAGGCCGGCTGGATGCGCACGCGGGTCGCGCCATGACGGCCTTCCAGCGGATAGTGCAGCGTGTCGTCATTCAACGGCACCTTGATCATGTTGCGGCGCGCCTGCTCGGTCGCCTTGGAAATCGCAGCCGGCACTTCACGCGCCTTGCCGTAGCCAAAGCCCACCTTGCCGGCTCCGTCACCGACTACCATCAGCGCCGTGAAGCCGAACTGGCGGCCACCCTTGACCACCTTGGCCACGCGGTTGACCGCGACGAGCTTCTCGACCTGATCCGTAGCAGTGTCTGTCGGTTTCGCCATGCCTTGATCCCCTTAGAAACGAAGGCCGGCTTCGCGCGCGGCGTCAGCCAGTGCGCGAATACGACCGTGATACTTGTAGCCCGAACGATCGAAGGCCACTTCTTCCACGCCGGCAGCCTTGGCACGCTCGGCGATGAGCTTGCCCACCGTTTGCGCAGCCTCGATGTTGCCCGTGGACTTAAGGCCCTTGCGCACATCCTGCTCGACCGTCGAGGCCATAGCCAACGTGCGCTCGCCCTTGGCGTCGATGAGTTGCGCGTAGATGTGGCGCGGCGTGCGATGCACACTCAGGCGTACCGCACCCAGCTTGCGAATGTGGGCGCGGGCGCGGCGGGAGCGGCGTACGCGAGCTTCGAATTTGTTCACCATGACTTATGCACCCTTACTTCTTCTTCGCTTCCTTGAGCACCACGCGTTCGTCGGCGTAGCGCAGCCCCTTGCCCTTGTAGGCATCGGGCGGGCGGAAAGCGCGAATTTCTGCAGCCACCTGGCCGACCCTCTGCTTGTCGATGCCGCGGACCACGATCTCGGTCTGGCTCGGCGTCTCGACGGTGATGCCTTCCGGCACCTCGTAGTCGACCGGATGCGAAAAACCCAGCGTGAGGTTGAGCTTCTTGCCCTGAGCCTGGGCGCGCAAACCGACGCCGAACAAGGCGAGTTTGCGCTCATAGCCTTCGGTAACACCTTGCATCAGATTACGCATCAGCGAACGAGCCGTGCCGCACTGGGCAATGGCGTCCTTCCCACCCGACTTAGGCGAGAACAGGATCGTTCCATCCTCGGTGCTGATGGCCACATCAGAATTGACAACCATTTCGAGCTGACCCTTGGGTCCCTTGACCCGCACGGTCTGGCTCTCAATGTTGAGCTCGACGCCCTTCAGGGTCTGAATCGGTTTAACGGCGGTACGTGCCATGCCGGTTCCTCAACTGATTTCGCAGATCACTTCGCCGCCGTGACCAGCCGCGCGTGCCGCGCGATCGCTCATCAAGCCGTGCGAGGTGGAAATAATGGCAACGCCGTAGCCGCCGCGCACCCGCGGAAGCTCGTCCTTGCCTCGGTAAATCCGCAGCCCCGGACGGCTCACTCGCTTGAGTTCGTCGATCACAGGCTGCCCCTGGTAGTACTTGAGCCGAATCTTCAGGCTGGCCTTGCCGCCTTCTTCCTCGGTTACCGAGAAATCTTCGATATAGCCCTCGTCCTTGAGTACACGCGCAAGCTCGCTCTTCATCTTGGAGCTCGGCATCACGACTTCGGCATGGCGCGCCTGCTGCGCATTGCGCACACGGGTCAGAAGGTCGGAGATCGGATCATGCATGCTCATCTTGCCACCCTCACCAGCTGGCCTTGGAGACGCCAGGCACGTCACCGCGCATGACGACTTCACGAATCTTGTTGCGACCCAGACCGAACTTGCGATACGTGCCCTTGGGCCGGCCGGTAATGGCGCAACGGCGACGCTGGCGCGAAGGGCTCGAGTCGCGCGGCAATTCTGCCAGCTGCTGAGCCGCGCGCATGCGCTCTTCCATCGTTGCGTCCGGACGCTTGATTTCGCGCTTGAGCGCAGCACGGCGCTCGGCGTACTTGGCGGCGAGTTTCAGGCGTTTTTCGTCACGCACGATCATGGATTTCTTGGCCATGGTTACCTCAATTACGGAACGGGAAGTTGAACGCCTCAAGAAGCGCACGTCCTTCCTCGTCGGTCTGGGCGGTGGTCGTGAAGGTCACGTCCAGGCCGCGAATGGTATCGATCTGGTCGTAGTCGATTTCCGGAAAAATGATCTGCTCGCGCACGCCCATGCTGTAGTTGCCACGGCCGTCAAACGACTTCGGCGACAAGCCGCGGAAATCGCGAACACGCGGAATGGCCACCGTGATCAGGCGCTCCAGGAACTCGTACATACGCGCTCCGCGCAGGGTCACCTTGCAGCCGATCGGCCATTCTTCGCGGATCTTGAAGCCGGCGACCGACTTGCGGGCGCGGGTCACCAGCGGCTTCTGCCCGCTGATCTTCTCCAGGTCCGCCGTCGCGTGCTCGATCACCTTGCGATCGGATACGGCTTCTCCCACACCCATGTTGAGCGTGATTTTCACCAGCTTCGGCACCGCCATCGGATTTTCGTACTCGAAACGCTTGGTAAGCGCCGGCACAACTTCCTTGCGATATTGCTCTTGCAAGCCCGTCATTGACTATCCCTCACACATCCACCAGTTCGTCGGTGGAACGGAAAAACCTGACCTTGCGCCCATCATCAAGGCGCTTGTAACCGATACGGTCGCCTTTCTTGGTGACCGGGTTGTAAAGCATCACGTTCGAAGCGTCGAGCGGCATTTCCTTGTCCACGATGCCTCCCTTGCTGCCCGTTGCGGGGTTCGGCTTCATGTGCTTGCGCACCACGTTGATGCCTTCGACCAACACCCGCCCGTCGGCATAGATCCGGGTAACGGAACCCCGTCGCCCCTTGTCCTTGCCGGTCGTGACGATCACTTCGTCACCCTTGCGAATACGTTCCATCTCGACCTCTCCTTAAAGCACTTCGGGCGCAAGCGAGATGATGCGCATGAAACGCTCGGTCCTGAGCTCGCGCGTCACCGGGCCGAAGATACGGGTTCCGATCGGTTCCAAGCGCGCGTTGAGCAGAACGGCCGCATTCGTATCGAAACGGATCGCCGAGCCGTCGTTACGACGGATTTCCTTGCGCGTACGCACCACCACGGCGTTGTACACTTCGCCCTTCTTCACGCGGCCACGCGGAATCGCGTCCGCCACGCTCACCTTGATTACGTCGCCGACACCGGCGTAGCGGCGCTTGGACCCGCCCAGCACCTTGATGCAACGCAGGCGCTTGGCACCACTGTTGTCCGCCGCATTCAGTTCGGTCTGCATCTGAATCATGAGAACCGCTCCTTAGGCTTCTGCGCCGGCATCAGCCGTGCCTGCTGCACGCTCGACCACGGCGGTCACCCGCCAGGACTTGCGCTTGGACAGCGGGCGACAAGGCGTAATAGTGACCGTATCACCCACCCGACATTCATTGGCCTCGTCATGCGCCAGCATTTTCGTGCTGCGGCGGATGTACTTGCCGTAGACCGGATGCTTCACCATCCGCTCGACCCGCACCGAGATGGTCTTTTCCATGCTCGTGCTGACGACACGCGCGGTCAGGAGGCGTTCCTTCGTTTCGGTCTGAGCTGCTTCATTCATGACTTGTCACCCGCCTTTTCGCGCTCGGCCAATACCGTAAGCACCCGCGCCACGTCCCGGCGCACGCGCTTGATTTCACTGGGCCGCCCAAGCTGGCCCGTACCCTGCTGCATGCGCAGCTTGAAGCCTTCGCGGCGGAGCTCGGCGAGCTCTTTCCGCAAAGCTTTTTCATCCTTGTTACGCAGTTCACTCGTGTTCATGCTCAACCCACCTGCCGGCTGACGAACGAGGTCTTGACCGGAAGCTTGGCCGCGGCCAGGCGGAAAGCCTCGCGCGCCACGTCCTCGGACACCCCTTCCATTTCATACAGGACGCGGCCGGGCTTGATCTGCGCGATCCAGTACTCGACGTTGCCCTTGCCCTTACCCATGCGCACTTCGATGGGCTTCTTGGTAACCGGCACGTCCGGGAAAATCCGGATCCAGATCTTGCCGCCGCGCTTCACATGGCGCGTCATGGCGCGACGCGCCGCTTCGATCTGGCGAGCAGTGATACGCCCGCGCGTGGTGGCCTTCAACGCGAAATCGCCGAACGCGACCGTATTGCCGCGCGAGGCAACTCCTCGGTTGCGCCCCTTCTGCTGCTTGCGGAATTTTGTACGACGTGGTTGCAGCATGGCTTAGCTTCCTTTGGTCTCGGAGGCGGATTCCTTGGCCATCGACTGACGCTCCTTGAGCGCATTCGGATCCAGAATCTCGCCCTTGAAAATCCACACCTTGACCCCGATCACGCCGTAGGTCGTATGGGCCTCGGCCAGACCGTAGTCGATGTCGGCACGCAGGGTGTGCAGCGGCACGCGGCCCTCGCGATACCACTCACTGCGCGCGATTTCCGCGCCATTCAGCCGGCCCGCTACGCGCACCTTGATGCCGTGCGCCCCGAGGCGCATGGCGTTACCCACGGCCCGGCGCATGGCGCGGCGGAACATGATCCGGCGCTCGAGCTGCTGGGCGATGGACTCGGCCACCAGCTGGGCATCGAGTTCAGGCTTGCGGATTTCTTCCACCGCCACGTGCACTTCGATGCCGAGGCGCGCGCGCAGTTCGCGCGTCAGCTTCTCGATGTCTTCGCCACGCTTGCCGATCACCACGCCCGGGCGGGCCGTGTGAATCAGGATCTGCAGCTTGTCGGCCTGGCGTTCGATCTCGATGCGGCTGACCGATGCACCGGAGAGACGCTTCTTGAGCTCTTCGCGCAGCTGCCAGTCCGAATACAGGTAATCGGCGAAATTCTTGCCTTCGGCATACCACCGTGAACTCCAGCCGGCGGAGACCCCGAGACGAAAACCGATTGGGTTGACTTTATGTCCCACGCTTGCCCCCTTATGCGGCCTTGCCGTCGCCAACCGCCACGGAGATGTGGCTGGTCCGCTTCATGATGTGATTGACCCGTCCCTTGGCCCGCGGACGCCAACGCTTAAGCGTGGGTCCCTCGTCGACCATGATCGCGGTCACTTTCAGTTCGTCAATGTCGGCGCCATGGTTATGCTCGGCGTTTGCAATCGCCGATTCCAGCACCTTCTTGACCATGCCTGCAGCCTTCTTGGGGCTGAAAGCGAGAATATTGAGCGCATCGCCCACTGCCTTGCCGCGCACCTGGTCGGCGACCAGGCGGCATTTCTGCGGCGAGATGCGGGCATAGCGGAATTTTGCCGTGGTTTCCATGACGGTTCCTACTTACTTCGCCTTGCGGTCGCCGGAGTGACCCTTGAAGGTACGGGTCGCGGCGAACTCACCGAGTTTATGGCCCACCATGTTTTCGCTGATGAGCACGGGAACGTGCTGACGGCCGTTATGCACAGCGATGGTCAGACCGATCATGTCGGGCGAAACCATCGAGCGTCGCGACCAGGTCTTGATCGGGCGACGGCTCTTGCTTTCCACTGCCTCGGCGACTTTCTTCGCCAAGTGTGGGTCGATAAACGGTCCTTTCGTGACTGAACGTGCCACCGGCTGCCTCCGTTACTTGCGTTTGCGCCGCCGCACAATCATGCGGTCGGTGCGCTTGTTGCTACGAGTCTTGTATCCCTTGGCCGGGGTACCCCAGGGGCTGACCGGATGACGGCCACCCGAAGTGCGGCCCTCACCACCACCGTGCGGATGGTCGACCGGATTCATCACCACGCCGCGCACGGTCGGGCGAATGCCCCGCCAGCGCTTGGCGCCCGCCTTGCCCAAGGAGCGCAGGCTATGCTCGGAATTGCTGACGCTACCGATCGTGGCACGACAGTCCACCAGCACCTTGCGCATTTCGCCCGAACGCAGACGCAGGGTCGCGTAGCGGCCCTCACGCGCGACGAGCTGAGCCACACCGCCGGCACTGCGGATCATCTGGGCGCCACGTCCGGGGCGCAGTTCCACGCAGTGCACCTCGGTACCCACGGGAATGCTGCCCAGCGGCAAGCTGTTGCCGGGACGGATCGGCGCGGTCGTACCGGACGAAACCTGGTCATCAACGGCCAACCCTCGTGGGGCAATGATGTAGCGGCGCTCGCCGTCTGCATACAGCAGCAAGGCCAGGTGGGCGCTGCGGTTCGGATCGTATTCGATACGCTCCACGCGCGCCGGCACGCCATCCTTGTCGCGACGGAAATCGACGACGCGGTAACTCTGCTTGTGACCGCCACCACGGTGGCGTACGGTCAGCCGGCCCTGGTTGTTGCGCCCGCCGCTCTTCGACTGTTTGCGCACGAGCGCCTTGACCGGCTTGCCTTTATGCAGCCCCTCGGTCGTCGTCTGGACAACAAAGCGGCGTCCCGGCGAGGTCGGATTGGTTTTACGTAGTGCCATGATTCGCTCCCTTACTCGGCGCCGACAAAGTCGATGTCATGCCCGGGCTTGAGGGTGACATAGGCCTTTTTCCAGTCGGAACGGCGACCGCGGTTGCTCCGCATGCCGCGAGCCTTGCCCCGCTGATTGATCGTGGTCACCGTCTCGACCTCGACCTCGAAAAGCGTTTCCACCGCCTGCTTGATTTCAGGCTTGGTCGCATCCCGGCGCACTCGGAAAGCAATCTGGCGATTGGCCTCACCGATCCGCGCGCTCTTTTCCGAGACGTGCGGCGCGAGGATCAGGTTCGCGAGACGCCCTGCACTGACTCCACTCATGCCAGCCACTCCTCAATCTGCTTCAGCGCCGGCACCGTCACCGCCACCTTGTCGAAGGCGACCAGGCTGACGGGATCGAGTCCGGCCACATCGGTTACATCAACACGCGGCAGGTTTCGGGCCGAAAGCGCCAGGTTCTCATCGAACTCGGCAGTCACGATGAGCACGTCGCTCAAATCGTGTCCGGCGAGTGTCTTGATCAACTCCTGCGTCTTGGGCTCATCCATCTTGAAATCCTGGAACACGACCAGGCGATCCTGACGCGCCAACTCGGAGAAGATGCTGCGCATCGCGCCGCGGTACATCTTGCGGTTCAGCTTGACCGAATGGTCCCGGGGAGCCGCTGCGTGAATTTTGCCGCCGCCGCGCCACAGCGGGCTGCGAATGCTGCCGGCACGCGCGCGGCCTGTGCCCTTCTGGCGCCATGGCTTCTTGCCGCCACCGCGCACTGCCGAGCGGGTCTTCTGGGCCTTGGTCCCGGCCCGGGCACCCGCCATATAGCTGACGACCGCCTGGTGAACCAGGGATTCGTTATAGGCCTGAGCAAACGCCGCGTCGGCAACCTTGACCTTCTTCGACGCCTGATCCTGGAGCTTTAATTCCATTTCGATCTTCTCCCTCAGCCGCGTGCCTTGACCGCCGGACGCACCAACAGGTCGGAGCCCGCCGCGCCCGGAACGGCACCCTTGACGAGCAGCAGGTTGCGCTCGGCATCGACCCGCACCACTTCCAGGTTCTGCTGGGTGCGGCGTACCGCGCCCAGATGGCCCGCCATGCGCTTGCCCTTGAACACCCGTCCCGGGGTCTGGTTCTGACCGATCGAGCCCGGCGCGCGATGCGACAGCGAGTTACCGTGCGTAGCGTCCTGGGTGCGGAAATGATGCCGCTTAACCGTACCGGCAAAGCCCTTACCGATGGAGCGGCCCGTCACGTCGACCTTCTGGCCGGCGCTGAAAATCTCAACGGTGACTTCCTTGCCCGTTTCCAATTCGGCAGCCTCATCCTCGCCCAGCCGGAATTCGCGCAGCAGGCGGGCCGCGCCCACCTCGGCCTTGGCCAGATGGCCGGCGACCGCCCGGCTGATGCGGGTGGAACGCCGAGTTCCGGTGGCCAACTGGGCCGCGCGGTAGCCGTCACGCTCGCTCGAGCGCAACTGCGCCACCCGGTTCGGGAGCACTTCGATGACGGTGACCGGCACGGCCGTGCCGTCATCCTTGAATATACGCGTCATGCCGCATTTGCGGCCGATTACACCTAGGCTCATCGCACCTTGTCCTTAGTGACGGCGCCGGCAGAACTGCCGGCGCCGAATTTAGCTGCCCGGCACTCCGGGCGAGCCGATCATTATAACAGCAGAAACGGCGGTTAATTCAAGCGCAACTGGACGTCCACACCTGCAGCCAATTCCAGCTTGCTCAGGGCATCCACGGTCTTATCCGTGGGATCGAGAATGTCCAATAATCGCTTGTGCGTCCGCAATTCGTACTGATCGCGGGCATCTTTGTCCTTGTGGGGCGAAATCAGGATCGTGAAGCGCTCGATACGTCCGGGCAGAGGGATTGGCCCCTTCACTCGGGCGCCCGTACGCCGCGCCGTTTCCATGATCTCACGCGCCGACTTGTCCACCAGGCGATGGTCGAACGCCTTCAGCCGAATGCGAATACTTTGATTGCTTGCCATTTCAATTCCATCCTGCGCCCCGGTTCGACCCGGGGTGCCTCAAAGGTTTACTTGATGATCTTGGAGACCACCCCGGCGCCCACCGTGCGG
>CAZPJI010000015.1:0-48942 GCA_964586925.1 uncultured Gammaproteobacteria bacterium
GTTTCGCTCGAGGCAATTGCCCGGGCAGCCGAAGCCTGATCGGGTAGGGGAGAAAGCAGCGCATGCATCACTTCGCAGAATTTTTTATCGGCATCTGGCATGACATTCCCGCCTGGGGCCAGTATCTGCTGACCGTGATCGGCAAACTCATCATTATTGCCCTGCCGGTGATTCTGACGGTGGCCTACCTGACCCTGGCTGAGCGCAAGGTCATCGGCTTCATGCAGACGCGCATCGGTCCCAACCGGGTTGGCCCGCGCGGCTTGCTGCAGCCGTTTGCCGACGTGATCAAACTGGTCATGAAGGAAGTTATTCTTCCGACCAATGCCAACCGTTATCTTTTCTTCATCGCACCGGTACTTTCGATCATGCCGGCTATCGCGGCCTGGGTCGTCATTCCGTTTTCCCCGGGTCTGGTGGCTGCAAATGTCAATGCGGGATTGCTGCTGATTTTGGCGGTGACTTCGATCGGCGTTTACGGCGTCATTATTTCCGGCTGGGCGTCCAACTCCAAGTATGCTTTCCTCGGCGCCATGCGTTCGGCCGCCCAGATGGTCGCCTATGAAATCGCGATGGGTTTTGCGATCGTCGGCGTGCTCATGGCGGCACAGACCCTGAACTTGACCCAGATTGTCGAAAACCAGGCCGGTGGAATCTGGCACTGGTACTTTCTCCCGTTACTGCCGATGTTCGTCATCTATTTCATATCCGGCGTTGCGGAGACCAACCGCCTGCCGTTCGACGTGGCAGAAGGCGAATCCGAAATCGTGGCGGGTTTTCATGTGGAGTATTCCGGCACCGCGTTTGCCGTCTTTTTCCTGGCCGAATACGCCAACATGATCCTGATTTCGGCGGTAGCCTCGCTGCTCTTCTTGGGTGGATGGCTGTCCCCGTTCGAGGGGCTGCCTTGGATCGGACAGCCGAGCATCATCTGGATGTTCCTGAAAATGGCGTTTTTCCTGTTCCTTTACTTGTGGTTCCGCGGGACCTACCCGCGTTACCGTTATGACCAGATCATGCGCCTGGGCTGGAAAGTATTCATCCCGGTGACGCTGGTTTGGATTTTCGTTGAAGGTGCCATGATCATTGGGCACGTTCACCCCTGGTTTGCGTAGAGAGCCTCTATAAATGCACTTTTTCCCCGATAGCTGCGTCAGTCCCGTGCTCGAATCCTCATGTATTCGTACATACACTGCGGTTCTGCGCGCGGGACTTCCTTGCTCTCGTGAAAAAATCGCTATTTCTAGAGACTCTCTTGTGAGAATGGTTTGATTATGCAGCGCATCAAGGACTGGCTAAAAAGCTTTCTTCTCATCGAGCTTCTGAAGGGGCTGACCGTTACCTTGCGTTACTTTTTCAAGCGCAAGGTCACTGTGCAATACCCCGAGGAGCACACGCCGAAGTCTCCGCGTTACCGCGGGCTTCACGCGCTGCGACGCTATTCCAACGGGGAAGAGCGTTGTATAGCCTGCAAGCTCTGCGAGGCAGTGTGCCCGGCGCTGGCGATTACCATCGATTCCGAGCGCCGCGAAGACGGCACGCGCCGTACGACACGTTACGACATCGACTTGTTCAAGTGCATTTATTGCGGCTTTTGCGAGGAAGCCTGCCCGGTGGATTCTGTCGTCGAGACCAGCATCACCGATTTCCATTTCGAGCAGCGTGGCCAGCAGATTATGAGCAAGGACAAGCTGCTTGCGATCGGCGATATTTACGAACAGCAGATCGCGGAAGCCCGCCAGGCCGACGCCCGTTACCGCTAAGACCGAGGAAATCATGACATCCAGCGTCATCATCTATCAGGCACTGTTTTACTTGTTCGCCGGCGCGCTGGTGCTGTCCGCGCTGCGCGTGATTACGGTCAAGAACCCGGTGCACGCTGCCCTGTTCCTGGTGCTGGCGTTTGTTAACGCTGCCTTTCTCTGGGTCCAGATGGGCGCCGAGTTCCTCGGCATCATCCTCGTGCTCGTCTACGTGGGAGCCGTGATGGTGTTGTTCCTGTTCGTGGTCATGATGCTCGATATCAATACGGCCACGATGCGGGAGGGCGTGACCCGCTATGCGCCGCTCGGCCTGATCATTGCCGGTGTTATCGTGGCCGAGGTGGCCTGGGCGATCTGGGGGCAGCATCTCGGAATCGCCAATGCTCCCCATCCGGCGGCACCACCGGCACATATCAGTAATACCGAAGAGCTTGGCCAAGTTCTTTATACCCACTACGTGTATGCCTTCGAAGTGGCCGCGGTAATTCTTTTGCTGGGCATCGTCTCGGCGATTGCGCTCGCCTTGCGCTGGCGCCCGGACACCAAGCACCAGGATCCGGCCCGCCAGGTGCGCGTGCGCAGCACCGAGGGCCGTATACGGTTGGTTGACCTGCGCAACGAGCGGGAAGGAGGAGAACAGTGATCGGTCTCTATCATTATCTCGGCCTTGCCGCCGTCCTTTTCGCCATTGCTATTGCGGGGATTTTCATTAACCGCAAGAACATGGTCCTGCTCCTGATGTGCATTGAATTGATGCTGCTTGCGGTCAATTTCAATTTCATCGCCTTTTCGCGCTTCAGTGGCGACATAGGCGGACAGATATTCGTATTTTTCATTCTCACCGTGGCGGCTGCTGAAGCGGCGGTGGGGCTGGCCATCCTGGTGGTGCTGTTCCGTAACCGGCACAGCATCAATGTCCAGGAAATCAATCGCCTGAAAGGTTAGGGGAAAGACCGCGATGGAAGCCATGCTGCTTGTTATCCTGCTGGCACCGTTTGTGGCCTCGGCGCTCATATTGCTCGCCGGCCAGTACATGAACCGTCGTGTCGCGCACTCGCTCGCCATTGCGGCCGTGTTCGTCTCGATGTGCCTGTCCTTCTATGTGCTTTACCTCAGTATCTGGGGCGGGCTGGGACGCTACGAACAGATCGTCTATACCTGGGGCCTCGGCGGACCTTTCCACTTCAACATCGGTTTCCTGATCGATCGTCTGAGTGCGTTGATGTTGTGTGTGGTCACCTTCGTGTCCTTTGCCGTGCACATCTTCACCATCGGCTACATGGCCGATGACCCGGGCTACAAGCGGTTCTTCGGCTACATCGCCCTGTTTACCTTCTCCATGTTGTTGCTCGTCATGGCGAACAACTTCATGCAGCTGTTCATCGGCTGGGAGATGGTGGGCCTGGTGTCGTATCTGCTTATCGGGTTCTGGTTCACGAAGGAAAGCGCGATTTTCGCCAACCTCAAGGCCTTCATCGTCAACCGCGTGGGCGACTTCGGATTCCTGCTCGGCATTGCCGCCGTGCTGTATTTCGCCGGCACGCTGAACTACGGCCAGGTGTTCTCCCAGGCGCCGCTGTTGACTCAGAAGCATATCTGGCTGACCGGGCATTTCGCGGTCGCGGCTCCGACGATCATCTGCATCCTGCTGTTCGTCGGCGCCATGGGTAAATCGGCGCAGATCCCGTTGCATGGCTGGCTGCCGGACTCGATGGAAGGCCCGACACCGATTTCGGCCCTGATCCATGCGGCCACGATGGTGACTGCGGGCATCTTCATGGTGGCCCGCATGTCGCCGCTATTCTCATTGTCGGTCCCGGCGATGACGTTGGTGATGTTCATCGGTGCAACCGGTGCCTTCTTCATGGGCCTGGTCGGTATCGTGCAGGACGACATCAAGCGCGTAATTGCCTATTCGACCCTGTCGCAGCTCGGTTACATGGCGGCGGCTCTCGGGGCAGGCGCCTATGCCGGCGGCATCTTCCACCTGGCCACGCATGCCTGCTTCAAGGCCTTGCTCTTCCTCGGCGCGGGCTCGGTCATCATCGCGATGCACCACGAGCAGGACATGCGCAAGATGGGGGGGCTGGCCCGGTACATGCCGGTCACTTATGTGACTTTCATCATCGGCTCCCTGGCCTTGTGCGGATTCCCCGGGTTTGCGGGTTATTTCTCCAAGGATGCGATCATCGATGCGGTTCGGGTCAGCACGACCCCGGGTGCGGCCTATGCCTACTGGTGTGTATTGGGTGGCGTCCTGGTGACCACGCTCTACACCTTCCGCATGATTTTCCTGACCTTCCATGGCAAGCCGCGCATGGACGCCCATACGCGTGAGCATCTGAAGGAGTCGCCCTGGGTCGTGACGGTGCCGTTGGTGCTGCTGGCCATTCCTTCCCTGTTCCTCGGCGCGGTGTTCATCGGGCACATCGACTACGGGCATTTTTTCGGGGCGGCTATCGTCAACCGGGTCGGCAACAATCCGCTGCTGCTCGGTGCCGACGAGTTCCATGGCGCCTGGGACTTCTTCCTCAAGGGTTTCGCCAGTCCCGCGTTCTTCCTGGTATTGGCGGGAATCGCCATAACCTGGGGCTGCTATGTGTGGCGTCCGGAGCTGCCCGCGAAGATCAGGAAATGGTTCTACCCGGTCGTCTATGTGCTGGAACGCAAGTATTTCGTGGACGATATTTATTTCCACGTCTTTTCCATGGGTGCACGGCGCCTGGGTAATCTGCTCTGGCGCTTTGCCGACGACGGCTTGATCGACGGGGTGATGGTCAACGGTTCCGCGCGCACCGTGCGCATTGGATCGAACATCCTGCGTCGCTTGCAGTCGGGTTATCTCTACCACTACGCCTTTGCCATGGTGATCGGCATCGCCATCATGGTCGGCTGGCTGGTGTGGGGTTGAGGATGAACTTGAACGGACATTTCTGCGCAAGCGCAGACGGAGTTAAAGGGAGACGGTTTTGCCTTATCTGAGTCTCGTCATCTGGCTTCCCGTTCTGGGAGCGCTGGCCGTGCTGGCAGCGGGCCGCTTCAAAGGGCTCGACGTGCGCTGGATTGCGCTAGGCGTTTCGGTGCTGGTCTTCGCGCTGTCGATTCCGCTCTATACGGGATTCGATACCACGACCGCCTCGATGCAGTTCGTCGAGAAGCTGCCCTGGATCTCCGCCTACCATGTGAATTACTACCTCGGTGTGGACGGTATCTCCATGCCGCTGATCCTGTTGACCACGTTCACCACGATCCTGGTGGTGATGGCCGGCTGGAAGGTCATCGATTACAAGCTGCCGCAATACCTGGCGGCCTTCCTGATCATGGAAGGTCTGATGAACGGCGTGTTCGCGGCGCTCAATGGCATCCTGTTCTACCTGTTCTGGGAAGCGATGCTGATTCCGATGTTCCTGATCATCGGTATCTGGGGCGGGCCCAGACGCGTGTATGCCGCCATCAAGTTCTTCCTCTACACGTTCCTTGGCTCGGTGCTGATGCTGGTGGCCTTCATCTGGCTGTACCATAAGTCGGGCAACTTCAATATTCTCGACTTTGCCCATCTGCATATTGGAGTCACAGCCCAGATTCTGTTGTTCATCGGATTCCTGGTGGCCTTTGCCGTCAAGGTGCCGATGGTGCCGGTACATACATGGTTGCCGGACGCGCACGTGGAAGCGCCCACGGGCGGTTCGGTGATCCTGGCGGCCATCATGCTGAAGATGGGTACCTACGGTTTCCTGCGCTTCAGTCTGCCGATCGCTCCGCTTGCCAGTGAGCGTCTCCAGTGGCTGATGATTGTGCTGTCGCTCATTGCCATCATCTATATCGGCCTGGTGGCACTGGTGCAGAAGGATATGAAGAAGCTGATCGCCTATTCGTCGATTGCGCATATGGGTTTTGTGACGCTCGGCTTTTTCGTCGTGTTCATTATCTGGCAGCATACTCACAGCCTGGCCGCTGCCCGCATGACGGTTGAGGGTGGCCTGGTACAGATGATTTCGCACGGTGCCGTATCCGGCGCTTTATTCCTGTGTGTGGGCGTGCTCTACGACCGCATGCACACCCGGGACATTTCGGCGTATGGCGGCGTACTCAACGTCATGCCGAAATTCGGATATTTCTTCCTGTTTTTCGCGCTGGCCAATGCCGGCCTGCCGCTGACATCCGGTTTCGTGGGCGAGTTCATGGTGACCCTGGGTTCCTTCCAAGCCAATTTCTGGATTGCGACGCTGGCGGCTATTGCCCTCATTACCGGTGCGTCCTATTCATTGTGGTTGATCAAGAAGGTGGTCTTCGGGCCGGTGGGCAACGATCGCGTCGCCGCCCTCAAAGAAATGAGTACCCGTGAGGCGTTGATCCTTGCGATTGTGGCGATACCCACGTTGTTGATCGGCTTTTACCCCGAGATCATTCTCCGTGTCATGCACTCCACGGTAACGCACCTGCTGATGCAGGTCGTGCCGGCGGCCATGAGTTGAGGACTATTTGATGGCACCGACTGCTAACGACTATATCGCGGCACTTCCGCAGATTTTTCTGCTCGGCATGAGCTGTGTGCTGCTGCTGGCGGCGCTCTTTGTGAAACGTGGCCGTGACGAAGTGCTTCATTACGGTTCCCTGGGAACGATCGCCGGCCTGGCCATCATCACCGGCATGCTGTTCCGCGGCCATTCCATACTCGCCTTCAATGGGATGTTGATTCAGGACGCGATGGGCGACGTGTTGATGCTGTTCTGCTATGCCATTACCGCGACGGTCATGGTCTATGCACGGCCCTATCTCAGGGACAGGGGGCTTTTGAGCGGCGAATTCTATCTGCTGCTCTTGCTGGCCCTGCTGGGGTCCATGGTCATCATCCAGAGCTATAACTTCATCGTGCTTTATCTGGGCGTCGAGCTGTTGGCGCTCAGTCTATACACGCTGGTGGCTCTGGCCCGTGACGACGGTACCGCTTCCGAGGCGGCCATGAAGTTTTTCGTGCTGGGCGCCATTGCGGCGGGCACGTTGCTGTTCGGCATGTCACTTATCTACGGCATGACGGGCACACTCAATATAGGTGTTCTCGCCGCCCATCTGTCGGGTGGACATGACGTCGGTCTGGCGGTCTGGGTCGGCCTGGGCTTTGTCGTGGTGTCCATGGCATTTGAACTGGGCGCGGTGCCGTTTCATATGTGGTTGCCCGATGTCTACGAAGGCGCCCCTTCAAGCATGGCGATCTTCGTCGGCTCAGTGCCCAAGCTGGCGGCCTTTGGCTTCTTCATGCGCCTGCTGGTGCAGGGCCTTGGCGATCTGCACTCGGCCTGGATGTGGATACTGGTCGTGATCGCCGTAGCATCGTTGGCTATCGGCGCGATCGTTGCGATTGCCCAGACCAACATCAAGCGCATGCTGGCCTATTCGACGATCAACCATGCCGGCTTCATTCTTCTCGGCATCCTCACGGGCACTGCGGAAGGCTATCGCGCAGCTTTGTTCTACACCATCGCCTACGTGATCATGTTCGCTGGTGCCTTCGGTGTCATTATCCTGCTCTCTCGCGCCGGGTTCGAGGCTGAGAACATCGAGGACTTCAAAGGACTTAACGAGCGCAGCCCCTGGTTTGCTTTCGTCATGTTGATGATGATGTTCTCCATGGCGGGCGTACCGCCTTTCATCGGCTTCTTTGCCAAGCTGGAAATTATCCGCGCCCTGGTAGGCAGCGGCCTTACCTGGCTGGCTGTAGTGGCAGTCGCATTCGCCGTCATAGCCGCGTTTTATTATCTCTATGTGGCCAAGGTCATGTATTTTGACCGCGCCGACACCAGCGAAGGTAAGCAGGTGGAGCAGGGGCTTCAGGGACCGGCTGACATCAAGCTGCTGCTGAGCGTCAACGGTCTGGTGGTTCTGGGACTGGGAATTTTCCCCGGCGGATTGCTGACCCTGTGCAAGGCCGTGATTGGTTTCTGAACGGGTTTCGGACGTTTTTTAGGCCAGGCGCTCGGGTACAATGCCCGGGTGCTTGCAAGCGCATCCAAGTGCGACTAAAGTAAGCAATTAATCTCATAACTTACTGAAAGATAAGGCATGGCTATTACGCTCAGCGAATCCGCAGCCCGGCGTGTGCGTCATTTTATGGCGCAGCGCGAAGGTGTTACGGGGTTGCGGCTGGGAGTCAAAAAAACCGGTTGCTCCGGTTTCTCCTATGTGCTTGATTATGCACGTGAGATCGGATCCGGGGATACGGTCTTCGAGGATCGGGGCGTGCGTATCGTCGTCGATCGGAAAGCGCTTCCCCTAGTGGACGGCACTCGCGTTGATTTCGTCCGCGAGGGCCTCGGGCAGACGTTCCGTTTCGAAAATCCCAATGTGCGCGATGCCTGCGGCTGCGGGGAGAGTTTCAACGTATAGCGCAGTGCGCCTGGTGGAACTCGTCTGCAAGGCACATTCTTTGATTTCATTTTCGCGCCGGACTAGCCGGCGTTTCGGCTTCACTGGAGACATATATGGCCCTGGAACGTACCCTCTCGATCATCAAACCCGATGCCGTGGCGAAAAACTCGGTCGGCAAGATACTGGACCGCTTCGAGGAAGCGGGCCTGCGCATCATTGCGGCACGCATGATGCATCTCGACCGCCGTCAGGCCGAAGGGTTCTACGCGGTCCACCGTGAGCGGCCGTTCTTTGCGGACTTGGTCAAATTCATGACCTCCGGGCCGGTCCTGGTGCAGGTGCTGGAAGGGGACAATGCGATAGCGCGCAATCGGGAAATCATGGGGGCGACGGACCCGCAAAAGGCGGAAAAAGGCACGATCAGGGCCGATTTTGCCTCGAATATCGAGGAAAATGCGGTGCACGGCTCCGATGCTCCTGAAACGGCTGCACAGGAGATTGCCTATTTCTTCTCAAGCCTGGATCTGTGCGCCCGGACCCGCTGACGATTTATGAGCGGAATAGGCCCATCCGAGCGCAGCAACCTGTTGGGTTTCGACCTGACAGGACTGCAGGCGTTGTTTGCCGAATGGGGTGAGCCTGCCTTCAGAGCGCGCCAGTTGATGGGCTGGGTCTATCGACGCGGGGTCGACGATATCTCTGCCATGACCGATCTTGCAAAATCTTTGCGTCAGAGGCTGGAGGAGGAGACCTGCATTGCAACTCCCCGCGTCCTGCGCGAGGAGCACGCGGCTGACGACACCCGCAAGTGGCTTTTGCAAACCGGCTCCGGAACCGGGGTGGAGATGGTCTACATCCCGGAGCCGGACCGCGGCACCCTATGCGTGTCCAGCCAGGTTGGTTGCGCCATGGACTGTGCTTTCTGCTCGACTGGCGCCCAGGGCTTCAACCGCAATTTAAGTACGGCCGAGATCGTCTCCCAGATCTGGCTGGCCAACCGTCTCTTGCCGCCACGCGGCCCTGATCGCCCGGCGGTTTCCAACGTGGTGTTCATGGGTATGGGCGAGCCGCTCGCGAATTACCGCAACCTGATCCCGGCATTGAAATTGCTGACCGATCCGTTGGGTTTCGGACTGTCCAAGCGTCGCGTGACGGTCAGCACCTCGGGACTGGTACCGGCGATAGACCGCCTGGCAGAGGATTGCGACGTGGCTCTGGCCATATCGTTGCATGCTCCCGATGACGATCTGCGCGACGAACTCGTACCAATCAACAAGCGCCACCCGATTGCCGAACTTATGGCGGCCTGCAGGCGCTACGTCGGACGGAATCCGCATCGCCACGTAACGGTGGAATATGTAATGCTCGACGGCGTCAATGACAGTGACGGTCATGCCCGCCGATTGGTGAAGTGTCTTGCCGGGGTGAATGCCAAGGTCAACTTGATACCGTTCAATCCATTCCCGGGCGCTCGTTTTTCGACCTCGCCCCAGGAGCGCATCGATCGCTTCCGCGATATCGTCATCAAGGCAGGATACATGACCGTAACACGGCGGACCCGGGGCGACGATATCAATGCAGCGTGTGGGCAACTGGCGGGCAAGGTCGAAAATCGTGTGCGTCATCGCCTTGGAGAGCGCAACCGCAGCGTGGAGGTAAGCGCATGAAGCGTCGGTTTAATTGGGTCTGGGTGATTGTTCCAGCCGTGGCCATGCTTGCCGGTTGTGTTACATCAGGTTCGTCGATAGATCAGAATAAATCACCGCACAAGGCGGCCATGTACAACACCCAGTTGGCCATTATCTATATGCGTGAAGGTCGTCTGGATCTTGCGCAGAACAAGCTTTCGGAAGCACTCAAGCAGGCGCCGCACAGTGTGGCCGTGCATAACGCTTTGGCGCTGTATTACGAACGTATTGGCCGTTTGCATGAGGCCGACCAGCAGTACAAGCTGTCGCTCGATTATGGCGAAAATAATCCAGATACGCTTAACAATTACGGCGCCTTTCTTTGCCGTCAGGGGAAATATCGGGAATCGATCCGTTATTTTCTGAGGGCGAGTAATAACATCAATTACAGCACACCCGACAGGGCGCTTGCCAATGCCGGTTTTTGTGCGTTGAAGATACCCGACAAGTCTCTGGCTAAGAAATATTTCAAGCAGGCGCTGGCGATTAATAACAATCTCGCGCAGGCGCTTTGGCAGCTGGGCATGATCAGCTTCCAGGAACAGAAGTACATTCAAGCTAACAACTATCTTTCTCGTTTGATCGATCTCACACAGCGTCCGTCGGCACGGATGCTGTGGGTTGCGATCGAAGCCGCCTGGGCCAGTGGGCACCAAAAAAATGCTCAGCACTATGGCCGTGAGCTCCTCAAGCTATATCCCGATTCACAGGAAGCACAGAAGTTCATCCAATTGGTGGGTTCCGGTTCATGAGCGACGACGAAAAACAGGACGCAAACACGAACGCAACAGATGCCTCGCCCGGGCATCAATTATCGACCGCGCGTGAGGCCAAGGGTATAAGCCTCGATACGGTCAGCGAGTCTACAGGGATCCCGCGCCACGTGCTGGAGGCGCTGGAGTCGAACGAATGGGGCAAACTCGATGCGCCTGTTTATGTGCGCGGCTATCTGCGTAAGTATGCGCGGATGCTGGGCCTGGACCAGAGTGCGTTGGTTAAAGCCTATGAGGCCTCCGCCTTACCCAGGGATCCCGAACTCCACAGCTATGTATCCGAGCATTTGCCCGCGGGCCGCAACGTACGCTGGCTCATTCCGGTGACGGCCCTTATCGTTGTGGTCGTATTCGTTCTGGTGGGCTTGTGGAGCTGGCATCGGTTTCGTCCAAGTTCCCGCAACATCCAGGCGCCCGCATCGGCCGTATCGGCCATGATGGCCTTGACGGATGCGATGCCGGTTCATGCGTCTGCATCGGCGAACACCGAATCGGCGCCGCCGCAAGTTACGGTCAAGCAAGACGGGACAGCGGCGGCCGGGACAAAGCTTCATTTGCATATGCAATTAGTGCAGCCTTCCTGGGTCGAGGTTTATGGCCCGGATGACAAGCGCCTGTACTACAATCTGGCCACTGCCGGTTCTGAACTCGATTTTCACGCGGACAAGGGCTCACTCAGGGTCTATCTGGGTAATGCTGCCGGCGTAAAGCTTGAAGTCAATGGTAAGGATTTTCAGATTCCCGCTTCCGATGTCTCGGGCCACACGGCCCGTTTCAAGCTTAATGCCGATACTGCATCGCCAATGGCGGGGACGGCGCCGTGAGCGGCGATGTCCGTGCCGTACGTGGCTTCAATGACATACTTCCCCCGGCATCTGAACACTGGCAGATAGTCGAGCAAATCGCGGCTGATGTCCTCGGTCGAGCCGGTTACGGAGAGATACGACTGCCTTTAGTCGAGTCAACGGCCCTATTTGCCCGATCGATCGGGGCCAGCACCGATATCGTCGAAAAAGAAATGTATACCTTCGAGGACCGCAACGGTGACTCCCTGAGCCTGCGTCCGGAGGGCACGGCGGGTTGTGTGCGCGCCGGAATCAACAATGGATTGTTCAACGGCAGCCAACGGAGACTTTGGTATCAGGGGCCCATGTTCAGGCATGAACGGCCGCAGAAAGGGCGTTATCGCCAATTCCATCAAATCGGAGCGGAAGCGTTCGGAATATCGGGTGCGGATATCGAAGCGGAGCTCATCGCCTTATCGGCACAGTTGTGGCGCCGACTCGGGTTGGAACGGGTGACACTCAAAGTCAATTCCCTCGGTAGCGTAGAGGACCGGGCCCGCTACCGCCAAGCCTTGGTGAGCTATCTGAACAAGCATGAGAAGGACCTGGACGAGGACAGTCGCAGACGGTTATCGCAGAATCCCATGCGCATACTCGACAGCAAGGCCGAGCAGACGCGGGCCATCCTGAAGGATGCGCCGCGCATAGTGGATCATCTCGACGAAGAAAACACGATGCATTTCTCTGAACTGTGCAAGCGCCTGGATGCTCTCGGTATCCAATATGTCAAGGATCCGTTTCTGGTCAGAGGCCTGGATTATTACACCGGCACTGTTTTCGAATGGGTGACCGATGCCCTGGGAGCCCAGGATGCCGTTTGTTCGGGCGGGCGTTATGATGGGCTGGTTGAGCAGTTGGGTGGCCGTGCGACCCCGGCGGTTGGCTGGGCGCTTGGGATGGAGCGCCTTATACTGCTGGCCGAATCCTGTGGAAAACTGCCTGAATCCGGACTGCCACATGCCTATTTTGTTGCATTGGGTTTTGCCGCCGAATGTGAGGCCATGGCTCTGACACAGCAGTTGCGTTCGCAGATACCGGCCTTGCGCCTGATTCTCAATATGGGTTCGGGATCGTTAAAGGCACAGCTACGCCGTGCAGACAGGGCTCAGGCCGAGATGGCGCTCATCATGGGAGAGTCGGAATTTGAACAACACCGGGTCACTGTGAAGTTCCTGCGGGAAAAGTGCGATCAGCAATCGCTGGATTTAGATGATTTGGCAGAATTTCTGCGCGCGCGGGTCGACGAAAAGAATGGAACCACGGGCGCCTAAAATACTCGAATAGAGCTGTATAAGCAGGAGACTGGACATTGGAAGGCTACACGACAGAAACCGAGCAACTACAAGCCCTCAAGAAGTGGTGGGATGAGAACGCAAAGTGGATAATTGGCGGTTTGCTCATTGCCGCTCTCGTAGTAGGCGGTTGGAAGTTCTGGGGTTATTGGCAAGGCAAGCGTGCGGCCGAAGCAGGCGGCTTGTATGCTGCCGTAGTCCAGGCCGAACAACAGGGCAACAACGCTGCCGTCGATGCCGCTGCGCAAAAGGTCTTACGAGCCTACCCCAAAACCGCGTATGGTGCATTGGCTGGCCTGGCGTTGGCCAAATCGCAGTTTGCACAACAACATTTGAGCGATGCCATCGATACCCTGCAGGGAGTGATCAAGCATTCTCCGGATGCAGGTCTGGCGATCATCGCCCGGATCCGAATTGCACGAATCCAATTGCAACGCGGCAACCCCAAGGAGGCCTTGGAGGTTCTTAAGGGGTATGAAAAGAGCGCTTTTGCAGCGACGGTCCAGAGTCTGAGAGGCGATGCCTTCTTGCAGCTTGATCAGACCGAAGCGGCGCGGAATGCTTTCAGGGAGGGCCTCAAGGCTACGAAAGCGGACAGTGGATTGCATCAACTTTTGTCGTTGCGACTGGCAAGTCTGCCTGAAAAGTCGGCGTCTGAAGTTTCCCCAACGTCTGCGGCGACTGCAGCCAGTCTCCCCGCACCTGCCAGTGCAAGCAAGGCAGCAGGTGGCCGGTCATGAAGAATTTGCGCATAGCACTGATTTCGGTGCTTATGACGGGGCTTGTGGCATGCGCGAGCTCCAACGTCCACCAACCCGCTCCATTGCCCGTCAATCCCGGGAAGGTGCGCGTCCAGCATGACTGGTCGGTAGATGTGGGCGGTAGTGGAGGAAATCAGCTGTTGGGTCTGGCTCCGGACGCCAATGCGGGGTTGATTGTTGCTGCCAGTGCCGGTGGCCACGTAGTGGTCGTCAACAGCGCTAACGGCAAGATCAAGTGGCAACGTCGTCTCAATATCCGTGCATCGGGTGGCCCGGCTATCGGCGCCGGTGTCGTGGTTGTCGGAACGCGTACCGGCAACGTGGTAGCGCTCGATGCAAACGACGGCCACACCTTATGGAAGCATTATGTGAAGTCGCCGGTGATCGTGGCCCCGACGATCGGTGACGGCCAAGTAATCGTCAGTACCCTGGCAGGTGATCTCGTTGCGCTCGACTTGCACAGTGGCACGGAGACGTGGACCCAAAGCAACCAGGCGCCTTCGTTGTCGCTGCGTACCGCTACGCGGCCGTTGATAGTAAACGGCACCGTTTATGGAGGCTTCGCAGACGGAAAAGTGATGGCCGTGTCTGCGGGATCCGGCAAGCAATTGTGGATGAAACAGATCGCTGCCGGCCATGCCGGGAATATCATTGCAGATATGGTGGATGTCGGCCGCCAGATGGCGTATGCGGCAGGAGACCTGTATGTGGCGACCTATCAAGGCAAGTTGGCTGCGGTCGCAGCAGGTGCCGGACAAGTTATATGGAGCAGAGATATCTCCTCCTATACCGGTGTTACCCTGGATGGCGCACATCTGTACTCAAGTGATGCGGAAGGACGCGTACATGCCTTCGATTTGGTTACTGGAGTACCCAATTGGACTTACGACAAGCTCGCTTACCGGGGATTATCCGTCCCGAGGTCCTATGGCGCTGTCGTGGCGGTCGGCGATCGGTTCGGCTATCTGCATTTCATCGATCGGTCAACCGGCAAGTATCTGGGCAGGATTAACGTCGGTGACGGTGCTTTGCGTATGTCTCCTATCGTTGTGGGGCAACGCTTGATTGTGCTGGGGCAGGGCGGTGATCTCGTTGCCTATCAGGTCAAAGTCAAGCAAAGCAAATAAACAACCCGGACCACGCACAGGCCGATAAACATGCTTTCCGTCGTTGCACTTGTTGGCCGTCCCAACGTTGGTAAATCAACGCTGTTCAATCGCTTGACGGCGACGCGGGACGCCTTGGTGGCCGATATGCCAGGGCTTACCCGTGATCGTCAGTACGGCTACGCAAAAATCGGCGCAAAGACTGCGATGCTCGTGGATACCGGGGGGCTCGCCGGTGAAGGCGGCCTGGCCGAAGCCGCGGAAGCTCAGACCTGGCAGGCCATTTCGGAGGCAGACCACGTGCTCTTCATGGTCGATGCCCGTGCCGGCTTGACGCCACCCGATATGGAGTTGGCGCAACGGCTCAGGAGCAGCGGGCAGATCGTATGGCTGCTGGTTAACAAGTCCGAAGGGCTGCAACCGGCCGATCTGGCGGAATTCCATGCCTTGGGATTCTCCCGCCTGTTCGCCATTTCGGCCGAACGCGGCTCCGGCATGCCGGCACTGCTCGAGTCGCTGGAGCCACAACTTGCCGCGACGGGGGGCGAGCCGGAAGGGACGGATGCAACGGAATCGAAGGGCGCCTTGCCGGTTACGGTAATCGGCCGTCCGAATGTGGGCAAATCCACCTTGGTCAACCGCCTACTTGGCGAAGAACGAATGGTGGCATCCGATGTGCCAGGCACGACACGCGACGCCATACGGGTGCCTCTGGTGCGGGATGGCAAGAACTATATTTTGATCGATACGGCCGGATTCAGACGGCGCACCAGCGTGGGCGAAGAGGGGCCTGAACGGCTTGGTGTACTAGCTGCCGTGCGCGCGCTGGAAAGTGCAACGGTGGCCATAATCATGACCGATGCCACAGAAGGTATTACGAGCCAGGACCAGCGCCTGATACGCTTGGCGCTGGAACGCGGGCGCGCCGTTGTGGTTGCCTTGAACAAATGGGATGGCCTGGACAGTGATACGCGTCATCACGCAACCGTGACAGCCGAGCGCAAACTGGCCTTTGCGCCCTATGTGAGGGCACTTAATATCTCGGCACTCAAGGGCAGCGGATTGCGCGAATTGATGCGGGCCGTGGACGAAGCGGGCCGTGCCAGCCGTGTCGAATTCACTACGGCCCGGTTGAACCGGGTGCTTGAGAATCTGGTGGCGGATAATCCTCCACCGCTGGTGCGAGGCCGGCGAATCAAGCTTCGCTATGCCCATCCCGCTGGCAGTGCGCCTCCACGTATCGTCATCTCGGGTACGCAGGTGGATCGGCTGCCGGGGGCTTACAAGCGGTATCTCGCCAACGGCTTCCGTGAAGCATTCGCGTTAACCGGCGTACCCCTGGGCTTGCAGTTTGAAGCACCGCCCAACCCCTATGCGGGCAGGCCGTCGGGGCCGCGTGATGCGAAAGGGAAACGGGGACGGCGGACAGGTGCCGGGAAACGCAGCCGCAAAAGTAAGAACTAGGACCTGTTAACAGGTCCTAGACTCGGGAGCTTTGTCTGAACTGCACTTGCGCGGAATCCGTATGCTGGTCCGCTGCCTGCTGAGGGGTGTCGGTCAGCAGTTCGGACACGGTCACAACCTCGAGTCCCCTGTCTTTCAGTTCCGGGAGAATGATGTCGAGCGCTTCGGCTGCAGCCATGCTGCGTCGGCCGTGAGGTAGGTCATGCCCGTCATGGAACAGCGCGATATCTCCGGGGCGGATACGCCCGAGCACACGCTGTGCAATGGCATTGGCGCTGCGCTTGCGTGTGTCACCCGAATGCAACGACCAGGCTATGATTCGCAGCCCAAGGGATCGTTGGACGCGTGCAAGTGCCGGATTTTTCAATCCCATGGGCGGTCTGTATAACTTGCCGGATTCTGACGCCCCCATCCTGTTCAGCATAGCGGCACCTTGTTCGATATCGGATTGCATGACCCGCCTGGCACGCAGGTTCAGCAGGCGGGAGTGGCTATGACTATGGTTGGCCAACTCATGGCCTTCGGCAATGATGCGCTTGATCAATTGCGGATGCGCTTGCGCGTACCGGCCGATAACAAAGAAGGTGGCATGGACGCCATGCGCCTGTAACGTATCTAGAATGCGCGGTGTGAGGTCGACATCCGGGCCGTCGTCAAAGGTCAATGCCACTTTACGGCCCTTGCGGTTACCGTGGCTGATCACGGGTATCAGCCATCCGGAACCCGGCCGGGCCACGCTGTCGATGGCAAGTAGCACATACATGGCGATGGGTGGCAGTACCGTCCAGTAGTGGACACCGCCCAATACAAGTCCGAGGCCGAGCCACAACAGGCAGACAGCTCGCAGGAGGTCGTAGCGGGTCATGGCCTTGGAGAAAAAAGGAAGGGCATTATTCTAGCAACTCAATCCTGGGTTGGTGATTAACGAATTAGCTGCTTTAACAACCACTTGAAGCGATTTTCATAGGGTGGATTGAGGAGGCTGGTTGCATTTATTCGGCTCTGGTGGAATATCGGAGTCATGCGCGAGAACAGACGAAATCCACTCTCTCCGTGATAGGCGCCTATGCCGGATGGGCCGACGCCGCCGAAAGGCAGGTGGGGCTGGGCGATATGGAACAGGGTGTCGTTGAAAGTAATGCCGCCGGCGGGACAGCGATCCAGGGTTAGCTGTTTGCGCTTCGAATCGTCGTCAAAGAGATAGAGGGCCAGCGGGGAGGGACGCGACGCCACGAAATTCAGCGCCTCATCGAAATCGTCATAGGTCATCACCGGCAGCCATGGGCCGAAGATTTCCTCCTGCATCAAGTCGCATTCCGGGTCGACATGGCTGAAAATCGCAGGTGCCAGATGGCGCCCCTGTCCTTCCTGTTCGGCAAGGGAATGCATGAGCGCACCGCTTGCGATCGCCTGGTCGCGAAGGTGCGTCAGGCGTGCATAGTGGCGGTCGTTGATGATGTTTGCGTACTGCTTGTTGGCGGGAAAATCCGGGTAAAGCGATCGGAACCGCTTTTGCGCGCGTTCGATGAAGTCTTGTTCCAGCTCGCGCGGCAAGAGCACATAGTCGGGTGCGATGCAGGTCTGTCCGGCGTTATAGCACTTGCCCATCAGGATGCGCTCGACGGCGTTTTCCATCCGTGCTCCCGGACCGACGATGGCTGGGGATTTACCACCGAGTTCAAGCGTCACCGGCGTCAGGTTGTCTGCAGCCGCGTGCATGATCTCGTGACCAACGATCGTTGAGCCGGTAAAGAGGAGATGATCGAAAGGCAAGGCAGCAAAAGCCTTTCCGACTCCGGCATCCCCGGTCACGATCCTGACTTCTTCATCGGGGAAATAGCGTTCGACGAGATCGGCGAATAGCCGGGCAAACCGGGGCGCATATTCCGACATTTTAACCAACGCGCGATTGCCGGCGACCAGGGCATTCGCCAGCGGGCCGGCCGTCAGGTACAACGGATAGTTCCATGGCGAAATAATGCCCACCAGCCCGACGGGTTGCGGCCGCAGTTCGGTTCTGGCCGGCAGGAACCAGAAACCGGCCATTTGCCTCCGGGGCCGCAACCAACGGCGTCCATGGCGAATCAGGTGACGTATTTCGGTGAGCGTGGGAAAGTACTCCAGCAAAGCCGTTTCTTCCGCCGGGCGGTTGCCGAAATCCGCATTAATGGCTTCGGAAATGTCCTGACGATTGTCCTTCAGGAGCGCTTCCAGAGCGCGGAGACGGCGGACTCGCTCGTGCCAGTCCGGGTAGGGTGCAGCTTCTTGTTTGGCACGCAGCTGGGCGAACAGGGTCGTCAGCCGGGAGGGGGCTTCCATAATTTTTCCCCTAGTATGCCGAGGTATCTAGCGCCTAGATTAACGCTTCTCGCAGCAAGCGGTGATAGGAGCACATAAAAAAACGGCGCCCCGGGGGGGACGCCGTTTCGATATGTGTAGCCGGCGGCTTTATTTTTTCTTGGAAGTCGCCGCCGCGGGCGTTTGACTCGTGTCGCTGCCAGCTGCCTTTTCCGCGGATGCGGAGGATGCCGGCGGCGTCATCGGGTTGGAAATATTCCAATGGATGTTGGCCTTGTCCTTGAGCTTGTCGAGATAGTCCCGGACCATTGAGCCCTTTACCTCTTGGGCAAGCTGGGGTTTCATGGCAGTGTAGCTCGGTGGAGCTGCAGTCTTCTCTTTCTCAAGCAGAATGACATGCCAGCCAAATTGGGTCTTGACCGGTGTCTTGGTGTATTCGCCGGGCTTGAGCTTCTCCAAGGCCGCAGAGAACGCGGGCACCATGCGCTGCGGTTTGAACCAACCCAGTTCGCCGCCTTTCTTGCCCGAGGGACCCGTGGAATCCTTCTTGGCGAGCGTGGCGAAATCGGCGCCGTGGTTCAGTTCCTTGATGATCTTCTCGGCTTCTGCCTTGGTCTTGACCAGGATATGGCGAGCCTTGTATTCCATGCCGGACTGCGATTTTGCATATTCCTGGTATTTTTGTTTGAGCTGATCCTCGGGCACCGTGGCCGTGTCCATGAAGTGCTCGACAGCCTGATTGGCCAGGGTCATGTCGCGCTGCATGGCAAGTTCCGACTGCACCTCCGGCTTGGAGGCGAGCCCTTCTTTCTGGGCATCCTGCGCGGCCAGGGTCAACTGCACCATTTCCTGGGCGACCATGTAACGCTGCTGGTCATTCAGCTGAATCTTCCTGCCGTGGGTGCGGGCCATCACATAGGCATCGATGTCATGGTTGGTGATGGGCGTGCCGTTGACGGTGACCAGTACCGTGCCGGCGGCGGGTGCCTCGGTGCTCCCCATATTGCCGGATTTGGATCCCTGGCCGCAGCCGGCCAGGACGCCGGCGAGTGCGACAAGCGGCAACAGGCTAAGTAGCTTCTTTGTCATGAGTTGTCCTCTTGTTGAGTTGGCAAAATAAATAAATAAAGACGCATGTAGCGCCTCATGATCCCTATCATACAGGGAAAACCCTCTGCTGGCAGCCAGCGCCCGCTACCCCGGGAGTTAATCGGGCCTGGGTGTTCGGGCGTCGACATTGAGAGCATGGACGGGCCCCGAGAGTTCCTCGGCCAGGGCCTGATATACCAGTCGATGTCTTTGTACGGCAGGCAGGCCCTCGAAACGCTTGGCAACCACGACCACCTTGAGGTGAAAGCGGCCGTGGGCCTCGCGGTGGCCGGAGTGCCGGGCGCTGTCATCAATGATGTCAAGGCTGACCGGTTCGAGCGCGGCTTCCAGCTTGGAGCGGATGACGTCCAGCAGTTTGGGAGGAGCGGAGTGTGGCATGACAGGCAGCAGTCTGAAACAAACCATTATGATAGGACGTGTTCCAAAGGAAGGAGACCGTTGCGATGACTGGCGGAGATATGGTGCGGGTTCATCCGGTCGATCCGGAACCGCGCTTGCTGGCGCGGGCCGCCGAAGTGGTGCGTCGAGGCGGCGTCATTGCCTATCCGACGGATTCCATCTATGCGCTCGGTTGCCGGCTCGAAGACAAGGCGGCCGCCGAACGTCTGCGCCGTTTGCGTGGAGCGGAGCGTAACCACCCCTTTACCCTGATGTGCCGTGATTTGTCGGAGATCGCGACCTATGCGCATGTCGGTAATTCCACCTATCGATTGCTCAAGTCATTGACGCCGGGGCCTTATACCTTTGTATTGCCGGCAACCCGGGAGGTCCCGCGCCGATTGATGCATCCCAAGCGCAAGCAGATCGGCATTCGTGTGCCGGACAACCGTGTCGCGCTGGGCTTGTTGCGGGAACTGGATCAGCCGCTGATGAGCGCGACGGTCATGGTGGGCAGCGATTACGCCACCCTGGCCGACGCCGATGCCGTGGCTCTGGCCTACGGACATCAGCTCGATCTGATTCTGGACGGAGGACCCAGTCCGGGTGAACCTACCACGGTTTTGCAGCTTGAAGACGGCCGGGCCACAGTATTGCGGCAGGGCCGTGGTGCCGTGGGCGACTGGGCGGAGGCGGCGCCCGTATAATGGCGGGCATTGAATTCGTTGCCCGGTCCGTGCATTCGCTTTCCACCCTGAATCCAAGCCGTAATTCGGTCACCAGCGCCGAATGACCCTAAACCTCATCCAGAAGATAGTGATCTGGGCCATTCCGGTCCTTTTCGCGATTACGCTGCACGAGGTCGCACATGGGTTTGTCGCCTGGCGGCTAGGCGATCCAACGGCGAAGATGGTTGGACGGCTGACCCTGAATCCGATTCGTCACGTCGATCCGGTCGGGACGGTTCTCGTGCCGCTTGGATTGCTGATCCTGACCAGCCTATTCGGAGGCGGTGCATTCCTGTTCGGCTGGGCCAAGCCGGTTCCCATCGGGGTACGCAATCTCAAGCACCAGCGCCGCGACATGGCGTTGGTCAGCGTGGCCGGCCCCCTGGCGAATCTGCTCATGGCGGCATTCTGGGCACTGATGATCCGGGCTGGGCTTGAATTGGCGGCCACCTGGCCCGCCATAGGGCGGCCGTGGGCGCTGGCCGGCGTGGCCGGAGTATCGATCAATGCCCTCCTGTGTATCTTCAATCTGCTTCCCTTGCCCCCGCTCGACGGGGGGCGGGTGGTCAGCAGCCTGCTGCCGCCCAGGCTGTCGAGCCGCTACGATCGCATCGAACCCTTCGGGTTTATCATTCTCATTGTGCTGATCTACTACGGGGCGCTGAATTGGCTGCTGGGCCCCCTCATGTTGTGGCTGGGCTATCTGTTCTCCTATGTAGCGGGGATCACACCCATTGAATTGTTCCAATTGCTAAGGGTCTTGTACTGATGAGCGAAGAATCCGTGGTCGAAACCCAGGAGCATGCCCCGGGCTCGGGCACCCAGAGCGATTTGCCCTTTGCCCGCGTGCAGGGCGAACCGTTCACGCGCTTGCCCCAGGACCTTTATATTCCCCCGGACGCCCTGGAGGTCATCCTCGAAGCCTTCGAGGGGCCGCTCGATCTGCTGCTCTACCTGATTCGCCGCCAGAACCTCGATATTCTCAATATTCCTATTGCCGAGATCACGCGCCAGTACATGTCCTATATCGAGCTGATGCATGAATTGCGCCTGGACCTCGCCGGTGAGTACCTCGTAATGGCGGCTATGCTGGCCGAGATCAAGTCGCGTATGCTGCTGCCGCGCCCCGAGACCGACGAGGAGGGCGAAGAGGAAGATCCGCGCGCCGAACTCGTCCGCCGACTGCAGGAATACGAGCGCTACAAGCAGGCCGCGGAAGATATTGATGCATTGCCGCGCGAAGGCCGCGACCGCTTCGCCGCACACGCCCGTCTGGCCGAACGCCGCGTGATCCGGGTGGCACCGGAAGTGAGTTTCGAATCGCTGGTCAAGAGCTTCAGTTCGGTGATGCGCCGTGTGGCGCTCTACACCCAGCACCGTATCAGCCTGGAGCCGATCTCGATTCGCCAGCGGATGAGCGATCTGCTTTCGCGCCTGCGGGAAGGCACCTATGTGGTTTTCGGCTCCTTGCTCAGCAAGGAAGAGGGCCGCGATGGCGTGGTGGTGAGTTTCCTCGCCCTGCTGGAACTGGTCCGCACGGGCTTTGCCGGCATTACCCAGGCAGGGCTGTTTGCCCCCATCCATATCAATGCCCACGGACTCAGCAGCGAGGGCGACGGTGATACCGGCGAACGGCCGGAGCCGAACATAGACGACAGCTACGAGGGAGATCAAGACGATGGCTGATGCCAGCGCGAGCGCACCGGCACTGGAAGACATTATCCTCGCGGCGCTTTTCGCCGCGGAACGCAGCCTGCCCCTGGACGAAATAGGGGCCTTGTTCGAGCTCGGCGACGAAGTGCCGCAGCCCTCCCGCCAGGAACTTCAGGCGGCGCTGGAGCGCGCCGGGGAGCGGCTCGAAGGATTGCCCCTGCAGATCAAGAAACTGGCCAGCGGCTACCGCCTCGAAGTGCCCGGCCGCTATTCGAGCTGGGTCAGCCGCCTCTGGGTAGAGCGTCCGGCCCGCTACTCGCGGGCACTCCTGGAGACGCTGGCCTTGATTGCCTATCGCCAGCCGATCACGCGTCCGGAGATCGAATCGGTCCGCGGGGTTGCGGTCAGCACCAATATCATCCGCACGTTGACCGAGCGCGGTTGGGTCCGCATCGTCGGGCACCGTGATGTGCCTGGTCGGCCCGCGCTCTACGGCACTACCCGGGTGTTCCTGGATTATTTTGGCCTGGCTAGCCTGGAAGAGTTGCCGACGCTGGCCGAGATACGCGAGCTGTCCGAATTTGAACCCGAGTTACCTCTGGGCGAGGATGACGAGATTGCGGCCGCGATTCTCGACGAAGGCGAATCTGAGGATGAGGAAGAGACCGGGGACGGCCAGGTCGTTCCAGGACCTTGGGAAAACGATGACGCCGATAGAGATGAAGAGGCCGGGGTCTTGCTCGAGGAGGAGCCGTCGCTGGAAGCAGCCGGGGAACATTTGGCCGAAGCCTCCGACGAGGACAGTCCGGACGAGGAACGTGATGCCTGAACAGGCGGGCGAACGGCCGGAAAAATACCTGTCCGGCCTCGGGTTGGCTTCGAGGCGTGAAATCGCCCGCTGGATAGAGGGTGGGCGGCTGGCCGCCAACGGCCACGTACTGCGCGGCGGGGAACGCATTCGTTCGACGGATCGCCTGACCCTCGACGGCCACCCCTTGCGCGTCCCCCGCGCACAGGTGGAGCGCCGCGTCATTCTTTACAACAAGCCGGTGGGCGAAATCGTCTCCCGCAGCGACCCCGAAGGCCGTCCCAGTGTTTTCGAAGCGTTGCCGAGACTCGATGGAGGTCGTTGGGTCGTGGTCGGGCGCCTGGACGTGACCACCTCTGGACTTCTGCTTTTTACCACTGATGGAAGACTGGCTGCCCGCCTCATGCACCCCCGTTACGAGGTGCCCCGCACCTACATGGTCCGGGTGCACGGTGAGCTCAGCCCGGAGATGCTCAGGCAACTGCTGGCGGGCATCCAACTGGAAGACGGTGTGGCCAGTTTCGACAGTTGCGAACCGATGGGTTGGGCGGGCAGTACCAATCGCTGGTACCGTGTCAGTCTGCGAGAGGGGCGCAACCGCGAGGTTCGGCGCATGTTCGAGAGCCAGGGCTTGCAGGTCAGTGGCTTGCGGCGCATCGGTTATGGTCCGCTCAGCCTGCCCCGGGACTTGAAGCCCGGCCGCTGGCGGGAACTTGACGACCAGGCTCTCCGGCTGCTGGACGAAGCTTCAGGCATTCGGCGTGAACCAAATGCCAAAAATACTGTCAAAAGTAAACATGAGCGCAGCACAACTAATGACCAAAGAAAAAACCTCAAGCGCTGATGCGGATCGGCTGCTGGTAAAGCGCGTCCAGGCGGGGGACCAAGCCGCTTTCAATGCCCTGGTGCTCAAGTATCAGCAGCGTGTACTCAAGCTCGTCTCCCGCTATGTGCGTGATCCGGAAGAAGCTCTCGACGTCGCGCAGGAAGTGTTCATTCGGGCCTACCGGGCGCTCAAGGGCTTCCGGGGCGACAGCGCCTTCTATACCTGGCTGTACCGCATTGCCGTGAACGCGGCCAAAAATGCCATTGGTGCTGCGACCCGCAATCCGGTGGAGGGCGGGCTGGATGTAGACGATCCCGAACTGATGGAGGTGCAACGCAGAATGACCGACGAAGCGACCCCGGAACGGCTGCTGTACACCGAGGAACTCAAACAGACGATCAACCGGGCCATAGAGGAATTGCCGCCGGAACTTCGGCGTGCAATTTTGCTCAGAGAAGTGAAAGGTTTGAGCTACGAGGAAATTGCGCAAGTCATGGAAAGCCCGGTCGGCACAGTCCGCTCCCGCATCTTTCGCGCCCGTGAGGCCGTTGCCCAAAGTATCAAGCCCCTTTTGGAGTGATGCCATGAGTGATCTACTTCGTGAACAGCTATCGGCCCTGATGGATGGCGAGTTGCCCCATGAGGAATGCGAACTGCTGGTCAAGCGAATCAGCAACAGCGCGGAGCTGGCGCGGAGCTGGCATGCGTATCATCTGATCAGCGATGCGCTCCGCGACCAGCTGGCGGGGCGTGACGCCGAGCAATTGGCGCCGCGAGTACGTGAAGCCCTCACGGAGGAAAACACAGGCCGATTCCATGATGCAGGCCGTTTGCGTCGGTGGTCGACCCTGGCTGCCGGAGTGGCGGTACTTGGCCTTGCGGGCCTGGCCGGCAGCCTGATTACCCGTCACATGGATTCGGGCAAGGTTTTCGCACCGGCGGGCGCCAACGGCACCGGCGTCAGTAATCCCGTCCACGTGGATTGGCGCAGCGAGCCACAACCGGTGCAAGCGGAACTCAGCCGTTACCTGATGATGCACGACCCGTATGGCATGACGCCGAACGCTTCGGAAGAGACACCACGCGGTGCTGCCACGGCGACGCCCCCAAACAAGGCCACCAATGAAAGGCAGAGTAAATACCCGCAGTTCTGATTCCATGCGTTGGGGAATCCTGCTACTGCTGGCTGCTGTCTGCCTGCCACTGAATGCTTTTGCGGATGCCAGCCCCGAAGCGTGGTTCTCCCTGATGCAGCAGGCGCTGAAAAGTCGCAGTTACCAAGGCAACATCGTCTACATGCGCAACGGGATGCCCGCGGCCTACCGCCTGGTTGCCTGTGCCGATGGCTATGCCCGCATGAGTTCACTGACGGGCCCGGCGCGAGAAGTGGTTCGTGGTCCTCACGTGGCTGTCAGGATGCGAGCGGGCGCGGCCTACATGATCGTGCATGAGCCGCGGCAAGTCGGAGCGCCATTGCCTTTTCCGCCCGCCACGCAGACGCCGGTTCCCCAATTGGTCAAGTGGTATCGTTTCGAGCTGGGCGGCTGGAGCCGGGTCGCCGGCGAAGACGCCCGGCTGGTGGAACTGGTGCCGCGCGACCAGTGGCGCTATGGTTACCGGGTCTGGATCAGTCGAACGACGGATCTGCCGCTGCGCTCGCAACTGGTTGGTTTGCGGGGCGGCGTATTGGAGCAGGCATTTTTTACTCATGTGAAGATTCTGGACGAAGCCACCGCGCATGGATTGATCGGCAGAAAGGCAATAACCCTGGTCGCGCACGCTGCTTCGGCTCCCGCAGTGGCATCTGCAAAAGTTTGCCCGGAGACCACTGGCTCCAGGCCGGTAAGCTTTAAGGAATTGCCACCCGGTTACAACCTTCTCCGTGAGCAATGCCAGGCAGCACCCGGTGCCAAGCTGGCCGTCACGCATGTGATACTCGGCGATGGCCTGAACACGGTTTCCGTTTTCGTGGCACCTCACAGGACAGGGGGTGCGACCCTGACCGGGCAGACCTCCATGGGGCCGGTGCATGCGATGGGCCGGGTCGCGGACGGCTATGCCGTGACCGTCATGGGTACGGTGCCGATGTCCACGATCGCGCGTATAGCCCGGGGGGTCAGGATCAAAACCCCATGATCCGCTGATGGACCGTTCGCGGACGCGGCCGACGCCGCTCGCCCGTTATAATTACCTACCAGTTCGAGTGCAGACATCGCATGCGGCATATCCGCAACTTCGCGATCATCGCGCACATTGACCATGGCAAATCCACGCTCGCCGATCGGCTCATCGAGCAATGCGGCGGGTTGAGCGCGAGAGAAATGGGCGCTCAGGTACTGGATTCGCTGGCCATTGAGCGAGAACGCGGCATCACCATCAAGGCCCAGAGCGTGCGGCTTAAGTACCATGCGCGCGACGGGCAGGACTACCAGCTCAACCTCATCGACACGCCCGGACATGTCGATTTTTCCTATGAGGTATCACGTTCCCTGGCCGCCTGCGAGGGTGCCCTGCTGATTGTGGACGCCTCACAGGGTGTCGAAGCCCAGAGTGTGGCCAACTGCTACAGCGCCGTGGAGCAGGGGCTGGAAGTTGTCCCCATACTGAACAAGATTGATCTGCCCGCGGCCGAACCCAATCGTGTTGCCGCGGAAATCGAGGACCTGATCGGCATAGAAGCCCGAGATGCGCTGCGTGTCAGCGCGAAGACCGGGCAGGGCATGCAGGAGGTGCTGGAACAGATCATCGAACGCGTGCCGGCACCCGTGGGCGATTCCGATGCCCCGTTGCAGGCGCTGATCATGGATTCCTGGTTCGATCCCTATGTTGGCGTCGTGTCGCTGGTACGCATCAAGTCCGGATCGCTGGCAAGCGGCGAGCGCATCAAGGTCATGTCGACCGGCAACCTGTGGCAGGTTACGCGGCTGGGCTGCTTTACCCCGCGCATGACCGATACACCACGCCTGGAATGCGGCGAGGTCGGTTACGTTATCGCCGGCATCAAGGATATCGACGGGGCTCCTGTCGGCGACACCATCACGCTCGCCTCGCGCTCCACCGACAAACCCCTGCCGGGTTTCGAGATGATCAAGCCGCGGGTGTTTGCGGGGCTGTTCCCGACCGACGCGTCCGATTTCGAAAACCTGCGTGAAGCCCTCGCCAAGCTGCGCCTGAACGACTCGGCTTTGTCCTATGAGCCGGAAACCTCCAACGCGCTCGGGTTCGGCTTCCGCTGCGGTTTTCTTGGCCGTTTGCACATGGAGATCGTCCAGGAGCGGCTGGAGAGCGAATACGGCCTCGATCTGATCACCACGGCGCCTTCGGTGGTCTACCGCGTCACTACGACTACCGGCGAGGTGAAGGAGGTGGAAAACCCCTCCGCACTGCCGCCGCGCGGTGAAATCGCGTTGATCGAGGAACCCGTGATCACGGCCAGCATTCTTTGCCCGCACGACTATGTGGGCGCGGTCATCGGCCTGTGCGAGCAGAAACGCGGAATCCAGAAAAGCCTGCTTTATCACACCGGCCAGGTCAGCCTGACTTATGCATTGCCGCTCGCCGAAGTCGTGCTGGATTTCTTCGACCGCCTCAAGTCCTCGAGCCGCGGTTATGCGTCTTTCGATTACGGCCCCGCGGAATTTACCGAGTCCGACCTCGTGCGCCTGGATGTATTGATCAACGGCGAGCGTGTAGATGCCCTGTCGCTGATCGTTCACAAGAGCCTGGCCGCCCCCCGTGGGCGAGAACTCGTGGACCGTTTGCGGGAACTGATCCCGCGCCAGATGTTCGAAGTGGCGATACAGGCCGCCATAGGGAGCCAGATCATCGCCCGTTCCACGGTCAAGGCTCTGCGTAAAAATGTCACGGCGAAGTGCTATGGTGGCGATATCACTCGTAAGCGTAAATTGCTGGAAAAGCAGAAGGAAGGCAAGAAACGCATGAAGCGAGTCGGCAAGGTGGAATTGCCTCAGTCGGCTTTTCTGGCTGTTCTGCAGAATCAGGGCGGTCAACAGTAAGGAAGTTTAATGAGCGACATATTTGCCCTGATTATTGTCTTGTTGACCGCCGCAACCGGTTTGGTCTGGCTGGTTGATGTCATCATACGACGCCTACGCCGTAAAAAAGGCATGACCGGTCCGCTGCCGGGCACCTGGCAATGGATAGCGGAAACGGGCCGTGGTTTTTTTCCGTTTGTGCTGGCGGTGTTGATTGTTCGCAGCTTTATTGTCGAGCCTTTTCATATCCCGTCCGGTTCGATGATGCCCTCGGTGCTGGTCGGGGATTTCGCGGTTACCGAGAAATTCGCTTATGGGTTACGGCTCCCGATCAGTGATACGGAAGTCATTCCCACGGGCTCCGTCCACCGGGGTGACGTGGTGGTGTTCCGCTACCCGCCCAATCCGAGCGTGGACTACATCAAGCGGATTATCGGGCTGCCGGGCGACAAAATCACGTACACTTGCGATAATAAGCTCTACATCAATGGTAAGCTCGTGCCGCGCAAGTATGTCGGTATCTATCCTGGAGAAGGCGTGCTGGAACGACAGGCCGGCGCTCAGGAGTGGGTCGAATCCCTGCCACGCGACAACGGCAAAGGCGTGATCAGGCACAAGATCCTGCTAATACCCGGGGTGCCCACCAAGTGTGGAAACTGGACGGTGCCGCCGCATGAATATTTCGCCATGGGCGATAATCGGGATAATTCGGAGGATAGCCGTTACTGGGGTTTTGTTCCGGAAAAAAACCTGGTCGGCAAGGCCGTGATGGTGTTCTTCAATTTCCAGGGTTGGACGCACTCGCCGTTGTGGCACCGCATCGGGACGCTGCTCAAGTGAGGAGGCATAAACATGAAGCGTAAAGACAGGACACCTTGCGGCAAGGGACGGCAGCGTGGAATGAGCCTGATTGGCTGGGTGCTACTTCTGATTCTGGTCGGCGGCTGGGCATACAGTGCCATACGCCTGGTTCCCGCCTATATTGAAGACGGGGAAATAGGCACGACCTTGAAAGGCGTCAAGAACGACGCCAGAACGTTGTCGATTCCGGACATTGAGCGTGAACTCGTCGATCAGCTCAATATCAACAGCATCGACGACGTGGACAGCAGTGAATTCAAATTCACTCAGAACGGCGATCAGCTCACCATCTCCATCGATCACCCGATCAAAAAGCCTCTTATTGGCAATTTGTCTTTTGTCGTTGATAGCCATCATTCGATCACGGTAACGCGTGGCGAATCCGATTGATTCGCATAAGGGCCGGCGTCCCGGATGCGGTTGAGATATGCGAACTGACGAAGTTTTTCGGCTCGAAAGACGACTGGAATACAAATTCAAGGATCCAGCCAGGGCAGAGCAGGCGCTGAGACACCGCAGTGCCGGTGGGTTTCACAACGAACGGCTCGAATTCCTGGGTGACGCCATGATCGGCCTGGCAGTCGCAGAAATGCTGTATCGGGGGTTTCCCGAATTGAACGAGGGCGATCTCACGCGTGTGCGCGCCACCCTGGTGAATGGCCGAGCACTCGCTTCGATGGCGCGTGAATTGGAACTGGGAGAGTTGCTCACCATGGGAGCGGGCGAGCAACGCGGCGGCGGCTTCCAGCGCCGCTCCACCTTGGCCGATGTCTTTGAAGCAGTGGTAGGCGCCGTATTCCTGGATGCCGGTTACGGCGCGACTTTCGAGCTGGTGGCGCGCCTGTTTGCTCCACATATCGAGGCACTACCCGATCCCGAATCGCTCAAGGATCCCAAAACCCGCCTGCAGGAAGCCCTGCAGGGGCGGGGGCTGGCCCTGCCCGAATATCGTATTGTTGACAGTTCCGGTCCCGACCATGCACGCAGCTTTCGTGCCGAATGCAGTGTGAACGAATTATCCATCATGGAGACCGGGGAGGGGACCAGCCGTCGTACCGCAGAGCAGGCAGCAGCGGCGGCTGTTCTGAAACAATTGCCTTTTGCCGGAGAAAGGAAGTAATGGGCGACGACACTGATGGTTTTCGCGCCGGTTTTGTTGCCGTGGCCGGCCGGCCCAATGTGGGCAAATCGACGTTGGTCAATGCACTGGTCGGTGACCGGATTGCCATCGTTTCGCGTCGTCCGCAGACCACACGCCGCTGCATCCTGGGTGTGGTGAACCGTCCGCAGGCACAGGTCGTGCTGGTCGACAGCCCCGGGCTGCACGATAGCGGCGGACGCACGCTGAACCGGGCGCTCAATGCCGGCGCGCGTCGTGCCGTAGTGGATGCCGATATTGTCTTGCTGGTCGTCGAAGCCGGTGCCTGGCGGGAGGACGACGAGCGTGCTTTGCGGATTGTGCGTGACTCCGGACGCCCCGTAGTGCTGGTCATTAACAAGGTGGATCGGGTAACGCCACGCAAGAAACTGCTGCCTCTGATCGCCGAGCATACCGCACGGCATGATTTTGTTGCCGTAGTTCCGGTCAGCGCAAAGCGCAAAGAGAATCTCGATGACATCGTAACTGTGCTGACGCCACTGTTGCCGCCGTCCCCGCAATTCTTTCCCCCCGACCAGGTGACCGACCAAGGGGCAGCCGAGAGGACTTCGGAGACGATCCGCGAGGCCTTGATCGAACGCCTGGGGGCTGAACTGCCCTACGCGACCTACGTGACGATCGAGCGGTGGGAAATCATCAAGAATTGCCTGCATATCGACGCCGTGATCTGGGTGGCTCGCGACAGCCAGAAGGGCATCGTGATCGGAGCGGGTGGCCGTATGATCAAGGCGATCGGAACGGCGGCCCGGACTGTGCTCGAAAAAGAGTTCGATTGCCGGATCATGCTCAACCTGCGGGTGAAGGTTCGCGCCGGGTGGAGCGAGAACAAACAATTGTTGAGTGACATCGGGCTGCTTCCATGAGTGAGCGCACGCGCGTGGCGCTGGCACCGGGCTGGTTGCTGCATCGCTATCCGTATCGGGAAACCAGCATCATTGCCGAGGTGTTCACCCGGGATTATGGCCGCATCGGTCTGGTGGCTCGCGGAGCGAGAACGCCCGGGCGCCGTTCCGGGCCGATCATCGGACTGTTTGCGCCCCTGCTGTTCAGTTTCCGGCAAAGCGGAGAACTGGCCAGTCTGGATAAGGCCGAGAGTGCCGGGGGTGGATACCGACTGACCGGGGAAGCTTTTCTTGCCGGATGCTACATCAACGAACTTTTGTTGCGGTTGCTGCCGCGCGGTGATGCGGCACCCGAGATCTACGCGCTCTACGAAGAAACCCTGCGAGGGATTGAGAGTGATACCGCAGGCAGCGTGCGCCGTTTCGAGGGCCGCGTCCTGAGCCTGCTCGGCTATCTGCCTTCCCTGACCCGGGATGCCAGTGGGAGAGCCCTGGAGCCGGGCCAGCTGTATCGATACGATAAAGATCTCGGACTGGTTGCCGCCCGGCAGGGTGAGAGTACGGAAGTGCTGTTTGCCATCGCCCGGGAGGAATACAGGGACGAAAAGGTACTGAAAGCAGCCGCAAGGCTTTTTCGAGCCATTGTCGCAGCGCATCTGCACGGACGTCCCCTGCGTAGTCTGGATGTTGCGCGCGCGATCGCCATCAAGGGAACGGGAGTGTCATGACGCGTGAGGAACCTCTGATCTATTCATACACGGTCGCGCCGGAGCCTTTGCGCGCGGCTGGCAAGGAATGAGGAGAGAAGTTTGCTGATTGTAAATGAACGACGAATGACGCCGTCCAGGCGTGTGCAAAGGCCCGGCCCCAAGGGGTTTGGCCCCAAAGGCCCGGCTGCTGCGTTGCCCGGCTTGACCGTAGTCCCTGCTACGGCACTGCGCTGGGCGCCTTGCATCCAAGCCTTTGGGGCTCAAACGCGATCCGCGTATGAATAGATCAGAGGTTCCTAGGATCACTTTGGGCGTGAATGTGGATCATGTGGCCACGTTGCGTCAGGCGCGAGGTACGGTATATCCGGATCCGGTGCGCGCCGCATTGCTGGCTGAAAAGGCAGGTGCGGAAGGAATTACCGTGCACTTGCGCGAGGATCGGCGGCATATCCAGGATGCGGACGTGCGTACCTTGCGTAGTGCATTAAGCACCAAACTCAATCTGGAATCGGCGGTCACTGAAGAAATGCTGGCTATTGCCTGCGAAGTAGGGCCGCAGGATGTATGCCTTGTTCCCGAGCGTCGTGAAGAACTGACGACCGAAGGCGGGTTGGACTTGCGTGCCGATCTTCAGCGCTACCGCAATGCCGTTGCGCGATTGTCTGCTGCCGGCATCCGCGTTTCCCTGTTCATTGATCCTGAGCCGGAGCAGTTGCGAATGGCCGCCGACTGCGGTGCCCCGGTCGTCGAATTGCATACCGGCCGCTATGCGGATGCCGCCAGTGAGACGGAACAGCGGTCTGAGCGCGAGCGTTTGCTACAGGCGGCCGATTTGGCCGGTTCGCTAGGCCTCGTGACCAACGCCGGTCATGGACTCAACTACGACAATGTGCGCGGCGTGCTTGACCTGCCGGGCTTGCGCGAACTGAATATCGGGCATGCCATCGTGGCCGAAGCCGTTTTCACGGGTATGGACAGCGCCGTAGCCCGAATGAAAGCCCTGATCGACCTGGGGTCCGAAACCCGATGATCTACGGCGTGGGTACCGACGTAGTGGAGCTGGCGCGGATGCGCCGGCTCTGGGAGCGGTGGGGCGAGCGTGCAGTGGGGCATATTCTCACGCCCCAGGAAATCGAACGCTTTCGCCAGCGCAAGAATTCCGCCCGCAGCCTCGCCTTGCATTTTTGTGCCAAGGAGGCCGTGGTCAAGGCACTGGGTACCGGCTTTTGTCCTCGCATGACTTTGCACGACGTGGTTCTTGTGCCTGATCCACTGGGACGGCCGGAGATCGAGTTTTCCGAGCGTGGTGCCGCTTATGTGGCGGAACGTGGAGCAGGGGGCACGCATATCAGCCTGACCGACGATGCCGGGATCGTCTTCGGCGTTTGCATCATGCTCAAGGCCTGAATCGGAGGCCAGCCCCCCTCATTACCGAACTTCCGGTTCTTTGAAGAGTGGCAACGATATGGCGGATTTGGACATCGTTGACCGTCTCCATAGACATATGTGTTTGTGCGTTTCTCAGAGGACTTGCGTGCGCCTATCTGGAGCGCTGTCGCAAGCAGCACGCAAGGCGATCAAGCGCTGTGGCAGTAGATCCAGGTCGATGGGTTTGGTCAGGTAATCGTGGAAACCAGATTTGCTGGCTTGCATGCGTGTACTGGCTTGCATGTCTCCGCTTTGGGCAATTAGCAGGGTTTGGGAAAACTTTTGGTGTAGCTCCTGTCCCAACAGAATGCCGTTTTCATCCTCGAGTTGTACATCGACAAGGATGGCGTGCCATGGACCTGGTGCGGAACGCGCCTCGGCTGCATTAAAAAATTGATCGACGATGGCTCCGTGCGACTCCAGGTGGCGGGTCAGCAGTTCTGCGTTGAGGCGATTGTCGTCGATTACCATGATTCGCCATGATGCCAAGCTGCGCCGGGTGACAGGCGGTGCAATACGCCGTAGCTCGCTCAGGATGGTGTGACTCAGAGCTTTGAGCTGCTTCCAGGCTACCGTTGGAGTCGTGTCGGGCTCTTTGAGCGTTTTTTCCAGTTCTCGTGCGGCACGCTCGCTTTCGTGCATGCGCACGAAACTGGTGGTGCCGCATATGCGATGGACAGCCGCACTTGCGTCTTCCATATCTTCATTGCGCAGCGCACTGGCGAGGCGGTCGAGATCAACCGGCATGTCTTCGCACAGGATGCGCCAGAGCCGCGGGCTGAGATAGGATTGGGCGGGCTTGCTCTTGCGCTTGGGATGCAGATCGAGAAGATCTTCCAGACGTTGTTGGCCAATGCATTTCGGAGCGATTATCAGCCCTTCTCGCTGCGGCGGCTCTAGCGTGCATGCCAGGATCCGCAGTTGCGGCAGGGCCGGGAATTTGTCCGGCGGAGTTTCGTGGGGTTTGAGGCTGAGTACGCCGGTCGTATCCGGATGGGTCCTTAGGTACTCGATCAAAGCATCGCGACTGGTGGCGAATTCCAGCTCTCCGCCGGCTGCGCTTAGGCGATGAGCCAAAGCATTACGGATGATCGGATCGGATTCCCACAACATCATTGGTGTGGACGAAGGAGCCGGTGTGGCAACGAAAGACTCGGCGTGGGTAAGCGACAGGTGCAGGCTGAAGCGACAACCACCGCCGCTGGCTTCGTCCAGGCTGATCCGTCCACCCATTTCCTCGGCTAGTCGCCGGCTGAGTGCCAGACCCAGGCCCTTGCCGGGTAAACCCGAAGTAGATTTCAATCGTTCGCGGAGTTGAAAAACACGGGCACGATGCTTGGCGGGTATGCCCGGTCCCGTATCGGACACATGTATGACCAGCTCCAGTTTGTCACCACGCGTAGACCCTACAGCCAACTGCAGGCACACATGCCCTTGTGGCGTATATTTCACGCCGTTGCCGACCAGGTTGGTCAGGATCTGGCGCACATGCAATTCATTGCCAGTGACCGGCAGGCTGCGCCAGCCGCCGGTATCGGCGATGATATCGATGCCCTTGGCGTAGGCTGCCGGTGCCGCAAGGTGTATGACCTCGTCGATGATGGCCACCAAATCAAAGGCTTGCTGGATGCGTTTGCGTGACCGTTTCTTGTCATTGGTTCCTTGCAGCATGTCGTCCAACAGCAGTGTTATCGTGTTGACGGCGCTGCGCACTACTGCCAGGTTTTCCTTTTGGGATTGCGTCAAAGGTTCACGCGTCAGTAACTGAGCATAGCCGTTGATGGCATTCAATGGCGAACGCAATTCGTGATCGAGCGCATGGAGATAGGAATCGAATTCATTGCGCAGGGCCTTGGCACCTTTAGTGCCTTGGTGAACCATGTCCGCAGTGCCTTCGTTGTCGTCCGTGCGACGGCTGAGTCTGTCCGACAGCTGGTTGAGATTTTCCGCAACTCGGCTAATTTCGCTACGGCCGGGAATACGGAGACGGTAACTATAGTCGCCGTAAGTCAGGCGGGTAAGTTGACGGGTAATGGCACGCAGCCGTGTACTCAGACGCATGCCTACCAGGAGTCCTGCCAGTATCGCGAGCAGCATCCCGGCAAGGGCGGTAGCGGCTGCCAGCATAATGGCGCGGCCTGCAGCGATATGCGGCTGCATCTGTTCCAGTTTGACGGTCAGGTGCATGCCTGGCATGCCTGGTACCGCTACGGTGCTACGCAGGTCGCGGGGGGGGATGAAAAATTGACCGATCCAACTCAATATGCGGTTTGCAAGTCCGCGCTCCGAACGGGCTCCGGTCAGGCGATTTTGCCAGATCAGGATATGACCGGATGGGGCCAAGAGCCGCGCTTCGTTCAGTCCATCCCTGGCCAATGCCCCTGCAGGCAGCCTTATCCCGGCGCTACCGCCATGCTTCAAACTGAGGGCGAGGTTGTTGGCTTGCAGGCGCGCATTTTGGAGGGCCATGTGGCGAACCATGGAAATCCCTTGCCAGCCAATACCAGTCGCCAAGGCGATAGCAACCAGCAAGGCTGGGAAAATAGCCAGCAATAGCAACTGCTTACGCAGGCCCGAACGCATCCGGGGCCTCCCGAGGGTCTAGGGTCAGGCCCAAAATACCACGCAATAGGGAGTTGCGGATAATCGGCCTGGTTCCAGTTTGGGGCAAGTTCACATCTATCAGGTCGGACCACATATCAGGTTCCACCGGGTTCGGGACTCCTTCCCTTTATGGGCTCATCCTCATGATTCGAGCCGTTGAAACAGAATGTTACACTTTTCCGGGTATTTTTGGCGGCGCCAAGCCATGCCCGAGCCCGTACTTGCCTTCGACATCGAAACGGTTCCGGACCTGGACGCCGGGCGCGTCCTGTATGGACTGGATGGGTTGGAGGACGAGGACGTCATGCGCGCCATGCGTCAACTTCGCCGTCAGCGCGTTGGGCACGATTTCATGCCGCCGCACCTGCAGCGCATCGTCTCCATCGCCGTGGTTCTCGAAAGCGACGGCGGAGTGCGGTCCTGGTCACTGGGGTCGCCGGACTCCGACGAGGCCGAGCTGATCGGCCGGTTCTATGAAGGCCTGGATCAATACCGGCCAACGCTGGTGTCCTGGAACGGCAGCGGTTTCGATTTGCCCGTCCTGGCCTATCGGGCGTTGCGCCATGGACTTTCGGCGGGGATCTACTGGGAAATGGGCGATAGCGAGCGCGATTTCCGTTTCAGCAATTACGTTTCCCGCTACCATTGGCGCCACGTTGATCTGATGGATGTACTGGCTCACTATCAGCCGCGTTCCAACGCGCCGCTCGACGAGGTCGCCCGCCTGATCGGACTGCCCGGCAAGTCGGGAGTTGGCGGGGCTCATGTTGCCGAGGCCTGGTTGCAGGGAGAGATTGCGGCGATCCGTGATTATTGCGAAATCGATGCGATGAATACCTACCTGATCTGGTTGCGCTTCGAACGGCTGCGGGGACGTATCGAGGCCGAAGCCTATGCCCGCAAACTGGAAGCGCTACGGGGCCAGATGCTCGGGTGGAATGATCGCCCGCATTTTGTCGAGTTCGCCGAAGCATGGCAACTTTAGGCTCGCAGGCAGCCCGGAGTCAGGCCGTGATGCAGGCTGAACAGGTCAAGGTGGAAAGTCTGTCTCAGGACGGCCGGGGTGTGGCCCGCCGCGAGGGCAAGGTCGTCTTCGTGCGTGGCGCACTGACGGGCGAACGGGTCGAACTCGAAAGCGTGCGCAAGCGTCGCAGCTACGACGAGGCGGTAGCCGGTGAGATTCTGGAAGCCTCTCCGTTCCGCACCGCCCCGGTCTGTGCGCACTTCGGTATTTGCGGGGGCTGCACATTGCAGCATCTCGACCCGGGCGAGCAGCTTGCCGCGAAGGAGCAGGCCCTGGTCGAAGTGCTGGAACGTGTCGGCGGGGTTACGCCGAACACGATTTTCCCGCGCATTACCGGCCCCCATTACGGCTACCGCCGCAAGGCGCGTTTGGGCGCCAAGTACGTTGCGCCCAAGGGGAGGGTGTTGGTCGGTTTCCACGAGGCCGGCGGGCGCTATGTCACCGATGCCCGCGAGTGTCCCGTGCTGGATTGGCAAGGGCCGCCTCTGCCGCAACTGCTGGCGGAGTTGATCGGGTCGCTGGAGTCATATACCCAATGCCCGCAGGTTGAATTTGCCGCCGGCGAAAGCAGTACCGCCTTCGTCTTTCGATTATTGCAGCAGCCTTCCAGAGACGATGTCGCCCGCTTGATCGATTTTGGCCGCGAACATGATTGCGCCATCTGGACTCAGACTGGAGGCCCCGCCAGTCTGCACCTGTTGTATGGGCCGGCGCTGCTCAACTATGCTTTGCCCGCGTTCGACGTGACACTGCATTTCCTGCCGATCGATTTCGTCCAGGTCAATGCGGTAGTCAACCGCGGCCTGGTCAGCGCGGCAATAGAGCGCTTGGACCTGGATAGTGAATCGCGAGTGCTCGAGCTCTACAGCGGCATCGGCAATTTCAGCCTGGCATTGGCCCGCAGCGCGGGCGAGGTGGTGAGCGTGGAGGGCGCAGCGGATCTCGTGCAACGGGCCCGGGCCAATGCGCGTGCCAACGGCATTGCCAACGTGGGCCATCACGTGTCCGATTTATCAGAGGCGCCCGGCAGCGCCGCTTGGCTCCAGGGGCGCTATGAAGCCGTCGTGCTCGATCCCCCCCGCAGCGGTGCGCGTGCCGTGATACCGGAGTTGCGCCGCGTAGGAACGGAGAAGATACTTTATGTATCTTGCCATCCGGCCACGCTGGCACGGGATGCCGCCGATTTGGAAACCGCCGGCTTTACGCTGCAGGCGACCGGCGTGGCCGACATGTTTCCGCACACGGCGCATGCCGAGGCCATGGCCCTGTTCGTCCGCCGCTAGATAAAAACCATGCCGACCGAGATCGAACGTAAATTCCTGGTCAAGAACGATGCGTGGCGCGCGCAGATCGTGGGTCTGCCGCAGCCGTTGCAGCAAGGCTATCTCGCACTAACCGACCGAGCCGTGATCCGTGTTCGCACCGCCGGTGACGAGCAGGCCTGGATCGGCGTCAAGGAACACCGCATCGGCCGGGCGCACGGAGAGTATGAATATCCCGTGCCCGTCGATGAGGCACGGGAGATGCTGGCGCTATGCAGCGGAAGCCTGATCGAGAAAACACGCTTTCGCATTCCGCAGGGCAAGCATGTCTGGGAGGTGGACGAATTTGCCGGTGACAATGCCGGACTCGTCCTGGCGGAAATCGAGCTCGACGCCGTCGACGAGACGTTCGATTTGCCCGGTTGGATCGGTGTCGAGGTCACCGATGACAGGCGTTTTTATAATGCGGCCCTGTCGTTGCATCCCTGGCGCGAGTTTGCCGCCGAGGTGAACTCGTGAGTCCGCGTATCCGAATCGACCTGGCCACCCAGCAATTGTTGCTCGATCTCGGGCACCGTCGCGCCGTGTACCCGGTGTCCACCGCCGCACGGGGAGCGGGCGAGCGCAACGGCAGCGGCTGCACGCCACGGGGCGCGCACATCGTTCGCGCACGTATCGGCGCAGGGGCTGCGCCGGGCACCGTCTTCGTGGGACGACGGTCTACCGGCGAGGTCTGTACCCCGGAACTTTATGCCCGCTCGCCGGAGCGCGACTGGATCCTGACGCGTATTCTCTGGTTGTCCGGGACCGAACCGGGGCGTAACCGGCTCGGCGAGGTGGATACGATGCGTCGTTACATATACATTCATGGCTGTCCGGACGAGGTCGCCGTGGGGGTGCCGGGTTCGTGTGGCTGCATACGAATGCGCAATGCGGACCTGATCGAGTTGTTCGACCAGGTGCCGATCGGTACGCCAGTCATGATCGATGAGTGAGGGAAGAATGCTGGGCCCGTTGATCGTAGATATTGCCGGTACGGAACTGAGCGCGGAAGACCGCGAAATATTGAATCATCCCGCCGTAGGTGGGGTGATCCTGTTTGCCCGCAATTGCCCCGATGCGGATACCGTGGCGGCCCTGTGCAAGGAGATTCACGCCCTGCGCGAGCCCCGATTGCTGATCACCATCGACCAGGAAGGTGGACGCGTACAGCGTCTGCGGGAGGGCGTGACACGCTTGCCGCCCCCCGCCCGCATGGGTGCCCTTTGGGACAGCGATCCCAAGGCGGCCCGTGCCCTGGTCCGCAAGGCGGGCTGGTTGATGGCGGCCGAGCTGTTGGCGCTGGATGTCGACCTCAGCTTTGCACCGGTGGCAGATCTGGGCGGGAAGAGCCGGGTGATCGGTGATCGGGCTTTCCATCATGACCCCGATGCGGTAGAAGCCCTGACGCTCGCCTATGTGTTCGGCATGCGTGAGGCCGGCATGCGTGCTGTTGCCAAGCATTTCCCCGGCCATGGCGGCGTTGCCGGTGACACGCATGTCGAGGAACCCGTGGATCGGCGTTCGTATGCCGACCTGAAGATGGCCGACTTGCGCCCCTTCGAGTGGTTGATCAACAACGGAGTGGCCGCCGTAATGATGAGCCACGTCGTCTATCCGGCGGTTGCGCCGGAACCCGCCAGTCTGTCGCCGGCCTGGATACAGGACATTCTCAGAAAAGGCCTGGGATTTCAGGGCGTGGTATTCGCCGACGACCTCAGCATGCGGGGTGCGGCAAGCGCCGGGGACATGCTGGCGCGCGTCGGCCAGGCCCTGGACGCGGGTTGCGATTTCGCCCCGATCTGCAATGACCGGTCCGCGGTCGAGGCGGTTCTCGGCGGCAGCGCACACTTGCCCGACGAGCCGGCCAGCGGCCTGCGCCGCGCGCGCTTGGAACCAACCGAGCACCTTGGGGGCCGGGCATTACGCCACGACCCGCGTTGGCAGGCGGCGCGGGAGGTGCTCGCCCGCGAAGCCGCGGACCCTGATTTCGAGCTGGAAGGATGAGGTCCATGGGACAGCCCGAAAGCCCGTTCTCTCCCCCGGGACGGCAACTATTCAGCGCCGAGGCTGTCCAGGAAGCCATTCGCGTCCAGGCCAGAGAGCTTGCGCCGCGCCTGGCTGGCCGCAATCCGCTGGTGCTCGTGCTCATGCAAGGCGCGTTGTATTACGCCGCCTGGTTGACGCTGGCGCTCGCCCAGCCGCTGGAGATCGACTACCTTCATGCCACGCGCTACGGCAGTCGCCGCAAAGGCGAGAAACTGCACTGGATCCGGCCGCCACCCCCGACAGTGCAGGGACGTCATGTGCTGCTGATCGATGACATTTTCGATGAAGGCGTGACACTGCACGAAGCCGCGGAGGCCTGCCGCCGTGGCGGTGCCGAGTCGGTTTTGACGGCCGTGTTGGCGCTGAAGCGCCATGATCGTGCATCCGCCGTGACGCTGCCCGATTCGGTGGCTTTGCAGGTGCCCGATGAATTCGTGGTCGGCTGCGGGTTGGATGATAACGGCCGCTGGCGCAATCTGGCGGGCATTTATACGATTGAGGAGGAGACAGGCTGATGCCGCACGTTGCCATTATCGGGGGCTCGGGACTTACCCAGCTCGAAGGGCTGGAAATCGCCCGGCGGGAAGTGGTGTACACGCCTTATGGCGAACCGTCGGGTCCGTTGACCCACGGTGTGCTTGCCGGCACCGAGGCGGTGTTCTTGGCCCGCCATGGTTACAGCCATACGATTTCGCCACATAAGGTCAATTACCGGGCCAACCTCTGGGCGCTGAAGAGTATCGGCGTCGAGCGTGTCATCGCCGTCGCATCGGTCGGAGGGATCCGCGAGGACCTGGTGCCGGGATCGCTGGCCGTGCCCCATCAGATTATCGATTACACCACGATGCGCGAGAATAGTTTCTTCGATGAGAACAAGGTGGTTCACGTCGATTTCACTGAGCCTTATGACCCGGTGCTGCGTAAGCTATTGCTCAAGGCTGCGGATAAAAAAGGCATGACCGTGGCGCGAGACGGCGTTTACGGGGCTTGCCAGGGGCCGCGCCTGGAAACGGCAGCCGAGATTGATCGCATGGAGCGCGATGGCTGCGACATGGTGGGCATGACCGGCATGCCCGAAGCGGTGCTGGCCCGCGAACTGGAACTGTCCTACGCGTGCTGTGCCGTCGTCGCGAACTGGGCTGCGGGACGGGTGCCCGACGGAGGCAGCATCCATGCCGAGATCCGCGAAAACCTCGAGAACGGTATCAGTCAGGCGTGTGCTCTGCTGGAAGCACTGTTGCCGCTGCTGCCGGAGTCTTGATCGGGTTGACCAGCGCGAGCACGCCGAAGGCCGCCGTATCGAAGTACTCCAGTTGGCCGGGCGTGACCTGATGGCTCTGGTGCAGCGCGAAGCATTGCTTCGGTGGGGCGGTGGGGACCGCGGCTGATGCCGGCACTGGAGCTGACATCATCGCCTGCGCCTGCGTCAGCGTGGCAGTCGGCGGCATAGACGTCATGGCTGCGAGGGCCGAACTGGAAGCCGTGGCAGCGGTCGGTGCTTGAAGTTCGAGGCCTGGCGGCGGCGGTTCGCACAGGCGCACGTCCAATTGCACATAGGGCTTGTTGGCCACCACGGCAAGGGTCGCTGTCCCTTCCGCTTGAACGACCGGGCCGGAGGCGCTTTGAGCAGACGGCGCGGATACAGGCATGGGCGCCGTTGTGGCGTTGGGAGATGTGCTGCTCATTTGCGCCGTCGTCATGGCCCCGGTGGCCGTCGCCATAATTGGAGTAAGACTGATGGGGCGAGAGTTCTGTGTATCGTAGCCCGGCTGCATCCAGCCGATTTCGAGCACCGGATCGTAGCCCGAGGAATCTTCCAGGCGTTGCCACGCCTGGCTCATCAGGCCGGAAGTCTGGGTGATGGGCAGATAGTTCTGCACCTTTCCGGTGGACGGATCCACTGCATTGGCGAGTGAGGGTGCCGGCACGGACCGGGGCCAGAGTTCGCCCTGGGCGGCCTGGGGACCCGTATAGCGGAATACCAGAATCTCCACCGAATACCAGTCTTGCTCGGCCGGGGAGGGTTTCGTGGGCGCCGTAGCGGCCAGGGCCACCGAAACGCCGGCAATTGCGGACAGTCCTGCCACCACCAACAACGTCTTACCGATACGCATGGGCAATTTCCTTCTGCATGCGTTCATTCTACCTGCCTGCCGGATAGCCAGGTGGGTTGAGTCATGGGTAACGGTTCAGTAATCGCGCCAGAGCATGGCGGATATCGTGCCCTCGTCCTGGAATATCTGGATCAGGCCGTTCAGCGAAGAGGTCTGCGCATTATTGATATCCACGACGTAGGCGAGGGTTTTTCCGCTCTTGGTGTGGATGTATCCGCCCAGTGCCTGGCCTTGCACGTCAAGCCCGCCGTTTGCAGTCGCTTTAATCCAGGTGCCCGGCTTGGCGTATACCTGACCGGCGGCACCGGCCAGCGTTGGGTCTGATTCGAAATCGGTGACGAACTCGATCGAGCCGTTTACCGCCAGGATCGGCAGGGCGTTCTGGTAGGTCGAAAAGTAGGGGCTGGCATGCATGTCCATCAGCAGCTTCGTTACCGCCCGCAGTTCGGCCTTGGTTTCACCACCGCCGCTGCCATCGTAGAACGCGTACTCGTCACTCGGGATTCCGTAGTTCTGGGCCAGGTTGGTTTGCTCTGCCTGCAATGAGGCCGGCATCGAATCGACGCCCTGGGTCAAGCCATACAGGACCAGGCTGGTATCGGCGCCGATGTTATAGCTCACCTTGAGAATGAGTGTCGCGTCCTTGGCGTAATCCAGCCCAGTCAGCTTCGCCACCTGGTCGGTGGACGTGTAGGAATCCTTGGCGGGAAGGATCTGGGTCGGATTGGCCGCGACGGCGGGCGCGTCGATTTTGACGCCGTCCGCCTCGAGTGCCTCGATGAATACAGTGCGCGCGTAATTGGCGGGGTTGGCGATCCTGAATGCCTGGACCAGAGGGAAGGTGTTGGTCAACGGAGGCACGTAATCGACCGGGAGGTTGCCGCTGATACTCGCGCTGCAGCCGGGCGAACCGAGGCACTGTGGTATTTCGGGAACCAGTTGCAATGTGTCGGTCGATCCTGCCGCGCCGGTCGTCAGGTTGTTGTTCACCGTGAACGCCGCCGAGTGCGGCTGCCACATCACCGAGGCCGGCTGGCCCACCGTGGCCGGGTTGATGGTCGCATCGACCATATCGTCGTTGACGAAGATGGGCACGACGTCGAATTCATCGCGGAAATTGAAGGGCTGGAACAGGCGATTATCGATCGCGATGTCGCCCGTGACCTCCTTGATCCCGGAAGCGGCCACCTGTGCGGCCAGCGCCTTGTATCCCGCCAGCGGATCGGGCTTGGTCAATATCGCATTACCCAGCGAGTCCGCTTCGTTATGGTCGTATTCCGTATAGGCCACCGATCCGTCGGGATTGGTGCGCCCGCCCATGGTGAGATCCCCCGAGGCCTGAATGATGAGATCCCCGTGCAGCACGCCGGAGCTGTCCACGCTGCCCTGTCTGTAGACCGGCGTGTCGTAGTGATGCTTCGGGCCTACCTCGTTCAGCAGTTCCCCGACGGTAAAGGTCTTGCGCACCGACCCGATGTAGAGCATCTTGTCGGCGTTGTAGTCGATGAGGACTTTGCCGGTTTTGGCATTGACGACCCTTAGCCCCCAGGTTGCCCCCGTGTAGGCCGGCTTGTTGAATACGGTTTGAATGTCCGTGGGCACGGTGGCGTTAGTCGAAGTTGCGCCGTTGCAGCCGCCGAGCAATACGAGAGACAGTACCGAGGCCGCGTACAAGACGGGCATTACGTTTGTTGATTTCATGGGAAATTGACTCCGTAGGTGGGCCGCCGGTCTCCAGGGTCTGCCAGGATCCACGCTTGGAAGCGGCGTTCGAGCAGGGCTTTAATCGATGCGGACTCGTTCACAACCTGTCAAGCGGCTGGCCGAGTGCACGCAAACATCTTGTCTGGGATTCAAGCTGAAATTATCGCCCACCCACAACAGCTAAAACAGTTACTTTTTAGTAGCTATTTTTTTGACCGGGTGCTGCGGGACAGCCACAGGCCCATCAATTCGGTCCGGCCCCGTGTGCCGAATTTGCGGTAGATGGCGGTGACATATTGGTGGGCGCTTCCTGGTGTGACGCCAAGTCGAGCGGCAATCTGTTTCTCGGTTTTTCCGCTTAATAATTCCTGCAACACGCGCCGTTCGGTCGGTGTCAACGGTTTTTCACTGATTCCCAGGCCATGGCTCAGGTGTAACTGACGATGAAACCATTTGATGCCGCGTGTGGCATGCGCGACTAATGTGACATCGCGGGATGTGAAATGCTTGCGTTTGCCGTACTTGTCGAAGCAGTAGTAGGCCTCGGCTTCGGGATTCAACGGGAAGACCGCCCACATGCGGTCGCTGATTCCCATCTTTTTGTAGTGCCAATCGTAGTGATCCGTCTTTTTGAATGAATCAAGGTTCACCAGTTGTCCCGAGCTGAGCGTTACAACGCGAAAACGCCCGGATTGGCGAGCTATTGCCCGGCTGGTCTCCCCCGGATCGTTATCTTCGCTATTGATTGTGCGCATGGAGCGCTTTTGTCGTTTCTTGTCGATGTAAGCCGGATCCAGCATGTGGATCGCACCGGCTCTCCAGCCCGACATTGGGTCGCGTTTGGCTTTCGCCCCGTGCTGTATGCGGATTGCGCCGATCCAGAATGCGTTTTCCGCACCGATCCAGCGGCATATCTGCTTCAGGAACAGATCCAGGGCCCGGTCGGACCCCGCAGCGTCGAAATCGCTCAGGCTGTCCCAGAGTTTGTAAATCGCTTGTTGTTCGGCGCGCCCGATCGAATCTGTTTGCCAGGATGAATCCGGGTTTGGAACAGTTTTCATTCCCGGGGCAACTTGAATTCCGGCTCCTTGATTCATCGCAGGCCCTTGTGCCTGTTTTCGCCATTGATTTGAAGAATATTGGCGCTACAGGAAAGATGCAAGCCTTGTCGTTTGAATACCATGTTCATAAATACCGGCAGCCAGACACCAGATTCAGTGGGATGCCTATCTTGCGAGTTTGCGCTATTACGGCCTATCCGGGGACAGGGTGGCAAGTACGTACGAGGCCAGTTCGTGGCGTTCCGCGAAGTCGGGGAGTTCGCGGCGCAGGCTCAGACGCTTCTCGCCCTGTAGCCGCGTGTGCTTGGGGTCGCTCTGCACGAGTTGGATAAGAGCGGTGGTGTTGATGGCCGGCTCGGGGCCGAAGTCGACGCGCAGGCCGCCGCTGTCGGCCCTTACCGCCGTGATGCCCAGGCGTCGCGCGCGCTGCTTCAGACGCGATGCTTCGATCAGGCGCTTCGCCGGTTCGGGCAACGCTCCGAAGCGGTCGGTCAACTCCATTACGAAGTCGTCGAGTTCGTCTTCGTCCGCGGCGCTGGCGATGCGTTTGTAAAGCACCAGGCGCATGTGTACGTCCGGCACGTAATCGGCGGGCAAAAGCGCTGAATCGCCCAGTTCCACTTCGCAGCCGGCGTCCAAATCCGATGTGGCGTCAATGTTGCCGCCTTTCTTCAGGGTCGCGACGGCCCGGCCTAGCAGGCGGTTATAGAGTTCGAGGCCGATCTCCTGCATCTGTCCGCTCTGCTGTTCGCCGAGCAGGGCGCCTGCGCCGCGTATCTCGAGATCCTGCGTGGCGAGGAAGAAACCGGCCCCCAGCTCTTCCATGCTCGAAATGGCTTCCAGGCGCGCTTTCGCGTCACGGCCCAGGTATTCCTCCGGCGGCGTGACGAGATAGGCATAAGCCTGGTGATGGGAGCGTCCCACGCGGCCGCGCAACTGGTGCAACTGCGCCAAGCCGAAGCGGTGTGCGTTGTTGATGATGATCGTGTTGGCGGTGGCGATGTCGATGCCGCTTTCGATGATCGTGGTCGAAACCAGCACATCGTAGCGCCGATGATAGAAATCGACCATCAGGGCTTCGAGCTCGCGCTCGCTCATCTGGCCGTGCCCGACACGCACCGTGGCTTCCGGCACCAGGTAGCGGATGCGGGTCGCGATCTCCTCGATCGAGCGCACCTCGTTGTGCACCACGAACACCTGGCCGCCGCGGCGCAGTTCGCGCAGGATGGCATCGAGGATCTGCGCATCCTGCCACTGGCTGACCACGGTTCGGATCGGCAGGCGCTCTTCCGGCGCGGTGGCGATCAGGGAAAGGTCACGGATACCGGCGAGCGTCATCGATAGCGTGCGCGGGATCGGGGTGGCGGTGAGCGTCAACATGTCCACCTCGGCACGCAGGGAGCGCAGCCGTTCCTTGTTGCGGACCCCGAAGCGTTGTTCCTCGTCGACGATCACCAAGCCCAGCGACTTGAAACGGATCTCGCGGCCGAGCAGGGCGTGCGTCCCGACGATGATGTCGACGCGGCCTTCGGCCATCGACTCGCGGATAGCGGCCTGCTGCTTGGCGCCGCGGAAGCGCGACAGCAGTTCGATCCGCACGGGCCAGTCGGCAAAGCGGTCGAGAAAGTTTCGGTAATGCTGGTCGGCAAGCAGGGTGGTCGGTGCGAGCAGGGCCACCTGGTAGCCGGATTGCACCGCGATGAAGGCGGCGCGCAGCGCGACTTCCGTCTTGCCGAAGCCGACGTCGCCGCAGACCAGCCGGTCCATGGGCTTGGGGCTCTTGAGATCGGCGATGACTTCGTTGATGGCGCGTTCCTGGTCGGGCGTCTCGTCGAACGGAAAGGCATCGGTGAAGCGCTTCCACTCTGCCTCGTCGAATTTGAATGTGAGGGCAGGGCGGGACTCGCGCCGCGCATAAAGCTCCAGCAGTTCCGCGGCGGCATCGCGAGCCTTGGCGGCGGCGCGCTTGCGGGCCTTGTCCCACTGGCCGGTGCCCAGGTGCGTGAGCGGCGCGTGTTCGGCATCGCTGCCGATATAGCGTGACAAGCGTTCGAGCGAGGCAACGGGCACGTAAAGCCGATCGTTGTTGGCGTATTCCAGCAGCACGAACTCCACCGGCTGGCCATCGACTTCCTGCGTGACCAGCCCCTGGAATCGACCCACGCCGTGATCCTGATGGACGACCGGTGCGCCTTCGGCCAGATCGGTGAGGTCGCGAATGATGGTGGCCGGGTCGCGCGCCGCCTGACGCCGGCGGCGGATACTGGCCCGTGCTCCGAACACGGCGGCATCGGGCACCACGGCCAGCCCCTTTTCCGGTAACGAAAAACCGTCTTGGAATTCCGCCACGGCCAGGGCCAGGTGGGGGGCATCGGCCCGGAAGGCTGACCAGCTTTCTGTGAGCTGCGGCGAGTCCGTGGCTGCGGCGAGACGTTCACGAACACTTTCCCGGCGGCCGGGAGTTTCGGCGCCGAAGAGCAGGTGCCGGGTGCCGGTCAGGAACTCATCGAATTTTTGCAGCGGTTTTTGTGTCCCCGGCGCGCTGCGCAGTTCCGGCAGAGGCTCGATGGCGGGCAGCGGTTCGCCATCCGGCAGGAGCCGGACAAACCCGTTTAATCGCCCCTGGACACTCTCCAGTGCCGCGAATGTTTCTTCCGGGTCGAGCAGCGGTCGTGCCAGATCATGGCGGGCGTTTTCATGACGCGAACGGATCTGCTCCCATCCGTCAAGCAGTGCTGGTCCGAATTCGGTCAGGGCCACGCACAGGCTGTCATCCGGGACGTAATCGAGCAGGTGGGCCGTGTCTTCGTGAAACAGCGGCAGCCAGTTTTCGATGCCCGGCGGCAGGCGCTTCTGGGACACGGCCCGGTAAATCTCGGTGCTCATCGGGTCGCCGGCGAAACGGGCCCGCCAGGCCTGGCGAAAGCGCTTGACGCTTTCCTCGTCGAATGGGAATTCGTAGGCCGGCAGCAGGGTAAAGCGATCAAGGCGCTCCCCCGAAAGCTGGGTTTGCGGATCGAATTCCCGCAGGGTCTCGATACGGTCGTCGAACAGGTCTATGCGCAGAGGCAATTCCACGCCTGCCGGAAAGATGTCGACGAGGCCGCCGCGCACGGCGAATTCGCCCGGGGCACGGACTTCGGTCACGGCGACGTAGCCGGCGGCGCTGATGGTGCGCTGGAAGGACTCGAGATCGAGCTGCTGATCCACGGCGTAGTCGAAGCTTGCGCCCTCCAGCCACTCGCGCGGCGGTAGCCGTTCCAGCATGAGATCGGCCGTGGCGATGACCAGGCCCTGTTTCAGGCTTCCGAGCCGCGTCAGCGCACGCAGCCGCTCCGAGACCAGCGCCCGCGGCGGGGACACGATGTCATAGGGCAGCATCTCCCGTTCCGGAACGCTGACCAGCGGCACCGCATCATCGGTAAAAAAGCGCAGGGCGGCCTCCAGACGGTCCGCCTCGCGGGCGTTGGCAACCAATATCAGAAGAGGCTGGCTCTGCTCTCGAGCCAGCTCTGCCAGGGCCAGCGCCAGCGCGGCCTGCGGCAGGCGCGGCCAATGCCACACGCGGTCGTCGGTCCGCGCGGGCAGGAGCGGCAGCAGTAGTGGGTCGGGAGTGCTCATCGCGTGCGTATTGTAAGAGCTTTGACCGCCAGTCTTGCGCAGATTGGACTGGAACGGCAATCGGGGCGAGTGGCGGAAACGCGGCGGGCAAGCTTCCGGCGGGTATTCGGGGTGGAAAAGTTAGGGTGACAGGCGGCCGATTTGGTAGCATGTATTCCCGGTTCATAGCAGGCACCGGTACCGTCGTGACGCGTTTCGTATTTGTGACCGGCGGGGTGGTGTCCTCGCTGGGTAAGGGCATTGCTTCCGCATCGTTGGGCGCGCTTCTGGAAGCGCGTGGCATCAAGCCCTCTCTCGTCAAGCTTGACCCCTATATCAATGTCGATCCGGGCACCATGAGCCCGTTCCAGCACGGCGAGGTCTTCGTCACCGAGGACGGCAGCGAGACCGACCTCGACCTGGGGCATTACGAGCGTTTCGTGCATACGCGCACGACCAAGAATAATAATTTCACCGCGGGGCAGATCTACGAATCGGTCATCCGCAAGGAGCGCCGCGGCGATTACCTGGGCGGCACCGTCCAGGTCATTCCCCACATTACCGACGAGATCAAGGAAAAGATCCGCCTGGGCGCCGGCGATGCCGACGTGTGCCTGGTGGAAATCGGCGG